>CAJTTT010000012.1:37772-101714 GCA_910579285.1 uncultured Lachnospiraceae bacterium | reverse complement strand
CCATTTAGGGAGAATGCGAAGCATTCTCTGAATCGAGCGTGCCGACGCTCGATTTTTTGTGCGCATGTCTTTGAAAGTTGTTTATGCAGATATTCGTAGAACCGCCGTTTTGTGGATAAAGCTGCGGAAACGCAGGAAAGTAATTTCCTTGCCGGTTTTTTTGCTGTGTGGTAATATGAATATTCGGAGGAAAACCCAATGATTACTGTGGAGCATGTATGCAAATCCTATAAAATTGCAAAGAGAAACGCGGGATTCGGCGAGGCTTTTAAAGCGCTGTTTCGCCGGGAGTATGAGGTGATCCATGCGCTTTCTGACGTTTCCTTTCAGATCCGCGATGGGGAGATGGTGGGCTATATCGGGCCAAACGGTGCGGGAAAAAGCTCCACCATCAAAATTTTGAGCGGTATCTTGACGCCGGATAGCGGCACTGTGATGGTGGATGGCAGAATCCCGCACAAAAACCGAATGGAACATGTGAAGGGAATCGGCGTTGTGTTCGGGCAGCGGTCGCAGCTCTGGTGGGATGTCCCTGTGATCGATTCCTTTGAGTTGTTAAAAGATATTTATTCGATTCCAAAAGCAGCTTACCGTAACAATCTGGAAGAGCTGACGGAGCTGCTGAATCTGACGGAGCTGCTGCGCTCCCCCGTAAGGCAGTTGTCTTTGGGGCAGAGGATGCGGTGCGAAATTGCGGCTTCCCTGCTGCACAGCCCGCGCATTTTATTTTTGGATGAGCCTACCATCGGACTGGATGCGGTTTCCAAAATCGCCGTCCGGGAATTTATAAAAAAACAGAACGAACTGCATAAAACGACGGTGATTCTGACAACGCACGATATGCAGGATATAGAGGCGCTGTCTCAGCGAATCATTCTGATCGGAAAAGGAAAGATTTTGCTGGACGGGACGCTGGAGGATATTAAGAGGAGCGATGCGGGCATTGACGAGACGGTGGCCGGACTTTACCGGGCCTATGACATAGAGTAGCGTGAGAAATGAATGGAGATGAAGATGCACAAATATTTATCCTTTTTTCGGTTGAGCTTTATGCAGGGCTTACAGTACCGCACCGCCGCATTGGCCGGAATGGTGACGCAGTTTGCGTGGGGATTCCTGGAGATTATGGTATTTCAGGCATTTTTTCAGGCGCAAGCCGAGGCGTTTCCCATGACCATTTCCGCAACGGCCTCCTACATTTGGATGCAGCAGGCGTTTCTGGCATTGTTCGCCACATGGATGATGGATAATGATATCTTTGATGCAATAGCAAGGGGTAATATTTCCTATTCGCTGTGCAGGCCGATTAGAATTTATAATATGTGGTTTTCCCAGAGTGCGGCGGCCAGGGTTTCCCGCGCGGTGCTGCGGTGTTTCCCCATCTTAATTGCAGCAGCCATCCTTCCGAAGCCTTACGGGATAGCAAAACCGGCGTCGGCATGGCATTTCGGATTGTTTCTGATTACATTGATACTGGGGCTGCTGGTGACGGTGGCCTTTTCCATGTTTGTGTATGTGTCCACTTTTTTTACGCTTTCGCCGCAGGGGGTGCGGATTGTATTTACCTCAATGGCCGATTTTTTTGCGGGCGCAATCATTCCCCTGCCGTTTTTTCCGCCAAAGTGGCAGAGGGTTTTGGAGCTTTTGCCGTTTGCATCCATGCAGAATGTGCCTCTGCGGATTTACAGCGGCAGTATGACAGGTGCGGAGACGGAGCGGGCGGTTGTTTTGCAGGTAATCTGGCTGGCTGTGCTGATCCTGCTGGGGAGTGGTCTGTTCCGGGCGGCGGAAAAGAAAGCGACGATACAGGGAGGATGAGGCGATGCTGTTAAAACGGAAAGGCGCCGTCAGGCTATATGGGCATTATTTGTCGATCAATGTAAGAAGCGCGATGCAGTATAAGACTTCCTTTTTTCTGACGGCCCTGGGGCAGTTTCTGGTGTCCTTTAACGTGTTTCTCGGGATTTATTTTATGTTCCGGCGGTTTCAGTCGGTGGGTGGGTTCACCTACAGCGAGGTGCTGCTCTGTTTTTCCGTGGTGCTTCTGGAATTTTCCCTGGCGGAAATGCTTGCCAGAGGGTTCGATCTTTTCCCGGAAATGGTGCGCACTGGCAGTTTTGATCAGGTGCTGGTACGCCCCCGGAATGAGATATTGCAGGTGCTGGGAAGCAAGTTTGAGCTGACGAGAATCGGCAGGATGCTGCAGGCGGTGGTTATGTTCTGTTACGGGGTATCCCGATGCAGCGTGGAGTGGAATCCTCTTAAAATTACGACAGTTATTTTTATGCTGATTGGAGGATGTGCCGTTTTCTCAGGGCTGTTTCTGATTCATGCCGCGCTGTGCTTTTTTACACTGGAGGGATTGGAGTTTATGAACGTCCTCACGGACGGGGCGAGGGAGTACGGGAAATACCCGGTCAGCATCTACGGGAAGAAGACGCTGCTTGTGACAACCTTTCTCATCCCCTATGCGCTGATACAATATTATCCGCTTTTATATATTCTGGACAGGGACAGCAGCCTGTTTTTGATCTTTGTCCCGCTGCTGGCGGTCTGGTTTCTGCTGCCGTCCTATGCGCTGTGGCGATTCGGCGTCAGGCATTACCAGTCGAGCGGGTCGTAACGGTATTTACATGTGACCCAAAGGCGCATTGGCTGGAACAGATCAAAAATGTGGATTCATTTTGGAGGAGAAAATATGGCGGTCACGGACGAAAAGGACATACAGCAGTTAAAAAAGAGGCTGATTGAGCTGGCGGATAAGTCGTATACCCGCAGCATATATACATACACGCCCTTTCTGGGGCTGGCAGAACAGCAGGCATACTACGCGGTGGAGCGGGAGGTTTCCTACGCGGGGGTCAGGATGGAGGGCGGTGCGCCGCTGTGCGAGAGAAAGATCATCCGATTCGGCGATCCGGGCTACGAGGAAGCGTTTCCCATTGTGCGCATGGAGATTCTGCCAAGGACTCCTAAGTTTGCGGAAAACCTGACTCACAGGGATTTTCTCGGCGCGGTGATGAATCTGGGAATTGAGCGCGATGTGGTGGGTGATTTTTTCGTGAGAGAGAAGGGCGCCCTGCTTTTCTGCCATGAAAACATCGCGGATTATATTGCGGAAAATCTGGACAGGGTGAGGCATACGAATGTCGTCTGTAAGCGGGCGGAAGGGGAAACCGTGCTGGAACAGGCAGAGCCGGAACGGGTTTCGGTGACGGTGGCGTCCCCAAGGGCCGACGGCGTGATTTCCAAGGTGTACAATTTATCCAGGGAAGAGAGCAGGGATTTATTTAATAACGGTCGTATTTTTATAAACGGCATACAGACGCAGAACCTTTCCTGTCAGTTGAAAGCGGAGGACGCTGTCACCGTGCGCGGATTCGGGAAATTTATTTTCTACGGTCAGACAGGCGTGAGCAGGAAAGGGAAGGAGCGCGTGGAGGTCGGTGTTTTCGGGAAACTATAGATAAAAATAAAGAAATAGAGTATAATGAATATTAATTTTGCATGAGGTAGAGAGAGGAGCATAAATGAATTTAGAAAACTTACAGGCGTATACCGTCATTTCGAAACAGCGGATTGAGGAGCTTAAGTCGGACGGCTATCTTTTGAAACATAATAAAACAGGGGCGCGGGTGGCGCTTCTTTC
This sequence comes from uncultured Lachnospiraceae bacterium, assembly GCA_910579285.1. Classification (GTDB taxonomy): domain Bacteria; phylum Bacillota; class Clostridia; order Lachnospirales; family Lachnospiraceae; genus UBA3282. The sequence goes on along the minus strand of CAJTTT010000012.1, from coordinate 98,065 downwards.
CAATGATGATGAAAACAAGGTGTTCTATATCGGTTTCCGCACGCCGCCAAAGGACAGCACGGGGGTGGCGCATATCATCGAGCACACGGTGTTGTGCGGATCTGAGAAATACCCGGTCAAAGACCCTTTCATCGAGCTTGCCAAAGGGTCTTTAAACACGTTCTTAAATGCCATGACTTATCCCGATAAGACGGTTTATCCTGTGGCGAGCTGCAACAACAAGGATTTTAAGAATCTGATGGACGTGTATCTGGACGCAGTGCTTCATCCGAATATTTATCACGAGGAGAAAATTTTCAGACAGGAGGGGTGGCACTACGAATTGGAGAGCGCGGACGATGAGCTGACGATCAACGGCGTGGTCTACAATGAAATGAAGGGGGCTTTTTCCTCCCCGGATGATGTGCTGTACCGGGAGATTATGAACTCCCTTTATCCCCATACCTCCTATGCGGTGGAGTCGGGGGGAGACCCGGACGTGATTCCGGAGCTCACTTACGAGGATTTTCTGGCTTTTCATCAGAAATATTATCATCCCTCCAACAGTTATATCTATCTCTATGGGGATATGGATATGGAGGAGCGGCTTGCCTATCTTGACAGGGAGTATCTGTCCAGATACGAGGCGCTTTCGGTGGATTCCGCCCCGGCCGCAGAGCCGCCGTTCCAGGAGATGGCGCTTGTGGAGAAGGAATACCCGATCATGGAGAGCGAACCTGAGGAGGGGAACACCTATCTTTCCTACAATGTCTCTCTCGGAGAAAATCTGGATCGAAAGGTGAGCGTGGGATTTCAGGCGCTTGCGGACGCGGTGGTAGGCGCACCCGGCGCGCCTGTCAGAAAGGCGCTTCTGGATGCCGGAATCGGTACGGATATCAGCAGTTTTTACGAGGCGGACGTGAAACAGCCCTATTTTTCCATTGTGGCGAAAAATGCGGAGGGAGACCAGAGGGAAGCCTTCGTCAAGCTGATTGAACAGACCCTTCAGAGTCTTTTTGAGGACGGCGTGGAGAAGAAGGCGCTGAGAGCGGCTTTGAACCACGATGAGTTCAGATACCGGGAGGCGGATTACGGTTCCTACCCGAAGGGGCTGATGTACGGCCTGCAGATGTTTGAGACCTGGCTTTATGATGATGGGAAGCCTTTTGACTATCTGGAGCTGGACGAGACTTACAAAGCCCTGAAGGGGGAGGTTTCGACGGCTTACTATGAGGAGATGTTGAGGGATCTTCTGCTGGAAAACACCCACAAGAGCGTTGTGGTGGTGCGTCCTGTGAAAGGGCTTACAGGAAAACGGGATAAGGCGCTGGCGGCCCGCCTTGCGGCGAAGAAGGCGGCGATGACGCAGGAGGAGATTGCCGGAATTGTGGCGGAGACGAAGGCGCTTGCCGACTATCAGGAGGAGCCGGACAGGGAGGAGGATCTGAAAAAGATCCCGCTTCTTGCCAGGGAGGATATCGGGAAAAAGGCAAGACCTTACTGCAATGAGGAGCTTCGGGTGAACGATACGACGCTTCTGTACCACGAGATCTATACGAATGGCATCGGTTATCTGCGCTTTCTCTTTGATCTGAGGCAGGTGCCGGAGGAATTGTTCCCCTATGTGGGCCTTTTGCAGGTGATGCTCGGTCTGGTGGACACCGAAAAGCGTTCCTACAGTGAACTGTACCATGAGATTCATCTGCAGACCGGCGGGATTGCGCCGGCGGTAAACGTTTACACAAATGCGGATGACCTGTCTGATTATAAACTGACCTTTGATCTGAAGGTAAAGACGCTGTATGAGAACCTTCCGAAAGCATTTGATCTGGCGGCAGAGATATTGACTGAATCGGTCTATACAGACGCGAAGAGGCTTTTTGAGCTGGTGGCCGAGAACCGCTCCGACAAACAGGCGCAGATGATGTCCGCGGGGCATTCCCTGGCGGCAGGACAGGCGTTATCTTATCTGTCGAAACAGGCGCATCTGATGGATCAGGTGAACGGTCTTTCGTTCTACCGTTTGCTGGAAGGGCTTGAGAAAGACTTTGAAGGGAAAAAGGAGGAACTTTCCGCCAACATGGAGCGGCTGGTGCACTGTATTTTCCGGCCGGAGAATCTGATGGTGGATTATACGGCACAGCGGGAAGGGCTTGCGGGGATTGAGCCGCTGATCGAAGCGTTAAAGTTGAAGCTTCACAGGGAGCCGGTGGAAGGGAAACCGTATGTGCCGCAGCCCGTGAAAAAGAACGAGGGACTGATGAGCTCCGCCCAGATTCAGTATGTCTGCCGGGCAGGCAACTACGCGAAGAAGGGATTTTCCTACACGGGAGCGCTCCGGGTTCTCAAGGTTTTGATGAGTTATGAGTATCTGTGGATGCAGGTGCGCGTCAAGGGCGGCGCCTACGGCTGCATGTGTCAGTTTGGGAAGACCGGGGAAAGCTATTTTGTCTCCTATCGTGATCCCAATCTGGAGAAGACAATTGAAACCTATGAGAAGGCGGCGGATTTCGTGGAAGCTTTTGAGGCTGACGAGCGCACCATGACACAGTATATCATAGGGGCGGTCAGTGCAATGGATATGCCGCTTACGCCGGCAGCGAGGGGAAATTATTCCCTGGCCGGTTATATGACGGGCTTTACCTTTGAGAGAGCCCAGCAGGAGCGCGATGAACTGCTCTCCACTGACGCAGGGACGATCAGAAAACTGGCGGCGCATATCCGTGCTTTCATGGAGGATGACTGTCTGTGCGTAGTGGGAAATGAGGAGAAGATCAAGGAACAGAAGGACATCTTTGGCTCCGTGGAATATCTGACGCATTAAAAAACACATGATATTTTAAAAAGATGCAACTTTTTCTTTCCTTCAAAGGTATGTTATGTAGAGACTGTTGATCGGCAAGAAATGCTTAGCGGGAAAGGGAGGAAAAAATGATGAGCAGGAAAAGTGGGATGAGCGGGAACGTTGCAAACAGGAACAGGAGAGTCAGACTGCGGTTTGTGCCGGTGCTTTTAATAATAGCATATGTTATCACTGCCTGCGGCGGATCTAAATCCACATATTCTGAGACGGGAGCCGCGGCACCTGCGGCTGCCTCGGAAGAATATGCTTACGATAGTGCGGCTTATGACGACGGTGCGGTTTTAAGCAGCGGCGCCAAGTCTGCTTCTTATGATATGGCGGATGAGGCCGCGGCGGCGGAGGAGACATATGTGCAGGAAGGCGGGGGACAGGGCGCAGTGGCTGCGCCGGAAACCTCACGCAAGCTGATTAAGACCGTGAACATCCTGGCGGAGACGGAGGATTTTGACACCTTTGTGCCGGGAATGCAAAAGCAGGTGGAGGCGCTTGGCGGCTACATAGAGAGTATTTCGGTCTATGATGTGAACAGCTATTATGTGGAGGACCAGAGGGTAAAGCAGCGCTGTGCCAATGTGACGGCGCGGATACCCAAGGAGAAGCTGGACGGTTTTCTGGCACAGGTGGGAGAGCAGACCAATATAACCAGCCGTTCCGAGAACGTGGAGGATGTCACCTTACAGTATGTGGATCTGGAGAGCCACAAGAAAGCGCTTCTCACAGAGCAGGAGAAGCTGCTTGCGCTGATGGAGAAGGCGGAGACGGTGGAGGATATCATCGCCATCGAGGCACGGCTTTCCGAGGTGCGTTACCAGTTGGAGAGCATGGAGTCTCAGCTTCGAACCTATGACAATCAGATCGACTACAGCACGGTAGAGCTTGCCTTAACGGAGGTGCGCAAGTATTCTGCACCACAGGAGGCTACCGTATGGCAGCGGATTGAGAGCGGCTTTGTGAAGAGTCTGGAAGATATCGGTTTCGGCATTCAGAACTTTGCCATCGGTTTGGTGATCGACATTCCCTATATTGTTGTGGGACTGGTTTCAATTGCGGTCATCATACTTATTCTGCGCTCTATGATCAAACGGTTTATCAGAAGCCGTTATGCGGGCAGAATGCGGGAGAGACACAGCAGACTGGCAAAGATGGTCCGGGAAGTCTGGAGCAGACACAGGGAGGAAAAAGCGTCCGAAAAGAATCAGAAGGAAGGTGCGGAGCAGGCGGGCATAGAGCGGAAAACTGATGCAGAACAGGATGCAGACGGAGAGCAGAGAGAACAGAGAGAGCAGGATGAATAAAATGACGGGTGATATTGATAATAACAGGGAAAAGGAACAGAAGACGGATATGGAAGAGGGAATGCTGAGCAGCGGACAGGACAATCAGAAGCTGAAATCCGGCTTTGCCACACTGATCGGCAGGCCGAATGTGGGAAAATCCACGCTGATGAACGCGTTGATCGGGCAGAAGATCGCTATTACATCAAAAAAACCGCAGACGACCAGAAACAGGATCAGGACCGTATACACCTGTGAGGAAGGACAGATCGTGTTTCTGGATACGCCGGGCATCCATAAGGCAAAGAATAAGCTGGGTGATTACATGGTGGATGCGGCAGAGCGGACGTTGTCCGAAGTGGATGTGATTCTCTGGCTGGTGGAGCCGTCAGACTACATAGGGGCGGGAGAGAAACATATCATCGAGGAGCTGAAGAAAACAAAAACACCTGTTATTCTTGTGATTAACAAGATTGATACGGTGAAGAAGGAGATGCTTCTCACCTACATCGACGCTTACAGAAAAGAACTTGATTTTGCGGAGATTGTGCCGGTATCCGCGCTGAAAAAAGATGGGATGCAGATACTGATCGACTGTATTATGAAGTATCTGCCTTACGGGGAACCGTTTTATGATGAAGACACGGTGACAGATCAGCCGGTGCGGCAGATTGTGGCGGAACTGATCCGCGAGAAAGCGCTGCGGTGTCTGGAGGAGGAGATTCCCCACGGCATCGCCGTCACCATCGAGCAGATGAAGTTTAAAAAGAAGCTTGTGGACATAGAGGCCACCATTGTCTGCGAGAAAGATTCCCACAAGGGAATTATCATAGGGAAACAGGGAGCGATGCTGAAAAAGATCGGTTCCCTGGCGCGCAGGGATATCGAGGAGCTGGTGGAAAATCAGGTGAATTTAAAGCTCTGGGTGCGGGTAAAAAAGGACTGGCGGGACAGCGATTATCTGCTCAAAAATTTTGGTTATAATCCCGGCGATACAGAATAGAATCATACAAATCTGCGAACCCTAAGTGTTGTGATTGATAAAGGATCAGGGGGCGTAAGATGAAGGGATTAAATTACTGGGAGCAGTTTATGGCAACGGGGAAAATCGAGGATTTTCTGGCCTATAAAGATGCGGCAAGACAAGAGGAGCGGGAAGGGACCGAGCAGTCAGAGGAGCGTTCTCATGCAGGGGATTACAGAGATTACGGGGATGGTTTTAAAGGCTGAACCGATGAATGATTTTGACAGAAGGGTTGTACTTTTGACAAAGGAGAGGGGAAAGATCTCAGCCTTCGCCAGAGGAGCCAGAAAACAGAACAGCAAGCTTCTGGCGGCAACCAACCCGTTCTGTTTTGGCACGTTTAAGCTATATGAGGGAAGAACCTCCTACAATGTGATGGAGGCTGAGGTTACGAATTATTTTGAAGGACTTCGGGAAGATTATGAGGGCGCTTTTTACGGTATGTACTTTCTTGAAGTCATGGATTATTACACGAGAGAGAACAATGATGAGAAGGAGATGCTGAAGCTCCTCTACCAGTCCCTGCGTGCACTTATGCACGAGGGACTTTCCAATGCGCTGGTGCGGTACATATTTGAAATGAAGGCTATGGTGCTAAGCGGGGAGTTCCCGGGTATGCCAAAGGAGGGGGTATGGGAGGAATCTACCTGTTACGCGGTCAATTATATCATGGAAACCACGGTTGAAAAACTCTACACTTTCACCGTGACGCCGCTTGTTCTCGCGCAGTTGAAAGAAATCGCCGATGACTACCGCCGCCGATATGTCGACCGCCCGTTTAAAAGTCTTGAAATTGTGGAGAATATCTTGTATGATGGAACATGATTGAGCCGTGCAAATTTCTGCTGGCACTGACAGACGAAAGCTTGCTTTCGGATGCATGTGACGGCTGAAATTTATAGGGCGAAAGCCCGACATGAGCAAGTAACGGCGAAGCAGCGGATTGCGAATGTGCACGGCGGCGAAGGCAGCGGAGTGAAATAATTATTTATAGAGAGGAAAGATATGCGAAGGGTAGCAATCATACTGACTTTGGCAGTTATGTCGCTGCATCTTGCCGGATGCGGGACGGACCAGGCGCCGGAAATAAATACGTTGTCTTTCGGCAAAGAAGGGGAAATCATACATCGGATTGTCGGGCAGGCGGATCAGAACTACTATCAGATCGAAATCGCGGATCTGGAGAGTTTTGCTGCCGGGCGGGTGGAAGAATACTGTGCGGAAAATGGGGAGAAGAAGGTGTCTCTGGAGGCGACGGAGGAGAAGAACGGTACAATAGCGCTGGATTTTGTCTATGCATCGCCGGAGGATTACAGTGGATTTAACAATAGAGTTCTGTATGTGGGGACGCTTGCCGGCGCGGCAGATGATGGTTATGAGCTGGAGGCTGTGCCCTTTGTCTCAATAGAGGGAAAGGCGGCGGAGGTCGGCTATATCGAAGAGTGGGATAAGAAGCAGATGCTCATTTTGGAGACAAGAAGCGGGGAGGAGATGCTTGTCAATCTGCCCGGTAGAACGCTCTATATCAACCAGAGCGCACATAGCGGACAGGAGCTTACTTTTGTGGGGAAAAAGAGCGTGAAGATCAGTAATCAGGAGGAGGAAGATACGACTTCACTCTCCTATATCATATACGAATAACAGCGTGAGAAGCGCTTCTAACAGACGTCCCGCCATAGGACAGGACGCAAAGAAGCACGAAGTCTCACGCGGGAGAATGCATGAAAAACGGCATTCTCCGTTCAAGGACGAGAAATCAGAATGGAGGAAACAGGCAGAATGGAAAAAACAATGGAAAAAATTGTAGCGTTATCGAAGGCGAGAGGATTCGTGTATCCCGGTTCTGAGATTTACGGCGGATTGGCGAATACATGGGATTTCGGTAATCTGGGTGTGGAGCTGAAAAATAACATAAAGAAGGCGTGGTGGCAGAAGTTTGTCATGGAGAGTCCCTACAACGTGGGCGTGGACTGTGCGATTCTGATGAATCCCCAGACATGGGTAGCCAGCGGTCATCTGGGCAGCTTTTCCGACCCTCTTATGGACTGTAAGGAGTGCCATGAGAGATTCCGCGCGGATAAGATCATTGAGGATTATGTGGCGGAGAACGGCATGACACTGGATTCCTCTGTGGACGGCTGGAGTCAGCAGGAGATGAAGGACTTTATCGAGGAACATAACATTCCCTGCCCCACATGCGGCAAACATAATTTTACCGATATCAGACAGTTTAACCTGATGTTCAAGACGTTCCAGGGCGTCACCGAGGATGCCAAGAATACGGTTTACCTGCGTCCTGAAACAGCGCAGGGTATCTTTGTCAACTTCAAGAATGTACAGAGAACTTCCCGCAAGAAGATTCCCTTCGGCATCTGTCAGGTGGGCAAGTCCTTCCGCAATGAGATTACGCCCGGCAACTTTATCTTCCGTGTGCGTGAGTTTGAGCAGATGGAGATGGAGTTTTTCTGTGAGCCGGATACAGATCTTGAGTGGTTTGCTTACTGGAAAAAGTATTGTATTGACTTCTTAAAAAGCCTTGGCATGAAAGAGGAGGAGATGAGAGTCCGTGACCATGACCCGGAGGAGCTTTCCTTCTACTCCAAGGCAACTACGGATATCGAGTTCCTGTTCCCCTTCGGCTGGGGCGAGCTGTGGGGCATTGCAGACAGGACGGACTATGACCTGACCCAGCATCAGAATACATCCGGCCAGGATCTGACTTACTTTGATGACACGAAGAACGAGAAATATATTCCTTATGTGATAGAGCCTTCCCTCGGTGTGGAGAGACTCTTCCTTGCAGTGCTCTGCGGCGCGTATGACGAGGAGGAGATTGGTGAGGGCGATGTGCGTACCGTACTGCACTTCCACCCGGCGCTGGCGCCTGTGAAGATCGGCGTGCTGCCTCTTTCCAAGAAGCTGAACGAGGGTGCGGAAAAGATTTTTGCTCAGTTATCCAAAAAGTACAACTGTGAGTTTGATGACAGGGGAAATATCGGTAAGAGATACCGCAGACAGGACGAGATCGGTACGCCGTTTTGCGTTACATACGATTTTGACTCCGAGACGGATGGCTGTGTGACCGTGCGTTTCCGCGATTCTATGGAACAGGAGCGAATTGCCATTGCCAAGCTGGACGCTTATTTTGCGGATAAATTTACCTTTTGAAAGTCCAGGACAGCGGCTGAGCGGATGGGCAAGTTTACTTGCACAGACGCTTAGACATTGGACGGACAAGCCGGTATGAGCAAGTAGAGCGGCAGCTCGGATTGCGAATACGGCGGTGATTGCGGGAGTGCGCAGCACGGAGCAATCAGCTTTCAAAACCACATAGGAGGATAAGAGAACGATGAAAGCATATGGTGTAAATGAACTGCGCAGGATGTTTCTTGACTTTTTTGAGAGCAAGGGGCATTTGAAGATGAAAAGCTTTTCGCTGGTGCCCCACAACGACAACAGCCTGCTTCTGATTAATTCCGGTATGGCGCCGCTCAAGCCCTATTTTACGGGACAGGAAATTCCGCCCAAAAGGCGCGTCACCACCTGCCAGAAATGTATCCGTACCGGGGATCTGGAGAATGTGGGAAAAACGGCAAGACACGGCACTTTTTTTGAGATGCTCGGCAATTTCTCTTTCGGAGATTATTTTAAGAGGGAGGCCATCGCCTGGAGCTGGGAGTTTTTGACGAGGGTAGTTGGGCTGCCCGCGGACCGGCTGTATCCTTCTGTCTATGAGAACGACGATGAAGCTTTTGATATCTGGAGCCGGGAGATGGGCATTGCCCCGGAGCGGATTTTCCGTTTTGGTAAGGCGGACAATTTCTGGGAGCATGGTTCCGGCCCTTGCGGTCCCTGTTCTGAAATTTATTATGACAGGGGCGAAAGGTACGGCTGTGGGAAGCCCGGCTGTACGGTAGGCTGCGACTGCGACCGCTACATGGAAATCTGGAACAACGTGTTCACCCAGTTCGATAACGACGGCAAGGGGAATTACTCGGAGCTTGAGCAGAAGAACATCGACACCGGCATGGGTCTGGAGAGACTGGCCTCCGTGGTGCAGGATGTGGATTCCATTTTCGATGTGGACACGGTGTTTGCACTGCGCACAACCGTATGTGAAATTGCAGGCGTGGAATATAAGAAAGATTATGACACGGATGTATCCATCCGTATTATCACAGACCATATCCGTTCCGCAACTTTTATGATCTCGGACGGCATTATGCCTTCCAATGAGGGACGCGGTTATGTGCTCCGCCGGATCATCCGCCGTGCGGCGAGACAGGGCAGAAAGCTTGGCATCAAGGATATGTTCCTCGCCAATCTGGCAGGAACGGTGATTGAGGGCTCCAAGGACGGATACCCGGAGCTTGAGGAGAAGAAAGACTTTATCTTCAACGTGCTTAAGCAGGAGGAGAGCAAGTTTAATAAGACCATCGATCAGGGCTTAAGTATTTTAAACGAGATGACAGAGGCGGTGGAGAAGGATGACAAAAAGCAGCTTGGCGGCGCGGATGCCTTTAAGCTCTATGACACTTTCGGCTTCCCGCTGGATCTGACCAGAGAAATTTTGGAAGAAAAAGGCTTTACGGTGGACGAGGAAGGCTTTGCGGCATGTATGCAGGAGCAGAAGGAAAAGGCCCGCAAGGCCCGCAAGGTGACCAACTACATGGGTGCGGACGTGACCGTGTATGAATCCATTGACCCTTCCATTACCACCGAGTTTGTAGGATATGACAAGCTGACATATGATTCCAAAATCACGGTGCTTACGACCGAGACGGAGCTGGTGGAGGAACTGGCAGACGGCGATGTCGGCACGGTGATTGTGGAGCAGACCCCTTTCTATGCCACTATGGGCGGCCAGGAAGGCGATATCGGTATGATTTCCACAGGAGACGGGGAATTTCAGGTGGAGAACACCATCAAGCTGCTGGGCGGCAAGGTGGGACATATCGGCAGAGTGACCCAGGGCAGGATACAGACAGGCGATACCGTCATTTTGTCGGTGGATCCTGTGAGAAGAGGCAGTACCTGTAAAAACCACAGTGCAACCCACCTTCTGCAGAAAGCCCTGCGGGAAGTGCTTGGCAGTCATGTGGAGCAGGCCGGCTCCTACCAGGATGGGGAGAGAACCCGTTTCGATTTCTCCCATTCTGCAGCGATGACGGCGGAGGAGCTGAAGAAGGTTGAGAGAATCGTCAATGAAAAGATTGCGGAAAATATTGCAGTAGAGACGAAGGTTATGACCATAGAGGAGGCCAAACAGTCCGGCGCAATGGCGCTTTTCGGTGAAAAGTACGGGGAGACGGTGCGCGTTGTGGAGATGGGTGATTTCTCCAAAGAGCTGTGCGGCGGTACCCATGTGAAATCCACAGGAACCATCGGCTCCTTTAAGATTCTGTCAGAGTCCGGCGTGGCGGCAGGTGTGCGCCGTATTGAAGCGGTGACGGGCAGCAATGTGACGGCCTATTACGAGAAACTGGAAGAGGAGCTGAACGCGGCAGCGAAGACGTTAAAGACCAATCCCGCCAATCTGGTGGAGCGGTGTGAGCATCTGATGGCGGAGATGAAAGCGCTGCAGAGTGAGAACGAAGCGTTGAAGAGCAAGGCAGCCAAGGACGCTCTGGGCGATGTGATGGATCAGGTGCAGGATGTGAACGGCATACAGCTTCTGGCGTCTAAGGTGTCGGGCGTGGACATGAACGGTCTGCGCGAACTTGGCGACCAGCTCAAGGAGAAACTGGGTGAGGGCGTAGTTGTGCTGGTTTCTGAGAAGGAGGGGAAGGTGAATCTGATCGCTATGGCAACTGACGGCGCGATAGCGAAGGGTGCTCACGCGGGCAATCTGATCAAAGAAATTGCAGTCTTCGTGGGAGGAGGCGGCGGCGGCCGTCCCAATATGGCGCAGGCGGGAGGAAAGAACCCGGCAGGCATGGGCAAGGCTGTGAATGCCTGCGTGAAAGCGCTGGAAGAGCAGATTGAACAGCGTCAGTCATCCAAAAAAATCAGACCTTAAAACAACAGAAGCAGCTTGACGCGTGAAAGAGAAGAAAGGTTTAGAATACCGGGTATGATGAAAGAGGGCAGTTTTGAAAAAAAGATTTGGTTTATCATTATCTTAGTGGAAACGGCTCTCTTAGTCATCGCCGGTATTTTTTATAAGGGGCGGGAGGCCGTAGAGTTAACCTACATGCAGGAAGAGCTGGTTGACGATTCCGGGGAGGCGGCATTTTATATGGACCGCTCCTCTGAGTTACGCTATCTGGCTACGCCCGAATTTACACTCCCGAAGGGCATGTATACGCTGACGGCGCAGGCAGAGGCGGCCGGGGATGCAAAATTAAGAGTGGTACATCCGGGGAGCCGTTACCACAGCGAGGTCAGCGGCGATATTCCCCTGTCCGAAAGCGGCACGGTTTCCTGTGACTTCAGGGTGACTTACGGGGACAGGCCCCTGCAGATGAGAGGATTGTTTTTGGAGGATATGCAGGAGGGGGACTATCTTCTGCTAAGAAACATACATATTGGCTATGCGGACTGTGCCGTGAGAAATTTTCTGCTTCGGATCGCAGTTTTTTTGTTGGCCTTTGACGGCATCCTTTATGGGATCCGGGTACGCAGGCGGGGAGGGCGGATTTTTCCTGCCGGCGCGGAAGGGATGTCTTACCGCGGGCTTATTCTTTTGGCGGGAGTCTGCAGCATTCCCCTTGCGGCGGATTATCTGTTTTTAAATTCCCACGACCTGTATTTTCATCTGATGCGGATTGAGGGCATCCGGGAAGGACTGGAAAACGGCATGTTCCCGGTGCGGATCCAGCCGGGATGGCTGAATGGCCACGGGTATGCCGCCTCCGTGTTTTACGGGGATTTCTTTCTGTATTTTCCGGCTCTGCTCAGATATTGCGGCGTGTCGGTTCAGGCGGCATATAAATGCTATGTGGTAATGATCCACATACTTACCGTGGGTATTTCCTACTACTCCTTCTCCAAAATGAGCCGGCCCAAAATCGGGATGGCCTGTACCGTTCTCTATTCTCTGAACATATACCGTCTTACCTGTATTTACACGCGGGCGGCGGTGGGAGAGTATACGGCAATGACTTTTATGCCGCTTGTGCTGTATGGGCTGTGGAAGCTTTACACACTGCCGGAAGATACGAAACGGCACAGGGACAGCTGGATCACCATTGCGGCTGGCTGCACGGGAATCTTTCTCTCCCATATGATTTCCACGGAAATCACAGCGTTCTTTATCGTTGTATCGGCAGTGATTCTGTGGAAAAGGGTGTTTCGGAAAAGGACGCTGCTCGTCATAGGGAAGGCGGTTTTGGCCACAGTGCTTTTAAATGCCTGGTTTCTGGTTCCCTTTCTGGATTATATGGCAAGCGGTTCCTATGTCATCAACGATGCCGGGAAATATGGTTCCTATCGCATCGAGCAGACAGGCGCGTTTGTGGCGCAGCTCTTTATGGGGAGCTTTGAACCGTTTGGACATTCTCTTCATACGGCGGAAGGAATGGCGTCGGAGATGCCCATGACAGTGGGTCTCGCGCTTCTGGCGGTTCCGGCGGTCTGGTTCCTTTCAGGCATATACGGGAAAGAGGAAAGGACGGAAGACAAAACGGCGGGGCTTCTGGCAGGAATGCTCTCTTTCTTAAGTATCTGGATGGCCACCTGCCTGTTTCCTTATACATGGATTGCGGAAAGGGTGCCGCTATTCCAGATGCCCATTGTGAGCATCCAATACCTGTGGCGGTTTTTCACGATTGCGGCCCTGCTGCTTTCCTGGCTGTTTTGCCTGTTTTTAAAGAAAGAAAAGGTATCTCCCGATATGCGCAGGGCGGTGGCGGGCGTACTGGCCGGTCTGGCCCTGTGGCAGGGGATCTTTTATATGGGGCAGTGCCTGCAGGACGCTCGGCCGTACCGTGTATATCAGGCCGGAAACATGTCGACCATGAAAGCCCAGAGCGCGTCCTCCGAGGAGCAGGAGAGTGTTATGGGCGGGGAATACCTGCCTGTCAACCGGGGCGAAGCCTTCACCCTGTCTGATTATGTGGCAGCCTATGTGGAACAGCCCACATATGACGAGACGAATATCAGTCTGGAAGCGTGGGGGCGCGAGGCGGGGGCAGTAGCGGTTCGTCTTGAAAACAGGACAGATCAGACACAGCAGGTGGAGGTGCCTGTCCTGTATTATAAAGGTTACCGGGCAGTGACAGACAGCGGGGAAACGATACAAATGATCCCCGGAACCTCCTATCGTGTTTCCCTTTCCGTTCCGTCTGGATTTGCAGGCGGTATCCGGGTGGAATTTAGAGAGCCCCTGTACTGGAGGGCGGCAGAACTCTTATCGCCGGCGGCATTTATAGGATTTTTGGTGTGTCGTGCGGATTTCTGGAGAAAGAAACACAAAATAGAATAAATTTACAATTTTCGGTTGACGCGGAACTAAAATGTGATATAATTTGTATTGTGTGAGAACACGCAAATAACCCAATCAGTCGAAATACTCTGGGACTGAAGGGAGGTCAGGTGCGGAAATGTCAAACGTAATCGTAAAAGAAAACGAGACTTTGGACAGCGCATTGCGTCGCTTTAAAAGAAGCTGTGCAAAAGCTGGTATCCAGCAGGAGATTCGTAAGCGCGAGCATTACGAGAAGCCCAGCGTAAGACGTAAGAAAAAGTCCGAAGCGGCAAGAAAACGCAAATATAACTAAACAGAGAAACAGACCCGGAAACTGCTCCGGGTCTGTTTTTACGTTACGCACGTCAGTACAGGCCGACGCCGCGGCCAAGCATGAGGATCTTTCTGATCTTTTCCAGCGCCTGTACATAATAGAATGTAAAATTATAGTCATAGGGCACAAGGAAGAGCAAAACACACTTACAGGTGTTCAGAAAAGCCCAAATGGACAGAAGGCAGCTGAATCTTCTGGCTGTTTTGGGGGCCAGATTCTGGTAGTAGAGCCCTGCGATGAGAAAGCACAGCAGGCAGATGATCCAGTAGACGTCCATATGGTATCGTTCCAGCACGGTAGGCGCCCACAGGACGTCTGCGAAAGCAATCAGCAGAGGAATACAGAATAGGGCCGTGATGCAGCGTGTCAGCCTGTGTTCCCGCATTTCTCCGCGGACGCCCTCAGAGGCAATGCCGAAGAAGGGAAGAGCCAGAATGGGGAAGTTGAGCAGGATGCCGTCGAAGGAGACAAAGGGAAACTGGTCTGACATCGGCGTGTAACCTACAAAAAAATTGCAGATGCTGTCAAAGGTTTTCAGAGGCTGAAACCTGTAAAAGAAACTGCCGTAATGGCTCTGGTCGGCGATCGTGAGCTGGTAGGCCTGTCCAAATTCAAAGGGATTGTCAAAGCGGGCATAATTGTACAGCATGAGAAGGACGCCCACTGCCACATAAGGGGAGGCGGCAAAAAGTAGCTGTTTTCCCAGGCGGAATGTGAATTTTCGGTTTTTCAGATAGACTGCAAGAAGCGGCAGGACGAACAGATTGGCGAGGGCGATGGGAGGACGGCAGCCAAAAGCGAGAGCGCCGGTCAGACTGCCGAAAAAGGCATAGCGGATGCTTACCCTGTCTGTCTCGCATACGAACACAGCGCGGATAAAAAAGAAGAAACTCCAGATTTCCATGCATACGGCTGCGGAAATGGCGGTACAGTACAGGGCGGGGGCGGAAACGGCGTACCAGACACTGATCACGGAGAAGGCCGTTGATAAGGTGAGGTACAGACCGAGAGAGAGCTTTTTAAAAAAGGTTTTTCCAAGCATATAAAACAGAGAAAAAACGCCTGCTATAAACAGAGCTGTGAAAATCTGCGTGGCGTGGTAAGTCGTCAGACTCATGCCTGTGAGCAGACGGTATGGCAGAAACAAAAGAAACACAGGGACAACACCGAAGTACATGTAATAGTGCCCGTTATAAAAGGCGTGATCCCAGTGAAAAGATACGTCAGCGGCCTCCCTCGCTTCAGGGTCATAAGGGTTATCCAGAGCAATAAGCTTTGGGTCGATATCGTCATAGTCAATATAGAGATGCCCCTCCAGAAAGGATTCTGTCAGAAGTTCATACTGATTCATATAATCCGGCTTTTCTCCGTTGTAAGACGGGGAAAGGCTCATGGGAAGAACGCACAGAAGGATGGTCATTGCCAGCGTGAAAAGGGACAGCCATCTGGCGTTTCTGCTTTTTGCTTCTATGGTTATGGTGTGAAGGACAGAGCCTGGTCTTAAACAGAACAGGATGAGGAAGAAAACGCCCCATATGAAATATCCTGCCAATAAAGTTTTACTCATTTTCTCTGCACATCCTTTCTTCCGGCTGACTGCCGTGTAATAGTATAACACAAGAGTCCGCATCTGTTTCTTAAAATTATATTATTTCTATCGGTATATCCGTTGTCCCACGCCAATATGTATAGTACAGAAGGAATGGTAGGGGTGACTTAGTTTGCAGAAAAAAGGAAAGCGGATCATGGTATGGCTTTTGATGGGCATACTTTTGGCGGAGACTTTATTCAGGGCGATGACAATACCGGTCCATGCCGCGCCGGAGGTGAAAACGCCGTCCTACATTGTGATGGAGGCTTCCACGGGACAGGTGATCTGTGAGCAGGATGCCGATACGAGAAGAAGTCCGGCCAGCATCACCAAGATTATGACGCTGCTGATTATCTTTGAACATGTAAAGAGCGGCAGGATTCATCTGGAAGATCAGGTAACCACCAGCGCTTACGCGAAGTCAATGGGTGGATCACAGGTGTTTCTGGAGGAAGGCGAGACACAGACGCTTCAGACCATGATTAAATGCATCGCGGTGGCCAGCGGCAATGACGCCAGCGTTGCGGTGGCGGAGTACATAGCGGGGAGCGAAGCGGAGTTTGTGAAGCTGATGAACGAGAAGGCGGAGAGTCTGGGGATGCAGAACACCCATTTTGAGGACTGCTGTGGTCTGACGGATTCCGACAGCCACTATTCCTCGGCAAAGGACGTGGCGATTATGTCCAGGGAACTGATTACGAAATATCCCGAGGTGTTTGACTATACGACGATCTGGATGGAGGATATCGAGCATAAGACCGCGCAGGGAACGACTACCTTTACGCTCTCCAGCACCAATAAGCTGTTGAAGCAGTACGAGTGGACGACAGGATTAAAGACGGGTTCCACTTCCAAAGCGCTTTACTGTCTGTCCGCTACGGCCAACAAGGATGACATGGAACTGATTGCCGTGGTGATGGCGGCCCCGGATCCAAAAACCAGATTTCAGGATGCCATGTCGCTTTTGAGCTACGGTTACAGCGTGAGCCAGATGTATACGGATGAAAACAAAGATCCCCTTCCGGCGCAGAAGGTGGAGGGCGGTATCGAAGATATGGTGAATCTGGTTTACGAGGCGCCGTTTTCCTATCTGGACACGGCGGGCAATAATATCAATGAGATCGAAAAGGAGATCAGCCTGCCGGGCAGCGTGACTGCTCCCATAGCGGAGGGAGACGCCATCGGTGAGGCGGTATATAAACTCAACGGCACGCGGATCGGAAGTGTCTCCATTCTGGCGGCAAAAGGGGTGGAAAAGGCGCAGTACAAGGACTACTACAAGAAGGTGTGGGGCCTGTATCTGATGAAAAAACAGAACAGGAGTTCACAGATTGCGGCGAAACAAGGGGTATGATACACTATATGGGTGCGTAGACAGAGAAAGAAGCCTTCCAGAGCAGTCATCATGCTTTGGAAGGTTTCCGTCGGGCAGGGAGGATTATGGCAGAAAGTATTTTGGCGGCCGCGGCCGCAGTTGTTTTCATATGTCTTGCTGTGGCATTTTGGGACAGCAATCGGTTTGTAAAGGTCGTCTACGAGATAAAGTCGGAGAAGATCACGAGGCCGTGCAGACTTGTGCTCCTTGCAGACTTACATAATAAGTCTTTCGGAAAGGGAAACAAAAAACTGCTTGCCGCGATTGACGGGACCGCGCCGGATGGGATTTTGGTGGCGGGGGACATGCTGACAGCCGTAGGGGGAGCGGATTTTGGACATGCGCTCTCGCTGATGGAGAAGCTTGCCGCCAGATACAGGATTTATTACGGCATGGGAAACCATGAGTACCGTCTGGGCCTTTATCCCGAAGATTTCCCGGGTATGTATGATAGCTATATGTCCGGCTTGAAACGGGCGGGCATTGATCCGTTAATCAATGAAACAGTTTACCTGCCGGAGTGCAATATTGCTGTCTGCGGCGCACAGATCGACAGGGCGTATTTCAGGCATTTCAGACGGAGACCGATGGAGCCGTCTTATCTGTCTAAACTTCTGGGAACGCCGGATCGGGAGGCATTTCAACTGCTGATTGCCCACAATCCGGTGTATTTTGACGCTTACGCAGAATGGGGGGCGGATCTGGTGGTTTCCGGGCATGTGCACGGGGGGATTATGAGACTGCCGGTTCTTGGCGGGGTGTTATCACCGGCCCTCACGCTGTTTCCCAAATATGACGGCGGCATGTTTACAAATGATAAAAGCACGATGATTCTGAGCAGGGGATTGAGCAGCCATACGCCCCCGGTCAGAGTTTTTAATCCGGGCGAACTGATTGTGATTGATTTAAAGCCGGAGAAATGATATTGGATTGTTGGAGAGGACAGGCTATGGCAATTCCTGTAAAGCTGGAGGTGTTTGAGGGTCCTTTGGATCTTCTTCTGCACCTGATTGATAAGAATAAAGTAGATATTTATGATATCCCCATTGTGGAGATCACAGAACAGTATCTGGACTATATTAAGCAGATGGAGACGGAGGATATGAACGTGATGAGCGAATTTCTCGTCATGGCGGCCACGCTGATCGACATCAAGTGCCGGATGCTTCTGCCAAAAGAAGTGAACGAGGAGGGGGAGGAGGAAGACCCCCGGGCAGAACTGGTGGAGAAACTGTTGGAATACAAGATGTGCAAATATATGTCTTACGAGCTGCGGGACCGCATGGTGGATGCGGAGCGAAACCTCTACAAGAAACCGACCCTGCCGGATGAGGTGGCACAGTACCGTCAGCCGGTGGATTATGAGGAACTGATCGGGGACATGACACTGAATAAGCTCCACGAAATATTCAAGCAGATGATGAAGCGGCAGGTGGACAAGATCGACCCGGTCAGAAGCACCTTTGGAAAGATAGAGAAGGACGAGATTGATCTGGATTTGAAGACTGCCTATGTGGAAGCCTATGTGCGCAGCCACAGGATGTTCAGTTTCCGCAGGCTTTTGGAAAAACAGACCAGCAAAATGGAAATCATCGTGACGTTTCTGGTGATTCTGGAGATGATTAAGACGGGACGCATCGGGATCGAGCAGGAGGATACCTTTTCGGATATTATTATTACAGCGCGGGAAAACGCGGGCAGTGAACCGCTGCAGCTTACAAGCGTCAGCTGAGGGATACATTGATTTAAGAGGGGACAGGCATGGAAAAAAAGAAGGCAAAGGCAGTTCTGGAGGCAATTTTATTCACTATGGGCGATTCGGTGGAAATTGACAGACTGGCGGCGGTGATTGAGGAGGATAAAGAAACAACCAGACAGCTTCTGGAGGAGATGGCGGCGGATTATCAGAAGGGAGACAGGGGGATAGGCCTTACCACCTTTGACAGTGCGGTGCAGATGTGCACGAAGAGCGAGCTGTACGAGTATCTGATCAAAATTGCGAAGACGCCGAAGAAGTTTGTACTGACCGATACCCTGTTGGAGACGCTCTCCATCATAGCTTACAAGCAGCCTATCACCAGACTGGAGATTGAGAAGGTGAGGGGCGTCAGCTGTGACCATGCGGTGAACCGTCTGCTGGAATTTGACCTGATCGCTGAGGTGGGCAGGATGGATGCACCGGGAAGGCCGCTTCTGTTCGGTACGACAGAGCAGTTTCTAAGGAGCTTCGGGGTGAAATCCATTGAGGATCTGCCAGAGCTTTCCGCGGTACAGATGGAAGAGTTTAAACAGCAGGCAGAGTCAGAGGTGGAGATGCAGCTGGATATTTAAAAAAGGGACTAAAGAATTCGGTGATGACTGCCGATATACAAAGTGTAATTATATATTTTAGCAATTCATTGTAAATCATAACATCACATTTCCCTGTATGTTTAGGAATCTGTATGGACCTGTTTTAACGGATGCTGCATGGAGGCGGATTTCGTCGGGGGGGGGGGTAAAATGCTCTCAGTACAGAACAATATGCTTGCGGTAAATGCAAGCCGGCAGCTTGGCATAACCACGAAGGATAATGCGAAGCGCACAGAAAAATTATCTTCTGGATACCGTATCAACAGGGCGGCTGATGATGCGGCAGGTCTTTCTATTTCCGAAAAAATGCGAAGACAAATGCGCGGCCTGACACAGGCTGCGGAAAATGCACAGGACGGCATCTCCTTTGTTCAGATTGGAGAGGGCGCCCTGAATGAAGTGCACGATATGCTGCACAGAGCCAACGAGCTGGCAGTGAAAGCGGCTACGGGCACTCTGCAGGATTTTGACCGCGGGCAGATTGATAAGGAGATCCAGCAGCTAAAGGCTGAGATCGACAGGACGGCACGCAACACCAGCTTTAATGAGATAGAAATTTTCCCGGAGAACGGACATTCTCCTATGGCGACAGGCTATGTGGAGATGAAGAAATACGATATCACCTACAATTTGAAGGACGGTTCTTTTCTGATCAACGGGGAGCGGCCCGGGGCAGCAGGCAGGGCAGGCGGTGTCAATATATCAAGCGGCAGCGCACTGGCGGATGCCATAGCAAACGAGATTGTTCCCAATGCGGTTTCCCAGATACTGGATGCCTTCCCTGCTTTAAAGACGGCGGTTGGCAATGATACCATCAACATGTCACTGGAGGTTTCCTACATCGACGGAAAAAACCGCACAATGGCATACGCCCACTTCCGATACAGCAATGGCGGCGGCAAACCTATTTCTATGGGAATCCGTGTGGATTCGGCAGACTTTAACAATGCGGACGCCAACGGCACCGGGAAAAATGCGGATGCCTTGAAATCCACAATGGCACATGAGCTCATGCATTCGGTGATGCAGTATACGCTGACGGACGGTATGAGCGGGCGCAGGGGAGAAAAATATCCGTTATGGTTTGCGGAGGGGACAGCCCAGCTTGCGGGCGGCGGCTTTGCAAACGGCTGGAATGACACCCTTTCTTATTATGCGAATTTTCTGGCTGATGAGAATGACACGAGTCAGGATGCCAATATAAGTAATTATCTGAAGAAGTTTACAATGAGCGGCAGACCTTACGGACACGGTTACCTTGGAACGGCTTATCTCGGATGGCTGGCTAACGGAAAAGGCGACGTGACAGGCGCAAATATCGCTGCCGGGATGAATAACATCTTTTCTGATCTTCTCGGCGGAAGTTCACTCGCTTCAGCGATCAAGAAAAATACAAACCTGGATGTAAACCAGTTGAATGCGAAATTTAAGAACGGAGATGCGGAACTGACCGAGTTTGTCAGAAAGCTCGCATATGAGTCCAGAAAAGGGGCGGGTTCTGTGATTGCCGCAGGCGGACTGGGCGTTGGGCCTTCTTCCGTTCTGGGGACAGGAGCCTTGCAACAGCCTTTTAGGATTGATCCTTTCCAGATTACGGTGGATGAGGGCGGCCCTGCCATGATTGCCCTGCAGGTGGGCGCGGAGGCAGGTACCCATATTGAGTTTGAGCTCTACAGGATGAACTCCCAGGCGCTGGGTCTGGAGGAGCTGAATGTCAAGACGACGGACGATGCGGACCAGGCCATCATAAGTCTGACACAGGCGATCCAATATGTCAGCAATGTGAGGAGTCAGTACGGCGCGATACAGAACCGGCTGGAACATACCATATCTAATCTGGAAAATATTACGGAAAATACCACGGCGGCTGAGTCCCAGATCAGGGACGCGGATATTGCGGAGGAGATGGTTGGGTATTCCAACAGCCAGATTCTGATGCAGGCGGGAACATCCATGCTGACACAGGCGAATCAGAGTTCTCAGATTATCTTAAGTCTGCTCGGTTAACACATCATGCTGTTGAGGGGAGTGGCAATATGGGAGAGGTCGTGCATGTGAGCTGCGGCGTCTGTAAAAAAATATGGCGGTGCATGACGGGCAGTGGTCTGGCGTACGCATACAGAGAAAATATTGTGGCTGCCTTTCAGGAGAAGGAGTGGGAAAAAGTGACCGGGCTGATGGCCATGAGCGAGTTTCCGGCCTACGATTTTAAATACCGGCTTGCGGCCTGCAGTAACTGTCATAATGTGGTGAGCGTTCCGGCGATCGCTCTTTCGGAAGAGGAGGAGCCTTATACAGGTCTGTGTCCCCTGTGCGGGGAGCGGACGGAGGAGCCGGCCGCAGAGGACAACCTGGAGGAGTGGAGACAAAAGACGGCGTGTCCTGCCTGCAGCAGCAGGAGGCTTGAGGTGACAGAAATCGGAAACTGGGATTAGGTGTGTGAATGCCAATAGGCAAACCGTGTCATAGGAACGCGGGTTGTGCATATATATTAACGAACGGAAATGTCGGGACGTGTGTATGCGCAGCAAAAAAAATATGACGAATAAGTATGGGAAACGGATATACTACAGGGTGGCTGTCATAGGAATGGCAGCTGCCCTGCTTTGTGTGCAGGGGTATACAGGGAGCTATGCGGCTTCCCGTGAGACGTTTTGTGCGGCGGGGCAGGAGGGCGGATTTGTTTTGGATGCCCAGGCGGCGTCTGAGAGCAGGGAGAAACAGGATGGGAAGGAGGAACTGCAGCTCTACGCCCAGGCGGCAGTCCTCATGGATGCGGATTCCGGCAGGGTTCTCTACGGAAAGAATGCGGAGGATAAGCTGCCTATGGCCAGCACCACGAAGATTATGACCTGTATTCTCGCGTTGGAATACGGTGACCTGGATCAAATTGTGGAGGCTTCTTCCTATGCGGCAAGTATGCCGAAAGTGAAGCTTTTTGTGAAGGCGGGGGAGAAATACAGGCTGGGGGATCTGCTGTATTCCCTGATGCTGGAATCCCACAACGATTCGGCGGTGGTGATCGCTGAGGCTGTGGGCGGCAGCGTGGAGAAGTTTGCGGCTATGATGAACCAGAAGGCCCGTGACATCGGCTGTTTTGACAGTTATTTTATCACCCCGAACGGTTTGGATGCGAAGGTGAATGAAAACGGAAAAGTGCACTCCACAACGGCGGCGGATCTGGCCAGGATTATGGCTTACTGCGTGACGGATTCGCCGGAGAAGGAACGGTTTCTGGAGATTACACGAACCCAGGGATATGATTTTACGGATGTGGAAGGGAAGAGGAGCTTTCACTGCAGCAATCACAATGCATTCCTGGGAATGATGCAGGAGGCGCTCTCCGGGAAGACGGGGTTTACCAATAACGCCGGCTACTGTTATGTGGGGGCGGTGGAGAGCGAGGGGCGGATTTTCACGGTGGCGCTTCTGGCATGCGGCTGGCCCAACAACCGAAGCTATAAATGGAGTGACATGAAAAAGCTTGCGTCCTACGGGATGGAGCGGTATCAGTACCGGGATATCTATGAGCCGCAGGATTTTGCGGATATTCTGGTCCGAAACGGCATTGCGGGAGAGCATGGGACGCCCTTCGAGCAGGCCAGTGTCTCCGTCACGTTAAAGGCTCAGGAAGAAAGTCTTTCCTGTCTGTTGTGCGAGGAGGATCAGGTGGAGGTAAAAACCCGGGTGGAGACGGTTCTGGATGCCCCGGTTGCGGCGGGAGAAGAGGTTGGTTCCGTGTCCTACTTTTTGAACGGGGAACTGATAAAAAGATACGCAGTGTGCACGGACACGGCGGTGGAAGAACGCAGCTTTTTATGGATTCTGGAATATATTATAAAACTTGCAATTTTTTTGTAATTTCTGCTGGTCGAGATTTACATTCTGTGTTATACTACAGTCGTGCGCTATGTCAGATAGCAGTATGGTTTCATTATTCATTATTTACAATTATATAAATGGAGGGCTGAAAAATGAGTACTACTTCTCAAGCGAGTCAAAGAATCAATGCTTTACTCGATGAAAACAGTTTCGTTGAGATTGGCGGTCTCGTGACAGCGAGAGCTACAGATTTCAATCTGAAACAGACAGAGACTCCGTCTGACGGTGTTGTGACCGGGTACGGAGTGATCGACGGCAGTCTCGTGTATGTGTACAGCCAGGACGCTTCCGTGCTGAACGGATCCGTGGGCGAGATGCATGCGAAAAAGATTGTGAACATCTATGAGATGGCTATGAAAATGGGTGCGCCTGTGATCGGGCTCATCGACTCCGCAGGCCTGCGTCTGCAGGAGGCGACGGATGCGCTGAACGGTTTTGGTGAGATTTACAGATGCCAGGCGATGGCGTCCGGCGTGATTCCGCAGATTACGGCTGTGTTCGGTTCCTGCGGCGGTGGACTTGCCCTGATTCCTGCCATGACTGATTTCGCATTCATGGAGGAGAAGAAGGCGAAGCTGTTTGTCAATGCACCGAATGCGCTTTCTGGAAATGAGATTTCCCGCTGTGACACATCCGCTGCAGCGTTCCAGAGCGAGGAGACAGGCCTTGTGGATATGGTGGCGGACGAAGCTGCCATCTTTGGACAGATCAGACAGCTGGTTTCCATTCTGCCTGCGAACAATTCCGACCTTGCATGGACGGACTGCGCTGATGATTTAAACCGTGCATGTGCACAGATCAGCAGCTGTGTGGGCGATACGGCGATTGCCCTGTCCCAGATTGCGGATGACGGTCTCTTTGTAGAAGTAAAGCAGGACTATGCGAAAGATATGGTGGCTGGTTTTATCCGCTTAAACGGCGCTACCATCGGCGCGGTGGCAAACCGCACTGAGGTCTGCGATGAGAACGGCGAGGTAGTCGAGAAGTTTGACGCAGCGATCTCTCCCAGAGGGGCGGAGAAGGCAGCGGAGTTTGTGAACTTCTGTGACGCTTTTGATATTCCTGTACTGACCCTTACCAATGTGACGGGCTTTTCGGCAACCACCTGTTCCGAGAAGCGGATGGCGAAAGCAGCTGGCAGGCTTACATATGCCTTTGCCAATGCCACCGTTCCCAAGGTAAACGTGATTATCGGCAAGGCATACGGAAGCGCGTATGTAGCTATGAATTCCAAGGCAGTCGGTGCAGATATTACCATCGCGTGGCCGGATGCCCAGATCGGCATGATGGATGCCAAGCTGGCAGCGAAGATTATCTGTGACGGCCAGGGCGCGGATGCCATCGATGCCTGCGCGAAGGAGTATGAAGATCTGCAGAACAATGTAACCAGCGCGGCCAGAAGAGGGTATGTGGATCAGATCGTGGAGCCGGCGGATACGAGAAAATATGTGATCGGCGCATTTGAGATGCTCTCCTCCAAGACAGAGGGACGTCCCGAGAAAAAGCACGGCACCGTTTAGGAAAACGATCCTACGGGCATATTCGTTTTGCAAATATTGTGCCTGCGGCTTTTGTGCGCGGGTTACGGAAAGGCATGTGTGTAAGTATGAAAAAACTATTGGTAATATTAGGGATGATTACCTGTATGGCCTGTCTTGCAGCGTGTGGTGCGGAGGAAGCGCAGAGCGGACCCATCAGCGATGAGCAGGCGATACAGATCGGTACGACCATCGTCGATCAGATGAATACGATCGTGAGCCAGGGCGCTATCGAGCAGTATGTAGATCAGCCCGCTCTCTACAACGGTTTTCTCGGCTGGAAGAGCGCGCTGGATGATATCGGCGTATATGAGGGAGTGAGCAGCGGTTCCGTGTCCTTTGAGGATGAGGAAGTGACTATTACTGTGGAAGTGCTCGGTTCTTCACATAATGCGGCCGTTGAGATCGTTCTTGACGATGCGCTTGCGACCTACATCGGGATCACCACTAACGTCCATTACTCTACAGGAGAGATCATGGCGAAGGCTGGTATGAATACCGTAATCGGTATGGGAACCGTGTTTGTGGTTCTGATCCTGATCAGTCTGATTATTTCCTGCTTTACGCTTGTATCCAAGTTTGAAGCGAAACAGAAGAAGGAAGAGCCTGCAGCGGCTGCCGCTGCTGCCCCGGTGGTGGAGCAGATCGCGGCCAAGGAGGAACTCTCCGATGATACGGAGCTTGTAGCGGTTATCGCAGCGGCAATCGCAGCCTATGAAGGCGCTGCGTCCACGGATGGATTCGTTGTGAGATCCATCAGAAAATCTAATAAGAGCAAATGGCAGAATGCCTAAGAGTATAGGAGGATATGAAAATGAAGAATTATACAATTACCGTAAATGGCAGCGTATATGATGTAGTGGTGGAAGAGGGCGCAACGAGCGGCGCACCCGCAGCGGCAGCTCCTGCAGCTCCCAGAGCGGTTCCCAAGGCAGCTCCGGCACCCGCAGCGGCGCCCGCAGCAGGCGGTGCGGCAGGCAGCGTGAAGATTGAAGCCGGCGCAGCAGGCAAGGTGTTCAAGATTGAAGCAAACGTAGGGCAGGCAGTGAAGAAAGGCGACGCTGTCGTGATCGTTGAGGCAATGAAGATGGAAATCCCTGTAGTGGCTCCTCAGGACGGTACTGTAGCAAGTATTAATGTAGCGGTAGGCGATGCGGTAGAGGCCGGCGCGCTCCTTGCAACATTGAACTAATTGTCAGCGCTTGTCCGCACGGACAGGCTGCTGAAACTAAAACTACAGGAGGTTAAGAAAATGTATATAGTTGAGACGCTTGACAATCTGATACATCAGACCGCTTTCTTCAATCTGGAAGTCGGAAACTATATTATGATTGTCGTAGCACTTGTATTTCTATATCTGGCTATCGGCAAAGGATTTGAGCCGCTTCTGTTAGTGCCGATCGCTTTCGGTATGCTGCTCGTGAATATCTATCCCGATATCATGGCAGAGTACGGGGAAGGCGGCGCAGGCGGCGGTCTGTTGTACTATTTCTACAAGCTGGATGAGTGGGCGATCCTGCCGTCACTGATCTTTATGGGTGTCGGCGCCATGACGGATTTTGGTCCGCTCATTGCAAACCCGAAGAGCTTTCTTCTGGGTGCAGCGGCACAGTTTGGTATTTTTGCGGCGTACTTTGGCGCGATCTTCTTAGGATTTAACGACAAAGCGGCGGCAGCAATCTCTATCATCGGCGGCGCGGACGGCCCTACATCGATCTTCCTTGCTGGTAAGCTTGGACAGACCACTCTGATGGGTCCGATCGCGGTGGCGGCTTACTCCTATATGGCGCTGGTACCGATTATCCAGCCGCCGATTATGAAGCTTTTCACAACGGAGAA
Source organism: uncultured Lachnospiraceae bacterium (assembly GCA_910579285.1). Taxonomy (GTDB): domain Bacteria; phylum Bacillota; class Clostridia; order Lachnospirales; family Lachnospiraceae; genus UBA3282. The sequence continues at coordinate 71,607 of CAJTTT010000012.1, read as the reverse complement.
GGAGAGAAAGATTAAGATGGGACAGCTTCGTCCTGTCAGCAAGCTGGAGAAGATCCTGTTCCCGATCGTTGTTACGGTTGTGGTATCCTTGATTCTTCCCACCACGGCGCCCCTCGTAGGTATGCTGATGCTTGGTAACTTGTTCAGAGAGTGCGGCGTAGTAAGACAGTTGACAGATACGGCTTCCAATGCCCTTATGTACATCGTGGTTATCATCCTCGGAACTTCTGTAGGTGCGACCACAAGCGCAGAGGCATTCCTGAACTGGGATACGATCAAAATCGTAATTTTAGGTCTGATTGCATTTGCATTTGGTACGGCGGCAGGTGTGCTCTTCGGCAAACTGATGTGTGTTGTTACCAAGGGCAAGGTAAATCCGCTGATCGGTTCCGCAGGCGTTTCCGCAGTGCCTATGGCAGCCAGAGTGTCACAGAAGGTTGGTGCGGAGGCTGATCCGACAAACTTCCTGCTGATGCATGCGATGGGACCCAACGTGGCAGGCGTTATCGGTACCGCTGTAGCGGCCGGTACCTTTATGGCAGTGTTCGGCGTATTCTAAACACAAATCGAACTTTGTTCGATTGCGGGGCTGCTTTCGCAGCCTCGGCAGGCTGAGATTAGATCAATGTAGAAAGGAATGAAAAAAATGGCAGAACAGATTAAAAAGCCGGTTGGAATCATGGAAACCGTTCTTCGTGACGCACATCAGTCTCTGATTGCGACCAGAATGCCTACCGAGAAGATGCTTCCAATCGTAGATAAAATGGATAAAGTCGGCTATGCCGCAGTAGAGTGCTGGGGCGGCGCAACCTTTGATGCTTCTCTTCGTTTCCTGAAGGAAGATCCCTGGGAGAGACTGAGAAAGTTAAGGGACGGCTTTAAGAATACCAAGCTTCAGATGTTATTCAGAGGTCAGAACATTCTGGGTTACAGACCTTATGCGGATGATGTGGTGTACGCGTTTGTTGAGAAATCCATTGCAAACGGTATCGATGTCATCAGAATTTTTGACTGTCTGAACGATATCCGCAACCTTCAGGCTGCGGTAGATGCAACCAACAAGATCAAGAAACAGGAAGGCAGAGGCCAGTCCCAGATTGCGCTTTCCTATACACTCGGCGATGCCTATACCTTAGAGTATTGGGCAGATATGGCGAAGAAGATTGAGGAGATGGGTGCAGATTCCATCTGTATCAAGGATATGGCTGGTCTGCTCGTTCCTTACCGCGCAGCAGAGCTCGTAAAGACGTTAAAGGAGAGCACAAAGCTCCCGATCCAGCTGCATACGCACTACACATCCGGCGTAGCTTCCATGACATATCTGAAAGCAGTTGAGGCGGGCGTGGATGTCATTGACTGTGCAATTTCTCCTTTCGCTCTGGGTACTTCCCAGCCTGCGACAGAGGTTATGGTGGAGACCTTTAAGGGTACCGAGTACGATACAGGATATGATCAGGAAATTCTGGCAGAGATCGCGGACTACTTCCGTCCTTACCGTGAGGAATGCATCGCATCCGGCCTGATGAGCACGAAGGTACTCGGTGTTAACATCAATACACTGCGCTATCAGGTTCCCGGCGGTATGCTGTCCAACATGGTAAGCCAGCTGAAAGAGCAGAAGGCAGAAGATAAATACCAGGATGTACTGGAAGAGATCCCCAGAGTTCGTAAGGACTGCGGTGAGCCGCCTCTGGTTACGCCTTCCTCTCAGATTGTCGGCACACAGGCCGTGTTTAATGTGCTGATGGGCGAGAGATATAAGATGGCAACCGGTGAGTTCAAGGATCTGCTCCGCGGTAACTACGGACAGACGGTTAAGCCTATGAGCCAGGAAGTGATCGACAAGGTTATTCCCGGCGAGAAGCGTTCTACCGCCCGCTCCGCTGAGGCAACCGGGCATGTGGAGCCGGAGCTTGCAGGTTTGGAAGCAGAAATGAAAGAGTGGAAACAGCAGGACGAGGATGTACTGTCCTATGCTCTGTTCCCGCAGGTGGCAATCGACTTCTTCAAGTACCGTCAGGCACAGCAGGAGAAGGTTGACATGACCCAGGCTGATACGAAGAACGGAGTTTACCCCGTTTAATGATCAGATAAAATAAGTAAATCAGAATGCAGCTTCTGTAAAATGATTTTTATGGAAGCTGTATTTTTGTGTATTTATATGCTAAATTAAGCTAAAAAACTCTGTTTTTTCTCGATTTCTGCGGCTTGTGGCTGCTTGTGCCGTGTACTATAATAGAAACAGCACTTCTTTTGTCACTTATTATCCCGGTTTTGACACAGAAAGGAATACCGTAATGTTTCATCGCATTTTGACAGTTACTTTAATCGCCGTTTTAGCATTGGAAAGCCCAATGCTGGCTTACGCTGCACAGACAGATCCTGTTTTGGCCGTTGCGAGTGCCAACGAGACGGACTCCGGAGCCGGAGAGTCTGAACATAATGACGATATTTTTGACGAGGGGACTGCCGGCTCATCGGCTAAAGAGCAGGCGGAAGACCCGGGAAAGGGAGAAGACGGACAGGAGCCGGATGTTCCTGGCGTAAACGGGGAAACCCCTGGTACAGATGGTACAGAGGAGAATCCGCAGGAGCCGGAAGTCCCCGATACAGAGGAGGAAAATCCGCAGGAGCCGGAAAACCCCGATACAGAGGAGGAAAACCCGCAGGAGCCGGAAATTCCTGATACAGAAGGGGATATCCCGGACGAGCCTGGGGATGACCAGCCGGAAGAAGCGGAGAATACCGTTTCCGGGAACAGCCTGTCGGAGAATACGCTGTCTGCAGCGGCCTTTTCTGCGCGCACTTCTGAGGTGACGCCCATCGATTTCGAGGCTGCGTCCAAAGAAGGTGTGCAGGTTACATTACCACCCTATACAAATCAGAACAACTATGTCTGGTATTCTTTTACAGCGCCAAAGGCAGGAAGATATGCCTTTTATACGAAGGAGGGCTTTTCCAGAGCTGTCAGCATCGGTTTTTATGGAGCGCCGGACAAAGACGCAGCGATAAGGGTCACATCTTCCAGTTCACCGCAAGCGCTCACCGTCACTACCAATTATATGGAAAAGGGAGAAACGGTCTATTTCGGAACTTATACTTATAAAGAGGACGGCAGCCTGACATATACCATGTGGGCGGCTTATCAGACAGCATTAACGAAGAACGGTGACGGAAGCTACACGGCAAAGCTGTCGGACGGGGATGCCGTGACACTGAGGCCGAGAGCGGGAAAAAGCAGCATTCAGGTGGAGGTGGCAGAGGGATTCAACAGCTCGCATGTTCTGCAGGCCTGTGTCTGTCCGGCAGACCATTCGGAGGGGGATAGCTTTGTACCGAGAGACAGCGGAATAGATGCAAGCACACCGGGCAAGACGACGTGCACCGGCATACTTTCTGAGGGAAGCTATGAGACAGCGTTTGTGATTAGCCGTAACGCAGCGCAAGAAGGGTTTGTCGCGCTTCTTACGGGTATGGATCCCATTGCCATTAAGGGGGCAAGCAGCGAGGACATCGTGTATGTACACGATGCTGTCTGTGAGAAAAATTCGATTACGCTTGATATGGAATTTTTGGTGAACAGGTATCTGAAATGCCGGTATCAGCCTGTAGACGGTTCTGCGAAAGCGCAGACGATAGCCCTGAATAATTGGAGGAAGTATGTTTTTGGCCATCTGGATGAGGGGAAGCAATATCGATTTGAGATTCTGGACGGGGCGAGTAACGAGGTTTTGAAGATGTTCTCCTATTCCACCAAAGACACGAGAGTGCCCTTTGAGGATGCCAAGGCAAAGATTTCTGAAGACTTTTCCACTCTGACAGTGAGAGCAAATCCGCGCTACAGTGGAACGGATGGGGTCGCGTATCTGTCCTGCCGTATGATAGATTCTGTTGGACGGAAATGTGAATTCTCCAAGAGTCTTTCTGTCGATGAGAGAGAAGCCGAAGGCTATTTCACGGTGGACTTTGACTTGGCCGAAAAGGGGGTCTTTTTGAAACCGGCGGCCAGTTATGCGGTAGAGATCGGTATGTCGTTCCATCAGGACAAAGTGAGTACGGAGAGAAGGAAGATCGAAGGTGTCAGGACACCAACGACGGCGCATCTGAAGGCGTCAGCCATCACTTTCCATGCGGAACAGGGTGCGGCGGATGAAAGCGGGAGTCCGCAGGTGAAGGTGACCGCAGCGGTTCAGGGACTTACGGGAAACAGGAATGCAGGCGTTTTTTATCGTCCGATAAAGGGCGCGGTGGATTATAAATACTGTGTTTTTGCGCTGAAAGAGGGCAAAGGCGAACAGGTTCTCAAGATGCCTATGGAGAGTGTGGGAACGGATTATGAGTTTATTCTGACTGTAGGCGGGGCGGAAAAGAGTGTTACCTGCGGTATTGAAAATGAACTCGGTGTGCACCTGGAGCGGGTGCAGGCGGCATCGGACGAAGTGGGGCCGTTTCATTTTGTGCACACCTATCGGCTTACGGGGGAGGGGAAGCTGACAGACAGCTATTATCTGCAATTACAGGCCTATTCCCTCCTGCCAACCGACAAATGGGGGTATAAAAATGTAGGGGAGCCGGTGGAACTAAATGGGACAAACGGCTATCAGACGGCATTTTCTACAGCGGCCGCCGGCTGGGTGCCGTATCCCGACTGCGATTACCGTCTGCGGTGGCTCGTAGGCAAATCTGCGGATGTGGACACTTACAGCAAGGATCTGCTGGCGGTGTCCTATGAGAGTCTTCGTACCGGGAAACCACACATAACGCTGGAGCGGGTGGGAGGTTCCTGCAATTCCCAGAGACACAAGATCACACTTGCGGAAGCGGATGTGGCTGTCTTAAAAGAGTATAACCGTGAAGTTACCCTGAACCGTTATATCCGAAAAAAGGGTGCGCAGACTTACACGAAAAGCAGTGTGGATTATGTGCTGAGAGTCAGCAATAATTACAGCGATACATTGTCCTTTGAGCTGCTGAAAGAGAATACGGAGTACGAGTTTTCTGTGCGCGATGAAAGCGGTGAGAGAATTTATGCAACGGATGTTTTTCGGACGCCGAAGGATAGCAGATCTGTGGTGGTCACAAAGACAGAGAGTCATGTGAAAGATGTGGAGCTGCACTATGCTTTGACCGGGTGTGACCGATATACGAAGGATTATGTGAAGTGCTATTACAGGCTGGCAGGTTTTAACGGAACATGGAAGGAGATCAGCTCCAGACCTGCAACACAGGATGGCAGTTTTCTTTTGTCAGTGCTTAAGGAAGCTACAGACTATGAGTATTTGATCGGTTTTGCCAGGGAACTGAGTGACGATGTTCCATTTCTTACGCATACGGTGAGGGGTACCGTGACGACCAGAACCGATACGCGGCGTATAGAGGCTGACATCAAGTCTAAAATGACATCGGCCAGGATCAGATGCCATATGTTCAATATGGATGTGACCGGCAGTAATAGATTCTGTTTCCTTTATCGGGAGAGGGGACAGGAGCAGTGGAAGACGGCAGGAGAGAAGCTTTATACTTCAGCTGAGGAGATATGGTCCTTTTCACTGGATAACTTAAAGGAAGATACGATCTATGAGTATCAGACCGGGTTTAAGGTGTCGTTTTCGAATCCGATCGTTTTGGAACGTGCCGTGGAGGGTGAATTTCGCACGGCGGCGGATAGGCGGACTGTGGAAATCGCGCCGGTGGTAAGAACTTATTCTGCGAAGATCGGGTATACACTGAGTGATATGGAGGGTGCGGATGCAGGGTATCTTTTGGGCTATTTCCGAAAGGCATCCGAGACAGGAGATGCCGCGTGGAAAAAGGTATATACAGTCAGAACCGGCGAAAAACCGATGGAAGATATGTTCCTGCTCGGGGATCTGGAGGAGGAGACGGCCTACGAGCTGATCATGGGATTCGGCATCGATGAAAATACGTCCAGAGACGCACTGAAACGCCCCAAAACATTTGCTTTTACGACTGCCAAGGACGGCCGCAGCCTGTCTGAGGCGGAAGCCGTAGTTGATGATGTGTATGTGACCCTGCGGGTGAAGTTTTCCGGCAATGTGGAAAACCACGCTTCCTATCTGCATTTTTTCTGCCGTGAGGAGGGAGAGACGGCTTACCAGAAAGTTGGACGTGTGGTAAATGTGAGCGATGTGGAGGAGGAAACTGCCGCCGTAACAGTGAACGGGGACGATCTCAAAAAGGAGACGAAATATGAGTTTGCGGCGGTTCTGACCGATGATATCACATGCGGGAAACCAGAGGACGCGGCCAGGGATGCCTACAGGTCTTTCGGCAGCTTTACCACCCTGGAGGCGGTGAAACCAACGGTTCTCAAAATATCGAAAGGACAATTGTATTTAAACGCGAATACGTTATATGCAGCAGAGAATGGGATTGGCTTTGCGGATCTGAAAGTGCAGTGTGAGCCGCTTGAAGCTTCCGTTGATCTGGTGTGGGAGAGCAGCGACAAGACGGTTGCCAAAGTGACGGCGGATGGCAGGGTATGTGCTGTGGCGGCGGGAACTGCCACGATCACCGCTTCGTCCGCTTACACGCCGGAGGTCTCCGTCTCCTGTGAGGTGACGGTGGGCCATTACCAGATCGGCAGAAAGGGTGCGGACGGCAGCATATCTCTCGTGGAGGGGGCGAAGCTGAATGCGGCCAGGGGAGACTCCTGCGGAGGATACGTTCTCTGTAAGACAGTGGAGACAAATCTTGTGGAAGTTCCTGCAAAGATCAGCTCTGGCAATGAGTCCGTTGCAAAGTGGACGGAGGATGGCACGATCGAGACAAAACGTGCGGGTGAGACCAGAGTGGTGTTTACATCGGAGACAGATCAGGTGAAAGCTTTCCTGACCGTATCCGTGCAGCCTGCTGCGGGCAAGGGCTTTGCAATTACGGGATTCAAATCAAGCACCTCTGCTTATCCGGCGTTGAAGGAGGATGCGAAAGATGAGGCGGGGCGCACCCGGTATACGATGGCTTATCCGGGAAGACGCATTACCTATACGGCTCTGGGTGAGATTATGCCTTCCAGACCCGGTTTTGACAGTGGAGATTTCAACTGGAGCATCGATGATACGGAAGTGGCGACAGTGGACGAGAAGGGAAATATTACGCCTCTCAAAGCGGGCAGCGTCCTGCTTCGCGTGGAGCCGAAGAATACAGATGACACTGTGCTGTATCAGATGCAGCCATGCGAGGTTGCGCTGCATTTCAAGGAGCTGCCGACCTACGAGGGCGGAGTGTTCTGGGTGCTGGAAAATACCCATAAAAAATTGGGCGATGTGAAATTTCCGGAGAACAGTGCCGGATGGAAATGGAAGTACCCGGATACACCCATTGTGACGAATGGGGAAAATCGGTTTTCCTATTCGTTCCAGGCAGTTTATGAGGGAGAAGCGTATTACCCGAAGGAAATAGAAGTGTCAGTCAATATGGGTAAGGTAACCGGGCTTACGGCCTCCGAGGCAGAAGGAGGAAATCACAACCATGTACTTGAGGTGGGAAGCGCAGATGAGGCGGGAAACCCGGCGGAAGGCTCCGATTCCCTGACGATATGCGTGGAGGCTCTTTTTGGCGGAGATATCCGATGTAATCCGGACCGGAAAGCTGCATGGTTTGAAATAAATACGCCTGCGGGAACCGTTGTAAAGGAGGAGAGCGTTCCTGGTTATGGGTATAAGCGGCGCTATAAGGTGACGGCGTTGAAGAAAGGGAATTATACCTTTCAGCCGGTTCTTAAAGTGATGGATCCCAAGACAAACCGGGAGAAGATTTTGGCGAAGACCAGCTTTAAAATTCAGGCCGTGGAGGAAAAGCAGGCATATATCACAATTGCCCCGGAGGAGGCGGCAGGCGTCTATACAGAACAGGGTCGGATTGTGATATATGACAGCGGAAATGTGAAGACATTCCGTGTCCGGGCAACGCTTCTTGACAGAAACAGGAAAGAGGAGGCTGCTTTTGAGAAAGTGAAGCTAAGCTGGAGCGTTTCGGACGGAAAGGTGGCCAGGGCGAAAGCATCCAGGGATACTCATACAGCAGATATTACGGTTGTCGGAGAGGGACATACAATCCTGACGGCGAAGGCGAAAGACAAGGCCGGGCATACTTCCACGGTGCAGATCGAGATCCGAAACAGAGCGCCCAGAGTGGATGTCTCCAAGGTAACGGTAAATCCCGCTTATGATTTTGAAAGTGATGAGGGAAAACGGCTTGCCTGTGAAAACGGCGGAGCGGTGGAAATTGTTCCCGTTTATGGGATCATAAGCTACGATAAAATCAGACTCTTCAAGAAAGACAAAAAGACGCCAGAGACTGGTTTGGAGCTGACTGCGTATGAGGAAGGAGGAAAATACTGCTATCTGGTCTGCCCGACAGATTCTGTGGAGGAAAAGACCTATGACTGTTATCTGGGCGTGGAGTCTAATGGGCTGCTGGCAGAACCGTTTTTCCATCCGCTCAAAGTGACAGTGAAAACAAAACTGCCCCAGGTGACGGTGAAATCTGTGAGGCCGGCGAATCTGTTCTACCGCACTGAGCCTGCTTCTGTGGATATCGGGATAGCGCAGAAAGGCGTTGTAATCGAGTCTGTCAGATGGACGGACAGCGTGGCTGGGGAGGACAATGGTTTTTCTTCCGTGCCGTCGGACTATGCGTTCGATACGGTAAATAAGGGAAAGAATGTGGAGCGTCTGTATTTTGCCCAGAGGAATATCCGGCTTACGGAAAGGAATGCGCTGGCGGAGAAGGGAATTGTTTCGGGTAAAATCAAAATCAGATATCAGGGTTATACGGAGGCGGTTGAGAAATCGGTGTCTCTCAAATGGAATTATAAGAAGCCTGCGATTGTCACACAGGCGAAGGAATCCACACTGATTCCTTCCCTGGAAGGCCATGCAGAGGGCAGCTTCCAGCTGTATAACAATACGGAAAAGCAGAAACTTTCAGATAGAGGAAAGAATCCTTCGGGAGGAGGAGATCTGCGGTTCTGCTACAATGAGCTGACTTTCCAGAACAGAGATGTGATAAAATCCGATTCGGAAAAGTACATTTATGCAGGCAGTAAGACGAAGGGCAGTGAAAAACTGAATATGACCATTGTCTCCGATTACTGGCGGGAGCCGCTGACTGCCGTACATACCATAAAGTTTGCAAATCCCACGCCGTATCTGACGAAGGCAAAGCTGGTGGTAAACACAAGGTATGTGGGCACGTCATACACGGATATCGAGCTGAAGAATGCCTATACGGCGTCTGTTTCCTGCGAAGATATCATCATTGAGGGTAAAAATGCGAAATCACAGGCGTTATTGGATGAGGATCTGCTGGAGATTGGACAGAAGAGCAAGGGGAGCAGCCGCATTGTGGTAAAACTGAACAGGGCGGAGAGCATGAAACAGGAGCCGATCAAAAATGGGAACTATGACTTTAAGGTGACGCCCTGTTTCCGGGACGCGCTTGGAAACCGCATCGAGGGAAAGACGCTCACTTTAAAGATACAGGCGACGGACAAGGAGGTCACAGCGAAGGTGAAGCTGTCGGGCACCCTGGATCTGGCAAAGTATCCGAAGAAGGTGAACCCGGATACGATCCATAACTATGTGGATGTCAGCACGACTCTGCAGAACCTGGAATATAATCACAGCTATGACAATAAAACAGGGTTTTCACTGGTCGGGGAATACAGTGAGTATTTCAGTCTCTCATACTTTGACTCAAAGCCAGGGGTATACCGCATCAGAATTAAGGAAACGGCTGCGAGCCTTCCGGGGCAGGTTGTGTATGGGAGCTGTCTGAAAGCAGGCCAGCGTTACCGGCTGGCAGTGTGCTTTACGCTTAAGCTGGAGAATGGGGATACCATAAAGGTGCAGTCTCAGACCTTTACGATTCAGCCCAAACAGTCTGTGCCGAAGGTGACCGTGTACGGCAGCGGCCAGACACTCTATGCGGGAAATGACGGGATTACCAGAAACTGTGGATTCGAACTGCCCGAAGGGATGGGCTATCGGATTAAGGCGGTTTCCGGCGGTTTAGACTGCAACAGGGACGGGAAGGAAGACATCACGGTATCCTGGGAGAACCCAGAGACCGAAGGCCATTACGCGGAGGCAAAGCTGAGCCTTTCAGACCGGGATGGCGCACTGACAGTGAGCGGTATAAGTGGAAAGACTTATACGGTTCCCGTTACCATAAAACTGAAAGGCAGAGATGGGATCACCAAAGATGTGAAGACGAGCATCAAGGTGATAGTCCGGCGCTGATGCTGCTTTAGCATAGGGCAGGATATTGAAATGGAGAGACAGTCCTACGAAAGTCCGCTTTCGGGAGACTGTCTTTCCTTATTTTTGTATGAAATGACATTTTCTGTAAAAAGGGGTTGACGGAGGTTACATAATATATTATAATAACATACGTTACCAAAAGAGGCTTAAAAAGCTGCAGGAGAGCAAGAGAGGTACATTCTTATGGCAAGAAAAGAGACGATTACGAAAAACGACATACTGAACGCGGCCTTTGAGATGGCGCGGACGGATGGCTTCACGCAGGTGAGCGCGCGAACGCTGGCGGCGAGGGCAGGGTGCTCCACACAGCCGATTTTCCGTGTTTACAAGAATATGGAGGAGCTGGGAGATGATCTCTTTGCCAGGGCGATGGAATTTTTCAGCGCATATTATGAGGAGTTTCCGAAGCTGAACAATACGCCCTTTGTCAACCTTGGACTTGCTTATATCCGCTTTTCTCAGGAGGAGCAGAATTTATTCCGTCTGTTATTTTTGTCGGAAAACCGTCATGGAAAGAGTCTCTATGATATGCTGAATGGTAAGAACGGAGCGGTGGTGCGGGAGATCAACAGTGCGAAAATATTCGGCTGCAAAGACCCCAGCGGTATGTTTATGAAGATGTGGATCTTTATTCACGGGGCAGCCTGCATGACTCTGACGGGGGATTATGATCTTCAGGAAGAGGACACCGTCAAACTTTTGGAGGAGTCCTACAACGCATTCCAGAATGTATGAGAATGAATCTGATCTTCTGGCAGAAGGGTTAGGCTATGGCGATAGAGAATCGGTATGACATCATAACGAGAATCAATGAATATTACGGCAGGATGAGCAAAGGGCAGAAAGCGATCTCTGCTTTTATTTACGATCATTACGACCAGGCTGTGTTTATGACTGCGGCGAAACTGGGAGATACGGTGGGGGTAAGTGAATCCACTGTGGTGCGCTATGCCATGTTTATCGGCTACAACGGCTACCCGGAGTTTCAGAGGGACTTGGAATACTGGGTGCAGAATAAGATCAATTCCGTGCAGAAGATCGGTGCGAAATACGGAAAGAGCAGCCAGTCAGAGATTTTAAATTCTGTTTTGCAGGCAGATATTGAAAAGATTCAGGACACGATACACAATCTGGATCCGACTGCCTTTGAGACGGCTGTGGATATCATTCTTGAGGCGAAGACGGTCTATATTATGGGGGTCAGGAGCTGTGAGCCGCTGGCGGACTTCCTTCAGTTTTATCTGAATATGGTCCGGGGCAATGTGGTGCTTTTAAGAACAACGAGTGTTTCTGAAACTTTTGAACAGATGATTCGCATTGATGAGCGGGATGCTTTCGTGGGGATCAGCTTTCCGAGATATTCCATGAGAACCTTAAAGGCGATGGAGTTTGCAAACGACAGGAACGCAAAGGTAATTGCGGTGACGGACTCGGTGCATTCACCGATGAATCTCTATTCTTCCTGCAATCTCTTTGCCAGAAGCGATATGGTTTCTATCGTGGATTCTCTGGTGGCGCCCCTTAGCATGATAAACGCGCTGGTGGTGGCGATGTGCTTAAAGCAGCCTGAGGAAGTGAAGGAGAATCTGAAGAACCTTGAGGAAGCCTGGAACAATTATCAGGTATATCTGAATGATGAGATTAACTTTATAGATGAGGAGCCGATGTTAAACTATCCGCTCCGCAGGAGGTCAGAATAACAGTGTGAAAAGTATTTCTATAGACGTCCCGCCATAGGACGGAACGCCAAGAAGTACAAAGTTTCACGCGGGAGAATGCCTAAAAGCGGCATTCTCCGTGCGATGAGGGTGAACATATGTGTACAGACAGAAATCAGGCGGTCGTGATCGGCGGCGGCGCGGCAGGGATGATAGCGGCGGCCGCGGCGGCGGAGAACGGCCGCCATGTTATATTATTAGAGAAAAATGAGAAGCTTGGCAAAAAGCTTTATATCACAGGAAAAGGACGCTGCAATGTGACCAATGCATGTGGGCGGGATCAGTTTTTTCAAAATATTGTGAGCAATCCGAAGTTTCTTTACAGCGCTTTTGATAGATTTGATAACAAGTGCTTGGTAAAAATGCTGGAAGATAACGGATGTAATTTAAAAGAGGAGCGCGGAGAGAGGGTGTTCCCGGTTTCTGACCACGCTTCGGACGTGACAGCGGCATTTGAACGGCTTCTGAAAAAAAGAGGCGTGCAGGTGCGTCTGCGCACGGAAGTGAAGGCGGTCGAGACGGACGGTGAAAAAATAACGGGCGTACTCCTTGCGGATGGAAGCGTCATCCCTGCAGCGTGCGTGATTGTGGCGACAGGCGGCATGTCCTATCGGAGTACAGGATCTACCGGGGACGGACACCGCATGGCACAGGCGCTGGGGCATAAGGTGACGGATTGTGCGCCGGCATTGGTTTCCCTGGAGACAGAGGAGGACTGGTGCAAAAAATTACAGGGGTTATCCCTGAAAAATGTGTCCCTCACCATGAGCTGTGGGAAAAAGAAGCTTTATCAGGGATTTGGCGAGATGCTGTTTACCCACTATGGGGTGAGCGGGCCGTTAGTTCTGTCTGCAAGCAGTTTTTACGGGAAAAAGAAGGGAGCGGATGAGCCTGTTTTGGCAATTGATCTGAAGCCTGCGCTCTCGGAGGAACAGCTTGATAAAAGAATCTTGAGGGATTTCGAGGAAAACAGGAACCGGCAGTTTAAAAATGCACTGGGCGGACTCTATCCGTCCAAGCTGATTTCTGTTATGATAGAGAGGTCGGGCATTGACCCTGAGAAAAAAGTGCATGCGGTGACGAAACAGGAAAGGCAGCGGCTGGTGGAACTGACCAAAGCGTTTACCCTGCGGGTGCGGGGGAAGAGAGGCTTTGAGGAGGCGGTCATCACCCAGGGCGGTGTGTCGGTAAAGGAGGTCAATCCCTCCACGATGGAATCCAAGCTGGTGCGGGGGCTTTATTTTGCGGGAGAGGTACTGGATCTGGACGGCTTGACGGGAGGATTTAATTTACAGATTGCCTGGTCCACGGGATACGCGGCCGGGAGCAGCGTGAAAAGTGTTTCTAAAGACGTCCCGCCATTGGACAGGACGCCAAGAAGCACTATGTTTCGCGCAGGAGAATGCCAAAGTGCGGCATTCTCCGTGAAAAATCAGAAAGGTAGGGGGAGCGATGGGATTTAATATTGCTATAGACGGGCCTGCGGGAGCGGGAAAGAGTACGATTGCAAAGAGGATAGCGGCAAAGAAGGGATTTATTTATGTGGACACGGGCGCGATGTACCGGGCTATGGCGCTGTATCTGATCAGAGAGAACGCATCGCCGGAGCAGATCGACGAGAAATGTCAGGGTGCGGATATCACCATCGCCTATGAGAACGGTGAGCAGGTGGTGTACTTAAACGGTGAAAATGTAAATCCATACATCCGCACAGAGGAGGTGGGCCGGATGGCTTCTGTCAGCAGTCCCAACGCCAATGTGCGGAAAAAGCTGGTGGAGCTGCAGCAGAGGCTGGCGGCGGATGCGGATGTGGTGATGGATGGACGTGACATCGGAACCTGCGTGCTGCCGGATGCCCAGGTGAAAGTGTATCTGACTGCGGACAGCCACGAGAGAGCGCTGCGCCGTTATAAGGAGCTTACAGCCAAGGGAGAAAGCTGTGATCTGGAAACCATTGAAAAGGATATTATTGAGCGCGACAGGCAGGATATGACCAGAGAAAACTCCCCTTTGAAGCAGGCGGAGGATGCGGTGTTTCTCGATTCCTCCCACATGACGGTGGAGGAAGTGGCGGACGCTGTCATCGCATTGTGCCAGCGTGACAAGCTGTGATAAAAGACGACTGATGCGGGGCGGGATGCCAGAAGTTTTTGCGCGAAAGAATGCGGGATAACGGCATTTTGCATGAAGGAGGTTATTCATGGAAGTCATTCTTGCGGAACACGCAGGGTTTTGTTTCGGGGTACAGCGGGCCGTAGATACCGTTTATGAACAGATTGAGAGCAGGGGGAAGGACGGGCTGCCGATTTATACCTTCGGGCCGATTATACATAATGAGGAAGTAGTCGGGGATCTGCAGAGGCGCGGCGTGCGTGTGCTGGATTCCCTTGCGGACGCGAAACAGGTTCCGGCGCAGGAGAGGGGAACGGTGATCATCCGCTCCCACGGGGTGGAAAAAAGTGTCTGCGAAAGTCTGAAGGAACTGGGATTTGAAGTGGTGGACGCCACCTGTCCCTTTGTGAAACGGATTCACAATATCGTGGAAAAGGAGAGCGCAGAGGGCAGAAGCATTGTGATTGTCGGTAATGAGGGCCACCCGGAAGTGGAGGGAATCAGGGGCTGGTCAGAGTCCGCCACTTACATTGTTGGGTCGGTGGAAGAGGCTGGGAATCTTGTCTGCAGGCCCGGGGAAGAACTGTGTATTGTTTCCCAAACGACATTTAACTACAAGAAATTTCAAGATGTGGTTGAAATTTTTGCGGAAAGAGGTTACAATGGTAGTGTTGTGAATACTGTATGTAACGCTACGGAAGTGCGACAGGCCGAGGCCAGAGAACTCGCGGCACGGGTTGATGTAATGATTGTTATAGGTGGGAATCATAGCTCTAATACAAGGAAACTCTACGAGATCTGCAGGCAGGAGTGCGAAATGACCTACTATATACAGACACTCGACGACTTGCATTTGAGGTTACCTGAATCTGTCCGACTGGTGGGTATTACAGCAGGGGCATCGACCCCAAACAATATTATCGAGGAGGTTCAAAATTATGTCAGAATTAACTTTTGAACAAATGTTAGAGGAATCATTAAAGACAATACACACAGGAGAGGTTGTTGAAGGTACCGTTATCGATGTAAAGCCGGAAGAGATCATTCTCAACATCGGATACAAGTCAGATGGCGTTTTGACGAGAAATGAATATACAAACGAACCTAATGTAGATTTGACAACCATTGCGAAGCCCGGAGACACGATGGAAGTGAAGGTGCTCAAGGTGAATGACGGCGAGGGACAGGTTCTCCTCACTTACAAGCGTCTTGCGGCTGACAGGGGCAACAAGCGTATTGAGGAAGCTTACGAGAACAGAGAAGTGCTTACGGCGAAAGTTGCCCAGGTGCTGGACGGCGGTCTGAGCGTTGTCGTGGAGGAAGTAAGAATCTTTATCCCGGCAAGTCTCGTGTCCGACACTTACGAGAAAGATCTGACCAAATACGCAGGTCAGGAGATCCAGTTTGTGATCAGCGAGTACAATCCTAAGAGAAGAAGATACATCGGCGACAGAAAACAGCTGATTCTTGAGGAGAAGGCAGAGATGCAGAAGAAGCTCTTCGAGACGATCAAGATCGGTGATACCGTGGAAGGCACAGTTAAGAATGTGACAGATTTTGGTGCGTTCATTGATCTGGGCGGCTGTGACGGTCTGCTCCATATCTCCGAAATGTCCTGGGGCAGAGTGGAGAATCCTAAGAAGGTATTTAAGGTTGGCGATGTGGTGAAGGTACTGATTAAGGATATCTCCGGCACGAAGATTGCATTGAGCCTTAAGTTCGAGGATCAGAACCCGTGGCGGGATGCGGCAAGCAAGTATGCGGTAGGCACCGAGGTGACCGGCAGAGTGGCGCGCATGACAGATTTCGGCGCATTTATCGAGCTGGAGCCGGGTATTGATGCACTGCTTCATGTTTCCCAGATATCCAAGGAACATATTGACAAGCCCTCCGATGTACTTAAGAGCGGCGAGGAAGTGACGGCGAAGGTGGTTGACTTTAATGAGGCGGACAAGAAGATCAGTCTGAGCATTAAGGCAATGTTTGCATCGGAGCCGAAAGCTGAGAAGCTGCCGACGAAGACGTTGTATCTGTAGACATTGACGCGGTGATCGCCGGGGAAAGTGAAGACGCAGAGTAAACGTGTTCTTGAAGATTGCGTTTTTAAAGGTTTCCATATCATAATAAATAAAGGCGGTGGAAGTTCATGGCATATGACTATGAATACTTTAAGAAAGCGGTTTATGATCTTACCAAGATTGATTTGAATGCTTACAAAGAGAAGCAGATGAAGCGTCGGATTGATACGCTGATCTCCAAAAACAAGATTGTGGGATATGAGAACTATGTCTCTGTGCTTAAGAATGACAGCGCCAGATTTGAGGAGTTTGTCAATTATCTGACAATCAATGTGTCTGAGTTTTACAGAAATGTAGACCAGTGGCAGCTTTTGGACAAAGATATTTTCCCGGAACTGATTCAGCGATATGGTAAAAATTTAAAGATATGGAGCGCAGCCTGCTCTACAGGTGACGAGCCATATTCGCTGGTGATGGCATTATCCAGACATCTGCCGCTGAACCAGATCAAGATTTATGCGACGGATCTGGATAAACAGGTGATAGAGAAGGCGAAGATGGGCCTCTATGCGGAAAAGAGCATAGCGGGCGTGCCGGCGGATCTGAAAAAGAAATTTTTTACAAAGGTCGGCCCTTCCTATCAGATTTCCGAAGAGGTGAAGGCCAGAGTAGAATTTAAGGAGCATAATCTGCTGAAGGACAACTATCCGACAGATTTTCATCTGATCGTATGCCGGAATGTACTGATCTACTTTACGGAGGAGGCGAAGGATGAGGTGTTCCGCAAGTTCCAGAAGAGCCTTAAGCCGGGCGGTTATCTGTTCATAGGCAGTACCGAGCAGATCATCAATCACAGAGATGTGGGATTTGAGCGGAAGAACTCGTTTTTCTATCAGAGACCAATGTGAGAAGAATTTCTAGCCTCTCGCAGCAAAGGCTGCTCGCGGAGAAGTTCTAAGTCTCACATCAGAGAATGCCAAAAGGCGGCATTCTCCGTATTGAGTTTATAAATTGAAGTGGGCAGCGATTTGTCGCTGCCCCTTGTTATGTCCAAATTTTTATTAGCAAGTCTGAGATTCAGTATGTCTTGGCCATCTTTTCAAGCAGATGCTGTGCGTAACGGGAGAAAAGCGTTCGGTCTGTTTTGCGCTCATCGGTGAGTTCAAAGAAGAGATCGTGGCTCTTATAATCCCGTTTGAAGAAAGGCTCTGCCACAATATCCCATTGCGGGAGAAAGAGTCCGTATTTCCGTGTGTAGCATGTGGCGGCTGTGGCCTGGGTGCGGTGCGCCGGATCTACAAAGGAGGAGACGGATTTGTGGAGGGCAATATCTTCCTCCGGCAGATAATAGTAGTCTTTATAGCTGGCATAGAAATACTTCATTTCTTCCTCGTAGAGCGGCACTTTCAGAATACCCTCATCCTTTTCGCCGCTGAAATAACAGCCGTTTGCCAGATTGGAGAGGGAAAAGGGAAGGGGGGAGGGCAGCGCCAGTTTCATCAGCAGCTCCTGCCTTTCTTGACCATGATAGTCAATATAGCTGTTTGCCTGCACTTTTTTCGCGTGGATATTCCCATTGAAAAGATCATAAAATGCCAGAAGGGGGAGAAGCTGCAGCATCCCCTGGATATCGGCGCTGTTATGGAGAAGCAGCAGAGTGCGGGCATCAGCGGAAAGCGTCTCCACATACGTTTTGTACACTTCAATCAATTCCCCGCCGTGAAAGCGGTCTTCCCGGGAAATGCCAAGAAGCGTTTCCAGCGTTTTCTGCTTACAGTTGGGAACGTGCAGAAACGCCTTGTAGGGAGAAATGCGTCTATACAGATCAATCCCGTCAAAGCTGTCGAAACTGTGAGGAAGTTTATGCTGCTCACATTTCTGCATCAGGTACGGCAGGTCAAAATTATTGCCGTTGAAGTGCACCAGATGTGTGAAGGAGGACGCAAAGTCGAAAAAGGCGTTCAGCAAGGCAGCTTCCTCTATGGGATTTTCACAGAACCACTGCCGGATCTGCCAGTTCCCGTCCGCAAGGAAAGCAGCCCCGATCAGATAGAGGGAGGAGCTTTTTGCGGTGAAACCTGTGGTTTCAATATCTATAAACAGAAATTGATCCAGAGGAGCGGTGCGCTCTAAAGGATAACTGATTTTGAGAGATTCCAGTGTTTGATTTACGATTTGCATAAATTTCCTCCAAGTAGGTATTCGCAGTGCACACTCGAAAAACCTTCGGTTTTCTTTGTTCGCGTGCTTCGCAGTGCACACTCGAAAAACCTTCGGTTTTCCTCGTTCGCGGGCTTCGCCCTATACATCCATCAACACAATTGTCTCGGTGAGCAAGCTCCCCGTTACAATTATGCCGATGGATGCGCACTGCTCATTGCTTTCGCGTATATCTTAACATATTTTTTGAATTAGCAGTAGTTTTTTTCGTCGAAAAATAGTATATTTATAATAGCGGTTCCATCGGATCTAAGGTGTGGACTGAATGTGAAAGGAGCAGGGTTACAGGTATGGCTAAATTAACATTTAACGGCGGCATACATCCCTACGACGGAAAGGATCTGTCAAAGGATAAGCCCATCAAGGCGGTGCTGCCAAAGGGAGATCTGGTTTACCCGTTGTCCCAGCATATCGGCGCGCCTGCAAAACCTATTGTGGAGAAGGGTGACAGGGTTTTGACGGGGCAGAAGATTGCGGAGGCGGGCGGCTTTGTTTCCGCGCCTATTTATGCCACGGTATCGGGTACGGTGAAAGCGATTGAGCCGAGACGTGTGGTCACGGGTGACAGCGTGATGAGCATCATCATCGAAAATGACGGACTTTACGAGGAAGTGGAGTATCCGAAACGGAAACCTCTCGAGGAGATGACAAGAGAGGAGATTATCGAGTGCGTGAAGGAGGCAGGTATCGTCGGCATGGGCGGTGCGGGCTTTCCTACTTTTATCAAGCTTTCTCCCAAGGAGCCGGAGAAGATTGACATAGTGATTGCAAACTGTGCGGAGTGTGAGCCTTATCTGACATCCGATTACCGCAGGATGCTGGAGGAGCCGGAGAAGCTGGTGGGAGGGTTAAAAGTTTCCCTGAAGCTGTTTGAGAATGCCAGGGGTATTTTGGCGGTGGAGGACAACAAGCCGGACTGTATAGAACTTTTGAAAAATCTCACAAAGGACGAGCCGCGCATCAGCGTAAAGGCGCTTAAGACCAAGTATCCGCAGGGCGCGGAGCGGCAGATTATCTATGCGGCCACAGGAAGAGCCATCAATTCTTCCATGCTTCCTGCAGATGCAGGCTGTGTGGTGAACAATGTGGATACAGTGGTTGCAATTTACCATGCGGTGATCGAGGGAAAACCTTTGATGAACCGTATTGTCACAGTGACCGGGGATGCCATCGCAGACCCGCGTAACTTTATTGTGCGGATCGGCACAAATTACCATGAACTGGTGGAGGAAGCGGGCGGCTTTAAGCAGGAGCCTGTTAAAATCGTATCCGGCGGCCCGATGATGGGATTTGCCCTCTTTGGACTGGATGTGCCGACGACCAAGACGGCTTCCGCCCTTTTGTGTCTCACGGAGGATGAGGTGTCCCGCATGGAGCCTTCCGCCTGCATCAACTGCGGCCGATGCGTGGAGGTATGTCCTGGGCGCGTGGTTCCAAGGCTTCTGGCAGATTATGCGGAGCACTATGATGAGGAAGCGTTTCTTTCCCATGAAGGCATGGAGTGCTGCGAGTGCGGCTGCTGCAGTTTTGTGTGTCCGGCGAAGAGACCGCTTACGCAGACCATCAAGTCCATGCGCAAAATGCAGCTTGCAAAGAAGAAGAAATAGTGAAAATAAGAAAGTGATGTAAGACTGAAATAGAATCTTTTTCGGAACAGAAAAGTTCCGAAGAAAGGAGCATAGACTGAAGAGATGAGTGAATTAATGAAAGTGTCATCCAACCCTCATGTCAGATCGAAGTCCACCACAAGCAGTATTATGCTGACCGTGGTGATCGCCCTTCTTCCGGCGGCTGGATTTGGCATTTACAATTTCGGGCCTAAGGCACTGCTGCTGATTCTTGTGACAGTGGCTTCCACGGTGGCGACGGAATTTTTGTTTGAAAAGATCTGTAAGAAAAAAGTGACAATAGGAGATTACTCCGCGGTGGTGACAGGGCTGCTTCTGGCGTTAAACCTGCCGGTGTCCGCACCGTGGTGGATCGGCGCAGTGGGCGGCGTGTTCGCCATTCTGGTAGTCAAAATGCTGTTTGGCGGTCTTGGGCAGAACTTTATGAACCCGGCGCTCGGCGCGAGGTGTTTCCTGTTGATTTCCTTTACGTCCATAATGACGAATTTTGACTGTGATGCATACACGGGGGCAACGCCCCTCGCCGCATTAAAGAGCGGGGAATCCGTTAATATTCTGGATATGGTGATCGGGCGCACGGCGGGTACCATCGGTGAGACGTCCATGATCGCCATTGTGATCGGGGCGTGTATTCTGATTCTGTTCGGAATCATTGATCTGCGGATTCCAGGCACTTACATTGTGACGCTTGCAGTTTTTGTGAGCCTTTTCGGAGGCCGGGGCTTTAACTGGCCGTACATATCCGCCCATCTTTCCGGCGGCGGTCTGATGCTTGGCGCGTTCTTTATGGCGACGGACTATGTGACCAGACCGATCACGAAACGGGGACAGTATGTGTTCGGCTTTTTGCTGGGCGTTCTGACCGGAATTTTCCGTATTTTCGGCCCCTCCGCGGAGGGAGTGTCTTATGCGATCATTATCGGCAACCTTCTGGTGCCGCTGATTGAGAAAGTCACTCTTCCGAAAGCATTTGGTAAAGGAGGAGAGAAGGCATGAAAGAAATGATGAAAAATACAGGGATTCTGCTGGCGATCACGCTGATTGCAGGTCTCCTTCTCGGACTGGTTTATCAGGTCACAAAAGAGCCTATTGCCGAGCAGGAAGCGAAAGCGAAGCAGGAGGCGTGCCAGGAAGTGTTTGCAGATGCGGCTTCCTTTGAGGCGGTGGAGCTTACAGCTGTGGATGAGGGCACATGGAGCAGTGAGGGCTACGGACAGGAGAGTGTGGACGAAGTGATGGCAGCCCTTGACAGTGCGGGAAGTACGCTTGGCTATGTGATCACGGTGACCACGAAGGAAGGTTACGGCGGAGATATCCAGTTTACGATGGGTGTCCGCACGGACGGCACCGTGAACGGCATTTCCTTGCTTGCCATATCTGAGACAGCGGGGCTGGGCATGCAGGCTGAGGCGGTTTTGAAGCCGCAGTTTGCCGGCAAAAATGTGGAGAAATTTGCCTACAGCAAGAGCGGCGCGGCGGCGGACAATGAGATTGACGCCATTTCCGGCGCGACCATAACAACAAATGCGGTGACAAATGGAGTCAACGCTGGATTATACTATTTCCAGACGGTATTGGGAGGAGGTAGTGCAAATGAATAGTGCAAAGGAACGTCTTGTAAACGGTATTGTAAAGGAGAATCCGACCTTTGTCCTGATGCTGGGTATGTGTCCCACGCTTGCGGTGACAACTTCGGCGGTCAACGGTCTGGGTATGGGACTTACGACAATGGTGGTGCTTGCGCTTAGTAATGTCTTCATTTCCCTGCTTCGGAATATCATACCTGATAAGGTGAGGATTCCGGCGTTTATCGTTATTATTGCCTCTTTTGTGACGATGGTGGAGCTGCTTTTGCAGGGCTTTATTCCTTTCCTCTATGACGCGCTCGGTATTTACATTCCGCTGATCGTGGTAAACTGTATTATCCTTGGGCGCGCGGAGGCGTATGCTTACAAAAATCCTGTGATTCCGTCACTGTTTGACGGTATCGGCATGGGGCTCGGATTCTCTGTGGCGCTGACCTGTATCGGTGCGGTGAGAGAACTTCTGGGCGCAGGAGAGATATTCGGTATGCATGTGATGCCGGAAAGTTTTGTGCCTGTGAGCATCTTTATCATGGCACCGGGTGCATTTTTCGTGCTGGCGCTCTTGACGGCGGTTCAGAATAAGGTGAAGATCGCCGGAGAGCGGAAAGGAAAAGATATGTCAAAGATCCAGTCCGGCTGTGGAAGCGACTGCATGAACTGTGCGGATACGGGCTGTGCAAAGCGTCTGATTGACGAAAGCAAGGAGAAAGCGGGAGAGGAGGAGAAGAAGAATGATTAAAGAATTATTGGTGATCCTGATTGCGTCCTCCCTGGTAAATAATGTGGTTTTAAGTCAGTTTCTGGGGCTGTGTCCCTTCCTTGGCGTGTCCAAGAAGACAGAGACAGCAACGGGCATGGGAGTGGCGGTTATCTTTGTCATTACACTGGCTTCGGCGGTGGCGGGAGCGATCTATCAGTTTATCCTGCTTCCCTTTGATATCGCCTATCTGCAGACCATTGTGTTTATTCTGGTTATTGCGGCGCTGGTGCAGTTCGTTGAAATGTTTTTAAAGAAATTTATTCCGGGGCTGTATCAATCGCTTGGCGTGTATCTGCCTTTGATTACAACCAACTGTGCGGTGCTCGGTGTGGCGCTGACCAACGTGCAGAAGAATTACGGAATACTGACTGGGGTAGTCAATGGCTTTGCGACAGCGGCGGGCTTTACCATTTCCATTGTTATTCTGGCGGGAATCCGGGAGAAGATGACATACAATGATATACCGGAATCTTTCCAGGGAATGCCGATCGTGCTGGTGACGGCGGGATTGATGGCGATTGCGTTCTGCGGATTTTCGGGATTACTCTAAGGGGGTCGAAGGTATGGACATAGCGGGAATTTTGATGGCTACGGGAATTGTGGGAGCGGTAGGTCTGTTCGTGGGTCTGTTCCTCGGCGTGGCAGGTATCAAGTTTAAGGTAGATGTGGATGAGCGGGAGGAAGCCATTTTAGGTGTTCTTCCGGGAAATAACTGCGGCGGCTGCGGCTATGCGGGATGTTCCGGCCTGGCGGCTGCGATTGTAAAGGGGGAGGCGCCTGCAAATGCCTGCCCTGTGGGCGGTGAAAAAGTAGGCGCGCAGGTGGCGCAGATCATGGGCGTGGAGGCCGGTGAGAGCGTGCGCATGACGGCATTTGTGAAGTGCCGCGGTGACAAGGAGCGCACACGCGTGGACTATGATTACACAGGTATCGAGGATTGCGCTATGGTGGCGTTTGTGCCCAACGGCGGACCGAAATCCTGTAATGACGGGTGTCTTGGTTTCGGAAGCTGTGTGAAAGAATGTCCGTTTGACGCCATTCATGTGGTAAACGGCGTAGCGGTGGTGGATAAGGAGGCATGTAAGGCGTGCGGCAAGTGTGTGGCTGCCTGCCCGAAGCATCTGATCGAGCTGATTCCTTATGATGCCAAACATGTGGTGGCCTGCAGTTCAAAGGAAAAAGGTCCTGTGACCATGAAAGCCTGCGATGTGGGCTGTATCGCCTGCCAGCTCTGTAAGAGGAACTGTCCGGCGGACGCGATTGTGATCGAGGATTTCCATGCAATTATTGATCAGGAGAAATGTACCGGGTGCGGGACATGCAAGGAAAAGTGTCCGAAGAAAGTAATTGTATAAAAATACGAAAAGTGCTTCTAAAGACGTTTCGTCATAGGACGAAACGCCAAGAAGCACTAAGTTTCGCATGAGAGAATGCCCTAAGTGCGGGCATTCTCCGTGTGCAATCAAAAACAGGGAGAACGGTATCATGGAAGGACAGTTGAAGAGCGGAACGGTTCTCACTTCCGAGAGCGGAAGCCGATATACAGTAAAACAACTGCTTGGCGCCGGCGGACAGGGGGAAGTATATTCTGTGGAAACCGGGAATAAGCTGTATGCCCTCAAGTGGTATTACAAAAATACCGCCACCAAAAACCAGAAAGAAATTCTGGATAATTTGATTCAGAGCGGCCCGCCGGATGCGTCTTTCCTGTGGCCGCAGGATATGATCTTTCGGGCATACGGGGAATCCTTTGGCTATATTATGCCGCTTCGCCCGAAAAATTACAGAAGCATTGTTGATATGATGAAGAGAAAGGCGGAGCCTTCCTTTTACTGTCTTTGCCGGGCGGCGTATCATCTGACCAGAGGGTATCATGCGCTGCATGGAAAGGGTTACAGTTATCGCGATATTTCTTTTGGCAATGTCTTTTTCGATCCCGATACGGGTGATGTGCTGATCTGTGATAACGACAACGTTTCTTACAACGGGGCGAAAACCGGCGTGTATGGAACGCCACGCTTTATGGCGCCTGAAATTGTGACTGGGAAAGAAAAACCGTCCCGGAACACGGATCTCTTTTCGCTGGCGGTGCTGTTATTTTATATGTTTATGTTAAACCACCCTTTGGAGGGTAAGAGAGAGGCGCGGATCAAGTGCATGGATATTCATGCCATGAACATGCTGTATGGGACGGATCCGCTGTTTATCTTTGACCCGGACAACAAGGACAACCGGCCTCTTGCGGGATATCAGGACAATGCCCTTATTTTCTGGGATCTGTATCCGCAGCAGGTCAGGGATCTGTTTATCACATCTTTTACCGTAGGGCTCAGGCAGCCTAACCGCCGGATTACGGAGGGAAGGTGGATGGAGACTTTCGCGAATCTCATGTCTGGCATGATGCACTGTCAGAATTGTGGCAGCGAGGTATTTTACGATGTGCAGAAGGAAGAAAACGGTGTTGCGCACACTTGCTGGGGATGCCAGAAAGCAGTAACCGTTCCTCCCCGCATTGTGATCGGTAAAAATACGGTTCTGCTGATGTCCAACTCGAAATTGTATCAGCATCACATTACAGGGAATTATGATATGGAGACTGTTGTCGGTGAGGTGGTGCAGAATCCGGCAAACCCGAAACTGTGGGGGATCAGAAATCTGTCCGGGGATAACTGGACGTACATCAAGGCGGACGGAACGCAGGTTCCCGTGCCGCAGGGCCGTTCCGCAGCGATTGCAAGGGGTACAAAGATTGATTTTGGGCAGCTTACAGGAGAATTTCATGGAGGAGCATGATAGCGGGTATGGAAGACGATAAGGTTTTGGCGGGTCTGATACAGAATTATCCCGATGCGCTTACTGACAGAAAAAGACTGCAGGCTCTTCTCCTGGATTTGTTTCCGCAGGACAGACGGAAGCGAAATCTGCTGATGCTTGTATATGATGACGGTATTGTAGGCGAGATGAAGGGTCTTGGACAGATCGATAAAATGACCCTGCACCGTTTTGTCAGATCCATTGAGCTTGGATATGACGTCAGGACGAAAAGCGCGGAGACTGCTGTTATGGCATGGGCGAAGGCACTGGGGCTGCTGTTTGATGGCGGGGCCGGGCAAAGAGAAGAGGAGACGCCTTTGGGAGGCGGAGGGGATTTTAGTCTGTCAACGAAAAAAGAGTGGGTTCCCTGTGAGAGTGACAGTCTGTATGAGTACGAGGAGACGTCAAGGGGACTGCGGATTCTGAAATACATTGATTTCGATGAGCCTGTTGTGGTGATTCCCAATATGATCGAGGGAAAAAAGGTGATCGCAGTCGGCAATTATGCCTTTAAGGGGTGTGTCGGCATTGAGAGGATTGTCATTTCCGATGGCATTGAAATGCTGGGAAACGGAGTGTTCCTAAACTGCAGAGGTTTAAAGGAGGCGGTACTGCCGGAATCCCTGCGGTGTATCGGCAGCACGGACGCCACAGGATGTCCCAAGATCCTGGGGAGCGAGATCAAATACGAGGGCGCTTTTGAGTACAGTGGTCTGGAGGAGATCAGAGTGCCGGACAGCGTGAAATTTATCGGAGAAAACAGTTTTGCCGGCTGTGGGCAGCTCAGACGGGCAGCGCTGCCGGGTAAGTTGAAGGAAATAAAGGAAAATACATTCCGCTGGTGTAAAAGCCTGCGGGAGGTCGTGTTCCCGCAGGAACTTGATACAGTCAGGATATCGGCCTTTGAAGGCTGCGATGCCCTGCAGAGTGTGGATCTCCCGGAAGGGGTGACGAGCATAGAGGAGGGCGCTTTTGCCGGCTGTAAAAGTCTGGAAAGCATTTATTTACCAGATTCTGTGACAGAAATCGGAGGCGGAAAAGGGACAGGCTTTTTGAAGACATTTGGGGAACCCGATGAGCGGCATGAGAACTTTACAATCCGCTGCAATAGCGGTTCTTATGCCATGCAGTATGCCAGGGCCTGGCAGATCAGATGCGTGAGGGCGTAATGTGAAGGAGGAATGATCATGGGAGAGATGAAAAGACCGGGAGGAGAGCTGGCGAGCAGACCGCTTCATTTTTTTTGGATTGTGGACTGCTCCGGCTCCATGTATGGAGAGAAAATCGGCACGGTGAATCATGCCATCCAGTCCACCATACCAGAGATGGTATCTGCGGCGGAAAATAATCCGAATGCACAGCTGATGATCCGCACTTTGAAGTTTTCAACCGGGGCTTCCTGGGTGACGAGCAATCCCGTCAATGTGGAAGATTTTGCGTGGGATGATCTGGAGGCCGTTGGCGTGACTGATCTCGGAAAGGCATTTGAACTTCTGGCGGCACAGCTCACAATTCCGCCGATGTCAGACAGGGCGCTTCCGCCTGTGCTGGTGCTTTTGTCGGATGGACAGCCCACAGATGATTATAAAAAGGCATTGTCAGAGTTGAAAAAACTGCCCTGGGGAAAGAAAGCGGTTAAGATTGCCATTTCCATCGGCCAGGATGCGGACGATGCCGTTTTAGAGGAGTTTACAGGGAACAAGGAACTGGTGCTGCAGGCGAACAATGCGGCGGCCCTCACGAAGATGATCAAGTGGGCGTCCACTGCAGCTTCGCTTGTATCGGCTCCGGCAAGTATCGCAGCGGATACCGCAGGGCAGGACGGGGATGCCCCGGTCATTGTTGATATGGGAGGCAGGATTCCCGATCTGGATGATATCCAGGAGGGCGATGTCTGGTAGCAGTGTGAGAATTTGTACTTGATGGAAAGGGTGCGGCATATGATACGAAGCGTATTCGGCGCGTCCGTACAGGGCGCATCCCATATAAGAACTGGCAGGGAGTGTCAGGACAGTCTGAAAAAGGAGGTAAAAGATTCCGGCGCAGTGATTCTGTCCGTGGCGGATGGACATGGCAGTGATGCCTGCCCTTACAGTAAGACAGGATCCCTGACGGCTGTCAATGTATTTTGCAGAATCATGGGCGACTATCTGGATACTTATGCAGGCCGGCAGGAAATGCTCTTTACCTTTTTAAAGCGGGAGGGAGATACCAAGATTGCGAGGGAGATAGATGCAGAGTGGAAGCGCAGGATCTTGAAATTACATACCAGATGCGGGAGGAGCATTCCCATTGATGAAAACCAGAACAAAGACAGGGAAGCGGTTTATAAATTGTATGGGAGCACGCTGCTTGGGCTGGTCATTACAGAGGAGTTTCTCTTTGCCTTTCAGCTTGGCGACGGGGATATCGTGAAGGTGTCAGAGAGCGGCGTATACAGCGTAATCGAGGCGGATAAGATTCTCGGGACGGAAACGCATTCGCTCAGCAAGGCGGAGTCATGGAAGAAGGCGGTCACGCTGACGCGGAAACGGGAAGAAAATGAACGGCTGCCCGTCATGTACATGCTCTCCTCTGACGGAATGTCCAACAGCTATAAAAACGAAGAAGAGTTTCAAAAAACATGTAGGGATTACTACGCTCTTCTTGGGGAACATGGCGTGAAGGCTGTGTCCGGCAGACTGAAAGCATGGATGCAGGAGACAAGTGAGATGGGGTGCGGTGACGATATCACGGCTCTGTTTGCCTATGAGACGGAGAAAATCTTGCAGTCCGGGTCTTCGGAAGGCGTCTGATTGACGGGATAGGAAATGAGTCAGACATTGTAGTCTGGATACTTTGGGATTGGGGAAAGGAGCAGGGCTATAGGGATGGAAGCACGAATTGCCCTTTGTAAATGCAAAGAAGGAAAAAATATATATGGCGTCCGTTTCGAGAAACTGGAGGGCGGATGGAAATATACATGGGCTTTTCCTGTAAAAGAGGCGGCCGCAAAGAGGGAGCATTACGATGAAACTAAGATTGCAGGACAGATCTTCCCAGACAACGGATATCCGGGCTGCCCGTACTGCAGGACGAAAGATTTTGTGATCTGTAACTGTGGGAAACTGAACTGCCATAACGGAAATGATACGCACTTTACATGTAACTGGTGCGGGCTGTCCGGGACGCTTGGCAGTTATGACGGTTCTGGGTTTGGCTCCGGCGGGGATTTGTAGGATGGGAAGAAGAGAATCGTTCAAAAATAATGGAGGTTGCGATGCAGACAATTAAACTTGGTAAGACAGGAATTGAGACAAATAAGAACGCGTTCGGTGCGCTGCCGATCCAGCGGATTTCGGATGAGGCGGCAGTAGCGCTTTTGAGGAAGGCATATGAGAACGGCATGACCTTCTTTGATACGGCCAGAATGTATTCGGACAGCGAGCATAAAGTCGGGCTTGCCTTTGAGGGGATGCGGGAGAAAGTGATAATCGCTACCAAAACGGGGGCGCAGAATGCAGAGGGGTTTTGGAAAGACTTGGAGACCAGCCTTACCAATCTGAAAACGGATTACATTGATATTTACCAGTTCCACAACCCGGCATTCTGCCCGAAGCCGGGGGATGAGAGCGGTCTTTATGATGCGGCGCTCCAGGCAAAAGAGCAGGGGAAGATCCGGCATATCGGCATTACGAACCATCGCCTGGCCGTGGCGCACGAGGCCATTGACAGTGGTCTCTATGAGACATTGCAGTTCCCGTTCTGCTATCTGGCAACGGACAAGGATATTGAGCTGGTGGAGAAGTGTAAGGCGGCGGACATGGGCTTTATTGCTATGAAAGCGCTTTCCGGCGGTCTGATTACCAACTCGGCGGCGGCATACGCGTATCTGGCGCAGTATGACAATGTGCTGCCTATCTGGGGCGTGCAGAGGGAGGCTGAGCTTGACGAATTTCTCTCTTACATAGACAATCCGCCGGCCATGACAGAAGAGATCAAGGCGTTGATCGACAAGGACAGGGCGGAGCTCTTAGGCGAATTCTGCCGGGGCTGCGGTTACTGTATGCCGTGTCCGGCAGGAATTGAGATCAGTATGTGCGCGAGAATGTCCTTGATGATACGCCGTGCGCCATCAGCAGATTATCTGGGAGAGGTATGGCAGGAGAAAATGGGAAAGATTGAGGCATGCCTGCACTGCGGACAGTGTAAGGGCAGATGCCCCTACAATCTGGATACGCCCGCACTTCTGGCGAAGAATCTGGAGGATTACAAGAACGTGCTGGCGGGGAAGGTGACGGTGTAAAAAGCGGCATGACAAAAGTGAGCAGAGCAGTCATATGGATATGCTTTCTTACGGTTCTTCTTGGTTCCGAAGTATCGGCGCAGGGACCGCGCGAAAAGATAGCGGATGAGACAGAAACTGTAAAAACGCTGGAAAAAAGCTTTCAGGCGGTGCTTTTAGGGGATGAGGACTTTGTCTGCGCTGAAACATGGAGTCAAAATATGAGAGTAAATGTTAAAAATTTCACAGAGCTGTTTCTGGATGATGCCGATGAAGAAGAGGATGGCAGTATGACAGCAGCTGCGGACAGATTTGCTGTTTTGGATTTGGATGGCGATGGGGAAGAGGAAGTCATACTCTGGATCGTGGTGAATGATGCGCTGGATTATGGATTTGAGATTCTGCGGTATCAGGAAGGAACGGTATGCGGTTATACGCTGGGTTACAGAGAGTTTATGCAGTTGAAATCAGACGGAACTTTCATTTATTCGGGAGGGTATGCAGATTGGGGAATTGCAAAACTGCGTTTTTCAGAAGATGCCTGCCTGACAGACAGACGGTATTGCGTGGAATCTCATTACAATTCTGAACGCAACCTGGAGATACAGTATCTGGCGGACGGGGAACCGTATTCGGCGGCGGAATTTGATGAAGACGTGCGCCGTCAGGACGCAAAAAGTGATGCTGTATGGTATGAGTTGACAGAAGAAAACATAAAAAATGTTTTTGAACCATGAAGAGGACAGAGAAAGTTAAAAAGCGCACCATAATAATGATATTGCTGGTTGGTTTGCCATCATTGCTGGCTGCAGTGATGGCGGGCTTTCTTTTTATCCCCCTTTTGAAACTGGGCATGCATCTGGATTTCTCGCAGGCTTACCGTAAGGTGGAGGAGATAGAACAGCTCAGATTTTGGGACAGCCGGAGCGAAAAGGTTTACATAAGATATCCTTTTGGCCTGCGCCCCATAGAAAAGCGGGAGGAGATTCCGGCACAGAAACAGCTGAAAAATTCCTGGCTGGAGACGGATGTGTATGACGTCACGGCATCCGGCGATCTGGCGGCATGGTATGACAGGAAAGAGAACAAGATTTTTCTCGGAAGTGTGGATGGTGAGGTTTGGGAATCTTATGAAACCGCGTATGAGGGAAAGCGACTTGCGTTTTCGCCGGATGGCAGGTACCTGCTTGTCTATGAGATTGAGTACGGCGTGTATGGGGGGTATTCTACGGATGAGGAATACTGTTATTACCGGGTGATTGATCTGGAGTCCGGTGCATGGTATACGGTTTATTCCGGGTACCGGGAGTGGTTTTGGGTGTATTGGGAGGAGGAATAGAGAGGGAGAGGGATAAATCTATTCAGGAATGTAGGCTTATCGGGCGGCGAAAGAATTACTGGAATAAAAATTTTTACAACTTTTTGTGAGGTTGTATTTTCTGATGCCAGTATGTAAAATAAGACTGAGTGAAGCATTCAAAGGCGGATATATTCTGCATAGAAACAGGAGAAGGAGTGAGGTGTTTGATGAAGGAGAATGCGGTATCATAGCAATGGCTATGACATTTCAAATTTAAATTGTGATAGCCATTGCGTTTCCTAAAGTAAACGATTAGGAGGCAGCTATGAGCTATAAACGGGCGGATGATATTCTGCCGGAAAATATTCTTGAGATCCTGCAGACGTATGTGAGCGGCGAGGCGATTTATGTGCCTAAGAAAAAGGAATGCAGAAGAAGGTGGGGGTCTTCAACAGGTGTGAATGAGAAACTTCGGATCAGAAACGAACAGATTTTTGACCAGCACCAGAAGGGCATTTCTACGAAAGAGCTGGCGCATCAGTATTATCTGACAGAAAAGAGCATACAGAGGATTCTCAGGGAAATGCAAGTGACACCTCCTATGGAGCAATATGGATTTGATTAGGAGGAAATACAATTGAATAGAGAAAATAAAAGGAAGACATTTGAAAAGGGATATTACAAAAAGCACGCCTGTAATGAAAGCTTTGTGTGCAAGGTATGCGGGCGTCAGGTGATGCCGGACGGCGCGGGCAGCAGACACAGAAACCATTGTCCAAACTGCCTGACGAGTCTGCATGTGGATGAAGAGCCGGGGGATCGGGCTTCGGACTGCGGCGGTTATATGGATCCTGTGGCGGTTTGGGTCAGGAAAAACGGAGAATGGGCGGTCATTCATCGGTGCCGACAGTGCGGGCAGATGAGCTCGAATCGGATAGCGGCGGACGATAATCCCATGAAGCTGATGTCCATTGCAATGAAACCGCTTACGTCATCGCCGTTTCCAATTGAACGGATCGAGGAGATGACAAGGCTGATGGGTGGAGCGGGCAGTATATCCTGAAATTGAGGGGCGTGTGACAATTCACGCTCCTTTTTCCGTTACTTGAGATTTCTGATCGCATTTGAAGGACAAAAGGGCAGGTTTGGAGGACATAATTGTCTGCCGGCATTTTTTTTGCTATGATATTTAAGTGGCTGGCTAAATGTGTGATTTTTGTGAGGCATAGCGGTTTTAGAAGAAGGGAAGAAATAACTTATGAAAAAACAGCAAATGGCAATGGCGGCAGGCGTGGTCATCCTTGTGCTATCTGCGTGCGGTCAGACAGAGAGTGCGGAAGAGAAGCAGAAGGAGGAGCGCCTTATCATTGAAAGGATTGATGACGCTGGTGAGGTGCAGGAAACGGAAACTGCGGATCTGGCAGAAAGCGCTGGGGAAGTGCAGTCGGCAACCCCGAAAGACGATGCATCGGAAAAGAGAGAAAACAGCGGTCAGACAGAGAGTGTATCAGATGCCGGAAATCCACTGTATGAAGCTTTTCTAAAAAATGAGATCGGCGTGGCAAACCCATATGTGGAAGGCATGGAATTGACTGTTATGGATGATGAAGGGTATGAAAGCGAATTTGAAAATGCGTGGAAGGAGTATGCTTATGTGGATGTGAACGGCGATGAAAAGCCAGAGCTTATTTTCAAAATAAGTTCCAACCTAAGCGAACTGATGTATATTGTGGGGATATGTGATAATAAACTGGTCTGTTTCGATGCATTTGAGACACATACAAAAAATATCGCGTTCGGCGTGTACGATTATGGTATGGTCTGGGAGGTGCGGAATTATGACGGCTTTGAAAAGACAATTTATAGTTATACGTCAGATGGACAGCCTGTGGAGGCCAGACGTTTTACGGAAGAGGACGGGGCGGATATTGCGGCTTACGAGGGGGAAGATGTGGAATGGATTGACTGGCAATAGAAACAATTATAATATACAGATGTGGAGTTTGCGCTGCATACAGCCGCAGTATGCTGTGAAGAGCAGGGCTAGCAGATTCAAGGGAAATTTACCGAGCGGTACTGTGTGCCGTCTCTCGTAACCAAAAGATAGGCCACGTCCTTTTCTTCATCAAGAAACTGCCGCCCTTTTTCCAGACCAAGGCAGAGACAGGCGGTGGAGAGCGCGTCAGCCTTTACGGAGGAAGGACATATAATGGTTACTCCGGCCAGCTCGTTCTCTACAGGATAGCCGGTGGCGGTGTCAAGGACGTGATGAAAGAGCACATCGTTTTCATAGAAACATCGCTCATAAATCCCGGAGGTCACTACAGAGGTATCCCGGATCTCTACCGTGCCCAGGGACTTCCCGGATTCAGCGAATGGCTCCTGTATGCCAATGCGGAAGGGGGAACCATCCGGCTTTTCGCCGATGGCAAGCACATTGCCGCCCAGACTGATACAGGCGCTTTTTACGCCTTGTGAGAGCAGATATTCTTTCATTTTGTCTGCAATATATCCCTTTGCGATGAACCCAAGATCAACGGCGGCTTCCGGGTCAGTCAGGGTGACGGTGTGGCAGACGGATCCGCCGGATTCATCTGAGGAAGCAGTGCCGAAGCGGATATTTTCGTAGGAGACGTGGGAGAGCGCCTCCTGGATAGCGGCGTCTTCCGGCACATGCGGTTCACTGTCAGAGCCGAAATTCCAGAGTGAACTGACCGGGCGGATGGTGGGATCTATGACGCCCTCCGTTGTGTTAGCGTAGTCTGCCGCTGTCAAAAGAAGGGCAGCCGTCTCCTCCGATACGGTGACGTTTTTTCCATTTCCGTGGTTGATGTTCCACACATCCGAGCCATCTTTCGTGGCACTGAACAGATTCTCATATTTTTCTGCCAGTGAAAAACACCCGTCCAGAACCGATTCGTCGTCCGTGTCGTACAGGGTAATCTGGATGACCGTGTCAAAGTAGAAATCGGTCCGGGAGATGGGGGTCGTGTTTCGTGCACAGCCGGTCCATACGGTACAAGACAGGGCAAGTGTGAGGATAAAGATGAATTTTGTGTGTAAAACAGAATTAAAATATTTGATATTATAAAAAAGTTTCATATGTTTTGTTTTCCAATCGTAAAATTT
>CAJTTT010000012.1:36864-37762 GCA_910579285.1 uncultured Lachnospiraceae bacterium | reverse complement strand
CTGCTCAATCCAGGAAAAGAACTTATTGAGACCTTGATTCGTTTTCCGCGTTTCCAGAAACATGCCTGCGGTATACCATGAATGCGTATTTCTCTTATCTGTTACAGAGTAGAGCTCGCACGGGTTTCCTAACGCCTGCGCTTTTTCATAAAAACGCTCTGCGCAGGAATAGGAGATCAGTCCGTCGTGTCTGCTTTGGATTAACAGCATGGGAATCGCAGACGCGTCCATTAGAGCGCACGGTTCACCCTGTGTTCTGTCATAATTTTTTGGAAACAGCTGATTCAGAAGAAGCCTTACAGCAAGGGTTTGTTTTCCGCTAAAGCTGTAAGGACCGCCCACACCGATAAATCCGATCACAGGGGATATGTCTATGTCAAACGTCTTCTGTATTTTTTTACTGTAACAGAGAATGGCGGATAAATGCGCACCGGCGGACGGGCCGGAAATAATGATTTGGGTAGTGTCCGCGCCTTTTCGCTTCAGAAAGGAGACCGCTGCCTGATAGCCGTGGCAGATATCTTCGATCTGGCAGGGATATTTATTTTTAGGAGACAGTCTGTATCCGAGCGAAACGAAGCGGAATCCGTTTTTGGCAGCGCACTGTCCGACAAAATCAAACAGTTTCGGCGATCCGGCATTCCAACCGCCGCCGTGCACCCAGATGATCACTTTCTCTGTGATTCTATTCTGCGGCTCATAATATAAGAAATATTGCTGGCTGTCATTACCGAATGATACAGCCTGTGGTTTGATTACTTTTTTGGTCCGAAGCATTTTCAGGTATAAACCCCAGTAACTGAGACTTTCACGAATGGTATCTTTCATAGGCTGGAACCTCTGGGCAATAAATTTTGTGAAAGCGGCAGCGCAGAAACTGGAAGATGAATGCGGGTAA
>CAJTTT010000012.1:26616-36854 GCA_910579285.1 uncultured Lachnospiraceae bacterium | reverse complement strand
TTGCCATTTCACAGATATCATGGTATCATATCTTCGAAAGAAAATACAGTAATGTTTCTATGCTTAGAAAGGAATGGCTGATATATGAAACTGCCGGGAGAAGAAGAGAAAGGGGGCGGCGTAGGGCCCTCTCTGGTTTATATGGTGATCGGGGTATCTGCTTTTGTACTGATCGTTCTGTTTACCGTGTTCAAAGGAAACGACAACAAACGCGGAGGCAGCGAGTATCTGCGGGAGGTACAGCAGCAGAAGGAGGAAGAAGCAGCGCAACAGGAGGAGCTTGTGGCAGCCCAGGAAGAAGCGGCGCCAAAGCTTCGTGCAGAGGATCTGGATTTCTGGGATATGTACCCGGAAGAAGAGGAGGAGAAGCCGGAGACTGACGAAGCGGACAACACGCTGTCTAAAAATCCTTTTGCCGAGAAAGCGGAACGGGAGAAGGAGAGCGAAAGGCAGAAGGAGGAAGAACTGCAAAACGATCCTGCCACAGACGGGAAGCATACGCTTGTTACAAACCGTGACGGCTCGGAAGAATGGGTATTGATCAGTCCCTATCTGACAAAGAATACCTTTGATTTTACGAAGATGGAGGATAAAGCCGGTTTAAAGCGGTATATGGAAAACGGGAGGGAGACCTCCTATGTGGGGGTAGATATTTCCAAGCATACAGGCAAGGTTAATTTTCCGAGCCTTAAGGCGGCGGGGGTAGATTATGTGATGATCCGCCTTGGGAGCAGGGGCTACAGCACAGGACAGATCACACTGGACGAGAATTTCAAGGAGAATATAGAAGGTGCGATTGCAGCCCAGCTTGATGTGGGGATCTATTTTTATTCCCAGGCCGTTTCCCAGGATGAAGCTGTCCAGGAGGCGAGCTTTGTTGTGCAGAATCTGGAGCCGTACAGGGCCCATGTGAAGTACCCGGTTGCCTTTAACATGGAGTTTGTCTCCAACGACAAGTCGAGGATTGAAGGGCTTAGCCGGGAAGACAAGACGGCGGTGACGGTTAGCTTTATGGACGCGGTCAGGGCGTCTGGGTATGTGCCTATGATTTACGGGGATAAGGAGTGGCTCTTAAAAGAGGTGGATCTGACAAAGCTGCAGGATTATGATGTGTGGCTTTCCCAGGAGGAGGAGATCCCGGATTATCCTTACCGATATGCCATGTGGCAGTACAATACGGATGGCGTGTTAAACGGCATAGACGGCGGTGCGGATTTGAATATCTGTTTTGTCAATTATTCAGAACGGTAATTCTGGAGACGGGAAGAAACGGGAATGGAGCGATACAGGTCGGCGTAGACATCAGGTGATATTCCTTCCATGTAATTGGGGGAATAGGCCTTGTTTACGCCGGCTTTTTTTAACAGGTCAATGGCCTTGTTGTAAGCGATGGCTGCTTCTATTTCCGTATTGTAGGTGCCTACTTTCACGCTGCCCTTTACATGGATTTTAACCAGATATCTGGTGCGGCCCTTTTCCTGAACGACATTTACGCCGTGAAAGCGGTTTATGATTTCGATATTTTCGTAGCGCAGATCATTTGGATTGCCGTTGATGAAGCGGTAGTCGCGGCCTTCTACGGCATAGTTTTTGATGCCGTAACGGCTCATAATATTGACCTGCATCCCGTAGTCGGCTACGAAATAATGTCCGCCGCGTCTGGAAATTCTGCGGGAGGAATAGTAAAACAGATCGTCTTTATCGAAGATAAAAAAATCAGACGGAGAAAAATAGTAGTAAAAGAACCGGGGACGGATATAAATGGGGGAGGAAAAGTAAATCCCGTTGTCGCGGAAATTTATCAGACAGACCCATTTGGCGAAGGCAAGAGGAGAATCGTCAGTATAGTCCTCGAGCCGGATGGAGGAATCGTTTAAGAGCGCAGAGGCGGTGCGGTAAATCTCATGCGCTTTTTGTTTGTCGATATGGCTTCCGAGGCTGATATGTTTGCTGCGATAAGTTAAGGAAGCGCGAAAGTATACGGTCCCATCCTTTCGTTTTGCCGTATAAACGCCTGGTAATGGCTGGTTCATGGATCAATCCTCCTTTTAAGTAATTGTACCATTTTTGAGAAAAAAAACAAATTCAGAAATATTTTTCCTGTTTTCTGCATAGAATATGATAGCAGCCAAATGGAGTCACAGTGTTTCAGACAGCAAACTGCTTTGACTATGGAGGAAGAGATGTACAGGAAATATATTACATGCTTCTTTTTGGCGGGGATGACCATACTATCATCATGGCTCTGCGTCAGGGAGCTGAAAATTGACCGAATATCGGCCAAGCCTGCTTTCCGTATGGAATATCTGGACACATCAATGGAGGAGGATAAGCAAAGCTTTGTAGAGATGCTTGAGAGCGTATCCTCGGGACAGAGAGTGGTGGATTACGAGGTATTGGAACAGACGAAGAAGTATCAGTTGTCGGACAAGGACTATGATGCGCTTCTTCGGATTGTGGAGGCGGAGGCAGGCGGCGAGGATCAGGACGGCAAGCTTCTGGTGGCCAATGTGGTTTTAAACAGAGTGAATAACGAACTGTTCCCGGATACGGTGTTGGAGGTTGTCATGCAGAAAGAGCAGGGGATTGCCCAGTTTTCTCCGACCGTGGACGGCCGGTACCAGAATGTCCGTGTCAGCGATGATACAGTGGAGGCGGTGGAGCGCGCCCTTTACGGAGAAGATATTTCCCGGGGAGCGTTGTATTTCTGCGCCCGCGAAAAGGCTGATTCCGACAAACTCAAATGGTTCGACAGAAAACTGACCAGACTTTTTTCCTACGGACACCATGAATTCTTCCAGTAAGGATTGTTGCGCAGAACTTGAAAGTGTGATAACATTCAAGTTGGCACTTTGGAGTTTAAAATTCCGTGAGGAGGCGCACGGTACTTTACACAGAAGAAAGGTATGGAAAAAAGAATGGAAGTATTATATAGCAGCACCAGAGACGGCAGGGAAAAGATTACAGCGTCCCAGGCGATTTTAAAAGGTTTGTCGGAGGACGGGGGACTGTTCGTGCCAGACCACATCCCGGCGCTTTC
The DNA here is from genome assembly GCA_910579285.1 of uncultured Lachnospiraceae bacterium. Classification (GTDB taxonomy): domain Bacteria; phylum Bacillota; class Clostridia; order Lachnospirales; family Lachnospiraceae; genus UBA3282. The sequence goes on along the minus strand of CAJTTT010000012.1, from coordinate 33,814 downwards.
CTTCACCATGAAGGAACTTGCGGACAAAAGCTATCAGGAGACGGCTTATGAGGTGATGAAGCTGTTTTTGACGGATTTTACGGAGGAAGAGCTGAAGTCTTGTATCGCGCGTGCTTACGACGCCAAATTTGACACGGAAGTAATTGCGCCGCTTGTGGAGGCGGAGGGCGCCTATTATCTGGAATTGTTCCACGGAGCGACTATCGCGTTTAAGGATATGGCCCTGTCGATTCTGCCCCATCTGATGACTACTTCCGCGAAGAAGAATCATGTGGAAAATGAGATTGTGATTCTGACAGCTACCTCCGGCGACACGGGAAAGGCTGCTCTGGCGGGCTTTGCAGATGTGCCGGGCACGAAGATCATCGTGTTTTACCCGAAGAATGGTGTCAGTCCGATCCAGGAGAAGCAGATGGTGACGCAGAAGGGGGATAACACCTTTGTGGTCGGCATCCACGGTAATTTTGACGATGCCCAGACTGGCGTGAAAATGCTTTTTAACGATAAGGAGCTGGCAGAAGAGATGGCTGGCCGCGGCTTACAGTTTTCCTCAGCCAATTCCATAAATATTGGCCGGCTGGTGCCCCAGGTGGTCTATTATGTGTATGCTTACGCCCAGCTTTTAAAAGAGGAAAAGATTCAGGATGGAGAAAAGATCAATGTGGTGGTTCCCACAGGTAATTTTGGTAACATTCTGGCAGCTTTTTACGCGAAACATATGGGTGTGCCGATTCATAAACTGATCTGTGCCTCCAACGAAAATAAAGTGCTTTACGATTTCTTCCAGACTGGAGATTACGACAGGAACCGGGAGTTCAAACTGACCAGTTCCCCTTCTATGGACATTCTGATTTCCAGCAATTTAGAGAGACTGATTTACCGTATCGCCGGCGGCGACCCGGAAAAGAATGCGCAGTTGATGAAGAGTCTGACCGAACAGGGCAGCTATCAGATTACCCCGGAAATGAGGGAGCAGCTGGCTGATTTCTATGGTAATTTCGCAGATGAAACGGAGACGGCGGACAGAATCAAGTCCATGTATGAGAATACGGGCTATGTGCTCGACACCCACACGGCGGTGGCGAGTGCAGTCTATAAGAAGTATGCGGCTGATACGGATGACGGGACAAAGACGGTGATCGCTTCCACCGCAAGTCCGTTTAAGTTCACGAGAAGCGTGATGGTTGCCATTGACCCGAAATATGACGACATGGGCGATTTTGAGCTGGTAGATGAGCTGTCTAAAATCGGCAATGTGGCTGTGCCGAAAGCCGTTGAGGAGATTCGCACCGCGCCGGTTCTGCACGATCATGTCTGTGACAAGGCGGAGATGAAAGCGGTTGTGAAACAATTTCTCGGATTATAACAGGGCGTAGAAATGACATATTTTTTAGGCGCATGGTGCGTGGTTAGCTGTTATATCAGCCCTGTATGGCTGACAATGATTTACCTGTACCTGTCAGGCGTGATTTATCAGTATGATTTTTCGATAGATGAGGGCACTGCGGGGTTCATAGGCATTTTTCTGTTAGTGTTGTGGGCAGTTCTGGCGCTAGTTCCGGCGGTTGTCTTTCTGAAAAGTGTGTATCTTACCGGCAGGAAACAAGTATGGATGGCGCTTGGTCTTGGGGCTTTGATTGTCTGTGTGAGACTGGCAATGTGCCATTGGGATATGATCGCGTTTCTGACAACGCCTGGGGGATATTAAAGGATACTTTTCCGGCAGGACAGGAATAAGGAACGCAGAGAAAAAAGAAGATACGAAAGAGTAAGGGAAACATTGCATGCTGCAGTGCCTCCCTTACTCTTTTATTATACAGCAAAATGCCCGTTTTTTCAAGACTTGTAAAGCGGTCCGCTGTCTCCTATACTTAGGCAGTATACGGGAACGATGGGATTTACAGGGAAGGAGATGGCGCATGGAACAGAAAAACTGGCTGGAAGAAATGGCGAAGCAGGCACTGACGGCACAGGTTCTGGAAACGAACCAGTATACGCAGAAATACGGCCTTGTCCTGAAAGAGGAAGAGGCGGCTTTTCTTGCGGAGGTGAGGGCTGATGTGCTGAGGGAGGAGAAAAGGGTTGAGTTTGGGCAGAGTATTCTGCCAAAGATTATTTATGCGTTCTGCGACTCGTCCTATATCTATCAGGACAATTACTGCGACAGCATGGCGCGTCTGCAGGAAATCTTTTTTCAGTACAAAAATGAAATGATGGACGAGATCACGGACGATGAGCTTCTGGAATTTATGCGGGAACAGTTTGAGGAGGTGTGCCGCGGTGACTTTAGCTATCTGGAGGAAACTTGTCTGGATCTCTTTGCACAGGCCATCCGCGCCGGATACTCCGGCTATCAGGAGACGGAGGGACAGGGCGTGTTTGGGGAGGTCGATATCGTCAAACGGTGGGACAGGGGATTGTACCTGGAAGCATTGATGGATTTGTTTTGAGTTTTATCGGCAGTGGAAATGCATTATGAAAAAATGGGCTGGAGGTGGATTCGATAGAGAAATGCAGTTATCCGATGGAGGAGATTATCCCGATTGTGTCCGAACTTGCATGGAAATATACCGGCTGCGACCATTCGTCGGTCACTTATGAAAAGGCGCAGATGCTGCTTGAGGCGGTTGTGTACTGTATCAATGAAGACGGACGGCAGGAGGGAAATGCGCTTGCGGCAAAGAACATTCCGGCAAGGAAGGCGTATGAACATGGCCGGGAGATCGTGAAGGAAAAGCTTCAGACGTTACAGAAACTGTATAACGAACTGATCCAGAATTTTAGGGATTATGGCTGCGTGTGTCTGAAAGATACGGTCAGAAAGGGAATCCCTGCGTTTCTGGAAAGATATGATTTCAAATATGCGCCGCAGGAGACGCTGCTTACCCTGGATTATCCGATTCTGCGAAATTATGGCGGGTTATCGGGTGTCAGTCTGGTGCTCTGCTATATGCAGGATATTTGTCAGGAGCAGAAATTTCTGCAAAGGATGGATGATCAGTATGTTGTGAAAATCCTTCGGAAATATCACAGGGATTATGAGTGTCTGCTGGAAAATGTATGCGGGATGATTTTACAGAATATGATGGGACATATGATGCTGGATAAGCCGCTGCAGGAGACCGGCTTCAGCCAGGAAGAGCTGGAAAGTCTGGAAGAGATTCTTTCAGATAAGACAGTGGAACAAATCAAATCGTATCTGTTGAAATCACTGGAACGGCTGACTGAGGCATATTATGACAATGACAAGGAAATGTCAGCGTATCTGGCCTGCGGCCTGCCGGACATCGCGGTCAGAATCAGGCACAACACGGAGAATCACCGTCTTGGGCAGCTGTTCTTGCTTTGATAATTAACGCTAAATCATTAAGAGCATTGTGCGGTCGGATGACTTTGCACAATGCTCTTAGCTTTTTTATGTCAGGCGTTTCTATCAAGCAGATTTTGATAATCCCGGTCCACGCAGATCGTCTTGTAAGCGGGACGAATGATTTTTCCGTTGTTTGCCAGCTCCTCCATACGGTGTGCGCTCCAGCCAACAATTCTGGCGATGGCAAAAATCGGAGTATATAATTCCATCGGCAGATTGAGCATACTGTACACGAAACCGGAATAGAAGTCTACGTTGACGTTGACACCTTTGTAGATGGGGCGTTCTTCTGCAATCAGCTCGGGAGCCAGTCTCTCTACCAGATTATAGAGGGCAAATTCATCGTGTAACCCCTTCTCATTGGAGAGCCGTTCCACAAAGGACTTAAAGATGACGGCACGCGGATCTGACTTCGAGTAAACCGCATGTCCAACACCGTAGATCAGGCCTGCATGATCGAAGGCTTCCTTGTGAAGAAGTTTCTTCAGGTAATCCGCCACCTGTCCCTCGTTGCTCCAGTCGGAGACTACCCGCTTCATCTCATCGAACATTTTAACAACTTTTATATTGGCGCCGCCGTGGCGGGGACCTTTCAATGAGCCGATGGCGGCTGCGATGACAGAGTAGGTATCCGTCAGAGAGGAGGTGACTACATGGGTGGTGAAGGAGGAATTGTTACCGCCGCCGTGTTCCATGTGTAAGATCAGGGCGATATCCAGAACCCTTGCTTCCAGGGGAGTATATTTATTGTCCGGCCGCAGAATATGCAGAATATTTTCTGCATTGGACAGCTCCAGCTGCGGCTGATGTATGTAGAGGCTTTCTCCGTTGTGATAGTGATTGTATGCCTGATAGCCATAGATGGACAGCATAGGGAAGAGGGCAATCAGCTGCAGACTCTGTCTGAGCACATTGGGCAGGGTAGTATCATCAGCCCGGTCATCGTAAGAGTAAAGCGTCAATACACAACGTGCCAGCGTGTTCATCATATCATTGCTGGGCGCTTTCATAATGATATCCCGCACGAAGCTGGTCGGCAGAGACCGATAGCTGTTTAAAAGTCTGGTGAAATCTGCCAGTTCTTCTGCGTTTGGAAGTTTGTCAAACAATAGAAGATAGGTGACTTCCTCGAAACCGAAGCGGTTGTCGGCAAAAAAGCCGTTTACCAGATCCTGAACATTGTATCCCCGGTAAAAAAGTTTGCCGTGGGTAGGAACCTGGACACCGTCAACGACTTTGTTGGCGCGCACATCAGAAATGTTGGTAAGTCCGGCAAGAACACCTTTACCGTTCAGGTCTCTCAAGCCGCGCTTTACGTCAAATCTTGTAAAAAGTTCCGTATCGATAACGCCGGCCTGCTCGCTCATATTTGCAAGCCGCACAATTTCGGGGGTAATTTCAGAAAAACTATTCTGCTCCATAAATTAAGTCCCTCCTTTCGAAAACAAGGTTGTTCCGATCCCGAACCGAAGAATGGTTTATTTCTCCGGGCATAACATCGGGTGTATTTGTGACAAAAACGGCGCAGGGGGACGGTTCACCCTTGCACCGACTCCATTATCATACCATGAAAAAGAGGGCAGAAACAAGCAAAAACGGTAATTTAACAAATTTTTAATATTATGTTAACAATATTAACACACGAAATAGTAAGATAGTACCAGACAGGAATGCGTACTTTTCCATTATTGGGCGTGTGAAATTTAGGCAGTAAGGGAAATTTTTCCTATTTTTTGTTTGTTTTTTCGGGCTGTAAGAAGTATAATATAAGAAACATGGGCAGTTTATTTGGAGAAAGGAGCGTGCATATGAACGTAGGTGCGATATCATCTCAAAAAAGTCTTTTCTGGTCATATACCCACCTTTCCAGCGGAAAGCGGATCAATTCGGCAAAAGATGACCCGGCAGGGTATGCCATTGCGAAGCGGATGAAGACGCAGGAAACCGGGTATCAGGTTGGCGCGGACAATGCGGGAATGGCGATTGGCGCGTCCAACGTGGCAGAGAGCGCTCTGGGCGGCATGTCAGATTATTTACAGAGAATCAGGGAGCTTGCCGTGAGATCCATGAACGGCATCAATTCCGATGCGGATAAACAGATTTATCAGAAGGAGATTGACCAGCTCAAGCAGGGGATTGAAGGACTCGCAAGAGATACCAGTTTTAATGAGCAGAAACTTCTGGACGGCAGTATGGCGGACATGGCGGTTGCAACTTCGCCAAACGGCGGCAGTATGCATATCCAGATGGAAAATTCCACGTTGGAAGCGCTCGGCATCGCCGATCTGGACGTCACTTCGAAGGACTTCAGCCTGGATTCCATAGATAAGGCTCTGGATATGGTTTCCCAGCGCAGGAGCAATCTGGGAGCGTCCACAAACGCCTTGGAATATACGCGCAATTTTAATCATTCTGCAGCGCTCAACCAGCTTTCGGCCAGAAGCCGTCTGGAGGATCTGGATTTTCCGAAGGCGGTTGCGAAAAAGAAACAGGATGAAGTATTCGGACAGTATCGGATGCACATGCTGAGAAGACAGATGGATCAGAAGAAGTCTCTGTCAGCGTTATTTTGATTTCTTTAATAGGAATGCGCGTGAAGTATATTTTTGGTCTATTGACTTTTTAAAGGCGGTCTGAGATAATGTTAGAGGTGTACGGACAGAGGTACATGTGAGGGACATTCGGGATTTCGGAGAGTCATTTTTCCGATGTTCCGTGAACCAATACAATTTTTAAGGAGGAGAACGTAAAATGGCAACAAAAGCGTATTATCCCATTTCCGAGATTGGCGCCGGCAAGGTTGGTTTTTCTAAGACCCGTTCCATTATTGAGGCGGCATTTTACGGAAACAACGTAGTTAAGGTTAGCACCTTGAGAGAGGCTTATGAGCTGGCAAAGAATTCACCCGGTACCGTGGTGACGGATATGCCGGTTAAGGATGGCGAGACCTTTGGCCTTCCTGCAGATGCAAAAGTTCTGTTATTCAACGATGGCGCGGTAACCGGCCGCTACGCGGGAGCACGCCGTATCAAGGGCGAGCCCGGCGTGGATGAGGCGAAGTTAGATAAAGTGGTTATGGATGCGGTTTACGAGACCCGCTGGAAAACCATGTACCATGCAGAGTGCTTCGTAGGCCTTGACCCTGAGTTTATGGTGAAGGCACATCTCCTGATTCCCGAAGGAGAGGAGAACCTTCTGTATAACTGGATGATCAACTTCCAGTATATGTCTGATGAGTATATCAAGATGTACAGGAATTCCAAGCCTGTCGGCGACGGCAAGGAGCCTGATATTTACATCTTCTCTGATCCCCAGTGGGCGCCTCACGAGGCTCCTGATGTGGATTACAGCTGCTTGAGCGATCCTCTGACACTTTGCTACTTCGATACCAATGAGAACTGTGCAGCGATCCTTGGCATGAAGTATTTCGGTGAGCACAAGAAGGGCACGCTGACTATGGCTTGGGCGCTTGCAAACAGAAACGGCTACGCTTCCTGCCACGGCGGTCAGAAAGAGTATTCCTTAGAGGGCGGCAAGAAGTTCGTTGCTTCCGTTTATGGTCTGTCGGGTTCTGGTAAGTCCACTCTGACTCATGCTAAGCATGACGGCAAGTACGATGCGTTTGGCGGTATCAAGGTTCTTCACGATGACGCTTTCATCATCAACGCAGACACCTGTGCATCCATCGCTCTTGAGCCTACTTATTTTGATAAGACATCCGATTATCCGACAGGATGCCCTGACAACGAGTTCCTGTTATCTGCGCAGAACTGCTCCTGCACGATGGACAGCGAAGGCAAGATTCAGCTTGTAACAGAGGATATCAGA
>CAJTTT010000012.1:0-26606 GCA_910579285.1 uncultured Lachnospiraceae bacterium | reverse complement strand
CGTAGATAAGATCGATGCACCTGTTAACGCAATCTTCTGGATTATGAAGGATCCTACGATCCCGCCGATCGTTAAGCTGAAAGGTTCCGCGCTTGCATCCGTTATGGGCGCTACGCTGGCAACCAAGACCTCTTCCGCAGAGCGTGTGGCTGCAGGCACAGACATGAATGCAATCCGCATCGTTCCCTATGCGAACCCCTTCAGAACCTATCCTCTGGTTAACGACTATGAGAAGTTCAAGAAGCTGGTTGAGGAGAAGAACGTAGACTGCTACATCGTTAACACCGGCGACTTCATGGGACACAAGTGCCAGAAGGAAGACACACTTGGCATCCTTGAGACCATCGTTGAGGGCAAGGCGAAATTCGAGCAGTGGGGTCCTTTCGAGGATATCGAGATTATGAACGACTGGAGCGGCAAGACAGGCGACTTCACACCTGACTTCAATGACGCTGATTACAAGGCTCAGTTAAAGAGCGCACTTGAGACCCGTGTGAACGCGGTTAAGGGCTTTGCTGAGAAGAAGGAAGGTTACGACAAGCTTCCTGACGAGGCGCTGGCAGCTCTTGAGAAGCTGGTTAACGCTCTGTAATTTCCAGTAATCTGTATAGTGTATAAAATAAAAGTGTATCCGGGAATCGTTTGATTTTCGGATACATTTTTTATAATGGTAAATGGGATATGGCATACGTCTGCCTTTTGGGGCATGGAGGATAGTTTGAAATATTTAAGAAAATTTACGGGGATTATTTTTGTTTTCGTTGTAGTATTTATGATAGCTTCGGTGTTTTTGCACCATTCCGAAGAGGGTGACACTCCGATGCAGGGGCATTTTGGATACGGTTTGAGTGAAGGATGGACACTGACTTTTTCGGACGGTTCGGTGCGAGAGGAGATCGACCTGCCCTATGCGGTAACACTTACAGAGTCCGATATGATTGTGTTTCAGAATACTATCCCGCAGGAGCTTTCTGGTATGACATTGACGTTTTCCTGTGAAAATGCGGATGTGCGGGTGTTTTTAGATGGAGAGGAGCTGGAACGGCAGACGGCGGATACCGATGCGGACAGCGAGCAGTATGTGACAATTTCGGAGGCGGGACGGGAAGCGGAGGCATGGGGAGAACTGTGCATGGAGCTGACTGCTGTGAATGCAGACAGTGAGGCTGTATTCGAGGAAGCCATCATCGGGGCCGGGGATAACATGGTCGTCGGATTGGTAGGCAACAACCTGGCGGATATTGCCTGCTGTCTTCTGATTGTGATTTCGGCGGTCATTCTGTTCGTGCTTGCCGTGATACGGTGGTATACCAACCAGCCAAGCCAGGGAGGCCTGTTTTTGGGTCTGTTTGGCCTGACTGCGGGCGTTTACTGTTTTATCGGCACAGACACCATGAATCTTTTTTTTGACATGCAGGGGATTCATGTACTGCAGGAGTATCTGATGCTGATGCTTCCACTGTTTTTGGCGCTCTATTTTGAGAAGAATCTGGGGCATATGTTTCCGCGCCGCTTTGGGGGATTGCTTTTTATTGTAAGCTGTAATGCGGGGATTCAGATCATATTGGAGCTGCTTGGCGTGCGGGATCTGCTGGCGATGGCGGACGTGTCTGCTGCCATGCTTGGTCTTGTCTGTGTAGTGGCGATTGCGAGCCTTATACAGTTAGGCGGTAAAAGCCGCGGAAGGCAGATTCTTCTTCCCATTTTGGCAGTGTTTGTCCTGCTGGCAGGGGAAGTGGCGGAGATGATTCTGAATTACTTTTCCATGTATGCCTATGCGAGGGTGGCGACATTGTACGGTATGGCGTTGTTTGGCCTGCTTTTGGCGATCCTGCATATTTTACATATTTCCAGGGAATACCGGCGTGATGCAGAGGAAAAAGTGAAGGAGACGGAGCTGCAGAACAGGCAGCTTGCGCAGGCAAAGAAAGAAGCCTTTGCGGCGAACGAGGCCAAGGGAAAGTTTTTGGCGCAGATGTCCCATGAGATCCGCACGCCCATCAATGTGATTCTTGGCATGGACGAAATGATTCTGCGGGAATCGACGGAATCGAACGTCAGAGAGTACGCGATGGATATTCATACAGCGGGACAGTCTCTGCTGTCGCTGATCAACGATATTCTTGACTTTTCCAAGATTGATTCCGGGAAAATGGAGATTGTGCCTGTCAATTATGAGGTCAGCAGCATGATTCACGATCTCGTCAATATGACATTGCAGCGGGCGATAGACAAAGGACTTCGGCTGGAAGTGGAGGTTGACCCCGACATCCCCTCGCGCCTTTTTGGGGATGATGTACGGATCAGGCAGGTATTGATCAATATACTGACTAATGCAGTCAAATACACGGAAAAAGGAACGATCTGGCTGCGGGTTAAAAATCGTGTTTTGAACGGGAAAGCATCGCTTTACTTCGAGGTGGAAGATACAGGCATTGGCATCAAGGAGGAGGATCTGCCAAAGCTGTCGGCGGAGTTCGAGCGGATTGAGGAGAACAGAAACCGAAACATTGAAGGCACCGGGCTGGGAATGAGTATTACGATCCGCCTGTTGAAACTGCTTGACAGCGCGCTCCATGTGGAGAGCAGATATGGAAAGGGATCTAAGTTTTCCTTTGAACTGGAACAAAAGATTATGGATGATACGCCGATCGGTGATTTCGGGTCAAAGGTCAGGCAGATGGCAGAAAATTACTGCTATGAGTCTGCCCTTTATGCGCCGGATGCAAAGATACTGGTGGTGGATGACAATGCGACCAACCGCAAAGTGCTCCGCAATCTGTTAAAAGAGACAAAGATTCAGGTGACAGAAGCGGGAGGCGGAGAGGAATGCCTACAGATGGTGCAGGAAAATCGGTATGACCTCATATTCCTGGATCATATGATGCCCGGAATGGATGGTGTGGAAACCCTGCATCACATGAAAGCGCTGTCAGAGTTTCCCAATAAGGACACGCCAGTTGTCGTGCTGACGGCGAATGCAGTGTCGGGGGCCAAGGAAGCGTATCTGGAGGAAGGGTTTGACGATTTCTTGTCGAAGCCGATTGTGCCGGATAAGCTTGAGGGAATGATTATGAGAATGCTGCCGGATGAGCTGCTGCAGACAGCTGGGAAAGCGGAACGGAAGCCGCAGGAGTCGACTCCGGCGGCAGACTTTCAACTGGAAAATCTGCCTGTGGTGGAAGGGATTGACTGGAATTACGCATGGCTGCATCTGCCGGACCCGGAGCTGCTCGCATACACGGTGAGGGAGTTCTATGAACAGATTGAATCGGCGGCGGATGCGCTGGAGCGGGCATACAGCGGCATTGCAGACGCGGTAAATTTGGAGCAGTACCGCATCCAGGTGCATGCGATGAAGAGTCTTGCGGCGACAATCGGCATCATAGCGCTTTCGGGAATGGCGATGGTATTGGAAGCTGCGGCGAGAGCCGGTAACACAGACACCATTATGTCCATGACAGATGTATTTTTGGAGGAATGGCGCAGTTATCTGCAGAAATTACAGGGAGTTTTCGGTATAGAAGCCGGAGCGGAAAAGGAAGTGACCGATTATTCCGTGATGCAGGCGCTTGTGGAGATGGTGCGTATCAGTATGCAGGAAATGGACATTGACCGGGCGGACGAATGTATGAAACAACTGCGTGAGTTTGATTTCCCGGAAGAAATCAGACAGAATATGCAGAAACTGGCGGAGGCGGTGACGAATCTCGATGCGGAAGAGTCGGAATGTCTTGCCGATCTGCTGTGTGGACAAATGGCCGGACAAAGAGTAAAATAGAGTCATATAGTTGTAATCGGAGGAAGAAATGAAAAAGATACTATTGATCGGAAAGTTTAACACAGTGGTGAATGAGACGAACCACTTTTTGTCCCAGTATTTTCATGTACAGCTCTGTTCGGAGAATGCAGGCGTTTTGGAGGGGATGTTAAAAATTGTGAACCCGGATCTGGTAGTCATCAGTCTGATTGGCGCCTATGATATTGACACGTCCATCTTTTTTATGCTGAGTGACCAGTATACGCAGATTCCTGTTCTAACCATCGGTACAAAGGAAGAGAGCGAAAAGTTTTTTAAATACTATGAGGAGGAGCAGTTTGAGAATCTGATCCGCCCGGTGGAAAACTCAGTGATTATGGAGGCCGTGTGCAGAAGGCTTGGGCTGGAGCAGGAGACGGTCAAGCGCGAGGCACAGGAAGAAAGCAGGGGAAGCAGCGGGAAAAAGCGGATTCTCGTCGTAGACGACAATGGAACGGCGCTTCGGACGATTAAGGCGATGCTTGAAGATACCTATGAGGTAACCCTTGCGATTTCGGGGGCACAGGCGATGACTTCCATTGGCAAAAAGAGGCCGGATCTGATTTTGCTGGATTATGAAATGCCTGTCTGCGATGGGCGGATGACTCTTGAAATGATACGCGCGGACGAGGATCTGACGAGTATTCCTGTGGTGTTTCTGACAGCCATCAACAACCGGGAAAACATTGAGGCGGTGCTGAAATTAAAGCCGGCAGCGTATATGTTGAAGCCGCCGGTGAAAGATAAACTGCTTGCGGAAATTGATAAGATTTTAAACGCAGAATAAGTGTAAAATGAATAGGAAACAGGGAATTAAAAAATATTTGGGAGATGGAGGAAAGGTATGTATCATTGCGAAGTTTGTTTTTATATGATAACGGAACAGGATGAGTTATTTGAAATCCTAAAACAGATGCCGCAGTTTCTTCGTTTTTCACATGAATATCAGAAGAGTGTCCGCGCGGAAGCAGAGCTGACCGGCAGGGCAGATGTGATTTTGGCGGATTTACGACAGACGGATGCGGTAGAAACAATTGCATTTCTGCTTTCTCATAAGCGGAAAGAGGCGGAACTGATTGTGCTGGCGGATCAAGAACAGACAGCGCTTTTGACTACGAAAGATGATGCGGAGGAGATTACAGATATCTGGACAGTGCCCTTAACGGAGGCCGAGTTTCGTTTTCGTCTGACTCGCTGGCAGAAGGTTTACAAGATGAGTAAGGACTTTTGGCAGACACAGACTTATCTCGATACAACGATTAACTGTGTGCCTCATCTGATCTGGTATAAGGATAAAGAGGGCGCTCATATGAAAGTCAATGAGGCGTTTTGCAATGCTGTCAATAAAACCATGAAGCAGATTGAAGGGCGTGGTCACTATTATATTTGGGATATCGACCCGGATGAATATGCGAAAGGTGAATTTATCTGTATGGAATCGGAGTACGAGGTGATGGAGAAGGGTGAAACCTGTATTTTCGATGAGACCGTCAAGATTGGGAACAGTGTGCGCGAGCTAAAAACCTATAAGGCGCCTTTGTTTGATCTGGACGGAAGCGTTATGGGAACTGCAGGCGTTGCCATAGATGTGACACAGGAACGGCTTTATGAACAGATGATGATCAGGAATGCGAATACGGATTTTCTTACGGGTCTGTATAACAGACGGTATGTGTATGAGGTTATAGACCAGATGAAGGATGCCTACATATCGGTGTATTGCATTGATCTGGATCATTTTAAGAGCGTCAATGATATTTATGGCCACCATGAAGGTGACAAGGCGCTGGTTCTCACGGCAAAGACGCTTCAGGAATGTTTGCCGGAAAGTCTGATTGCACGCATGGGAGGCGATGAGTTTCTGGTGGTGCTAATAGGGGTATGCACAGAGGATGAGGTAGAAAAGACGAAGAAAATGATAAAGGATCAGTTAGACCGGGAATTTGCGAAACATGAAAATTTCCAAAAAATTACTGCCAGCGTGGGAGCGGCTTATTCCCAGACGGGGGTGGAAACGTTCCATCATTTATTCCATAGAGCTGATGAAATGATGTATCGGGAGAAGGAAAGCAGCAGATAAAAATTTGAAATTTCAATTTTCGCTGCCAAAAAATTCTGTTGTATTTCGCGGTTAATTCGGATATAATAGATGTAACCTGAAATGTGCGATAAATCTTGTTATTTTGAACCTACAGATACTTTAAACGGGATTCCTACATTGTCATATAGATGTCAGGCCTCCAGCCTTTGGGCACCCAGCAGTGGAAGACAGAAGTATGGTTGCGGTTACCCACCTAGCATTGCTAGGAGTCAAAATACAAGATCCGGCATTTTGGGGGCATATACGAAAGATGGAAAAGCAGTCGTCCTGTACGGCTGCTTTTGCGGGTATGGAGGAATGGAGGGCAAAATGAGCATAAGAGTAGGAATATTGGGATATGGGAATTTGGGGCGCGGTGTGGAATGTGCCGTGAAGCAGAATCCTGACATGGAGCTTGTGGCAGTGTTTACACGCAGGGAACCTCAGAAGGTGTCAATTCTCACAGACTCGGCATCTGTCTGTCATGTGTCGGAGGCGGCCGCATGGAAGGACAAAATTGACGTGCTGATCCTCTGCGGCGGCAGTGCAACGGATCTGCCGGAGCAGACGCCGGCGTATGCGAAACTGTTTAACGTGGTGGACAGTTTTGACACCCATGCCAACATACCGAAGCATTTTGATTCCGTGGACGCGGCCGCAAAAGAGTCTGGGAAGACAGGCATTATTTCTGTGGGCTGGGACCCGGGGATGTTTTCTTTAAACAGGATGTACGCTTCAGCTATACTGCCGAACGGAAAAGATTATACCTTCTGGGGGAAAGGCGTCAGCCAGGGACACTCCGATGCCATCCGCAGAATTGAGGGCGTGAAAAATGCAAAGCAGTATACAATCCCGGTGGAGGCTGCTCTTGAGGCAGTGAGAGAGGGAAAAAATCCCGAGCTTTCCACAAGAGAAAAACATACCAGAGAGTGCTTTGTCGTTCTGGAGGAAGGGGCGGATGCCGCGAAAGTGGAGCAGGAGATTAAAACCATGCCGAATTATTTCGCGGACTATGACACTACCGTACATTTTATCAGCGAGGAGGAACTGCTCAGGGATCACAGCGGCATTCCGCACGGCGGGTTTGTGCTGCGAAGCGGAAAAACCGGCTGGGAGGAGGAGAACAGCCATCTGATTGAATACAGTCTGAAACTGGATTCCAACCCGGAGTTTACCGCCAGTGTGATTGCTGCTTATGCGAGGGCGGCTTACCGGCTTAATAAAGAAGGACAGGCAGGAGCGAAGACAGTGTTTGACATTCCGCCTGCTTATCTGAGTGCAAAGAGCGGAGCAGAGCTTCGGGCGTCCATGCTGTAAGAAATGGTTTGCTAATAGGAGGATCTTATGAAACGCTCAGAGATCAATCAGATCATACGGGAAATGGAAGCGCTGGCGGCAAAAAACGGATTTCATCTGCCTCCATTCTGTCACTGGACGCCGGAAGAATGGAAAAGTAAGGGACATGAGTATGATGAGATCCGTGATAACATGCTCGGATGGGATATCACGGATTTCGGACGTGGTGATTTTAACGCCTGTGGTTTTGGACTGGTCACGCTCAGAAACGGAAATCAGCACAACCCGAAGTACAAGAAAGTGTACGCGGAGAAACTGCTTTTCATGCGGGATACGATGATGGCGCCCATGCATTTCCATTGGTTTAAATCGGAGGATATCATCAACCGCGGGGGCGGTGTATTGCAGATAAAGATTTATCAGGATGACGGGGAGGGCGGACTTTCCGATGAGGATGTGGTGATCAATGCCGATGGACGCACTTACACAGCTCCGGCAGGCTCTTATGTCACACTGCATCCGGGTGAGAGCGTAACGCTCTGGCCGCATCAGTACCATGAGTTTCATGCGATGCCGGGAACGGGGAGTATACTGATCGGTGAGGTATCCCAGTGCAACGATGACAATACCGATAATCGGTTTTATGAGCCGGCGGGGAGATTTCCTGAGATTGAGGAGGATGAAACGCCGTACAGGCTGTTGTGCAATGAATATCCGCCTGCCGGGGAAAACGAATAACAGTTGAACAACTTTTCTGGCTGCAAAAGGAACTGCCGGGCATGCGAGGGCTTCACGGGTGAATGAAAATTTTAGCCGTGGAGCTTTTTTGCTTGCTGCATAGATACTATTTTGCTTTTTGTACGCATAGAAATAGAGGAGGAAATGGGAAAGGCTGTGCCATGAAATTGGAAGGGAAGCAGCTTGCGAAGCTGGCTCTTATTTTTTTCGGTCTTTTATTTATTGTCTGTCTTTTTCTGGGAAGAAGACAGAAGCAGGAGGAAACGCCTGCGCCGCCTGAGGGGGAGCGGATCACTGCGGAGGATGTGGAGATTTTGCTGGATGCCCTGGGGGTCTCCTTTTCTATGGCGGAATCTGACAGCGACAGAATGACACAGAGCGCACAGGAAACGGATGGGGAAGAGGATGCCGCATATTTTACATATGGACAGTATGGAGAGCTTTGTCGGCAGATCGGTGAGGAGGAATGGGGGCTTCCTGATTACAGCGGGCAGTATGCGCCGGAGCAGGCTCTTTTAAAAGAGGACTGGTATGACGCGTTCCGCATTCTTCTGGCGTATCTGGACACGGAATCTGCCATCTGGGAAACTACGGTTTTTGTACTTAAGGTTGACGAAGAGAAGCAGGAAGCTTACACGGAGAACGGCGCCATGCAGGGAGCCAGCCGCTATTGTTCCACGGCCTTTGCGGAAAATGAACTGCAGGAGATGCGGGTCTATGTCAAAGGAGATACACTGCTTACGATTGTGGAGGTCATGCCGGAGGATCATTACCTGGGAAGTGTATGGGTGATGGAGAACAAAGACGGTACACTGGATTGTTTTTATCATCAAACCGCATTCCGGGCGGCGCTTTCCGGGAATGCCCACGAGAATCCGCCGGAACGGGAACAGATTGCAGATCTGACTTTTCGCGGCGGGCGTGTTGTGGAAGCGGAGGAACGCAGGGAGAAAATTCACGGAAAGCTTCTCCGTGCTTCCGCGCAGGAACTGGAGATCGAGGACTACGGGATTTATCAGATCGCGGAGGAGATGGAGGTTTATAAGCTGTATGGGAGCCTGAAAACGCTGGAGCAGGCGCAGCTGCGGGTGGGCTGTGCGGATACGGATTTTGTTGTCGACAAGGGAAAGGTATATGCCTGTCTGGTTTCGGAGGAAGCAGGGGCGGATCAGATCCGGGTATTGTTAAAGAATACAGCGGCTGGCACCAATTATCACGAGCGCGTGGGAATTACTGTGGATGGGGCAGAGACAGGAATACGGGCGGATCAGATGACTGTCGGGGAGCGCAGAATTTATCGCAGTGAAAATCTCACGGACAAGGTTACGGTGGAGATGGAGGGGAGCACAAGAGCGGATCACGCCTACCGGGGCGCTGTCGAGTGTCTGCGGACCGAGCAGGGGATTGTTTTGGTCAACGAGCTTCCGCTGGAGGAATATCTCTACGCGGTGGTGCCAAGCGAAATGCCGGCGTCCTATCCGCAGGAGGCGTTGAAAGCGCAGGCGGTGTGCGCCAGAACCTATGCGTACCGTTACATTCTGCGGGCGGGCATCCCGGAGCTTGGCGCCCATGTGGACGATACCACGGCCTATCAGGTGTATCATAATATTGAGGAACATGCGGACTCCACCACGGCGGTCAAAGAGACGAACGGGGTGCTTCTAACCTATGATGGGGAGGCGGCGGGAAATTATTATTATTCCACCTCCTGTGGGACAGGGACGGACGTGGTGAGCTGGCAGGGAGGAAACAGCGGGGAGGTACCTTATCTGCAGGGCGTGCGTGTGAGCGGTGCATATGGCGATGAGAAGGCGGAAGGAGCGGAGCAGTCGGATGATTGGACAGGAGGGGATGATGTTTTGGGAGCGGAAGAATCAGAGGGAACAGGAGAACAGATGCAGTCTCAGAAAACGGAAGTGGATGATGGATTTGACGCGGAGTCTTTGCGCGATGAGGGGACATTCCGACAGTTTATTACCACGGTACATGAAGCGGACTTTGAGAAGGAGGAACCCTGGTATCGCTGGAGTTACCAGGTGGAAGAGCTGGATGAGAAAACGCTGTCTGCCCGTTTGAAGGAACGATATGAAAAGGCGCCGGCTTTTATCTTGACAAAAGCGGAAGGGGATTATTATGTGTCGGAGCCGGTCGGAAAGACAGGGCAGATAAAGAAGATAGAAATTGTAAAAAGAGGCGCGGGAGGGATTGCACAGGAATTGAATATTGAGACAGAAAACGCAGTGTATAAGGTGCTTTCCGAATACAATATCCGCTATGTGCTCTGTGATGGAAAAAGTGCGGTTAAGAAGCAGGATGGAAGCGAAACGGTGCCGGGAACGCTTCTTCCAAGCGGCTTCTTTGTGCTGGATACGGCTGCCGGGACTGGAAAAGACGGGGAAAATGTGGTAGGATATACGTTGACCGGGGGCGGCTACGGACACGGTGTCGGCATGTCCCAGAACGGGGCGAAGGCGATGGGAGAGCAGGGGGCTGACTACGTGCAGATTCTCTCGATGTTTTATCCCGGCTGTGAGGTGAAGGATGCCGAGGAACTGCGTGAGCAGTAAATACATGTGAGTAAAGAGGAAATGGAATCAATAGAGTAGTTAACGAAACCAACCGGGAGTATGATGAGAACAATTTACAGATTATATTATATCCTGCGGGATTTTAACTGGCAGATGACAAAAAAGAATATCAGCGCCTTTGCGGCCAGCACGGCGTTCTTTCTCTTTCTGTCCATGATACCTCTCTTGATGGCGTTGTGCGCGATTCTGCCATACACGGCATTGACGGAGGATAATCTGATCAACGCGATCACACAGTTTACGCCGGATGCGGTGAACGGTATGGTGATTCGCATCGTGTCGGACGTCTACGCCAGATCGGCGGGGACGATCACGGTTTTTGCGCTGGTAACGATCTGGTCGGCGGCAAAAGCCATGCTGGCGTTGATCTATGGGTTAAACGCGGTCAACGATGTGGAGGAGAAACGAAATTATATTGTGCTGCGGGCAATTGCCTGCTTCTATACGGTGATCATTCTGGCGGCCACACTGGTTGCGCTTTTTGTGATGGTGTTTGGCAATGTGATTGTGGATGTCCTTCTCAGGGATATCCCGCCGCTTTATCTCGTAGTACATGTGATTATGCGATTCCGTTTTCTTGTTTCGTGGGTGATCCTGACCTTTATTTTTGCCATGATCTACGCCTTTGTGCCGAGCTGTAAGCTGCGGTTTAAAGCACAGATTCCGGGAGCGGCTTTTGCGGCGGTTTTGTGGAGTGTCGCCTCCTTTGCTTTTTCTGTTTATGTGGATCACTACAATGATTTCGGCACTTACGGGAGTTTGACTACTGTAGTCATTTTAATGCTCTGGTTTTATATGCTGATGTATATTCTGATGATCGGGGCACATATCAACAGATATTTCGGGCCGGTTTATAAATTTCTCTTCGGGTGGCTTGACAAGTCCAAAGAAAGCCACTAAAATAGCAGATAGGTTTGTTAAAAGTAAAGATTTCAGAAAAGCAAAGAAGGTGTCAGTAGGAAATTTTTTCCGCCAGAGAGAGGGAATCATCGGCTGTAAGTTCCCTTCGGTTCAGAAATTATCCGAAATTTCCCACCGGAGCTGTCTGGGTGAATCGGTTTGTCCGTAGACGGATAAAACCTAAGTAGCGCAGAACGTGCCGGCACGTTACGCCGTAGGAAGCGTCCGCTTGAAGGTCTGCAAAGGAAGCAGAGACCGGGAGCGGGAAATTGGGTGGTACCGCGGATTCTGTTCGTCCCATGTGTAGAAATGCACATGGGATTTTTTGCGCGAATAAGCAGAGCCAGAAGGCGGAAGAGACAGGTCACATGCATGTGGATCTGGCGATGACGGCTTATGGCGAGCAACGCGAACTCGGAATGCGAAGCATTACGAGTCTGCTTATTCGTAAGAGAGCAGAGCCAGAAGGCGGAAGAGACAGGTCACATGCTTGCATGCAGAGTCAGTTGTAATCTCACAGTAAGAAATATATAAAAAGGAGAACGAATTATGAAAGAAAAATTGGAACAGATCAGGGCGGAGGCCCTGCGTCAGATCGAGGCCAGCGATGCCCTTGAAAAGCTCAACGAAATTAAAGTCAATTACCTCGGGAAAAAAGGGGAGCTGACAGCGGTGTTAAAGAGCATGAAGGACGTGGCTCCCGAGGATCGTCCGAAGGTTGGACAGCTTGTCAATGAGACGAGGGAAGAGATTGAAAAGGTTCTGGAGGCCTCCGTCAAAAAGATGGAGCGGGCAGTCAGGGAAGCGAAGTTAAAGACAGAGGTCATCGACGTAACCCTGCCCTCCAAAAAGAATATGATGGGTCACCGCCATCCGAATACCATTGCGCTGGAAGAGGTAGAGAGAATCTTTATCGGCATGGGATACGAGGTGGTGGAAGGCCCCGATGTGGAGAGGGATTACTATAACTTTGAGGCGCTCAACATTCCGGCGGATCATCCGGCCAAGGATGAGCAGGACACCTTTTATATTACGGGGGATATCCTGCTGCGCACACAGACTTCCTCCACACAGGTGCACGAGATGGAGAAAGGAAAACTTCCGATCCGTATGATTGCGCCGGGCAGGGTGTTTCGTTCCGACGAGGTGGATGCGACCCATTCTCCTTCCTTCCATCAGATTGAGGGACTGGTGATTGATAAGCATATCACCTTTGCAGATCTGAAGGGGACGCTGGCAGAGTTCGCGAAGGAACTGTTCGGAGAGGACACAAAGGTAAAATTCAGACCCCATCATTTCCCGTTCACAGAACCCAGTGCGGAGATGGATGTGACCTGCTTTAAGTGCGGCGGTAAGGGCTGTCGGTTCTGTAAGGGAGAGGGCTGGATTGAGATTCTTGGCTGCGGCATGGTACATCCCCATGTGCTGGAGATGAGCGGCATTGACCCGGAGCAGTACACGGGATTTGCGTTCGGCGTGGGGCTTGAGCGCATCGCGCTGTTAAAATATGAGATCGACGACATGAGACTGCTGTATGAGAACGATATTCGGTTTTTAAAGCAATTTTAAAGCATAGACGGGGAAAAACTGGTTTGAGACAGCTTGTGCATTTTTAATATTTTGCAGAGAAGAAAGGGAGAACATTTAACATGAATACAGCATTGTCATGGATTAAGGCATATGTGCCTGATTTAAACTGTACCGATCAGGAGTACATGGACGCGATGACCCTCTCCGGGACAAAGGTGGAGGGATATACCAGATTGGACAAAAATCTGGAGAAAATAGTTGTGGGACAGATTCAGAAGATCGAGAGGCATCCCGATGCGGATAAGCTGATCGTCTGTCAGGTGGATATTGGCGATGAAGTGATTCAGATTGTCACCGGCGCGCCCAATGTGAAAGAGGGAGATAAGGTGCCGGTCGTTCTGGACGGCGGCAAAGTGGCAGGCGGCCACGATGGCGGTCCTCTGCCGGAAGACGGCATTTCCATTAAGGCCGGAAAACTGCGCGGCGTGCCCTCGAACGGCATGATGTGTTCCATCGAGGAACTTGGCTCCGACAGGAATTTTTACCCGGAGGCGCCGGAAATGGGCATTTATATTTTTGAGGACGATGTGAAAGTGGGCGCGGACGCGGTGGAGGAGCTTGGGCTCCGGGATACGGTGTTCGAGTATGAAGTGACCTCAAACCGTGTAGACTGTTACAGTGTGATCGGTATTGCGAGAGAGGCGGCGGCTACGTTCAGAAAGCCTTTTGTGCTGCCGGAAGTGACGGCAGAGGGAAATGATGAGAAGGCGGAGGATTATATCTCTGTGGAGGTGCATGACACGGAGCTTTGTCCCAGATACTGCGCGAGAGTCTGCAAGAACATTAAAATCGGGCCTTCTCCGAAGTGGATGCAGAGACGCCTGGCGGCGAGCGGCATACGGCCAATCAACAATCTGGTGGATATCACCAACTATGTGATGGAGGAGTATGGCCAGCCCATGCACGCTTATGATCTGGACACCATTGCAGGGCATAAGATCATTGTCCGCAGGGCGAAGGACGGCGATGTGTTTCATACTTTGGATGGACAGGAGCGGAAGCTTTCAGCAGATGTGCTGATGATCTGCGACGCGGAGAAAGAGGTGGGCATCGCAGGTATCATGGGCGGTGAAAATTCCATGATTACCGATCATGTGAGTACCGTGCTCTTTGAGGCGGCTACTTTTAACGGAGCGAATATCCGCAAATCTGCAAAGAGAGTGGGATTGCGCACAGACGCGTCCGGCAAGTTTGAAAAAGGTCTGGATCCCTACAATGCGGAGGCGGCCATCAACAGGGCCTGCCAGCTCATCGAGGAGCTTGGCTGCGGCGAGGTAGTTGGCGGTATGGTGGATGTGCACAGCGAAATGAAGGAAAAGGTAGTTCTGCCTTTTGAGCCAAAACGTTACAACAGCCTGCTTGGTACGGATGTTTCCGAACAGGAAATGCTTAATATTTTCAAGATGATTGAAGTGGAATATGACGCGGCAAAGGGGACGCTTACCGTTCCTACCTTCCGCCAGGATATTCTGCGCCAGTGCGATATCGCGGAGGAAGTTGCGAGATTCTACGGCTACGATAAGATCCCGACCACGCTTCCAAACGGTGAGGCTACCACGGGTAAGCTTCCCTTCAAGCTGCGGATTGAGCAGAAGGCCAGGGATATTGCAGAGTATTGCGGTTTTTCACAGGGGATGTGTTACTCCTTCGAGAGCCCGAAGGTGTTTGATAAGCTGCTGCTTTCTGCGGATGATCCGGCAAGACAGGCAATCACCATTGCCAATCCGCTTGGAGAGGATTTCTCGATCATGCGGACAGTTCCCCTGCATGGGATGCTGACCAGCCTTGCCACGAACTATAACAGGCGTAACAAGGATGTGCGTCTCTATGAGCTTGGAAACATTTATCTGCCCAAGGCCCTGCCTCTCACGGAACTGCCCGAGGAGCGGATGCAGTTTACCCTTGGCATGTACGGAGACTGTGATTTCTTCGATATGAAGGGTGTTGTGGAAGAGTTTTTCGAGAGCATTGGCATGCATAAAAAGGCGGTTTACGATCCGAAGGCTGGCAGAAATTATCTGCATCCGGGCAGACAGGCGAATATTTATTACGAGAATGTGCCGGTTGGCTATCTGGGCGAGGTGCACCCGGAGGTCTGCGACAATTATGACATGAAGACGAGAGCTTATGTGGCGGTGCTTGATATTCCGGCTATTCTGCCGCATGCGACCTTTGACCGCAAATACGAGGGCATTGCGAAGTATCCGGCAGTCCTCAGGGATATCAGCATGGTGGTGCCAAAGGAAGTGATGGCGGGACAGATCGAAGCGGTGATCGCTCAGCGCGGCGGAAAAATTCTGGAAGATTACCAGCTATTTGATATCTACGAGGGCAGTCAGATCAAGGAAGGATTTAAGTCAATGGCGTATTCTATCACCTTCCGGGCAAAGGACAGAACTCTTGAGGAAGCGGATGTGACCAGCACCATGAAGAAGATTCTGAACGGGCTTGAGGGCATGGGTATTGAGCTGAGGAGCTAAAGAGACGCCGATATTTGGAGGAATATTTCCAAAAGGTGAAGAAAATAGTGGCAGAAAAGACAGATTTTGGAAGTACAATGTGCTGTAATGTGGTAGAATAAGAATAAATTGCAGCACAGGTCAGTGCGGCATTGACCAAAAAGTGAAAAGAGAGGAGCGGCAGTCATGGAACAGAAAAATACCTGGGAAACATATGATGAGAAACAACTAGGAGAAGTGGATGTTTTTGCAAGGGAATACATGGACTTCCTGGACAGGGGAAAGACCGAGCGGGAGTGTATTGACCAGATCGTAAATACGCTGGATGCAGCGGGTTATCAGGAACTGGAGGTACTCGTAAAGGAGGGCAAAAAGCTCACCACCGGCGACAAGGTGTATTCCGTATGGATGAATAAATCCATTGTGATGTTTCAGATCGGTAAGGAGAAGATGGAGGACGGCATCAATATTCTTGGGGCGCATATTGATTCCCCCCGTCTGGACGTGAAGCAGAATCCCCTGTATGAGGATGGCGGTTTTGCCTATCTGGATACCCACTATTATGGTGGTGTGAAGAAATATCAGTGGGTGACCATTCCCCTTTCCATTCACGGCGTTGTGGTGAAGAAGGACGGCAGCACTGTAGAAATTAACGTGGGGGAGAACGAGGACGATCCCGTGTTCTTCGTGTCGGATCTGCTCATTCATCTTGCGGATGAGCAGCTGGATAAGAAGGCAAGCAAGGTGATAGAGGGCGAGGCGCTCGACATCATCATCGGCAATAAGCCGCTTGTCATTGATAAGAAGGATAAAGAAGATAAGGACGGGGAGAACAGCGCGTCGAAGGACGCTGTAAAGAAGGGTATCCTTGACATTCTGAAAAGAGATTACGATTTTGAGGAGGAGGACTTCATCTCTGCGGAGCTGGAAGTGGTGCCTGCCGGAAAAGCCAGAGAGGCTGGGTTTGACCGCAGCATGATTCTTTCCTACGGACAGGATGACCGTGTATGTGCATTCTCCTCTCTGAAGGCAATGTTGGAAATTGGGGAGACGCAGCGGACTGCCTGCTGTATTCTGGTGGATAAGGAGGAGATCGGCAGTGTTGGCGCAACCGGAATGCAGTCTAAATTCTTTGAAAATGCGGTGGCGGAGCTGATGAACCTTCTCGGCGAGTACAGCGAGCTTGGCCTGCGCAGATGCCTTGCCCATTCCTGCATGCTCTCCTCCGATGTGAGCAGCGCATATGATCCGGCCTATGCATCCAGCTTTGACAAGAAGAACGTGGCTTATCTGGGCGGCGGCATGGTATTTAACAAGTTTACGGGCAGAGGCGGAAAATCCGGCTCCAACGATGCTAATGCGGAGTATCTGGGCCATATCCGGGCGATCTTTGAGAAAGAGAAAGTGAACTTCCAGACGGCGGAGCTTGGCAAGGTAGACCTGGGCGGCGGCGGCACGATCGCTTACATTCTTGCGCTCTACGGTATGAACGTGATCGACAGCGGTGTGGCGGTACTCAATATGCACGCGCCCTGGGAGGCAACCAGCAAGGCAGACGTGTACGAGACGAAACGCGGGTATGTGGCTTTCTTGGAAAATGCAAGTCTGTAAAATACACGGATTTTTCCGTGAGATTTTCGTACACCAACGAAATAGGACTGACTTGGTCAGTCAATAAATAAACAGACAGGGAAAGGAGCGCATGGCAGAGTGAAAGCTTTTGCGCTCTTTTCCGATTGAAAAACACTTTGGAATAGAGGACAGAATGACAGAATTAAAGAAATCAGATTTTTATTTTGATCTGCCGCAGGAGTTGATTGCGCAGGACCCTTTGGAAGATCGCTCCGCGTCCAGACTCCTTGTATTGAACAGGGAGACGGGAGCGGTAGAACATCATATATTTAAGGAAATTACAGATTATTTGAGACCGGGCGACTGTCTGGTCTTAAATAACACCAAGGTGATTCCGGCAAGGCTTTTGGGCGTGAAGGAGGACACAGGTGCGGCAATCGAGATCCTGCTTTTAAAGCGGCGGGACAGCGATGTCTGGGAAACTCTTGTAAAGCCCGGAAAAAAGGCGAGACCCGGCGCAAAGATTGTCTTTGGTGACGGGTGTCTCAGAGCGGAAGTAATGGATGTAGTGGAGGAGGGAAACCGCCTGATCCGCTTTGACTATGAGGGAATTTTTGAGGAGGTGCTTGACCGCCTTGGGGAGATGCCGCTGCCTCCATATATCACCCATAAGTTACAGGACAAAAACCGTTACCAGACCGTGTACGCGAAGTATGAGGGCTCTGCGGCGGCGCCTACGGCGGGACTGCACTTTACGGAGGAATTGCTTTCGCAGATCGGGGAGATGGGCGTAAATATTGCCTATGTGACCCTTCATGTAGGGCTTGGCACGTTCCGACCTGTGAAAGCGGACAACCTTTCCGAACACCATATGCATTCTGAACATTACCAGGTGACGCAGGAGACGGCAGATTTGATAAACCGCACAAAAGAAAGCGGCGGAAGAGTGATCTGTGTAGGCACCACAAGCTGCCGGACCGTTGAGAGTGCGGCGGACGAGAATGGAAGAGTGCAGCCGGGATGCGGCGACACGGAGATTTTCATTTATCCGGGATATCGTTTTAAAGTATTGGACTGCCTGATTACCAATTTCCATCTGCCGGAATCTACGCTGGTAATGCTTGTGTCTGCGCTTGCAGGCAGGGAACAGGTTCTTGCGGCGTATCAGGAAGCGGTGGAGGAGCGGTATCGGTTTTTCAGCTTCGGGGATGCCATGCTGATTACAGATAATTGATTGTAATTTGAGCCAAGTCATATTATAATCGTAGAAAGATACTATAAGGGGAAGGATAGAAAAACATGGAAGAACGAAGGAAAAATAAACGTCTGGAGCTTACCTCAAAACTGCTGATTAAGAGACTTGACACGGACAGTCAGGCAAGGGAAGTGGACATTGATGTGGTGGACGTATCGAAGACCGGCGTAGGCTTTGAGTGCAGTGAGACCCTGGAGATCGGGGCGGTTTATGAAGCGTCTTTGACGATCTGGACTAAGGAAGTGATTCACGTTTTCCTGGAGATTGTCCGCATGGAGAAGAAGGAGGAAAATCTATTTTCCTACGGCTCCATTTTTATCGGAATGTCTGAGATTGAGGCCAGCAGAATCGAGACTTACAGCACGATCGAGACGATGGAATCTTAGAAAGAAAAGAAAGCATGAACAAAAATAAGAAGAATCATATCCTTCTGGAACTGGGTGTGATCGCCATATCCTTTGCGGCTCTCCTGCTGCTTTTGTATTTTGTGATGGTGGTATCTTTCCAAAATGGGGCTGTTTCCACGGATTTGACGATGCGGCTGGCCGAGCAGATTGCCAGAAGAATATTTGAACAACCCACAGGGGATCAGATTGAGACAACGGCATTGATGATACGTTTTGGCGCCCATCTTGGTCTGTTCTTTGTGGTAGGATTTGTGACCACATTTGTGAGTATGGTGGTTTTCAGAAGGTATTACAGAATCCTCGGTGTGATCGGAGCGGGTGCGGTCTGCTATGTGCTTGCCTATTATACGGAGTATTATAAGCAGTTCGTGGAGGGCAGGCATTTTCAGCAGTCCGACGCGGCGCTAAACTGGTATGGAAGCGTGATGGGGATTGCCTGTATGGTAGCCTCCTACTTCCTGAACAGGCTTCTGGTGAAACTTTCTTAGACTGTTGGTTTCAGAAGAAATGTCGGATATAGAAAATCGGAAGAACAGACCTGGTAAGCAGGCGTCCTTCCGAAAGAAGGACAGGAAATGCACGGGGCATGTTAAAACCCGCACAGGCGTGCAAGATCCTCATAAAACCCAGGGTAGCTGATGGTGACCACATCGCTGCCCTCTATTTTTGTTTCGTCCTGAGCGATGAGGGAAGCCACGGCAAAGCTCATGGCAATGCGGTGATCCAGATGGGAATCTACCTCTGCTCCGTGCAGAGGCTGTCCGCCATGAATGATCATGCCGTCATCGGTACCGGTGATATCGCAGCCCATAGCGCTTAAATACTGTACCATCACGTCAATGCGGTTTGATTCCTTGACCTTTAATTCGGCGGCATCCCGTATTACGGTAGTGCCGTTTGCGCAGGCGGCCATAATATTGATGATGGGAAGTTCATCGATCAGCGTGGGAATGATATCTCCTTCAATGGTGACGCCGTGGAGCTGACTGTGTTTTACAAGCAGATCGGCGGTCGGTTCTCCGTTGTAATTCTCATTTAAAAGCGTAATATTCCCACCCATTTCCCGGGCAACTCTTAAAATGCCGTCTCTGGTAGGATTGATCCCCACATTTCTTATGAGGATTTCAGAGCCGGGGACGATAAGTCCTGCAGCGATAAAGTAAGCGGCGGAAGAAATGTCGCCGGGCACATCTATTTTCCGGCCTTCCAGGCGCGGCTCGGGAACAATGCGGGCAGTTTTTCCTTCCGCATGCAGATCTGCGCCAAAATAGCGCAGCATGATTTCCGTGTGGTTGCGGCTTAAAGTCGGCTCAGTCACAAGGGTTTCGCCGTCTGCATAGAGACCGGCCAGCAAAACGGCGGATTTCACCTGTGCGGAAGCTACCTTGGAGTGGTAGTGGATGCCGTGCAGGGGAGAGCCTGTGATGTGGAGCGGCGCGCAGTCGTTTCCTTTTACGCTGACGATAGTTCCCCCCATCATGGAAAGCGGTTCCATGATGCGCCGCATGGGGCGTTTCTGGATGGAAGCGTCGCCGGTGAGAGTGCTCTCAAAAGTCTGTCCGGCAAGAATGCCGCTGATCAGTCTCGTGGTGGTGCCGCTGTTTCCCATATCCAGAACAGAGGAGGGCGCTTTGAGTCCGTGAAGCCCTTTTCCGTGTATCACGATTTTCGCCGGGGTATTCTCAATCTCTATCCCCATCTTCCGAAAAGCGTCTATGGTGGAGAGACAGTCCGCCCCCTGCAGGAAGTTGGTGATTTCTGTGGTGCCTTCGGCCAGAGAGCCAAACATCACCGCGCGGTGGGAGATGGACTTATCTCCGGGGATCATCACTTCCCCTCTCAGTGCATTCGCTTTATGAAATATCATATTTCTATCTGTCCTCCTTTTCGCGTTATCAGCGGGTATGGATCTTGTAGCCGTGTTCCGTCAGAATATCCATTGCCTGGGAAAGAGTATCCCGGCTGTAAAATTCGATGCGCAGCGCTCCTTCTGCGAGCTCCCTGTTGTGGTTGATGCCGATGTTTTTGATACTCACATCGTGCATGGCAAGGAGAGAGGCGATGGCGGCAATGGCGCCTGGCTTATCTGCAATGTCCACAGTTAACACATATTCCGCTTTGATGGGTCCGCTGGGCGTGCTGATAAAGGATTCCCGGTAAGTTCTCGCTGTGTCAAAAAAGTGATAGAGCGTCTCCTTTTTATGATCGTCAATGTCGTTTGCAATGGCTTCCAGGTATTGTATGTATATTCGCAGCAGCTTTATAATGTTATCCGCATTGGTCAGACAGATCTGCTGCCACATTTCCGGGGAGGAGGATGCGATTCTTGTGATATCCTTAAATCCTCCGGCGGCGATCATTTTCATAACACCGTCCTTGGAGTCACAGCTCTTAACCACGTTAACGAGAGAGGCGGCGATGACGTGGGGCAGATGGGAGATCGCCGCAGTCACATAGTCGTGATCCCCGTATGACAAAGTCAGAGGAATCGCGCCGATGGTTTCCACCAGCGTTCGGTAAGCGTCCACTTTTTCGGTGGGAACTTCCTCAGAGGGAGTCAGAATATAGTAGGCGTTCTCCAACAGGGAAGCCTTGGCGTTCTGATAGCCGAAACGCTCGGAACCGGCCATCGGATGTCCGCCGATAAACTGCTTTTGCAGATGCAGTTCCTCAATTTGTCTGTGGATGCCGGTCTTGACGCTCCCCACATCCGTCAGAATGGTGTCGGGTGAGAGAAATGGTTTCAGGGCAAGCAAGTTTTCCATATTGTGGGAGACCGGCGCGCATAAAAAGATATAATCACAGCTTCCAAAAGAATCATCGATGGCAGGACAGATCTGATCGACAATCTGTTCCCTGACCGCAAGATGAAGGGATTCTGTATGGATATCATAGGCGATAAGGCGGGCGACCGGAAGGCGTAGGCGGATTGCTTTGGCAATGGAGCCGCCGATCAGGCCAAGCCCGATAAAACCGCAGGTGGGAGCGTTTAACATGTCAGTACCTCGTAAGTTTATTTTTCGTTTTTAAGATATCACAAAACGGGAGGGAAATCAAACGGCATAATTTTTTTCACGGTATTTTCCAGGAGTGATGCCTGTAAATTTTCTAAAAGCATAGGTAAAAGCGCTTTGTGAAGAATATCCAAGTGCCGCAGAGATTTCAAAATAACTCAGATTACTGTATTTTAACAGATTCTGCGCTGTATCCATTTTGGCGGCAGTGACATAAGCTTTGATGGTTTGCCCGGTTTCCTGCTTAAACAATTTGGACAGATAGGATGCATTTAGATTTGTAAAATCAGCTAATCCTTTCGTAGATAAGTCTGCGTTTAGATCTTCATAGATATGATCGATACATTTTCTGACATGAATGGATATGATGTCGTCTTTTTTTATTTCGTCTATCCGTTTCGCAAAATCCAGACACATATCCTCAAGTAAAAGCTGCAGATCATCATATGTGGAGGCAGTGTCCGATTTTTGACTGTAGATATCTGCAATCATATAAGCTTCATCATGTCCCAGGCCGCTTCCCAAACCCGATTCCGCAAGGAAAGTTGCGATAATCACAAAATGATACTTCATATTGTGTAATTGATTTTCAGATAAAATTCTTCCTATAGCAGAAAGCTTTACCTCTCCAGAAGAAATAAACGTGTTCAACTTTTCTGTATCGCCGCTCGTTATGGCTTCCAATACACCATCTTCCAAATAGTATGTTTTCTTTTGATATCCATGTACCTTTTGCAGATATAGCTGCCTGTTGAGTTCTATTCTTATTTTCATAAGAGACTCCTTTATCTCATAATCAATGCTGCATTCCTAAAGCAGCATCATCTTAAGTCTTTGTGATAATACCATAATTTTGATAAAAAGGCGAGGATTTCGATATAAATTTTATATCAATGATGATAAAACGAAATAAAATTGGTTTGAGGACGGTGTCATCATGGATCAAATAGATTTTACCAGAGGTTCCATAACAAAGTCATTCTGCAGGTTTTTCTTTCCGATGTTGTTGGCTAATATATTACAACAGGTATATTCTTTTACGGACATGGTTATCATCGGGCAGGGCTTGGGAGACCGTTCCCTTGCCGCTGTCGGTAACTTTACAACCATTTCCTTTTTCTTAACAGGGTTTATTATGGGAATCACAAACGGCTTTTCTGTCAATATATCTCAAGTCTGTGGAGAAAAGGAGTCTGGTAAGCTGAAAAAAATAATGGCATCTTCGATAAAAATAACTGCAGTATTTGCGGTTCTCTTTTCAATGATAGGGCTGCT
Source organism: uncultured Lachnospiraceae bacterium (assembly GCA_910579285.1). GTDB lineage: Bacteria > Bacillota > Clostridia > Lachnospirales > Lachnospiraceae > UBA3282. The sequence goes on along the minus strand of CAJTTT010000012.1, from coordinate 3,633 downwards.
GCTTCTAAAACCAATGTTACAGATCATGCAGACAGACCAGACACTTTTAAACGATTGTATGGCGTACGGCTGTATCATATTCGGCGGTTTGCCCATTATGGCGGCATACCAGTTACTTTCTTCCATTTTAAGGGGAGTGGGCGACAGCAAAACGCCCTTATTCGCAATCGTTGTTTCATCCGCATGCAACATAATATTAGATATATTGTTTCTTTATTTATTCCATTCTGGCATTTCTGGACCGGCTTATGCAACAGTCCTTTCACAATTACTTGCTGCAGGCATTTGTTATTTTCGATTACATAGGACGAAGGAACGAAAGATTACCAGAAGTGATTTCGTGTTCCATTTCAGACTGGAGATGGAATTGTTGAAAAACGGCTTGCCAATGGCATTTATGCATGCAATGACTTCAGTCGGCTGCATATTTGTTCAAGGCTGTATAAATGGTTATGGCGTTGCTTATACATCGGCATATGCAGTCTGCAATAAATATTTAAATTTTTTTATGCTGCCAGGAATAACGATCGGCTTTACCATATCTTCGTTTACAGGTCAGAATTTTGGCGGTAAGGAGTTTGAAAGAATTCGCGGCGGTACAAAAATGGCGTGCATAATGGCGGTTCTCTCAGCGCTGTTACTTGGTATGGTACTGTTTTTTTTCTCCGATTTACTGGTGAAATTCATGCTTACCGGGCAGGAAGCGGCTGCTTATGCTTCCATATATCTGAGATTTTTAGCATTATTTATGGTTCTTCTGAATGCATTGTTTGTTTTTCGAAGCTGTGTTCAGGGATTAGGGAAACCGGCTGTACCTATGTGTTCCGGCATCATTGAAATGCTGATTCGCATACCAGCTGTTTACTTTGGATTACCTGTATTTGGATTTGCGGCGGCCATATATGCTGAAGCCATAGCCTGGATAGGAGCGTTGGCGCTCAATGGTATTTCATATATATATTTTATAAAAAAATACAAAAGATATGACTGCTGATAGAAATGTGTTTTCACAATCTGTGCAGAATGTATAAATAGTTGTTGAAATTGTTCTGAAAATTTAGTAAAATGTATTTACAACTTAGTGCCATGATTTTGTTTGGCTTTGGGTGGTGAATAAAGAACAACAGAATTGGAGGGTTACAAGGCATGAATGTTTACACAACGGATAAGATTCGTAATGTGGTTTTGCTGGGGCATGGGGGCTGCGGCAAGACCAGTCTGGTAGAGGCGATGGCTTACCTTTCCGGCATCACATCCAGAATGGGTAAGATAGACGACGGAAACACGGTGAGTGATTTCGGTAAGGAGGAACAGAAGCGCCATATTTCCATCGCCACGTCTGTTGTTCCGATTGAGTGGGAGGGTACGAAGATCAATGTACTGGACTCCCCCGGCTTTTTTGATTTCGTAGGTGAAGTGGAAGAGGCGGTGAGCGCAGCGGATGCAGCGATCATCGTGGTATCCGGCAAAGCCGGTGTTGAGGTGGGCACAGAGAAAGCGTGGGAGATCTGCGATAAATATAAGCTTCCCCGTTTTGTGTTTGTGACGGACATGGATATTGACAATGCTTCTTTCCGACAGGTTGTGGAAGATATGACTGATAAGTATGGGAAGAAAATTGCGCCTTTCCATCTGCCGATCCGTGAAAATGAGAAGTTTGTGGGTTATATCAATGTGATTACTGAGCAGGCGTACCGCTGGGAAGGCAAGGAAGTTGTGGAGTGCGAGATGCCCGAGTACAGCAAGGCGAATCTGCAGCTGTGCCGCGATACGCTGATGGAGGCGGTGGCGGAGACCAGCGAGGATTTCATGGAGCGGTATTTCAACGGGGATACCTTCTCAGAGGCGGAGATCCGTGCGGCGCTTCGCACAAATGTCATGGACGGCAGCGTTGTTCCCATGTCTATGGGTTCCAACGTGCTCTGTCAAGGCGTCTTTACACTGCTTGACGATATCGTGAAGTATATGCCGAGCCCGGAGAACAGGGAGTATGCGGGTATTGACTTAAAGACCAACGAGATTTTCCAGGCGAATTTTGATTTCTCCAAGGCGAAGTCGGCTTATATCTTCAAGACCATCGTGGATCCCTTTATCGGTAAGTATTCGCTGATTAAGGTATGCTCCGGCGTATTTAAGAGCGATGACATGATTTACAATGACGAGAAGGAAGTGGAGGAGAAGATCAGCAAGCTCTACGTCATGCAGGGAAGCAAGCCCATTGAGGTCAAGGAGCTTCATGCAGGCGATATCGGCGCCATCGCGAAGCTGACGGCTGCCAGAACGGGCAATACGCTCTCCACCAAGGCAAGAATCATCCGCTACGGCAAGGCAGAGATTTCCACACCTTATACATACAAGCGGTATCGGGCGAAAAATAAGGGAGATGTGGATAAGGTTTCCCAGGCACTGCAGAAGATGCGCCACGAGGATCAGACGCTCCAGGTAGTTAATGATGCGGAGAATAAACAGTCACTGCTTTATGGAATGGGCGATCTGCATCTGGATGTGGTGGTCAGCCGTCTTCTCAACGAATACAAGGTTGAGATAGAGCTCACAGAGCCTAAGATCGCATACAAGGAGACGATCCGCAAGAAATCCGATGTGGAGCATAAGTATAAAAAGCAGTCCGGCGGTCACGGCCAGTATGGGCATGTGAAGATGCGTTTCGAAGCATCCGGCGATCTGGAGACACCTTTTGTGTTTGATCAGGAAGTGGTGGGCGGCGCTGTGCCGAAGAACTACTTCCCTGCAGTGGAGAAGGGATTGCAGGATTCCGTTACGGCGGGGCCGCTGGCGGCTTACCCTGTGGTCGGTGTGAAAGCAGTTCTCTACGATGGTTCCTATCACCCGGTAGACTCTTCAGAGATGGCGTTTAAGATGGCGACCATTCAGGCGTTTAAGAAAGGCTTCATGGAGGCTGGGCCCGTTCTCCTTGAGCCGATTGCAAACTTGCAGGTGACCGTACCCGATTCCTATACGGGTGATGTGATGGGCGACCTGAATAAGAGAAGGGGCAGAGTACTCGGCATGAATCCTGCAGGGGATGGCAAGACCGTGGTTGAGGCGGATATCCCGGTGGCATGCTTAAGCGGTTACTGTACCGACCTTCGCTCCATGACCGGCGGCCGTGGTACTTACAAATATGAGTTTGCAAGATATGAGCAGGCTCCCAGCGATGTGCAGGAGAAAGAAGTGGCAGCGAGAGCTAAGGCTGTTGCGGAAGCGAATGTGGATGCGTAACAGACAGTGAAATATAATGGGCGGATATCCTTGTGATTTTTCAGAAAGGATATCCGCTTTTTGCAGGGAAACTTTGCCGCATGGAAGGAATCCGAAGAAAGAAGAGCGAATGAGGATATCGTTTAGGGACATTGTCGGTGCCATATACAAAGTGCATTTTTTAAAAAGGGCGGGAGTCTGCCTTTTCCTTATTCTGTGTCTGGGACAGGGGATTTGCGTTCATGCCAAAGAAGCGGTCTTTGAGAAAGACGGGGAAGTGTATCTGATTCAGTCAGAGATAGACATGCGGACGCTGGCGCTTCTGGTGAACCGGGGAGCAGAGGTGGAACCGGGGGTGGCGGCGCACAATGCGTCTTACCGCCTGACCCGTGACATTGATCTTTCCGCTTATTG
>CAJTTT010000011.1:101805-102178 GCA_910579285.1 uncultured Lachnospiraceae bacterium | reverse complement strand
TAATGATATCCAGTTCCGAGAGGCTGCGTTTCATCCATTGGGACATTCTGCCGCCCTCTGTTTCCTGCTGCGATATTAATAATGGCTGATGCCACAGATCTTCTGGGGCGATAGATTCTTTTTCTGCCAATGGCGAATCTTTTCGCATTAAGACACCCCATATATCTTTTGATGGGAGTTTCAAAACTTCATATTTCTTTGTATCAGGCGTTTCAAATATAATTCCAAAATCAATCAGTCCTTTATCCAACTGTTCTTTGACAAAGACAGCATTACCGCTGGAAATATGGTAATGGATTCCGGGATAAAGTTTTTTTAAGTTTCCGGCTGCTCTTGCCAGCAGGCGCATGCCGTCTGTCTTTCCGGCGCCGAT
>CAJTTT010000011.1:0-101795 GCA_910579285.1 uncultured Lachnospiraceae bacterium | reverse complement strand
ATATAGACATCTCCAACCACCACATTGTCGGAACAGGTAATCTCATTTTCTGTTTTCTTTACCAGATCAAGGATTTCTTCAGCCCTTTTTCGGAGGATCATTCCCTCTTCTGTCAGTGTAATCTTGCGGGAACCCTTTGTGCCGCGAATAAGGAGCTTCTTTCCCAATTCTTCTTCCATGTTTTTAATCTGCGTGGAAAGAGTAGGCTGTGAGAGATGAAGGGACTCGGCAGCCCGTATGATGCTCTGTTCTCTTGCGATGGCAAGAAAGTATTGAAGTACCCGTATTTCCATAGTTTTCTCCCTGTTGCTCATTTTTAAAAACTAAAAAAATCCTAGCATATATTTCTATAGATTTCAACTATGAAAACGTATTATATATAAATATTTGTTATTTTCTATGCATGGATTTATAGTTAAGTCAGTAACTCCATAGCAAGCTGTGAACCATTGATTTTCACGGCAGTCGGGTAGTTAAAGTATCGTTCATAGGGTGCTCATGGTTACAGCCAGAGAAAAGGAAGTGAAAAAAGTGAAAAAAGATTTTTTGATATGTCTGATTTTGATACTGGGGGTGGCTGGGCTGCTGTCAGGATGCGGAAAGAATACCGGCGAGCAGGTAATGGTAAAGAGACATAATGAAGAGAGCCAGGAAAGCCGGACAGAGGAGAATGGTGCAGCAAGAGAAGAAAATGAAAAGGCCAACAGAGATAAAAATGCAGTCCGGGTCACTCCGACTTCTGAAATCACGGAACTGGAAACAGGGTTGTCAATGGTTCGATATGAAGGAGAATATGGCTTCGACACATTTTTAGAGCAGGGAGGTGCCGCTTCGGATACAGATGTTGCAGCCTATATTACATCATTGCTGGCACAGAAAATTCATATGGAAGGAACTCCTTTCGGCTGCAGCACCCTATCGGTTGAAAATCAGGGTGGCGGATACCTGTTCGGACGAAATTTTGACTGGAATGCCTGTAATGGATTGATTGTCAGCGCCAGATCCGAAAGCAGCTACGCTTCTGTTTCGACTGTCAATATGGACTTTATTCGTGCTGGCGGGATCGATTTTTCACAATTACCAGATTCGGTGAGGGCTGTCGTTTCTTTATATGCGCCATTGGACGGAATGAATGAAAAAGGGTTGGTGGTTTCGGTGAATATGATCCAGGATTCTGCAAGTATCAATCAGGATACGATCAAACCTGACATCACAACGACTACGGCAGTCCGATTACTGCTTGACAAGGCAGCCAATGTGGAAGAAGCGTTGAAACTCCTGCAGCAATATGATTTTCACAGTTCTATGGGAATGATGGTCCATCTGGCTCTTGCGGACGCGGGCGGAAGGAGCGTGGCGGTGGAATATGTAGACAATGAGATGATTGTTGCCGAAACACCGATTGTTACCAATTTCTATTTAGCGGATGGAGAAAAGCAGGGAAACGGAACCGCCCAGTCTCATACCCGGTATGAAATCCTTATGCAGACACTGGAAGAACGAGGAAAGATGACGGAAACAGAAGTGCGGGATGCATTGGACAGTGTGAGCAAGGACAATTTTGGGGAGTTTGAATCAACCGAGTGGAGCATTGTGATGAATCAGGAAACAAAGGAACTGATTTATTATCACAGGGAAAAATATGAAACGGCATATGTCGTTTCGGTAGAGTAGGTGAATCCACGCAGCAATTTTGTCAGGAGGAAGGAAATGAATTACATAAAGATTTTAATGGACTTATACAGGCTGAAAAAGAATGTGAAATTAAGTGACAGCAAGATGCGCTCACTGCAGGACAAAAAACTGCGAAGACTTCTTATGTTTGCATGGGAGCATTCCGCATATTATAGGAAAGCTTTTGAGAACGCAGGAATTATGAAAGAAGAATTGGATACATTGCCACTTTCCCACTTTCCTGCTATCGACAAGCAGACGCTTTTGGAGCACTTCGATGAACTGGTCACGGTACCTGATTTAAAACAGGATGACTTACGGAAATTTGACGCAGAAGAGGCGGCAGACCGAAAGCCCTATTGGGGAAAGTACCATGTGGTTCATTCTTCCGGCAGCACCGAAAGGCCTGGATATTTTGTGTATGATGCAGATGCCTGGAATCAGATGCTTCTGGGCATCATCCGGGCAGCTTTATAGGATATGTCCATGCCTCTGATTTTGAGGCTCCTGATGAAACGTCCCAGAATCGTCTATATCGCTGCCACAGATGGAAGGTACGGCGGCGCTATGGCAGTGGGAGATGGAATCGACGGGGTAGGAGCGGAGCAGATGTATCTGGATATTAAGACACCGCTTGCCGAATGGATCGGACAGATTAGAGAGTTCCAGCCCAATATTGTTATTGGGTATCCGTCTGCCATTAAGATTCTGGCGCAGCTTATGGAAAATGGGGATGTTACCATAGACACCGAAAGGGTAATCTCCTGTGGAGAGCCGTTAGGCGAGACAATGCGAAAGTATCTGGAGAAGGTCTTTCAGACGCGGATTGTAAATATCTATGGAGCCAGTGAGTCTTTGGCTCTGGGGGTAGAGACAGATCCGGGAAAGGGAATGTTTCTTTTTGACGATCTGAACCTGATTGAAGTGGAAAACGGAGTGATGTATCTGACCTGCCTGTATAATTACGCGCAGCCTTTGATTCGCTACCGCCTTTCAGATCGTCTGACATTGGAGGCTGTGAGGGAAGGGGAACCGCCGTTTACCAGAGCGGTGGGCCTGTTGGGAAGAAATGAAGATGTGCTGTGGTTTGAGGATGGAAAGGGAAAACGGGAATTTCTGCATCCCTTAGCCATTGAAGGGTTCTGTATTGAAGGACTGAAAGATTACCAGTTCCGGCAGACAACAAAGGATACCTTTGAAATGTATGCCGAAACAGACCGAAGCGCTTCCAGAGAATATATCCGGCAGGAGATGCTTTGTCAGATGAGGAAGATTCTGAAGGAGAAAAAGCTGGAATATGTACAGTTTTATGTAAATTTCGTGGATATGATTCTGCCGGATAAAAAAACAGGGAAAAAACCTTTGATCTCAGCGAGCAATGAGCCAAGTGCCGTGCTTGCACGGGCATTTGGCGAATGCCGTGAGAGCCAGCAACCGGCAGGGCAGCTGGCGTAAAAGGAAAGGTGGCATGGGCGGTGTGAAAAATGTGATATTGCAGGGGGAAAAAATCACCAGGATTTTTTGTCAGGGAAAGGTAGAGATAAAAGTCCTTGATGAAATTGACATCAAAATATTTGAAAAAGACTTTACCGTCATTATGGGGCCTTCGGGAGCCGGGAAATCTACGCTTTTGTATATGCTTGGCGGTATGGATCATATATCCGAAGGGCATGTATTTTACCGGGATAAGGAAATCAGCAGCTTTGCAGAAAGCCGGATGGGGAGGCTGAGGGCGGAGGAGTTTGGGTTTGTATTCCAGCAGACTCATCTGGTGAGCAACCTGACACTTTTGGAAAACATATTAGTGGCAGGATATGTGAGCAAAAAGGACAGCGCCGAAAAGGTGAGGGAGAGGGCGGAAAATCTCCTGCGGCAGATGGATGTGGAGGAAGCAAAAAACAGACTGCCATACCAGGTATCCGGGGGTGAGGCACAAAGGGCGGCTATCGCCAGAGCTATGATTGGGACCCCCGGGTTGCTGTTTGCCGATGAGCCAACAGGTGCACTGAATCAGGCAAATACCCGCGAAGTTCTTAACCTTTTGAGCGATCTGAATCGGAAAGGTCAGAGTATTTTGATGGTGACCCATGATCTGCGGGCAGCCGCCAGAGGAAACAGGATCTTGTATCTGGAGGATGGAAAAATATGTGATGAACTGGCTTTGAAGCCTTATAACGAAATGGAAGAAAAGCAGCGGGAAAGAGATGTAAGCCAGTGGCTTTCCGGATTACGCTGGTAAAAGGGCGAAAAGATTTTCTAAGGCGTCAAAGTACGCCGCCTAAGAAAATCTAAGTTTCGCTTTACTGATGCAAGTCAGAGGGGAGATGAGGATAATGGAAAATCTGATGATAATCCGGGCAGGGATGAAAAGGCATAAGGGAAGTCTTTTTGGGATTGCAATCCTTATGTTTCTGACGGCGCTTTTCCTGAATGTAGTACTGATGACTGCTTTTTCAGGAAACAGTTATATCCGGGAAGAGATGGAGCGGGCGGGGTTCGGAGATCTTACCGCATGGACAGCCGATGTACCGGATATGGAATTTCTGTTGGAAAGCATCCGGGAACAGGAAGGGGTGGAGGATGCAAAGGTTCAGAGGCTGATTTTTTCGGAATATGAGGCAAACGGTGTGGAGTCTGACAGTGAGGGACAGATGATTCCGTGGATATCTGCGGAGATCGGAATTTCTACCCGGAGCAGGTATCATTTTTTTGAAAACAGCCTTTCTGAATATGCAAAAGCTCCGAAAGAAATCGGAGAGCAGGAAGTGTATGTTTCCCCTTCCATGAAATCTATGATGGATCTGGAGCCTGGTGATATCATTACATTTCCCATTGCCAGAGGCGGGAGGAATCTCAGCCTTACCGTGGCGGGATATTATGAAGATCCTTTTATGGGCAGCTCTATGATTGGAATGAAGGGATTTCTGGTTTCGGAAAAAACCTATGAGAAGATTCTCTCTGTCATAGAAGATAGCGGTATGGATGCTTTGGCAAGGAATGGGAGCATGATTCACATTGAAACGGCGGAAGGGATTACCGTTTCAGAGATGAACAGGGTATTGACCACAAATAAGCCGCTTTCCATGTATACGGAATTTATCCACAGCGCGGAAACTATCGCAGGCTTCATGGTGATTCTACAGAATGCTTTCAGCGCGCTTTTTGCAGCTTTTGCAGTGGTATTGTTGGGAGCGGCTCTGGTGGTGATGGGACATAGCATTTCTGGGTTGGTGGAGCAGGAATGGAAAAACTTTGGCATCTTGAAAACCATTGGGTTTACTGGAAAGCAGCTGGCAGGGCAGGTAATGATGCAGTATATGGCGGCCGTTGGAAGCGGTGTGATGCTGGGAATGCTCCTTGCGGTTTTGATATCGGGACAGATCAGCCGGATGATGGTCACTACCACAGGTGTGCTGCTTCCTATCCGTTTCCCGCTTCTGCCCTGTATGGGTGTTCTGATCATACTCTTGCTGCTATCCGCAGGATTTTGTGTCCTGTGTCTTGGGAGGCTTGGCAGGATTTCTCCTATGGCGGTCATCCGCAGGGAATGCGAGGGGCAGACAGAATGTGGCAGAAACCTTTGCGGTAATAAACGATGGAATGGAAAAAGAGGCTTCATTCAGAGAGCAGATGCCAGGATGCGGAGGAAGAAAGTTTCCGCAAAGCATATGGGATATGGAACAGGTTTTCCGGCCATACGGGCAAAGGGGCTTACCTTTCACTTGGCGCTGCGCCAGGTTCTGACGGGTAGAAAGCGTTATATCAGTGCCTGTCTGGTGGCGGGTATGCTTGTGTTCTTCGCTTCCCTGACAGGCAGGATCAACGACTGGCTGGGAGTGGACGGGAAGGGGATGATGGATGCCTTTAACCCGGCAGACCTTGACCTGGGCGTGCAGGTTCTGGGAAAGATTCCGGCGCAGGAGATGGAACAAGTGGTGCTTTCCTACACGGATATTACAGACAGTTATATGCTGGCCATGCCCAGCGTGTCAGTAAACGGGACAAATTATACGGCCAATGTGATTACAGAGCCGGAGCGGTTCCATATCAGCGCAGGAAAGACATGTAGAGAAAAGAATGAAGTGGTGCTGACAGAGATGCTGGCTGCAGATCTGGGAGCAGAAGCAGGAGAGCTGGTGACAATCCGGGGAAATAAAGGCAGCAGAGAGTTCAGGATTTCAGGTATCTATCATTGTGCCAATGATATGGGAGCAAACTTAGGGATGAGCAGAGAGGGGTATCTCTCCATCGGGGAGGATGACAGCCGTTTGTGGTGCTATCACTATTTTTTAAGCGATCCTTCCCGGAAACAGGCGCTCACAGAAAAACTGGAACAGGTCTACGGAGGGGATGTGTATGTCCATGAGAACTCCTGGCCAGGACTTTTGGGAATTATTTCTGCCATGCATCTGTTGATATTCTTCCTGTATGGAGTAAGTGTGATATTCGTCTGCATTGTTACGGGAATGGCGGGGGCAAGGATTCTGGATACGGAACGGAAAGATATCGGGATTTATAAATCCATAGGCTGCTCCGTGGAAATGCTTCGTTTATCTTTTGCATTGCGGTTTGGTCTTGTGTCAGCAGTTGGGGCAGTGATTGGGACATTGGCGGCAGTCGGCTTTACGGATGTGATTGTTTCATCTGTTATGCAGCTTGCCGGAATCAGCAATTTTGCGTCAGGAAATACGCCTGGAAGCATTCTTTTCCCAGGGCTCACCGTTACATTCCTGTTTCTGGGGTTTGCCTGGCTTTTGGCAGGCAGGATCAGAAAGGGGGATATGAATGTACTGACGGCAGAATAGTGTGAAATCAGCAATTTCATCATCTTGATCTGTACGCCCGCGGAAGCGGGCAGATGAGAGCTGGAGCGTGAAAAAAGACGGCATATGATAGGGCACTGCAACAAAATATTGAAAGAAGGGTGAAGAGAAAATGAAAAGAAATCATTACAAGACAAAAAAAGGAATGAAAATGATGGCGGTTATGGCGCTTTCTGCTGTACTTCTGGCAGGATGCGGCCAGGATGATGGGGAAGATGGCAGAGATACGATTGCCGATGCAGGCGGAGCCGGAGTGATAGAAACACAAAGGCCGGAAGATACTGCCGGAACAGAAGGAACAGCCGATACAGAGGGAACATCCGGCACAGAAAACCAGGATGATCAGAATCAGACAGCAGAAACCGGGAGCACACAGTTGGATGTTCGGTTTGGGGACAATGGGAAGGCATTTATGATGACCCTTCTGGATAATGAAACAGCGGCAGCTATTGCCAGATATGTTGGTACTTCTGACTGGCGGCTTCCCATCTATGAGAGGGATGATGATATAAATTACAGTGTACTGCAGTATTACGATATTCCCAGCAGGTATGATATCCCTTCTGACAATTCGGAGACTGTGACAGAGGCAAAAGCAGGTGATGTGTTTTACTCGGAACCAAACCGTATCGTCCTGTTTTACCATGACGCGGAGATTTCGGCAGAATATACCAAGATTGGTACATTTGATGCCACAGAGGAGTTTGTGACTGCTGTGGAGGAAAACCCTGTGCTGGAAGGATGGGGAAATAAGATTATCCAGATATCCCAGCCGTAAAATAAGAATAACATGATTGTCATGTAAATTATGCTGCTTGAAGAAACATCAGACTAATGTAAGGAAACCTAAAAAATATATGAAACTGAGTGGAGGAAAGCAAGATGAAAGTAATTGAAAATCAGATATTTGACATGGAGCGCGCTCTTTATGGAAGCGAGAATGTGCTGGTACAAAATTGTTCTTTTGATGGGCCGGCAGATGGGGAGAGCGCCTTCAAAGAGGGAAGGGATATCGAAGCGGTGCATTGCTTTTTTAATCTGCGCTATCCCTTCTGGCATGACCATGAGCTTACCATTAAGGATTCGGAAATGACGGAACTTTGCAGGGCTGCTCTCTGGTATTCAGACCATGTAAAGATTATGGATACGAAGCTGCACGGAATCAAAGCCCTCAGAGAGTGTAGTGACGTTGTGGTCAAAAACTGCGATATCATCTCTTCGGAGTTCGGCTGGTTTACGAGGGGAATCCGTATGGAAGATACTACGGCGGTCAGCGAGTATTTTATGATGCGTTCAGAAGACCTGGTATTTTGTGGCGTGGAGTTTAAGGGTAAATATTCTTTCCAGTATATCAAAAACGCCGCCTTTGAGAACTGTGTATTTGATACAAAAGATGCATTCTGGCATGGGGAAAACATAACCGTGAAAGACAGCGTGGTCAAAGGGGAATATCTGGCATGGTACTCGGACGGTTTGACACTGATCCGCTGTAAGATTATCGGGACACAGCCTCTGTGTTACTGCAAAAACCTGAAGCTGATTGATTGTGAAATGGTGGATACCGATCTTGCTTTCGAGAAATCGGAAGTGGATGCAGTTATTACAACAAAGGTTGTCAGTATCAAAAATCCACTGTCAGGCCGGATCTGTGTGCCGGAGGTGGGAGAAGTGATTATGGATGACGAACATGCAAAAGGAGAGGTAATGATTGGCGGATTAAAAGAAGTAAAAGCGATAGGTACCATTCCGCCTAAAAAAACCGCCTGACACTTCTTTTGGCTTATTGAATGGAGGTATTTTACATGGAAGAGATGCTGCCGCCAGAGAATTCTATGGGAACGGCAAGAATATCAGGCTTAGTGCTGAAAACGGGATTACCGCTGATGATTCCTGCGGGAATGGTTCTTTGGAAAAAGGAATCTGGAAAAAGTTTAAAACCATCGACAGTAATGAGCAGTGAATGACAAGATGTGAATATGTTTTTGAAAGGTATCTTGATTGGACTGATCTTCGGGGTGCCGGTAGGGGCTGTGGGAGCCATGACCGTACAGAGAACATGGGAGCATGGGATAAAGGCAGGGCTTCTCACGGGAATGGGCTCTTCCATAGCGGACTGTATCTATGCGGCAATCGGAGTTTTTGGGCTGACCATAATTTCAGATTTTCTTTTGCAATATCAGACTGCTATTCATCTGGTGGGAGGAACCATTGTTTTGTTTATGGGAATCCGACTGCTATTCCGAAAAGGAGAGGCAGCGGAAGTCACGGTAGTGTCTGGAAAGGTGGGGGTGTTTGTTGGAACCTATCTCTGGTGGGGAGGGCTTGCCGCTGTGGCTGCCTTGGCCAGAAAGAAGAAACGGGCGGACAGCTTCCAGAAGATGAACCGAATTTTCGGAGTAGTATTGAGCTTGTTTGGAATCCTTGTTTTTATAAGGGCAATCCCGATATGAAATTATGTGAAAAAGTTGAAAAAGGAGCAGGTGAGCGATGAGAAAATTTGATACAGTTTTGTATCTGGCTATAGTCCTGTCTTTTATGGCAGCCTGTGGAAAGGACGATACACAGACCCAGACACCCGGCCGTCAGGCAGAGCCTTCCACGATAGAAAATTCAACACGATCTAATATTCCGAATAATACGGAGGAGAATACAGTGACAAATATGAATGTGCAGGTTGGTGATGTGGTATTTTCAGCCACATTGGAAGAGAATGAAGCTGCGTCTGCTTTGGTGGAAATGATGCGGGAGAGTCCTGTCGTGATTCAGATGAGCGACTATTCCGGCTTTGAAAAGGCAGGCTCTCTGGGAACAAGCCTTCCTGCCAGCAACAGCCAGACCACAACACAGACCGGGGATATCGTCTTATACAATGGGAACCAGATTGTTATTTTTTATGGTTCCAATTCCTGGAGCTACACGAGATTGGGGCATATTGATGATCTGACCGGCTGGGAGGAGGCGCTTGGAAGAGGAGATGTGACAGTGATTTTTTCACTGGAATAGGGAGCTGAGAAAACATATAGGTCAGTTTCTGCTGAAAGGAAGTCAAAGAATGCTTTGCAGATTTTTCGAGTAAAAGGAGAAATTCTATAAATAGTTGGACACATTCTTTTGAGCATGGGAATTTACATTTTGACCAGGATCAAAGGATGGTTTCTGCATGTGGAAAGAAGATTGAATTAACAGCAAAAGAGTTTGAAGTGTTAGCGTTGCTTATTTCCAGTCCAAATCGTGTTTTTACATATGAAATGATTGCAGATATTGTTTGGTTTGAGGATTATGATGTCAATTTCCGAAGGAGCATTACAAATCATATCAGTAGCCTTAGACAGAAATTACGAATACCGCAATATATGCAATCCTAAAAGGATACAAGTTAGTAAAAATAATGTGCGTCGTAGAGCACGCGGCTGTTAACTGTTGGGTTCTTACTCAGGGAGGTAAAGAAAGTGTTTGGTAAAGACCTGTAGACGTGACTGTTTACAGGTCTTTCACTTTGTGATAAATAGGGCGCCAAACCCGTTAAGAAAATAAATTTGACTATTTTAAAGATACGGTACTTCCTCTGACTTTTAACATAGGCTGCAGAAGTATGTGATTGCTTTCTTCATTTGATTTATTGATAAGTTTTAATAGGGCATCGACTGCATGGACAGCAATTTCTTTAATTGGCTGTGCTATAGTAGTGAGCGGCGGCTTGAGAATTTCAGAAAATTCTATGTCATCCACGCCAACGATGGAGAGATCGTTTGGAATCGATAGATTATAGTTGTGACATTCCCGATAGATTCCATACGCAATCATATCATTGAAAGCAAAAATGGCACTGACATTCTGCCCCAGCAGGCAGGGAAGAGCCTTGCGGCCGCATTCGATAGAAAGAGAATCGCAATATAAAAAATTCGGATTAGGAGTCAGACCGTATTCTGAAAAAGCTTTTTTGTATCCTTCAAAACGTTGTCTGTTGACGGTCAGATTGATGGCGCCGGAGGCACAGCCGATTTTACGATGCCCCAGGTTTAAGAGATGCTTTGTGGCAAGGTACCCAATCTGAACCTGGTCGACTTCGATGGTGGAATGGTAGCCAAAATCGTTTGCAACACGGTCTATATAGACGATGGGAACTTCCATATTGCTCATAAATGCCTGGCAGGCAGTAGTTTCAGTTTCATCTTCAAAATCCAACTGAGCAAGAATAATACCGTCCACATGTTTGTCAGCAAATAGCTGCAGATATTCCCGCGTTGTATTTGGATCGCCATCCGTATTGCCGATAATAACAGAAATATTATATTTTCTTATCTGCTCCTCGATATGGTGAGACAATATCGCAAAGAACGGGTTAGTAGAGTCGGGGAGTATCAGTCCAATGGTATTTGTGGTATTTGTTGCGAGGCTTACTGCCAGCTGATTTGGGCGGTAGTCTAATTCCTTTATAACGCGCAGCACTTTCTCACGAGTAGACTGTGAAATAGAGACAGGTTTATTGTTGATGATGAATGATACGGTTGTCCGGGATACTCCGGCGGCCTTAGCTACGTCTTTGATAGTTGCTCTCATGTTAAACATTCCTTTACCAGAATTTATTAAACCGATATAATTTTACCAGATTTAATGAGAAATGTCAAAACATATAAATGTTCATAATTTGGTAAAAATGACTTTTTTATAGATAATTATTGACATGTATTGTGCATTATGATATACAAGTAAGTATAAAAATGACATATGATAGGTCATTTTTATATTTTTCTCTCAATTAAACCGGTTTAATTATGTGAAGAAAGGAGAGGAGGAAGCAGAATATTTACAATTAAAAGAAAACAGGGAATAAGTAAACACAGTATAAGGAGACCAGCTATGAAAAGAAATCATGTTAAAAAGACGATTGGATTTGCATTAGGCCTTGCGATGATGGCAGGAGGACTGATTGGATGTGGACAGAAGGAAGCGGAAAGCGGTGCTGCGGATGAAAACGGGGGTGGGAAGACAAAGATTGTACTTTTACTGAATGGATATCTGGGAGACCTTGCGTGGTATGACTGTTCTGCAGCCGGTATGGAATCTATCCGGGAAAAGTATGGAGATGAGGTTGAAACAAAAGTTATTGAGATGACGCTGGATCAGTCCAAGTATGATTCAATTATTGAAGATACTTTGAGTGAAGACTGGGATATCATTGTGGCTGGTTCCTGGACAATGATGGAATATATAGAAGCAGCAGCCGAGGATCACCCGGATAAAGAGTTTTGGTTTTTTGACGAGCCGATTGAAGGCTATGACAATATTTACAGTATGAGTTATAGTGCGAATGAAGGAGCGTTTTTGGCAGGTATGGCTGCGGCAAGTGTTTCTGAGACCGGAGTGATCGGCTTTATTGGGGGAGCGGATTCTACAGTAGTCAATGATTCGCTGGTAGGCTTTTTGGAGGGTGCCGCTTATGTAAATCCGAATATCAAAGCTCTTATTTCTTATACAGGCAACTGGGATGATTCGGCAAAGGGAAAAGAGCTGGCTTTGGTGCAGTATAATGCAGGCGCAGATGTAATCTTCCAGCTTGCATCGAATGCAGGCGTCGGTGTATTTGAAGCGGCAAAAGAGACAGGGAATCTGGCCATCGGATCTGATACGGATCAGTCTGAGATTTTCAGAGAGAGCGACCCGGAAAAAGCAGAGACTATTTTAACAAGTTCTTTGAAGCGGGTGGATGTTTCTCTGCTAAATGCATATGAACTTAGCAGAACAGGGAAAATACCTTATGGAACCTGTGAATATCTGGGACTGGACAAAGAGTGTGTTGGTATCGTTGCAAATGATTATTACAATGCACATGTCTCGAAAGATCAGGCGGCGAAGATCGATCAGGCAAAGCAGGACATCATCAGTGGAAAGATTACGGTATCTTCTGCATATGGCATGACATCTGAGGAACTGGATACATTCAAAGCAAAATACGTCCAGTAGGAAGGACAGTAGGAGAAGGGGTTTAAAATGGATGAAATTCTAAGAGCAGAGCACATCGTCAAAATATATGATAATGGTGTCATGGCGAATAAAGATATTAATTTTGCTGCCAAAAGGGGAGAAATCCATGCGATCTGCGGAGAGAACGGGGCAGGGAAATCGACTTTTATGAAAATGCTCTACGGAATAGAGCAGCCTAGCGAGGGCACCATTTATGTAAAAGGGAAAGAGGTTCATCTCACATCATCTGCCAAAGCTATCGAGTGCAGTATCGGGATGGTGCATCAGCATTTCATGCTGGTGCCCTCCCTTACTGTGGCGGAAAATGTAGTTTTGGGCGTGGAACCGCAGAAAGGTATCAGGTTTGATAAAAAAGAAGCGGTAAGAATCACAGAAGAGATAGCGGAAAAATATAATCTGCCTGTTCCGACAAACGAAAAAGTGGAAGATATTTCAGTGGGAATGAAGCAGCGGGTGGAAATCATCAAGGCGTTGTTAAAAGGCGCGGAGACTTTGATTCTGGATGAGCCGACAACTGTTCTGACGCCTCAGGAAACGGATGAGTTGTTTGAGGAATTGAAACATCTTCGGGATGAAGGACATACGATTCTTTTCATTTCCCATAAGTTATATGAAGTGAAAAAATTATGTGATCGTGTCTCTGTTATGAAAAACGGAAGGATGGTTGCCACAGAGAATATATCGGATGTTACGGAAACCGACATTTCCAGGTTGATGGTTGGCAGAGATGTGGTGGAAGTGATAGAGAAAACAAAGGCAGACCCGAAAGAAACGGTACTAAAGGTAGAGAATATCACATGCAGGAATAGTGTGGGAAGGAAAGTACTGGACAAGGTTTCCATGAGAGTACGAAGCGGAGAAATTTTCGGGGTGGCGGGTGTGGAGGGCAATGGACAGCATGAGGTTCTCGAAGCCATTGCCAGTATGTGCCATGTGGAAAGCGGCAGTATCAGTCTGTATGATAAAGATATTACCAATCAGTCCATCCGCAAGATTAGAGATATGGGTATCACACATATACCAGAGGATCGTATGGTTCATGGAACGGCCAAGAAGTTCAGCATTATGAATAATATTCTGGCGGGCAGGCACAGGGCAAAGAAATTTACTGGAAAAGTGCTGCTAAATGAGAGGGCGATTGCTGAGGAAGCAGAATATCTTATCAAAGAATACCGGGTAAAATGCAGTGGAAAAAATCAGGAAATCGGAATGCTTTCAGGAGGAAATATACAGAAGGTAGTGGTCGCGCGTGAATTTTCACAGGATCCGAAAGTGATTTTGGTGGATCAGCCTTCCAGAGGAATTGATATTGGAGCAGCCACATTTATCCGGGAAAAATTAGTCCAGCTGCGGGATGAGGGTAAGGCGATCATACTGAATTCTGCAGATTTGAATGAAGTGCTGGGATTATCAGACAGTCTTGCGGTATTTTATAATGGTAAGATTGCTGCGTATTTTGAGGACACCAGTCTTTTGACAGAAGAGGAATTAGGGCTTTATATGCTTGGAGTAAAGAAAATGGATAGTGCTGAGATTGAGAGGCGGATGTATGCGTAAAAATATGACACAGGAAAAACTGAATAGAGAATTTACTGTCCTCAGAACCGGTCTGGCAGTCGCGATAGGTGTGATTTTATCTATTCTCATCATTTTGCTTGTGAGTGATGATCCGCTTTTGTCAGTACGGTATCTGGTGCTGGGGCCGGTTATGAGTTTTAATAACTTTTGCAGCCTGCTCACCATGTGGATTCCAATCGTCATAACGGGGCTGGCAGTCTGCGTGATGTTTAGTGCGAATCAATTCAACTTATTCGGAGAAGGAGCGTTTTTCTTTGGCGGTGTAGTGGCGGCAGTGGTGGCGCTGTCCACAAATATGCCGGCGGGAATCCACCCGGCTGTATGTGTAGCGGCGGCGGCAGTGGTGTGTGGGTTCATAGGAGCCGTTCCGGCACTGATGAGGTATAAACTCGGGGCGTCGGAGATGGTAGGATCCATGCTTTTGAATTATGCATGTATGAATCTGGGCCTGTTTATCATCAGCTATTATTTCAGGGACGCTTCCGCAGGAAGTGTTGTGTCCGGGAAATTCCCAAAGACAGCCAGAATTATGCCCCTGATTCCCGGAAGTGATGTACATATGGGATTTATTGCAGCTATTTTGCTGGTGATTCTGATTTATTGGTTTATGTACAAAACCCGGTGGGGATATGAAATTCGTTTAGTCGGGCAGAATGATAAGTTTGCAAAATATGCAGGGGTGAATATTGGTTTTGTATTGATCGCATCCCAGATGCTGGGAGGAGCTCTTTCTGGAGCGGCCGGAGCGATGGAAATATTAGGCGTATATCGGAGGTTCTCCTGGACCGGACTGACAAATCATGGCTGGGACGGCGTGACTCTGGGCATCCTGGCGGGAAGAAATCCGAAATACATTCCGCTGGCAGCCTTGTTTCTTGCTTATCTGAGAAAAGGGGCGGATCTCATGTCAATGAAAACGGGAATGCAGACGGATTTTGTGTCTGTGATACAGGCGGTTATTCTCGTGTTTATTCTGGCCGAGCGTTTCCTGGCAAAATATAAGCAAAAGAGAACCTGTGAACTTAGCAGGCAGTTGGAAGCGGATCGTGGAGAAAAAGGAGGAATCAGTCTTGGATAATATATTTGATTTGATTTTCAGTGTTCCGTTTATGTTTTCCGTGCTGCGCCTGACAACGCCCATTCTGTTGGCTACTTTAAGCTCTGTTATATCTGAAAGGGCGGGTGTGGGAAATATCACAATGGAAGGAACTATGTTAATTTCCGCATTTGTAGGCGTTGTTGTTTCGGCGTGGACCGGAAGCGCGTGGATCGGATTTCTGCTTGCAGTACTGGTGGGAGGGGCAACAGGGTATCTTCTCTCCTACATTATTTTTAAGATGGAGGTAAATGAGATTCTTGCAGGTCTTTCCATCAATCTGATCGGAAGCGGTGGAACTGTATTTCTCTTATATGCACTGACGGGAGTAAGAGGTATTTCTTCGAGCCTAAGCAGCAAGGTGATGCCGGCAGTGGATATTCCGGTGATCAAAGATATTCCGATGATCGGAGAAGTGGTATCTGGACAGAATGTTGTTACCTATTTGGCATTTATTTCGGCGTTTGTTATCTGGTTTTTACTGTTTCGGACAAAACTCGGACTGCGCATCCGTGCGGTTGGTGAGAATCCGGATGCTGCAAAATCCGTAGGTATCAGCGTGTTCAGAACCAAAAGTATTGCGCTTGTGATTGCGGGCGTATTATCCGGTATGGGTGGAGCCTATATGTCCATGGGATATGTATCATGGTTTGTTAAAAATATAACAGCCGGGCGTGGATGGATCGGCATTGCGGCGGCGGCCATGAGCGGACAGCATCCGATTCTGGGAATGCTTTCGGCACTGCTGTTCGGTATTGCCGATTCGGTATCTAATACCCTGCAGACCATCAATCTGCCATCCCAGCTGGTGCTTATGATTCCGTATGTAGTCACGCTCATTGCCATGTGTCTGTATGCCTGGTATGCGTTCAAGAAAAAGCAGAATGAAAAAGCATCGAAAGCGTGATGGTTGATAGGAGGAAAGATGAAACAATACAATAATGAAAAAGTATTAGAGATGATTCGGAGCATGAGTGAAGAAGAAAAGCTTCTCTGCGTTCATGGGCAGCTGTGGGATCCATATAGGGCAAATCAGGCCGGATTTATACGGGGAAATAAGAGGCTTGGGATTCCTGACGTATTTATAGCAGACGGAGAATCGGGAGTCAATATAAGCTGGGAGACAACGGCATTTCCCTCCAAGGTGAGTCTGGCTTCTACATTTGACAGGAAAAGCGCTTTTGACTATGGGCAGGCGCTTGGGCGGGAGGCGAAGGCAGGAGGAATTCATATTCTGCTGACTCCCCGTGTGAACATAGCCAGGGATCCGATATCCCTGAAAGGAACCAGTAATGGAGGAAACTATCAGACATACGGAGAAGATCCGGTTCTCAATGGAGAACTGGGAGCCAGGGAAGCAGAGGGGATTCAGGATGAAAAGCAGGCATTGGCGAATTTGAAACAGATGTTCGCTTCCAGCACTGGAGCCGCCCAGGGAGCCGGGAATTGCGTTGTCGATGAACAGACAATTCATGAACTGTATATGCGCCCATATGAACTGGTAATGAGAGCCGGAGTCGCAAGTGCCATGACAAACTATAACCAGGTTAATGGAACATGGACATATGACTATGCCTATATGATGGATGAATGCGCCCGCGGAAAATGGGGCTTTCAGGGATTTGTCTTTGATGACTGGTACTGCTTGTATGATCCGAATGCGATCCGGCATGGGGTAACGTTGGAAATGCCGGGTGAAGACTATTATGATGAGGGCAGTGAGAGTTCCTGTTACGGGAAAAAGCTGCTGGAGGCGATTCGTGATCCCAGACAGCCGGTGACTATGGAAGATCTGGATCATGCGGTATACTATTACCTGGATACTTTGGACAGATTTGGTATACTGGATGAGGGACAAAGAATCCCGGGGCCTATCGGCGATGCGGTCAAGATGCAGAGCGCAGAGGTGGCAAGAAGGCTGGCCGGAAAAGGCGCTGTTTTGCTGAAAAATGAAGATGATATCCTGCCTGTTGATTTTTCGGGGAAAAAGGTGGCTGTCATAGGACCGGGAGGATATAAGCAGGTAATGCCGACTTTTAAGGAATCCCCTTATGGTTTTGAAGACCGCAAGAATAGTGTTTACCGGCTTTTGCGGGAGCAATATGGAGAAAATATTACATTCTCCATAGGAGACGATCTGGACGGTATGGTCATTCCTCCGGATCATTTATATCCGTCATGTGACAGTACGGAGCATGGCCTGAAAAGATATGTGGGAAGATTTACATATGAGACGTTAAGCAACGGAGATTTAGATGCCGTTCCCCAGACGGAAACGTTTGTTGTGGACAAAGAAATTAATTTTTCGGGTGAAAACGCGCTTCCGGCCTTAAAGAGGGAACAGAGAAGGGGATTTTTTAAAGAAACTCCCAAGGAATATTATATGTGGCATGGGTTTTTGTGTTCAAATGAAACGGGAATGCATAGAATCAGTCTGCAGAGCAGGTTCCCCGGGGTGGAAGCATTTGAGAAAAATCATGTGGAGAATGGCGACTTGTCCATAGCAACTTCCGGCAATCTGTATATCCGGGAGGCGGTGGATAAAGAGTATCTGACCAGAGTAGGTCTGGGAATCCGGGTTTCTGCCAACGGAGTGGTAAATCCGTTTTCAGAAGTGGTAAGCTGTGCGGACGGATGGAACAATGCGGGAGGAATGGTGTGGCTGGAGGCAGGAAAGAAATATGAAATCTACTTTAATCATACCTGTATTTATCTGGAACCGCTGGAAGTACGTTTGGCATGGACTACGCCTTCTATGTCAGAGAAAGCAATGAAAGATGCAGTGGAAGCAGCGAAGCAGGCAGATCTGGCGCTTTGTTTTGCATGGCATCAGAGCGTGAATGACAAACTGGAATTGGAGGAGAACCAGGACATGCTGATAGAACGTGTGGCTGCGGCAAATGCAAACACGGTTGTTATACTGAACAATGGGGATGCTGTGGCAATGCCGTGGAGAGATCATGTCAAGGCGATTCTGGAAATGTGGTTTTCCGGTCAGGAAGGCGCGCTGGCAACGATGGACGTTCTTGATGGAAGTGTTAATCCGGCGGGAAGGCTGCCGGTTACTTTTCCCCAAAAACTATCGGATCTTGCGGCCAGGGACACATTGCACCCGGAACGTTATGCTGTTTCGGGACGGATCAGCCAAAAGGATGCTGTGCATCCAAACACGGCGTTTTTTACGGAAGGGCTGCTAAATGGATACCGCTGGTTTGATGAAAAAGGGATAGAGCCGATGTATCCGTTCGGTTATGGACTAAGTTACACGAAGTTCTCATACAGTGAACTAGAGGTATTGGCCGATGGGGAAGGGTTTAAAGCTGTCTTTTATATTGAAAATGCAGGAGACAGAGACGGAGACGAAGTGGCACAATGCTATTTGGGACGCCCCGAAACGGTGCCTGAGGGAATTCAAAGTGTTGCAAAGACATTGGTCGATTTTCAAAGAGTACACATAAAATCCGGGGAGAAGGTGCGGGTGACGTTTCACATTGATGAATTATATCTGAACTATTTTGACCCGAATAAGATGGAATACCAGAAATTTATAGGCGCCAGGACGATTATGATTGGAGCGTCTTCCAGGGATATTCGTTTGGAAAAAATATTGAAAGTACAGTAAGGAGCAGAATGGTTATATGAAAAAAGCAGGGATTATAAATGCTGACCTGATAAAGCATATTGCGGAATTGGGGCATATGGATCTGTTGATGATCGGAGATGCAGGAATGCCGATCCCAAAGGGGGTGGACGTGATCGACCTGGCGCTGTGTAAAGGTGTTCCCGCTTTTGAGCAGGTGCTTGACGCGGTGCTTTTAGAGACTGCTGTTGAATATTATTATATAGCTGAGGAGATTCGGGAGAAGAACAGTCGGTTATATGAGTATATTCAAAAGAGTATGCCGGATATTGCTTATGAGACGATGCCGCATATCTCTTTAAAGGAGAAAGCGAAAGAGTGCCGGTTTGCCATAAGAACCGGTGAGTTTTCTCCCTATCCGAATATTATTCTCCGGGCAGGGGTGGTATTTTAGACGTATTGTACCGATGAGGAGGGTGCTAGATGAAGGTACTGAATTTTGGATCGCTGAATTATGATTATGTATATGAAGTGGATCATGCGGTAATGCCGGGTGAGACGATAGATTCTGCAAAAATGGAAGTTTTTTGTGGAGGAAAGGGGCTGAATCAGTCCATCGCACTTGCGCGGGCGGGCGTGCCCGTGTATCATGCGGGACAGGTTGGTGGGGATGGCCAGATGTTCCTGGATATATGCGCGCAAAGCAAAGTGGACACTACTTACATACGTCAGAGTCCTGGCAAGAGCGGTCATACGATTATCCAGCTTGATAAAAATGGCCAGAACTGTATTCTTTTATACGGCGGCAGCAATCGTGGAATTACAAAAGACCTGGTAGATGAAGTGCTGGGACATTTCGAAAAAGAAGATATTATCCTTCTGCAAAATGAGATCAACCAGATCGGCTATATTATAGACAGAGCCAGTGAAAAAGGAATGCAGATTGTACTGAACCCATCTCCTTATAATGCAAATCTGGACGACTGTGATTTGTCGAAAGTATCGGTTTTCCTTTTGAATGAGATAGAAGGAGAGCAGATTTCGGGAGAGAGAGAGCCGGAAAAGATGCTGGAGAAAATGATGGAAAAATATCCAGAAGCCAGAATTGTGCTGACTCTTGGCAGTGCCGGATCTGTGTACCGGGACAAAAACCAGACATATACGCAGGGAATCTTTGAGGCTGATGTAGTGGACACAACAGCGGCAGGAGATACGTTTACGGGGTATTTCATTGCATCAATGCTTCGAAAAATGCCAGTCCAGGAGGCGATGGGACTGTGTGCGAAGGCTTCTGCCATTGCCGTGTCCAGAAAAGGCGCTACAGATTCTATCCCCTGTCTGGAGGAGGTATTAAATATCTGAGAAAGCCGATTTTAATCGGGGGATACAAATACATGCGTACAGTGGTGTGGGAGGGCGGCTGCTCAACGAATGGGCAGCCGCCCTCCCGATTATTTTCGGAACCGGGATAATACAGTTGTCACCGATTTTTCTACAGCAGATAATTGTTCTCCCGATCAGCGACTTGAAGGGAGGCAAGTGTATAAGTTGCATAACCTTCCGCCACAAGAGGTTCCAACTGGCACAGAGCCTCGGCCTCCTCAAAAGTCTGTGTCCTAAAGATAACCATACCGGCAATGCCGGGACAACCCTTGAGCGGCCCGGAAAGTTCCAGTTTTCCGGCGTCATCTAATTTTTTAAGATTTTCCACATGCCTTTCTATCACGGCCTTGGTCACCTTATTATATGCCTTTCCTCGTTTAATCATCATTACATATAACCATTTTTCCATTTGCTAACCTCCATTTTGTATTTTCCGCTGCTCAAAGCGGAGTGCAGACATAAATTTTGTAAAAAGGAAGCTCGAAGAACCGTGCTGGTTTACTGGTATATTTTGACAATGTCGGCGGCCCGATCCCGAAGCATAGTCCGTGCCTCTTCTGGCTCCATGATTTCCACATATTTCCCGAAGGACAGGAGATAGTGGAAGGTCCAGTTGTTTAATTCGAGTGGAATGGCAACCCAGTAACTGCCATCTTCGCACAGCTGAATCTGGTTTTCCTGAAATTCATCATAGAGCCTGTGGGCAATTTCGGGAGAAAACCGCAGCTTCAAAATTGGATAATGGCAAGGTTTACTGCTTGCAGCCGCCAGAGAATAGTCATCTGGCAGTTCCCGCTCAAAAAGATCCGGCAGCACCCGAAGATATTTGATCCGTGACAGGCGGAAAGTTCTTATTTCTTCTTTCCTTCTGCAGTATCCGACGATATACCAGGCATGTGACTTAAAGACCAGACGCAAAGGCTCTATGGTTCTTTCTGATTTTCTCAGTTCAGAATTAAAGTAGAGAAAAGTGATCACATGTTTATTGCGTATGGCGAACTGCAAATCTGATATTTTGATTTTTTCTGTGTCGTCACTGCCCCAATAAGAGAAATCGACCTCAAGCCAGTCAGCCTCCGATGCATTTTTGAAAATAGCGGTAAGTTTGTGCCATGCCATTTCTGCATCTGGATATTTGGCCGCCTGCAGCATCTGCAGACCCTGGCAGATACTCTGCTGTTCTTCACGCGATATCAGGGACCTGTCGATGGTGTATCCCTCAATAAGGGATATACCGCCGCCGGTTCCCTTTGTGGTTATGACAGGGATGCCTGCGATTGACAGCGTGTCAATATCCCGATAGATGGTTCTCGTGGATACGCCGAAAAACTCGGACAGTTCCCGGGCCGTTACCTGCCCGTGACTGACAATATAAAATACCATCTGAACCAGACGTTCAATCTGCATGACGGGAGCTCCTTATGCTGGAATCATAATAACATGTCTAATATGACATATAGCTGTCATATTTGTTATTCATTTTAATATAACGGATTTGGGACGGCTTTTCAATACGAAAGAAAATTCAGCAGGTGAACGGCTTGATAAAAGCAGGGTAAAAGATTATAATAAATTAACTATCTTTTGAAATACGAAACAGTGGTCCGGGAAACCGAAGGAGGATAAGTATGCAGTATCGCAGACTTGGAAAAACAGAATTGATGGTCAGTGAAGTCGGCTTTGGGGGAGAGTGGCTGGAACGGCACAACTATGAGGAGTGCAAGGCTATGATCGACCGTGCGGAAGAACTGGGGATCAATATTTTGGACTGCTGGATGTCTGAACCGAATGTGCGCTCGAAAATTGGAAAAGCGCTGGAGGGCAGGCGGGAACGCTGGTTTATTCAGGGACATATCGGCTCTACCTGGCAGAATGGCCAGTACGAGAGAAGCCGTGATTTGGAAAAATGCCGGGAGGCTTTCGAGGATCTGCTGGCGCGTCTGCAGACGGATTATGTTGATCTGGGGATGATACACTTTATCGACCAGGAAGAAGATTGGGAGAACGCCATGAACGGGCCGTACATGGCGTATGTGAAAGAGCTCAAGGCGTGCGGAAAAATTCATCATATAGGCATGAGCACACACAATCCACTTATGGCGAAAAGGGCGGCACAGAGCGGGCTGATAGAGATGATTCTGTTCAGCATTAACCCGGCATTTGATCTTCTGCCGCCTACGGACAATATCGATGATTATTTTGTAGAGGAATATGAGGACGGATTTGGAGGCATTGATCCGGCCAGAGCAGAGGTTTATAAACTGTGCGAGCAGAACGATGTGGGCATTACGGTTATGAAGCCCTATGCGGGGGGACGGCTGTTTGACGAAGCGCGTTCTCCTTTCGGTGTTGCCCTGACGCCGGTGCAGTGCATCCACTACTGTCTGACCCGCCCGGCGGTTGCATCTGTTTTGGCAGGGTATGATACGCCGGAGCATGTGGAGCAGGCGGCTGCTTATGAAAACGCCGGAGAAGAGGAAAAGAATTATGCGGCGGTTCTGGCGAAGGCGCCCCGGAACACCTTTGGGCGGGGAGAATGTACATATTGTGGACACTGCAAGCCCTGTCCGAAAGAAATTGACATTGCGATGGTGAATAAATATTATGATCTTGCCGCTATGCACGATGACGTTCCAGCCACGGTGAAGGAGCATTATCTGGCTCTGGAACATGCGGCGGACGAGTGTATTGGCTGTAAGAACTGTGAAAGCCGCTGTCCTTTCGGCGTGAAGATCGCGGAGCGGATGGAAAGAACAGCCGCGTTATTTAGATAAACAAAAGTATTTTATATGCTGACTTTATGAAAATGCAGGAATATAATAAGAGTAAGAACAAGAGGCAGGAAGCTGATCGGATAAAAGGCGGACAGCGTATCAGTGAAGTTGGTTATCAGAGCGGAACGGAGATCAAAATGAGAAAAAAGCATGATGAGAGTAAGATAGACAGAGGAATTTCATTGCTTGTTTCGATCATTTTGGTCTTTCTGTTTTTGGGTACGGTCGTCTTTTCTGTCTCACACAAGATATCCAGAGAGATGTCGGCATCTGCCACTCAGAATCTGAATGAAAGCCTTGACTTGATCAAATGTACGATTGAGGCGATTCTGAATAAGGAAGCGGAGTATCAGAGGCTTATGGCGCAGGGAATTGCCGAGATGGAGGAGCCGGAGGAATACGTTCGCGAGTACAAGAGAAGCGGAACGATGATGAAGATCGGACTGATCCGTTCAGGAGAAACGGTAGGCGTATGCAGTACAGGGGATGTGTTTACGGAGGAGGGACTGGACTTTTCGGCCGGCGGCACAATTGATGGACTGCCGGTATCCCAGTCGTATCTGAACTATATGGGGACATGGGCTTACTGCATTAAGTGCCCTGTGATGAAAGACGGCCGGGAAATTGCGATGCTCTATATTGAGTATATCTATGATTCCTTTGACAAGTCGCTTCCAGAAGGATTTTATAACAAGAAAGCCATGCTCTACATTATGGATGCAGAGACGGAACGGTTTGTATTAAAACCAAAGGGAATGGGAGAGAGAAGCGCGGGTCATCTGAACCTGAGTGATTTCTACCGGGCGAATGATATTAAGGAAGAGAATCTCCGGGAGGATGTGGACGCGTGCCTGAAAGAGAATAAGAATATCATGTTTTACCATGATATCAGAAATAAGGACTCTCTGAATTATATGTGGTCGGTGAACAATGGTACCTTGTATCTGATCGGTTATGTGCCCATTGATGCGATACAACAGGAAGGCCGCTATGTCAATCAGAATATTCTTATTGTTGTCGCAGTTATGCTCATTGCATTTTTCTTATGCTGCCTGATTTATTATTTAAATCAGAGACAGCAGATTAGAATAAGAAAAGAGCGTGAAGAGGAGAGAGAGATCAGCAACCGCAGGCTGGCGGAAGCGCTGCAGGCGGCACAGATTGCAAGCAATTCCAAGACCATGTTTCTTTCCAATATGTCCCACGATATCCGTACACCGATGAATGCGGTTCTGGGCTTTACCACGCTGCTTGCCAGGGATGCGGAAAACCCGGATAAGGTGCGGGAATACACGAAGAAAATCATGGCGTCCGGGCAGCATCTGCTCAGCCTGATCAATGACATATTGGATGTGTCAAAAATTGAGAGCGGCAAAGTGGTGCTGAATGTGGAAGAGTTTACCTTAAACGACCTGGTATCTTCCGTGGATGCAATTATCCGCCCTATGGCAGCGGCGAGGGAACAGAAATTTTATCTGGAAGTGGCTGGAATCAAACACGAGAGTCTGATGGGAGATGAGACGCGCATCAACCAGATTCTGATTAACCTTCTATCCAATGCGGTGAAATACACACAGCCAGGGGGAAGCGTCTGGCTGCGGATCATCGGGTTGGAGCAGCGTTCCAATCAGTTTGAACACCTCAGAATTGAAGTGCAGGACAACGGATATGGGATGACGCCGGAGTACCTGGAGACTATTTTTGACGCGTTTACGAGGGCAGAAAACAGCACGACCAACAAGGTGCAGGGTACGGGCCTTGGGATGGCGATCACCAAAAATATCATAGAGCTTATGGGCGGCACGATCGAAGTGACCAGCGAAGTGAACAACGGCAGCCTTTTCCGGGTGGATTTGGAGCTCCGTATACCTGAAGGGCAGGCGGATAAACTGTTCTGGGAGGAAAAGGGCATTTCCCGCATTCTGGTGGCGGATGGAGATGCAGGGGTATGTGAGAACATGCAGGCGCTTATGGGAAATGTGGAAGTGGAGGCAGACACGGCGCAAAGCCTGGAAGAGGTATTGTCTCTGCTGAGAGCGTGTGACCAGGCGCAGAAGGGATACGATGTGCTGCTGCTGGGGAACCATCTCTCGGAAACAGGCACATTGCAGACAGTGGAAAGGATCAGGGAGGAGGCGGGAGATGCGCTTCTTATCCTGATTTTGGCAGAGCACGAAGAAGAGGGATTAGAGAACATTTTACAGACGCAGAATACAGGCATTCTTATGAAACCTTTCTTTGCCTCCGCGTTCAAAGAAAAGATAAGGGAAATGCGTGCGGAACTGACGCAGGAAGGGGAGTCTGATGGAAAGGACAAGAACAATCTGGAAGGACTGAATTTCCTTGCGGCGGAAGATAACGAGATCAATGCGGAAATATTGCGGGAAATCTTATTGTTTGAAAATGCCCGGTGTGAGATTGTGGAGAATGGACAGATTGCAGTAGAGCGGTTTGTCAATTCAAAGCAGGGTGAGTTTGACGCCATCCTGATGGATGTGCAGATGCCTGTTATGAACGGATATGAAGCCACAAGGGCGATCCGGGCACTGGAGCGCGAAGATGCGCGGACCATACCGATCATAGCCATGACGGCGAATGCGTTTGCGGAGGATGAGAGGGAAGCGCTGCATGCGGGAATGAACGTTCATCTTGCAAAGCCGGTTGATATAGACCTGTTAAAGCAGGTTGTCCGCGAGTATACAAAAAGGGAGTAAGAGAAGTCTGAAAGCGGAATAAGAACAGATGAGCTGGAGGAGTGTATGTGTTTTTTCAGAAGGGTCAATATTAGAAAAGCGGGAACGATATGTATTGCCATGATGGCGGCTTTGTCTATGGCGGCATGTAGAACCGACAATAACTTGATTGTTGTGGAGAATGAGGAAAAGCGGGTTGTGGAACTGTTTAGCCCGATGGAAAAATCGGAAGCCTATGTGGAAAATACGGCCAGAAGCGCAGCGGATAAGACCGTTATGCTGGCGGAGGAAAAACTGGATGTGAGTGTAGGCTATGTGACCTATACGGCGGAGGATTACCAGGATAAGACTTACGATGACGTGACGCTGGACCGGGCGCGCAACGATATGGATGATATTTATCTGCTGAACCCGGATACCCTTCGTGTGCTGGGTGAAGAGGGGAAGCTGAAAGATCTGTCGGGGCTGGACTGCGTCAAAAATCTGAGAGAAGTGGTGATAGCGGCAAATATGATAGATGGAAAGCTTGTCGGGATTCCACAGGAGGTGGTGGCCTACGGGCTGTTTATCAACAAAGATATGTTCGACCAATATGGACTCGCACTGCCGGAAACGCCGGAGGATTTTTTGGAGTGCTGCAGGGTTTTTAAAGAAAACGGAATTGAGACGCCGGTAGGAGCAAACAGATGGTGGCTGGAAACTTTCGTTCTGGCGCAGGCTTACGCGGATCTATATAATGGCGGTAATACGGAGGCGGAAATAGCGGCCTTAAACAGCGGTGAGAGCAAATACAGCGATTACATGCGGCCGGGATTTGAATTTCTCCAGGAGATGATTGACAAAGGATATGTGGATGCCGAAAAGGCCCTTGTGAGCGAGGCGATTGAGGGGGAGAGGGAAGATTTTCTGTCCCAGAAGACGCCGATTGTCATGGCGTACTGGGGAGCGGCGAACACGGACACCGCCTATGGAAGTACGGAATTTGAGATGACGGTCATCGGTTTTCCGAGCGGCCGTGGACAGATGCCGGTGATACCCATGACTGGGTTTGGCGTTGGGATCAATGCAGAACACGGGGAAGATGCGCTGGCGGTATTGGATGTGATGCTCTCTGACGAGGCGTTACAGATTTATGCGGAGACGAACAGGGTCATTTCCCCGTCCAAAAATGTAGAAGTGGAATGTGTCCCTGCACTGGAGCCCTTGCAGGATAAGATTCACAATAATGTCTATGTGCTTGGTTCCAATGCAGCGATGGAAGTGGAACAGTGGGGAAACACATGCCTGATTGTGAGAGAGCTGTTAGGCGGCGCAACCGTGGATGAGTGCATGGCGCGGTTTGATCGGTTACAGGAGGAGGCGCTTGGGAAATAGCGGCGCAGAAAAATACCTCGACAGAAGGCTGGGTGCGGCGGGCGGCTTGATGGAGATTAGTGATGAAGAAAGTATACAGCGAATTTATACTGGGGGACATGCGCGCATATTATGTGCAGGATGGAGACACGGGAAGCATGGAGCTTGTGCTGCTCCCGGCGGACAGAGCCTATGAGGTTTCTTACCGGGAAAAGCCGTACCCGGATTCCCTGGTGCAGGTAAAGCTTGCCGGGGACAGTTATGCGGGCGGATACGCGGGCGGCAGGACGATGCGGCAGAGTGTGTCCGTGCAGAACCTGGTGTTTGAGGGGCAGGAGGTGAAGGATGAGGGCGCTGAGGACGGAGAGTGGGAAACCGGCGGGACGGTGATCTGCACAAGCTTTTCGGATAAGCGGGGATACCGTTACCGGCATTACCTTGTCTGGAAAAAGGGTAAAAAGAGTCTGCTCTCCCATACGGAATTTGAGAATGCATCCGGGCAGGCGGCAGATCTGGAGATGCTCTCCAGCTTTTCGCTGGGCGGTATTTCTCCGTTTGTCGGTGCGGACGAGAGCGGCTGTTTCATGTTACACCGCATTCGCAGTGTGTGGAGCATGGAGGGAAGAACGGAGTCGCAGCTTTTGGAGGATTTACAGCTGGAACCTTCATGGGGCGGGCACGCGGCGCGTTGTGAGCGGTTCGGGCAGGTGGGTTCCATGCCGGTAAACGGGTATTTTCCATATGCGGTGGTGGAGGATGTGAAGTCCGACATATTCTGGGGCGCGATGATCTGTCACAATGCAAGCTGGCAGATGGAGCTTTACCGCAGGGGCGATGAGGCGGCGCTTTCCGGGGGGCTGGCAGACTATGATTTTGGCCATTGGATGAAGACGGTCGCTCCGGGAGAAACCTTTGTGACGCCCACGGCAATTTTGTCGGTCTGCAGGGGAGGCGGCATCGAAGAGATCTCCCAGAGGATGACGGCGGCGCTGGAGGAAGCGGTGGACAAAGGGCCGGAGTCGGAGCAGACGCTTCCCCTCATATTTAATGAATACTGTACGACATGGGGCTGTCCCTCCCACGAAAATATCTGTGCGATTCTGGAGGCAGTCAGGGATAAGGGCTTTTCCTACTTTGTGATCGACTGCGGCTGGTATAAGCAGGAGGGGATTCCCTGGGATGTGGCGATGGGTGACTATCGCGTGTCGAAGGAGCTGTTCCCGGACGGGCTTGACAAGACTGTGAAGGCGATTAACGATCACGGCATGAAGGCCGGGATCTGGTTTGAGATCGACAATGTGGGGGAGCGGGCGGAGAGCTACCGGGATACGGCGCATCTGCTTCAGAGAAACGGCGCGCCCCTCACTACTTCCATGAGAAGATTCTGGGATATGAGGCAGGAGTGGGTACAGAACTGCCTGGAGGAGAGAGTCATCGGAACGTTGGAAAAGTATGGCTTCTCCTACATGAAAATGGACTATAATGACACCATAGGAGTTGGATGCGACGGTGCGGAGTCGCTGGGCGAGGGCCTGCGCCAGAATATGGAGGCATCCCTTGCTTTTATACGGAAGGTGAAGGAGCGGGTGCCCGGCATCATACTGGAAAACTGTTCTTCGGGCGGGCACAAGCTGGAGCCGCTTATGATGGGAGAGTGCAGCATGGCTTCCTTCTCGGACGCCCATGAGTGCGAGGAGATTCCGATTATTGCGGCCGCCCTGCACCGTGTGACCCTGCCGAGACAGAGCCAGATCTGGGCCGTGATCCGGGAGGCGGATTCCCCGAAAAGGATTGTCTATTCCATCGCCAACACGTTTCTTGGCAGGATGTGTCTGTCGGGGGATGTGACCAGGCTGACAGATGCGCAGTGGGATGTGATTGACAGGGGAATCGCCTTTTATAAAAAGGCGGCGCCCATCATTAAGGACGGGTACAGCAGGCTTTATGGGCCGAAAGTGGTAAGCTGGCGGCACCCGGAGGGCTGGCAGTGCCTCGTGCGGACACAGGGCGGTGTGGAGCATGAGAAAAAGGATGGGCTGCTGGCTGTATTCCACAGCTTTAACGGGGCGCACGACGGCGCGCTGGAGGTTCCGCTTCCGGCGGACGGGACGTATCGGATCGAGGAAGTTTACTCCGATGCGGAGGCGGACGTTACCGTGGAGGACGGCAGGCTGGTGTGCCGGATTCCAGAGGATATGAGGGCTGTGGCGGTCTTGGCGGAAAAAATTTGATGGCACTTTTTTGAAACGGAGGAATATAATAAAAGCAGGAAGAGGCGGCACAGTTTTGGCGTTGTGCCGCCCTCTCAGCCGTCGATGTAAATTTCTTTGAAAATGCCCTTGTCAAATGCCTGGAGATATGGTATTATATCATTCGTTAAGGCTACATGAAGCCTTTCGTCAGGCTCCATGGTCAAGCGGTTAAGACATCGCCCTTTCACGGCGGTAACACGGGTTCGATTCCCGTTGGAGTCATCGGTCAAAAGACCGGGAAGCGAAGAATTACGAAGTAATTCTTCAGGAGTTAATTCCGTAAGAATTTACTCCGATTATATTACGGCGCAGTAGCCAAGTGGTAAGGCATGGGTCTGCAACACCCTGATTCACCGGTTCAAATCCGGTCTGCGCCTCTAAGAGAAGTGTTGAAAAGACACTTCTTTTTTTGTGCGATAAGCAGAATCGGAAGGCCCGCGAGAGGATGAGTTAAAAGCTTGACAAAATGGTCTACTGCGTGTAGACTCTTTGTATAGTCTACATATAGTAGACCGAGAAACAAAATAAATTGAAAGACATGTGTGACAGCTGATCGCGCGGATGCGGAAAGGGAGTAGAGATGGCGGAGTACAAATTGGGAGAGGTAGAGACACGCTTTGCAAATCTGATCTGGGACAATGAACCGATTTCGTCGGGAGAACTGGTGAAACTTTGTGAGAAAGAATTAAACTGGAAGAAGTCGACGACTTACACGATTCTGCGCAGGGTCTGTGACAGGGAACTTTTTCAAAACGAGAATGGGACGGTGAGTTCCCTTGTGGGCAGGGAAGAGTTTCGCGCCATGCAGAGCGAGCAGTTTGTGGATGAGTCGTTCAGCGGCTCCCTGCCTAAATTTCTGGCGGCGTTCACTGCGAGGAAGAAATTGTCGGAAGAAGATATTATGGAACTGCAGGAGATTATTGAACAGAACAGAACGAGATAGGGGGAGAGAAAATGTTGGGAGAGATGTTTCAGGAAGTACTGTACCGCAGTGTGGTGACGGGCGGGATCGTTGTGGCCGTTTTGCTGTTGCGGGCGTTGCTTAAGCGGGCTCCCAAAGTGTACAGTTACCTTTTGTGGGCGGTAGTGCTTTACCGCCTCTTATGTCCTTTTACGTTTGCTTCTCCCTTTTCTTTTCTGGGAGTGCTTGGAACGGGGGAGATCGCGCAACTGCAGATGGAGGGGCCAAATTTTTCCCGGAAGACGTTGATGGAAGGTCGAGCGGAGGCGCTGCCGAATATACAGATGGAAGGGAAAACTGCTGACGTATCATCGGAAGGAAGTGCCTCGCCGGGTGGACGCCGGGCGGCAGTGTACGTCTGGATAGCAGGGATTGCGGTCATGCTGCTATATGGGGCGGTCAGCCTTTTTCTTATATCGCGCAGACTGAAAGGCGCGGTGCGGATTCGGGACAATATTTATCTGTCGGACTATGTGCCTGCGCCTTTTGTGATCGGGGTGGTCCGGCCCCGGATTTATCTGCCCTCTTCTTTGCAGGAGAAAGAGATGGATTATATTATCCTGCATGAGAGGACGCATGTCCGAAGGGGCGACCATATCATCCGATTGCTTTCCTTTTTCGCACTGGCGGTTTACTGGTTTCATCCGCTGGTCTGGGCAGCTTATTATCTGTCCGGGAAGGACATGGAGATGTCCTGTGACGAGGCGGTCATGCGAAAGATGGAGCAGGATATCCGGGCGGATTATTCGACTTCCCTGCTGAATCTGGCCACAGGCAGGCTTTTTCCCGGCGGCACGCCGCTGGCTTTCGGGGAGGGCGACACGAAGGCGCGGATTCATAATGTGATGCGCTGGCGCAGGCCGAAGCCTGCTCTGACAGGAATTGCTTTGGCAGTCGTTGCGGTGGCGGCAGTGGTTCTCGGTACCGATCCGCAGACATCGGATGTGAAGGCCGCGGGAGCGGAAAACGAGGAACTCTGGCGGGCCGCAGATGCGTGGGCGAAGGCTGTCTGTGACCGGGATGGTAATACGATTGTGAATCTCAGCACAGAGCAGGTGCGGGAGCATTTGATGAGTGGGGAACTTTTGAGCGGAGAAGAGGGGGCGTATGGGTTTGGCTGGTCAAGCCCGTGGCCCTGGGACAGTGGGAGAGACTACCGCATTGTGGAGTGCACAGA
Source organism: uncultured Lachnospiraceae bacterium (assembly GCA_910579285.1). Lineage (GTDB taxonomy): Bacteria > Bacillota > Clostridia > Lachnospirales > Lachnospiraceae > UBA3282. The sequence continues at coordinate 70,466 of CAJTTT010000011.1, read as the reverse complement.
GAATCAGACGGTGATCCAATATTATGCATGGACATCGGACCCGCATGTGACAGTGTGGCAGGAGCTTTTGACCTGGGTGCGGGGGGACGGCGGATACAGGGTAAATTCGGACAGTGCATATTGGATATTTGACAGCATTTCCAGCATTGACAGCTTTGAGGAGGCCTACGGAACGGGCATTAACGGCACGCCCATTGATTATCTGACTAACGGAACGGGGGAGGCTTTGAATGTCAACGCGCTGCAAAACAGAGAGTATTACGGAGATCTCTTTGCGCCGGAGACAGCGGCTGGATTTCTTCTGAATCTATCGGCGGAGGAAAAGGATGTGCGGATGGAGGCAGGCAGCAGGCAGGCGGACGGCAATGTGGAAGTGACCATCTCGTTTCCGACAGCCGGCGGGAGCGCTTCTGTGAGAATGATTCAGCCTTACGGAGAGGATGGGATCTGGATTGTGCAGGATGCAGAGTGAGGAAGAAACTGGGAAGTCTGTGGGCGGACAACACCATTTAAGAAGGGAGCGTCTTTTGACGCTCCCTTTTTGTGATTGTGTTCTGATTTTAGTTTATTTTCTGGTCATCCACGAGGAAGGAATCCCCATCCTCCACGATGCATACCATAGTCTTGCCGGTGTTTAACTCGATTTCGTTTCCGGCATCGTCATAGTATCTTGTAGCGCCGTAATCGGAAGACTTTTCCCAGTTCACATGGATGCCTTTGCCGCCTGTGAAGAACCAGCCGTCCCTTGTGTTGTCGTGGCATCGGAACGCCAGATACCCTTTGGCGTCGCGCACTTCGTAGTAGGTGTTCTGGATCAGGATATTTTTAAAAGCAAGCTGTTTTCCGTTGGCCATATCTGTGTGCGGGCCGTCCGAGGAGCCGGAAAGATGCTGGAATCTCTCGTAAAGGCCGGTGTCACTGTTGTATACAAAATAGCAGTTGGTAACGGGATAGGCGGGAGACATGTCTACCCGGTTTGCCGTAATGGCGTCACTGTACTGGGACAGGTCGTTAGGCTCGTTTTCGGGAGCGAAACGGTAGTGCTGCTCATCGGCGTAACCGTCGCGCATCTGAAGGGAGTAGCCCTTCTTCTCCACATCGGTAAGGACGCCGGCTGCATCTATGAAAGCGTTGTCAGTTGCGTTTTTCGCGTTTTTATCACGGAAGAAACTGCTGCTCGTTTTGCCGTCGATGTGATCTGTGCGGCTGATTACCTCGTCTATGTAGAAAGGACCGCCGAAATGGACATAGAGGGCATCCCACTCAAAAGCCCAGTATACATAGTAGTCACGGCAGCTTCGGATGTTGCCGAGCTTATCCGCGTTTTGCCAGTCCTGAATAACCCACATCAGGCGGGTAATGCTTCCTTCCACATTACATTCGTACAAAACATCTGCATCGGAGATGCCGTACTGGGAAGCGGTTTTTGTGTTGGGGGTCATAATAGCGAGAGGTCTCGTGTTGTTGACCTCCTCATCCACCCACTCATTTGTGATGCGGCTTCGAACCATACCTTCCGAGGGCGGAGCGTCCTCACCGGGTTCCTCGTCCACTGCTTCCTCCGGCGCTTCGGCGCTGTCCTCCTCCTCCGGGGTATCGTCGATGATCTGTTCCACGACAGGCGCTTCCACCTTCGGCTTTTCTTCCTTTTCCTTACCGCAGCCGGTAAGAAGCAGGGCGGAAGACAGAGCGGCGAGAAGCAAAACTTGTAATCTTTTCATGCTTTGTGTAAATCCTCCTTCATTGTTATCGCAGTGTGACGGATTCCGCTTCCGGAGCGGGTTATCGGTACACTGTCTATTGTCAACGCGTACATTTTATCATAACGGTCTTGGGGAGTCACTACAAAATATCTTAAAATTTTCACAATTTTCATAAAAATTTACCAGATCATACGTTTCTGACAATTTTGGAAAATTTATGTGCATGTTTGGCTGTGCTTGTGTTAGAATATAAGACATGAATCCAGTTGGCATGACTGGGGAGGAATTGGAGAAAGGGCGAAACTAACATGAAGAAAATTATCGTGACAGGCTGTAATGGGCAGTTGGGACGGGCTGTCAATCTGGAATATGCGGGCAGCGCGGAATATGAGCTGATCAACACGGATGTAGGGGAGCTGGACATCACGAAGATTGATGAGGTGATGGATTTTGCGCGCGGGATCAATCCTTACGCAATTATAAACTGCGCGGCCTACACGGCGGTGGAGGCCTGTGAGAAGGAGGAAGATCTGGCTTTTCGGATCAACGCCATAGGCGCACGCAACTTAAGTGTTGCGGCAGGCGAGACAGGCGCAAAGCTCATGCACATTTCCACAGACTATGTATTTGACGGAAACGGCACAAGACCTTATAAAGAAACCGATCCGACAGGCCCCCAGGGCGCCTACGGCAGGACGAAGCTTGCCGGGGAGGAATTTGTGAAAGAGTTCAGTGACAGGCATTTTATCCTGCGCACGGCATGGCTCTATGGGGACGGCAAGAACTTTGTGAAAACGATGCTGCGGCTGTCTGAGACGAACGACAAGGTGAGAGTGGTGCGGGATCAGGTGGGGTCGCCCACCAGCGCAAAAGAGCTGGCGAAAGCCATTGCCTATCTGCTGCCAACGGAAAATTACGGGCTGTTCCATGCCACCTGCGAGGGGGACTGCAGCTGGGCGCAGTTTACGGAGGAGATTTTCCGTCTGGCTGGTAAAAAGACTGTGGTGGAGGCCATCACCTCAGAGGAGTACGGCGCGGCGGTGAAGCGCCCGGCCTATTCCATTCTGGATAACTATATGTTTAAAATGACTTCTGACTTTATGTTTTCAGACTGGCATGACGCCATAGCGGAGTACCTGAAGGAAAACTAGTCGGCAGATGCCCGCATGATAATCTAAACATGGAAGGAAAGGATAATTGATATGCAGAAAATAGCTCTTATTACGGGAATTACAGGACAGGACGGCTCTTATCTGGCGGAGTTTCTTCTGGAAAAAGGATATGAGGTGCACGGACTGATCCGCAGGCACAGCATTGCCAACACGGGAAGGATCGACCACCTGATTGCATCGGAGTATCACAAGGTGAAATTCTTTCTGCACTATGCGGATACGACAGACTCCAGCAACCTCATGCGGCTGATTGCGGAGATCCGGCCCACGGAAGTTTACAATCTGGCGGCGCAGTCCCATGTGGGCGTGTCCTTTGAGGTGCCCGAATACACGGCGGAAGCTACGGGTGTAAGCACCTTGAAGCTTCTGGAGGCGATCCGCGTAAACGGCGGGACGTGCAGATATTACCAGGCTTCCACGTCCGAACTTTTCGGAGGCATCCCGGAGACTGCGCCGCAGAGCGAGAAAACGCCCTTTTATCCGAAGAGCCCGTACGGTGCGGCGAAGCTCTACTCCTATTGGATTACGGTCAATTACAGGGAGTCTTACAATATGTTTGCCTGCAACGGCATTCTGTTCAACCACGAGTCTCCCAGACGGGGCGAAAATTTTGTGACCAGAAAGATCACGCTGGCCATCGCGAATATCATTGCGGGAAAACAGGACAAGCTCTCCCTCGGCAATATGAACGCGAAGAGAGACTGGGGGTTTGCGGGTGATTATATAGAGGGCATGTGGCTCATGCTGCAGCAGGACAAGCCGGATGATTATGTGCTTGCAACCAACGAGACGCACACGGTCAGAGAGTTTGTGGAAGCTGCGTTTGGGGAGCTTGGCGTGCAGATCCGCTGGGAGGGCACCGGCGTAAACGAGAAAGGGTATGACGAAAAGAGCGGCCGGCTGCTGGTGGACGTGAATCCAGAGTTTTACCGTCCGGCAGAGGTGGAGTTTTTGTGGGGTAACTGCGCGAAGGCCGAGAAGGAGCTTGGCTGGAAACGGAAAGTAGACTTCAAGGGTCTGGTATCTATGATGATGGATGCGGATTTGAAGGAAATTGCAGGCATGGGCTGCGAGGAATATAGGAACAGGGAAAATGCGTAAACACAGATTCTGCGTGTGCCTGAGAAGGCGGTAAGTGACGATATGCTGTCAGTCATTTTAATTTGGATTTATTTGTGCATAACTACATTTGTAATCGGATATGGCGTGCTGCGTGTTCTCACGCGGCACCTTCCTTATTATACCCACAATGCGGACGCGTATCTTATGTGCGGGCTTGTCTGCGTGACGGTCTATGCACAGTTTTTCAGTCTCTTTGCGGGGGTGGGACTGTTGGCAAACGGGATTCTCTGCCTGGTCTGTGGTGTGATTGTATGGCATCACAGGAAGGGATTTTGGGAAACGGTCCGGCGGCTGGCGCTGCCTGCGGGGAAAGGTGTTCCGGGCAGTTTCAGCGTTTGGCGGCTTAGCGTGATTTTGGTCTTGTTTCTTCTCTTTGCCTACGGAACATCCCGGGGTATGATCCACTATGACACGGGACTTTACCATGCGCAGAGCATCCGCTGGATTGAGGAGTACGGCGTGGTAAAGGGGCTGGGCAACCTCCACTGCAGACTGGCTTACAACAGCTCCTCTTTCGCCTTATCCGCTCTTTACAGCATGGCTTTTCTGGGGGGACAGTCCTATCACTGTGCGGCGGGGTGGCTTGCGTTTCTGCTTGCAGTTTTCTGTCTGCCTGCCGGGGCATCCCTGCGGGCGGGCAGGATTCGGACAAGCAGCTTTGCCAGAGTGATGTGCGTGTATTATCTGGTCAATATTTTTGACGAGATGGTTTCGCCCGCCTCGGATTACTTTATGGTACTCGCGGCCTTTTATATAGTGATTAAGTGGCTGGATCTTTTGGAGAGAGAGGAGCGGGAGATTCTCCCTTACGGGCTTTTGTGTGTGCTTGGCGTGTTTCTGATGACAGTGAAACTGTCGGCAGCGTTTATTCTGCTTCTCACGGTTTATCCGGCCTGTCGTTTGATACGGGAGAAGAGATGGGGGGAGACAGGCGCATATCTGGGACTGGGGTTTGTGACGGCGCTGCCCTTCTTTATTCGAAACGTGGTGATATCGGGATGGCTGGTATATCCCTTCACACAGATTGACCTGTTTGACGCGGCCTGGAAAATTCCGAATGGGGTTGCGGATTATGACGCAAGAGAAATTCAAGTGTGGGGAAGGGGTTACACGGACGTGTCGCAGTTTGACTTGCCCATGCGGGAATGGCTGCCCGGATGGTTTCAGAAACTGGCGGGGAGTGACAAACTTCTTGTGCTGGCAGCAGGGACAGCGGCAGCAGCACTGGTCTTTTGGGCGGTTTCTCTTTTGTGGCGGCAGTGCAGGCAGGAGAATGCGGCGCTGCCGGAAGCGGACAGGGCAGGGGTTGAGGATGCAGCGGCTCAGGGCGGTGCGGTGCGTGCAGCGCTTCTCACGGTGCAGGGTATGACGGCGGCCTCCTTTCTGTTCTGGCTGTGCACTTCGCCGTTGATCCGTTACGGCTGTGTCTGGGTGTATCTGACGCCGGCGGTGGTGTTTGGGGGAATCTGGGATACCCTGCTGTACGATTCGGCTTTTTCCAGCGGCAGGCAGGGCGGCTTCTTCCGGCGGCAGACAGGGCGGTTTCGCCTTGCGGCAGGCAGACTGGTTTCCGTGCTGGTCCTTATGCTGTTGGTATACAAAGGAGCTGCTTTGACGAGGGAAATTGCAGGTTCCTATGTGAATGACTACTGGATTTTCCAGAAAGATTATGAAGCGTATGAGACGCGTTCCTATGAAATTGAGGGTGTCACTTTCTACTGTCCGCTGGAGGGTGATCAGACAGGGTATGAGAGTTTTCCTGCCTCTCCCGTGGAAGCGGAAATTACATTTTTGGGCGATGGGGTGGAGGAAGGATTCCGGGCGGCGCCCAATCTCTTGTAAAAGGGAGTGCGCTGTGATAGACTGTAAGGATAAAAGCAGGATAATGAGCGGATAGGAGCGAAAAATGACGAAAATTTTGAGGGGGGGGGGTAAAACCTCCGGACTATATTTATTTCTTTTTTGCGTGGCAGTATTGACAGGACTGCTTATGACAGCTACTTTCTCATACGGGGATACGCTGTCTCTGACAGCCTGGTCGCTGAACTTCTGGGATATGCTGTTTAAAGGACGGCTGAATGAGTTTTACCAGTACACATCGTTAAATCTGCGCGGCGCGGCGCATGCGGAATGCGCGGGAAACTATCTCTGGCTCCTTCCCCTGTGTATCTGGAATTTTCCGCTGTGGGTGGTTCATTCTCTTGCGGGCATTCTCCCGATAGACAACTTTTTCAGTCTTTTCTGGAGTAAACTCTTTCTGCTGGCCATGCAGTATGTAACGGCTTATTATTCGGCCAGAATATGTTACATGCTGACGAAGGACAGAGAGAAGGCGGCACTGGCGGTTATTCTGATCCTCCTTTCTCCAGAGACGCTGATGTCGGTCACATATGCGGGACAGGATGAGATTGTTTATATCGGATTTTTTATGGCGGCACTGTATTACTATCTGCAGGGATACTGGAAAAGATGTTTCTGGCTGATGGTCTGCTGCGTGACGATCTGTCCGATTATGGCGATACCCGTGCTGGCGCTGCTGCTTTTGAAAGAGAAAAATTTGTACAAGGTGGCCCTTGCGTGTGTGATCATGGCGCTCCCGCTTCTGCTGTTTGAGGTGATGTACAGAAATGACGCCATCTATCAGACGGTGAAGGAGGAAAACGGCTTTGCCACGATCGCGGAAGGGATGCTCCTCACCACCAAGGTGACTCTGAGCAGTAACATGATCTCCCTTTGCGGAATTTTACTTTGTGTTATTTTCTTTATCTGCTACGCATCCAGAGAGGAGGCGGATGATGCATATAAGAAAAAGGTAATTTATATAATGGCGGTTGTTTTCGGAGCTGTTTGTTTTCTGATGATGACAAATCGTTTTTACCGTCTGTTTTTGTATGTGCCCTTTTTGGTGATACTGATCATGGTTTCTGCGCAGAATCTGGGAATGAATCTGCTGCTGTTTACGGCGGTGACGTACGGACGCACCTATTATAGTCTGAGGGCGGAATATCCGCAGAATATGAATACGGCTTATGTGATGGGAAACTCATGGATCACAGGACTTTGTGACCTGATGGGAAGCGACATATACCGGCCCTCTTCTGAAAGATACGGGATATGCCTGTGGACCAGATTTAATGAGTACAGCAGTGTGTATCATGTGGTGGTTTCGACTTGTGCATTTGCGGCGATGCTGCTTCTGCTCTATATCAATCATCCGAAATATGGGAAAAAGCATGAGATTGCAATTCCAAACGGATTGATACTGACTGTGTGCGCAATGTGCATGCCAATTATTTTGGCGGCATTTTATGCGATATTATTGTTGTGATGACAGGAGGTTATCATGGAAAAGACAGATAAAATTTATGTGGCAGGAAATAGAGGGCTTGTCGGAAGTGCGATTGTACGGTCCTTGCAGGCAAAGGGATATGAGAATATCGTGGGCAGGACACACAAGGAACTTGACTTAACAAGTCAACAGGCGGTGCGGGAGTTTTTTGAGAAGGAACGTCCCGATGTGGTGGTTCTGGCGGCGGCCAAGGTGGGCGGCATCAATGCGAACAATACCGCTCCGGCGGAGTTCGCTTACGAGAATATGCAGATTCAGTGCAACGTTATCCACAGCAGTCACGAGTATCATGTGAAGAAACTTCTGTTCTTGGGAAGCACCTGTATTTACCCGAGAATGGCGCCCCAGCCGATCCCGGAGGATGCGCTGTTGACGGGGCCGCTGGAGGAGACGAACGAGGCCTATGCCATCGCGAAGATTGCGGGACTTGAAATGTGTAAGTTTTATAAGCGGCAGTATGGGGATGATTTCATCAGCTGTATGCCTACAAATCTGTATGGACCGCATGACAATTATGATCTGGAAGGTTCCCACGTTATGCCGGCGATGATCCGCAAGTTCCATGAGGCAAAAGTGAACGGTGCGCCCACGGTTACGCTGTGGGGAACGGGAACGCCGCTTCGGGAGTTTTTATATGTGGACGACATGGCGGATGCCTGCGTGTTCCTTTTGGAGAATTACAGCGGGGAGCAGCACGTCAATATCGGAACGGGCAAAGAGGTTTCGATCAGAGAACTGGCGGAGACGGTGAAAAAGGCGGTGGGGTATACGGGAAATATCATCTGGGATCAGACGATGCCGGACGGAACGCCCAGAAAGCTCACCGATGTGACGAAACTGCACGGACTCGGCTGGAAGCATAAGGTGGAGCTTGAGGAGGGAGTACAGCTCGCCTACGAATGGTTTAAGGAAAACGTGCATGAGGCAAGGCTGTAGGGGGATGCAGCAAAGCGCTCTGCGCAGGGGTCTTTGAAACGCGATAAATAACCGTTTACACCACGACGAATTTTTGGTATTATGTCGAAAGTAACGATGGACTACATTTGTCGCAATTTATCAACATTTGCAAAGGAGTAGAAGGGGAATGGCACAACAGAATATGATTGACAGGAGAGAGCTTGAGAAAACGATCTCCGATTTTATGCTGGAACTTGGAATACCGGCGCATTTGCGGGGCTATCAGTTCCTGAGAAGCGCGGTGGAAATGTGCGTGGAGGATATGGAGCTTGTGGGGAGTGTGACAAAACTGCTGTATCCTGATCTGGCAAAGATGTACCAGACGACTGACACGAAGATCGAGCGAGCAATCCGCAACGCGATTGAGGTATCCTGGGACAGGGGCAACAGTGATCTTTTTGAAGAACTGTTTGGCTACAGCAATACACCCGAGTATACCAGGCCGACCAACAGTGAGTACATCGCGGTTGTGGCGGATTACATCCGTCTGAAAAACAATCTGATATGAATTATGAGGGAAGAGATGCGTCTCTTCCTTTTTTTATGTAAATGTGGTAAACTTACCATTGGAGGAGACTATTCTATGAAATTATTGAGCGTCATCGTACCCTGTTACAACGAAGAAGAGAACGTCAGGGATTTTTATGATGAGTTATGCAGGAATGCGGCATTTTTCTGTGAAAAGCAGATAGAATTTGAAATCATATATGTGGATGACGGTTCCCGGGATCAGACGGTTTCTGAGGTGAAAAAGCTCCATGAGGAGGACGGGAGGGTCCGCCTGATTTCTTTTTCCCGCAATTTCGGCAAGGAGGCGGCTATTTATGCGGGCCTTCAGAAGTGCAGGGGAGACCTTGCCGTGCTGATGGATGCGGATTTGCAGGATCCGCCTTCGCTTCTGCCGGAGATGTATTCTTATATTGAGAAGGGATATGATTCGGTGGCGACCAGGCGTGTGACCAGAAAGGGAGAACCCGTTATCCGTTCCTTTTTTGCCAGGATGTTTTACAGGCTTATGAACAGAATATCCAAAACAGAAATTGTGGACGGCGCCAGGGATTACCGGCTGATGACCAGAAAAGTAGTGGATGCGATTTTGTCCATGACGGAGTATAACCGCTTTACCAAGGGGATTTTCGGCTGGGTGGGCTATGAGACCAAATGGCTGGAATACGAGAACGTGGAGCGCAGAAAGGGCGAAACAAAGTGGTCGTTCTGGAAACTTTTCCTGTACTCCCTCGAAGGGATTATGGCTTTTTCCACGGTGCCTCTGACCATAGCGTCTGTGGCAGGCGTGTTTTTCTGTCTGGTTGCCTTTGTCATCATCATTGTGACGATTGTGCGGAAACTGTTATTCGGAGATCCGACTTCCGGCTGGCCTTCGCTCGTATGCATCATTATGATGGTCAGTGGTGTGCAGCTGTTTTGTCTGGGGATTGTCGGGCAATACTTATCCAAGACATATATGGAAGTGAAGAGGAGGCCGATCTATCTGGTCAGGGAAGAGATCGGAGGACAGGAACTTGAAGAATAGAGAAAACGGGCTGGTCAGTATCATTGTGCCGGTGTACCGGGCGGCGGCTTACATTGCGGACACCATCGGGATGGTTTTTTCACAGACATACGGCAGATGGGAACTGCTGCTTGTGGATGACTGCTCCGGGGACGGCAGTGTGAAGGCGATTGAGAAAACGCTGTCGGCATACCCGCATCACCCGGCGGAGACTGTCTCCGAAAACATAGGGCATATGGAGGAGTACCTTTGCGGAGAGGGGAAAAAAGTAGTTCTGATCTGCAAGAATAGGAATGAGGGTGCGGCGGCGGCCCGCAATACAGGATTGGATCTGGCTGGCGGACAGTATATAGCCTTTCTCGATGCGGACGATATCTGGGTTTCGGACAAGCTGGAAAAGCAGCTTTCCTTTATGAAAAAAAAGCGGGCGGGTTTTGTGTTTTCCGCCTATGAGTTTGGGGATGAATCGGCCAGACCTACGGGCAGAGTAGTGCATGTGCCGGAATCTCTGACTTATAAAGAAGCATTGTCGCGGACGATTATCTTCACAACCACGGTAGTGCTTGACCGGGCTATTGTCCCGGATGAACTGATGCGGATGCCGGAAGTGGAGAGTGAGGACACGGCGACATGGTGGCAGATTCTGCGGGCAGGCCATACAGCCTGTGGGCTTGATGAGACGCTTGCAGTCTACAGAAGACCGAGGAAGTCACTGTCTTCCAATAAATGTAAGGCGGTGAAGCGGATCTGGAATCTGTACCGCAGACAGGAGAAGCTCTCTGTTTTGGCCAGCGCGTTTTACTTTGTGTTCTGGGCTTACAGGGCGACGATGAGGCGGATATAAGACTATGAAAAAAGTGGAAACCATAAAAAGACTGATTATTTTGCAGCTATCTTTTATCGGGCTGATCTTCCAGATGGCAGTCTATGCGTATTTCTGGCTGACGGCGTACTACCCGTTTCTGAAAGTGTACAGGAATTTCCGATTTTATTTCAAGGGGCATGTGCTGATTCTTTCGATCTATTTTGTGCTGTTGTTCTTCTTTGCGAATACATACGGCGCGTTAAAGATCGGCTATCTGAAACCAGTTGACGTGTTCATTTCGGAATTGTTTTCCCTGTTGTTTGTCAATGTGATTTCCTATTTTCAGATTTCCCTGATGGCGAACTGGGTTGTGGATGTGCGTCCCATCATATGGACGATGCTGATTCAGACTGCGCTTGCAGGCGCCTGGGTGTTTTTCTGCAATGTCTGTTATTACAAAGCTTTTCCGCCAAGAGAAATTCTGATCATACATGGCGAACGTCCCATTGACGATATTGTGATGAAATTTGAGACGAGGAAGGACAAGTATCGGATCAAAAAGTGCATGAATATTCTGGAGGGCATGGAGGCGGTCAAGGCGGAGATCGGAAACGGCTACGGCGCGGTGGTGCTGTGGGATATTTCTGCGGTGGACAGGAATGCCCTGCTAAAATACTGTTACAGTCTGTCCGTGCGTGTGTATATGATGCCGAAGATTACGGATGTGCTTATCCGGGGCGCGGATCAGCTGCACTTGTTTGACACGCCGATTTATCTGACGCGGGAGTATTCCCTCAAAGTGGAACAGCGGGTGGCGAAACGGCTGATCGATCTGGTCTGCTCCGTCCTGCTTCTGGTGTTTGCATCTCCCTTTATGCTGATTACGGCGGCGGCGATCAAGCTGTACGACGGCGGGCCGGTTTTATATAAGCAGATCCGCTGCACGCGCGACAGGAAGGAATTTTATATCTTAAAGTTCAGGAGTATGGAGGAGAATGCGGAGAAGGACGGGGTGGCAAGACTGGCGGCCAAAAACGATCCCCGGATCACGCCGATAGGGCGGTTTATCCGCGCCACAAGGATTGATGAGCTGCCGCAGCTTTTTAACATCTTAAAGGGAGAGATGTCCTTTATCGGGCCGAGACCCGAACGGCCGGATATTATTGAAAAGTATATGGAGGAGATGCCGGAGTTCGCTTTCCGCATGAAGGTGAAGGCGGGACTTGCGGGCTACGCCCAGGTTTACGGGAAATACAATACGACACCCTACAATAAACTGAAACTGGATCTGACTTATATCGAACAGTATTCCGTGTGGCTGGATTTGAAGCTGATGCTTCTGACGCTGAAAATTCTGATCAAGCCGGAGAGCACGGAGGGGGTTGACCAGAACCAGACAACGGCTATGAAGTAGAAGGGGAAGGATTTATGTTATGAAGGACAGGCGCTATGCCGATGATGGCATGGATTTAAAAAAATATATGTTGTGCCTGCTCGACCGCCTGCCGCTCATTTTCGGGGCGGTGATCGGGGGCGCGCTTCTTGGGGCGGCTGTCTATACGGCCGTGCGCACGGTGCCGGAGTCGGAGCGGGAGTATCAGGCGTTTGCGAAGGTGTATCTGGATTTTGCGGCGGATGAAACGGGAGAGGTCTATCAGGCGTACAACGGTTACACATGGAACGACCTGATGGCGGCTGATCCGCTTATGGAGCTGACGCTTCAGAATCTTCCGGCAGATTATACGCGGGAGGAGACGGAAGCGGCAGTCAAGGCAGAGATCCTTTCAGACATCAGGCTTTTGACGATCACGGTGACGACCAACAGGGCAGAGCGGACGGATGCGATTCTCGGTGCGGCGGTACAGGCCCTTGAGACATATGGCGGGCAGGCGAAAGAGTTCCTGGAAATCCATGCGATTCAGAAGACGGAAGCCGGGCTTGTGGTGGCGGACAGCCGGATGGCGCAGGCTGCGTTTTTGGGCGCGTCTCTGGGGCTGCTTCTCAGCCTTCTCGGTTTTTCCCTCTACTATGTGATGGATGACCGCATATTTGTGGCCGGGGACATCAGAAAGGTGACGGAAGTGTCATTTTTTGGTTATGTTTCCGGCGAGGAAACATTGAAGCGGGATTATGAGACAAATCTCGCCTATTTGCGGGAAAAGGCGGGGGATATCCACATCTGTGAAGTGGAGCGGGACAAATCCTTTTCAGAGAAGGAGCTGCAGGAAATGCGCAGAGCGGACGGCGTGGTGCTGTCCCTGCCTTTTGGCGCGGTACACGGCGCATTCCTGTCCTATGTGACAGAGCAGCTAAGGACGCAGGACTGCACGCTGTGCGGTGTGGCAATCAGAGATGCGGACGGACGGTTTTTGAAGAAATATTACGGAAGATTGGGGAAACAATGAAGCTTGAGGTGCTGGTCTCTGCCGTGGATAAAAATGCCGCAGAGCTTATTCCACAAATGAATATCGTTACGGATGCGGTGCTTGTAAACCAGTGTGACAGCTATGGCTTTGAGACGCTTGCGGTGCAGGGAGGGCGCGTGAAGTGCTTTTCCATGCCGGAACGGGGCGTGGGTTTGAGCCGCAATACTGCGCTCTTACACGCGTCCGGGGATGTGACGCTTTTTTCCGATGAGGATATCATACTGGCCTCGGATTACGCGGAAAAAATCCGCAGGGCCTATGAGTCGCTGCCCGATGCGGATATGATTCTTTTTAATGTGGAGGTCGGGGCTTCCCGCAGGACTTACTGGAATCGTGAGATCCGCAGGATCACTTACCGCAATTACGGCAGATATCCGGCTTACAGCATCTCGGCGAAACTTGACGCGCTGCGCAGGGCGAATGTGTATTACTCGCTGCTTTTTGGCGGCGGCGCGAAGTACAGTAACGGGGAGGACAGCCTGTTTTTGCGGGACTGCCTGAAAGCAGGTCTTCGGATTTATGCGCATACCGCATGCATTGGCAGGGAGCAGGAGCGGGAATCCACATGGTTTTCGGGCTATCATCGGAAGTTTTTCCGTGACAGGGGCGTACTCTATCATTATCTTTACGGGAAACTGGCGCTTCCCCTTTCCCTTCGGTTTTTGTGGGTTCACAGGAAAACAATGTGCCGTGAAATTTCGGTTGGGAAAGCGTTTCTTATGATGCGCGCAGGCGTGCGGGAGGCGCGCGGCAGATGATTTTATATATCACGATTGCGGCTGTGACGGCGCTTCTTGCAAGTCTGGTGGACAGCCATCCGGCGGGAAAATCCCATACAATCACGAGACAGCAGCTCTGTAACCGCGTCTGTCTGACGGCTATTTTTCTGATTTTGTTTCTGCTCTCCGCGTGCAGGCTCAATGTGGGCAATGATTACGCAAAGTATGTGGAGTTCATGCATCTTGTCAACTGCGATGCCTATGTGCCAACGGAGATCGGATTTAATCTGCTGGTCAAACTGATTTATGGACTGTCGGGCTTTGAAAATTTTTTGTTGGTATTTGCATTTTATTCCTTTGTGACAGTGTTGTTTTTCCTGCTTGCCATGTACGAGCAGAGCGATGAATTTGGGCTGACTTTTTTCCTGTTTATGACGCTGGGGTATTATTTTCAGACGTTCAGCACGGTGCGCTACTATCTGGCGCTCGCCCTGGCGCTCTACTCCATGAAGTTCGTGCTGCGGAGGCAGTGGGGAAGATTTGTGGTTCTGGTGTGTTTGGGCGCGGCTTTCCACAAGTCGCTTCTGGTAGTGATTCCACTCTATTTTCTGGCGTCTCTTTCGTGGAAAAAATGGCAGCTTGCCATAGCGGCGGCTTTTTGCAGTACCTTCTTGTTTTTACAGGAGTTTTATCTGAAACTGGTGGTTTTTCTGTATCCGACTTATGAGGATACAGAGTATCTGGAGGGCGGCACAAGCTATATCAGCATTCTGCGATGTGCTGCGGTTCTTCTCTTTGCGGGAATTGTATCCTGGATGCGGCGCCGGGAAGACTGCCATAAGCGAATTGTGGGAGAAAACACAGGATTTGAAGAGTGTGCAGAAAATGCCGGATGGAAAGCGGGCATAAAGGACGAAAAACGTGGCATGAATATAGAGGAAGAGAAAGCGTGGAACAGGCGCTTCTGGTTTTACACATATTTAAACCTGGGTGCGCTCGTTCTCTATGTGTTCTGCTCCTTTCTGCCCATTATCTCGCGGATCGGATATTATCTGATGGTGAGCCAGATATTGTTTTTGCCGATGCTTTTAAAGGCGGTGCCCGATAAAAAATGGCGGCGTCTTTTCCGGGCGGGCATTCTCATAGCGGCGGTGGCATATTTCGCCATGTATCTGAAAAAGGGCGCCAATGACGGCGTGCTGATCCTGCCCTACAAGACATTTTTCTTCCACGAAATGGTAGACATTTTGTCAGATGTGACGTAAGCGCAGAGCCGTGCAGATATATGGCGGAGCAGGCGGGAGAAAGCTGGCTTTCGGACGAATGCTGCGCCATATATCTATAGGGCGAGAGCCCGAACATGAGCAAAAAGAAGCATCGGAGATGCGATTTTGCGAATGAGCACGGCGATGAAATAAGGGAGCAGGCGGGAGAAAGCTGGCTTTCGGACGAATGCTGCGCCATATATCTATAGGGCGAGAGCCCGAACATGAGCAAAAAGAAGCATCGGAGATGCGATTTTGCGAATGAGCACGGCGATGAAATAAGGGAGCAGGCGGGAGAAAGCTGGCTTTCGGACGAATGCGCAAAAGGAAGCATTATGGGGATAAAAAGTATGACGTTCAGCATCATTGTAGTCTGCCGCAACGCAGGAGAAAAATTACAGAAAACGATCGCAAGCATCCGGGAACAGACGGAGACGAATTATGAGATCATTGTACAGGACGGGCTGTCCACGGACGGGTCGGTGGAGAAGCTGCGCACAGGAGCGGATCTGAAACTTTTCAGAGAACGGGACGAGGGGATTTACGATGCCATGAACCGGGCCGTTTCCCACGCGGCGGGGCAGTATCTGTTTTTCCTTAACTGCGGAGACTATTTCGCAGATGAGGAGGTTCTGGCCGGGGTGAGACGGGAGATTGAAAAGCACGGCAAAACGGCGGCGCCCGGGACAGACAATGGAAAGCAGAGCAGAGGCGGCGAAAAAAGGCGTCCGCGGCCGGCGGTTTTTTACGGCAATATCGTGGAGCGGTCCACGGGCGCCCATGTGATGTCCAATCCCGTGATAGACGATTTCGCCTGTTACCGCAATGTTCCCTGCCATCAGGCATGTTTTTATGACAGGCGGCTTCTTGTGAAGAGGGGATTTCGGACGTGTTACAGAGTCCGTGCGGATTATGAACATTTTCTCTGGTGTTATTACCGGGCGCGCGCGTCTATGGTTTATATGCCGCTGACGGTGGCTTCCTATGAGGGGGAGGGTTTTTCGGAGGACAGAAAAAACAGGAAGCAGTCGGCAGTGGAACATGCACATATCGTGAAAAAATACATGAGCCGCGGGCAGATTTTAAAGTACAGGATGGTGATGCTTTGCACGCTTGCGCCGCTTCGGACAGCTCTCGCATCCCATGAGGCGACAGCGGGCATCTATCAGAAGCTGAAGGCGGCGTTGTATGGAAAGACAGAGGGCGGAAGGCGCTAGATTTGTATCGCCCCGCGAAATATGCTTAAAGTGAGAAGGAATACGGAGGTACAATCAGATGAAGGTTTTGTGGGTATGCAATATTATGCTGCCGGCGATTGCCAAAAGATTAAATCTTCCCTGCAGCAACAGGGAAGGCTGGCTTTCCGGGCTGCTGGACCGGGTGGTGATGGAGCAGGAGAGGAACCGTATTGAGTTGGGCATTGCGTTCCCGGTGGACGAGTCTTTGGGGAATTTTGACCGCATGATGCCTTTGGGTGAGAATATTTCCTGCCACTGTTACGGTTTTGTGGAGGATCTGACTGCGCCGGAGCGCTATGACACGGCGCTTGAGAAACATTTTGAACTGATCATCAACGATTTTGAGCCGGATATCCTGCATGTGTTCGGCACGGAATTTCCTCATGCGCTGGCGTCGATTAAAGTCTTTGACCGGCCTGAACGTACGTTGATCGGCATTCAGGGTCTTGTTTCTGCTATTGCAAAGGTATATATGGCGGATCTGCCGGTGAAGGTACAAAGACAGAGTACCTTCCGCGACAGGGTCAGGAAGGACAGCATCAGACAGCAGCAGAAAAAGTTTGAGAAACGGGGAGAATACGAGATTGAGGCCATTAAGCGGGTGGGACATATAGCGGGCCGCACCGATTTTGACCGGGCGGAGACGGCGAAGATGAATCCGAACGCGGTTTATCATTTCCTCAACGAGACGCTGCGCAGCGTGTTTTACCGTGACAGATGGAACAAAAACAACTGCCAGACTCATCGGATTTTTTTGAGCCAGGGAGATTATCCGCTTAAGGGATTCCACTACCTGCTGCAGGCCATGCCCAAGATTCTGGAACAGTTCCCGGATGCGGAGGTTTATGTGGCGGGTGCGGATATTCTGAAGGCGGAGACGTGGAAGGAGGCTCTGAAGCTCCCCGCATACGGCAAATATCTAAAAAAGCTGATCCGGGAAAACCATCTGGAGGAAAAGATCAATATGCTTGGCCGCATCGATGCGGAGGAGATGAAGAAACAGTATCTGAGCTGTCAGGTTTTCGTCTGTCCCTCGGTACTTGAAAATTCTCCCAATTCCGTTGGGGAGGCAATGCTTTTAGGCGTGCCCTGTGTGGCGGCCAATGTGGGCGGCATACATAACATTCTGACAGACGGCGGGGACGGATTTCTTTATCCGCCGGGGGATGTGGACGCGCTGGCGGACAGTATTATGGAAGTGTTTACCAAGGAGGCCATTGTGGACCGGCTTTCAGACAATGCAAGAAAGCACGCCCGCATCAACCATGACGCAGATCAGAACTATTACCGTCTGATGCATATTTACAGGGAGATGGCGGAATAGGGTGAA
The DNA here is from genome assembly GCA_910579285.1 of uncultured Lachnospiraceae bacterium. Taxonomy (GTDB): domain Bacteria; phylum Bacillota; class Clostridia; order Lachnospirales; family Lachnospiraceae; genus UBA3282. Next base: position 52,867 of record CAJTTT010000011.1, on the reverse strand, counting down.
AAGAAGTTTTAGCCGCTCACAGCATTCTCCGCGGAGGAAGTAATATGACTTTTACCTTTGTATCAAACTACATCAACCATCATCAGCTCCCCTTCTGCGAGGCGCTCTATAAGCGGCTTGGGAAAGGATTTGTCTTTATCCAGACGATGCCTATGGAGGCGGAGCGTGTGGAGATGGGATGGAGCGTTGCCGTAGACGAAATACCTTATGTCATGTGTCTTTACGAGGATGAGTACGAGTGCCTGAAACGGATTATGGAAAGCGATGTGGTGCTTTTTGGATGGACGGGCAGGGAGGATATTGTGACGCCGAGACTGCAGTCGGGCAGGACTACGCTCCGCGTGAGCGAACGGCTGTACCGGGAAGGACAGTGGAAGGCGGTGTCTCCGAGAGGGCTTGCAGCGAAATACCGGGAGCACATCAGATACCGGGGACAAAATATCTGTATGCTCTGTGCGGGGGCCTACACGGCCTCGGATTTTCATATGATCGGCGCATATCCGGGGAAGCTTTTTAAGTGGGGATATTTTACGAAACTAAGGACCTACAGCGATACGGCCTTTGAGGAAATGAAGCCAAAAGACGGGCCTTTACATATCGTCTGGGCAGGGCGGTTTATTCCTTTAAAGCACCCGGAGTACGCGGTGCGGATCGGAAAAACGCTTCGGAAGAAGGGATACGCTTACTGCATGCACATGCTGGGCGGCGGTGAACTGGAAGCCGCGGTCAAAGCGGAAGTGGAGCGGGAAGGCCTGTCGGACGATTTTGTGTTCTACGGTTATACGAAACCGGATCGGGTGCGGGACGTGATGGAGAAATGCCACATTCATCTCTTTACCAGCAATCAGCTTGAGGGTTGGGGCGCGGTGGTCAATGAGGGCATGAACAGCGGATGTGTGGAAGTGGTTGACGCCCGCGTAGGTGCGGCGCCGTATCTGATCCGCCACGGGGAAAACGGCCTGCTTTATCCCGGCGGACGGTATGAGAAAATGGAGACGCTGGTGCTGGATCTTTTTGAAAACTGGGAGGAGAGAAAGGGCATGGGGCGTGCTGCCTACGAAACGATTAGGGATATCTGGAATGCGGAGCATGCGGCCTCTGCCCTTCTGCGGTTTGTGGACGGCATGCGGCGGGGAAGGATAAGCCCGGAGGAGGAAGGGCCGTTGAGCGAGGCCCCCATTATCAAGCCGGGCAGGTTTCTGCCATCGTCTTAGGCGGGATGAGGGCAGCACGGTATGAAGGTTACAGTCGGCCGGTGGAGGAACTGTGACATAGGAGAGAGGCGGAAGGGAACAGGATGTCAAAAAAAATCAGCGTGATCGTGCCAGTTTACAACTCCATAGGATGTCTGGAAAGGTGCGTGCGTTCCCTCTGCGCCCAGACATACGCCAATCTGGAGATTCTTCTGATTGACGACGGTTCCACGGACGGCACAGGCGAACTCTGTGAAAGGCTGGCGGCAGATGAGCGCATTCTCGTGCGCCATAAGGAAAACGGAGGCGCTTCTTCCGCCAGAAATTTGGGGCTTTCGCTGGCCTCCGGGGAATATATCGGGTTTGTGGACAGCGATGATTATGTGGACACTTATGTCTATGAGGAACTGGCGTGTGCTCTGGAGGCGGGGAAATATCCTGTGGCGCAGATTTCCAGAGACGAGGTGGACGAGGAGGGAAGACGGCTGCCAGATGTGTGCATTCCGCCGGAAAAGGAGCGGTTCTGTGATTCCGAAACTTTTATAAAAGAGCTTCTGCTCCACCGGGGGGACAGCTCTTTTTGTACGAAGCTGTTTACACGGGAAGTCTTTGAAGGACACCGATTCCCGGAAGGAGAACTGAACGAGGATTTCTGGCTGCTCCTTAAGATTTTACAGGAGATTCCGGGAATCGGAATTTTGCCCAGGCAGGGCTACCATGTGGTGTGCAGGCAGGAGAGCACCACCAGAAAGCGGACGAAGGACAGTTTCTCGCGGGTGTTTCTGGATATTGTGGAGAACGCGGATAAGGTGCAGCAGCTTGTGGATCGGAAATATCCCGGTCTGCATGAGCACGCAGTGCGTTTCAATCTCTACCAGAGGCTGGAATATATGCTGCATGTGCCTCTTTCCCAGATGAGAGGGGACAACGCATTTTATAAGAAGGTGAAACGGTATCTCAGAAGGCATGTGGGAGACACGGTAAAAAATCCCTACCTGACAGGGAAGAATAAGGGGTATCTGCTCCTTCTCACAGCAGCGCCCCGGACAGTCAGGAGTGTGCACGCGTGGAAGATGAAGCGGAGGGAGAAATCCAGGAGCCGGTAGAAGCCTGAAACCGAACAGGGGACGGGTACAGCGCGAAGCGCAATGTATAGAAGGATGGCTGAAGGAAATAGCAGATATGGGTGAGTTAAAGGGCAGCAGGATAAAAACAAAATATTTCATTTGCTTTATCGCACTCTGGATTTTGCAGATGGCAGCGGCTTTCTGGTTCTGTGCCCAGAAACAGGGATTCCATGAGGATGAGTTTTACACATACTACTCCACCGCGCGGACCAACGGATTTTATGTGGAAGATGGGAAATGGATGGAGAGGGATGCATACCGCAATGAATTTGTGGTGCTTCCAGAGGAACGGTTTCAGTATGGACTGGTGAAACAGGTGCAGTCCTGGGATGTACATCCGCCTATGTATTACTGGGTATTCCACACAGCGGCCTCCCTGGTGCCCGGTGTGTTTTCCAAGTGGATCGGGCTGTCAGTGAATCTTCTTTTTCATGGCATCAATCTCATATTACTGACATATTTGTCATATTTAACTGCGGGAGGGGACAAGTACCTGCCCTTTCTCGTAACTTTTGTCTATGGATTCAGCCCGGCGGCCATGAGCGGTGTGGTGTTTATCAGGATGTACGAGATGCTGACCACCTTTGTGCTGCTCTGCGCTGTCCTGCATGTGCGGGCTGTGCGGCGGGCATCCGGGCTGTCTATGAAAACTCTTGCCGCTATGGCGGTGGTCACTTATGTGGGTTTCCTGACGCAGTATTACTATTTTATTTTTCTGTTCTTCCTGGCGTCGGCTTTTGGCGTCTGGCTTCTGTGGCGGGACAGGGATATTAAAAACTGCCTGCGGTACGGACTTTTTCAAGGATTTGCATTCGTTTTGGCGTATTTGACCTATCCGGCTTTTCCAGGACAGATGTTCAAAGGACAGCGGGGGGCGCAGGCGACAGAAAATTTTTTTGATCTGTCCAACACGTTTGAGCGGCTTGGCTTTTTCTGGGATCTGATGAACAGGTATGTGTTCGGCGGCCTTCTGGGGATATTGCTTTTGCTATTTGCTGCTGTCGTTGTGGCGGTGCGCGTGGCCGGTGCGAAAGGCAGGCGGTGCAGTCTGCCATTGGGAAAGGCGCGGGCCGGGCAGCCGGAAGGGGCGGACGCTTTTTCCGTCACGGTATTTCTTATGCTGCTCTTTACGGCGGCGGGGTATTTTCTGGCGGTGTCTAAGACCGCGCTTTTGCTGGGGAACACTTCTAACCGCTACCAGCTCCCGATATATGGGATTGCAGTGCTGCTGTTGTTTCTGGGGGCAGCCTTTCTTCTGCAATGTCCTGTTGGAATACGGGCAGCTTTTTGCATGATGGTCGTTGTGCTTGGTTATATGCGGGCGAACGTGGTATTTCTCTATCCGCAGTCCGGCAATGAGACACTCCTTGCCAGAGAGCAGGCGGCGGCGCACATTCCTGTGGTCTATATCTATAATCCCGGGGAAGAGTGGTGCATCTGGGCTGTGGCGGATGAACTCATGGAATACGACAGGGTATATTTTGTCAGCGCGGCAGGCAGGGAACCCATCACAGAACCTTCCATTGCGGAGGCGCAAGAGCTGGTGCTGTATATGCCCCGGTTTGACGATGCGGGAGACGAAGCGCCGCAGAGCAGGCGGATATCTTCCGGGAACGGAAAGCTGTCGGAAGGTCATCTGCAGTATATGTATAAATACTGCACAAAATGGTATTACAGCAGTGACGGGGGCGCCTGGCGTGGCGCGGAGGAAGGGAGCGAATGAAGAGAAACTGGATGGATGCCGTAAAAATGAGTAATATCAGAACGCCTATGACATGGGCGGCGGCTGTGGTATTTATTCTGAGCCTGTTTCCCATTTTTGCGCTGGCCGGTGTGGACAGGGCATCGGGAGACGACTGGTCTTTTGGACTGCTGACCCATCTGGCGTGGGTGGACACGCACTCGGTATGGCGGGTTTTACAGGCGGCCTTTGCGAGTGTGAAAAAGTATTATTATTCGTGGCAGGGAACCTGGTTTTCGATTTTCCTGTTCTCCTTACAGCCGGAGGTTTTTTCGCATGACGCATATTGGATTGTTCCGGTTCTGATGACGGCACTGTTAACGGGCGGCGTATCAGATTTCCTTTACTGTCTGTTGGTGCGTTTTCTGCATATGCCCAAAAGGGATTTTCTGCTGCTTGACGCGGTGCTTCTGCTTGTGCTGATTCAGTTTGTGCCGTATCAGACCTCGGCGGTTTTCTGGTATAACGGGGCTGTGCACTACACGGTGCCCTTTGCGCTTGCAATGGCTGCCGGCGCCTGTTTTTTCCGCTATGCGGCAGAATTCCGATGGAGGGATCTTGTGCTGGCATCGGTGTGGATGACGCTTCTTGGCGGCACGAATTATCTGACGGCAATTTTCGGGCTGGGTATGTTTGCTCTGTTTACGGTGCTGCTTTTTTGGAAGGATCGCAGGGTGTTTTTTATGCTGATTCCTATGGCAATTGAGATGGCGGGGCTTCTGGTCAGTGCGCTTGCGCCTGGAAATGCGGTGCGCGGCGGTTCGCAGTACCATGTCACGGCGGCGGGGATGATACAGGCGGTCGGTACGGCCCTGGCGGTGGGGAGCAAGGGAATCTGGGAGTCTTTTCGTGAGTATCCTGTGGCGATGGCGGCTATGATTGCGGCGGCGGTTTTTATGTGGGATATGCTGCGGGAGGCGGTTCCTAAGCTGAAGCTGCATTTTCCATGCCCCGGCCTTGTAATTCTTTATCTGTGGGGGCTGTACTGCGCGGTATACTGGCCGGTTGTGTTTGTGGGCGGATCGGTCTCCGACGGGTCGGTGTCCGTGGGCGTTCCCAATACCATTTTCTGGGTGTTTATCTTTGCGCTGTTTGGAAGTCTGTTTTATGGTCTTGGATGGATTTGTGAAAGGAGCGGCGGAGGGGACGGGAATTTACGTCTGCCCGTGTACGCAGCCGGCTTTGCAGCAGCCTTACTCATTCTCGGCGTCTGCCGCGCGGATCTGAAAAACAGCACGGGTTATGTGTGCTATTATTATATGAACACGGGAAGGGCAGCTGTCTATAAGGAACAGATGGACGAACTTACCGGGATTTTGACCGATGATAGTGTGGAGGATGCGGTGGTGCCTTTTATTGTGGGAGAGCAGGGGCCGCTTGTACATTTGCCCGTCATGCTTGACAAGGATGAGTGGACAAACCAGAAAATGGCGCTGTTTTTTGGGAAAAAGTCACTGGTTGCCATACCCCGGGACGAGTGGGAGGCACAGCGTGAAATACGTTGACACGCCCACGGAAACTGCCTATAATAAACATATTGTAAGTGAGGACAGAATATGGATGCATTGAAATTGGACACAGTCCGTCTATCTGAGGACAGAAGCTGTCTGGAGATACTGGATCAGACATTGCTTCCGGGCACGGTAAAGGTGCTGCAGATCGACAAAATAGAAGATATCTTTGAGGCAATCCGTTTTCTGCGGGTCAGAGGGGCGCCGGCAATCGGCGTGTGCGCCGCCTACGGGATTGCGCTTACCGCATCCCGCATCGGGACGCAGGATTACGAGGCTTTTCTCGCCGCTTTCAGAGAGCAGAAAAAGGTTCTGGCATCTTCGCGGCCTACAGCGGTCAATCTGTTCTGGGCGTTAGACAGGATGGAGCGCGCCCTGCTGTCGCAGGCGGACAGGCCGGTGGAGGAGATCAAGGAATATCTCTTTGCGGAGGCGCAGGCTATTCGGGATGAGGATGTAGCCATCAGCCGGAGCATCGGTGAGATTGGTTTCAGTCTGATGCAGCCGGGAGGCGGGATTCTCACCCACTGCAATGCGGGGACGCTGGCTGCCGCGAAATACGGTACGGCCACCGCGCCCATGTATGTAGCTCTGGAGCATGGAATGACGGATTTCAGGGTATACTGTGACGAGACGAGACCTTTGCTGCAGGGAGCCAGGCTGACGGCGTTTGAGCTGCACGGCGCAGGGATCGACACGACACTGATCTGTGACAATATGGCGTCCACTGTGATGAAGAGCGGTCTGGTAAATCTGGTTTTTGTGGGATGCGACCGGGTGGCGGCAAACGGAGATACGGCCAACAAGATCGGCACCTCCGGGGTGGCCGTGCTGGCGAAGCATTACGGGATTCCCTTCTATGTGTGCGCGCCCAGCTCTACCATAGATATGTCCCTTGAGACGGGAGAGCAGATTCCCATTGAGGAGCGGGAACCGTCGGAAATCACCGAGATGTGGTATAAGGAGCGGATGGCGCCGGAGGGCGTCAAGGTGTATAATCCGGCTTTCGATGTGACGGACCATTCCCTGATTACGGGTATTATAACGGAAAAGGGCCTTTGCAGGGCGCCCTACGGGCCGGCATTTAGAAAACTCGGCATTTAAGGAAGGAGATCTATGTTAAAGGATAAAACGATACTGATTACCGGGGGGACAGGCTCCTTTGGAAAGTGTTTTACAAGATATGTGCTGGCGAATTATGAACCGAAGAAAATTATCATTTACTCCAGGGATGAGTTCAAGCAGTGGATGATGGCAAATGAATTTAAGGAGCATGAGGAAAAGCTGCGGTTTTTCATCGGCGATGTGCGGGACGTGGAGCGTCTGAAACGCGCCTGCGAGGGTGTGGATTACATCATTCATGCGGCAGCCTTAAAACAGGTGCCCGCCTGTGAGTACAATCCGAACGAGGCCATCAAGACCAATATCCACGGCGCCATGAATGTGATTGACGCGGCCCTTGACACGGGGGTACACAAGGTGGTGGCGTTGTCTACGGACAAGGCGGTGAACCCGGTTAACCTTTACGGCGGGACGAAGCTTGTCTCCGATAAACTGTTTGTGGCGGCGAACGCTTATGTGGGAACCAAGGATATCAATTTCTCCATTGTGAGATACGGAAATGTGGCTGGAAGCCGGGGTTCTGTCATTCCCTTCTTTTACAAGCTGATTCAGGAGGGGGCGAAAGAACTTCCCATTACAGATCTGCGCATGACGCGGTTCTGGATCAGCCTGACGCAGGGTGTGGAGCTGGTGATTAAGGCGTTGGAAGAAGCCAATGGCGGGGAAACGTTTATCAGCAAAATTCCCTCGTTTAAAATTACGGATCTGGCCGAGGCGATGCTGCCGGGCTGCAAAATAAAGGAAACCGGCATCAGACCGGGGGAGAAGCTGCACGAGATCATGGTGACCACGGAGGACTCGGCGACGACCTACGAGTACGACAGGCATTTTATCGTCTATCCGCAGATGACATGGAACAACAGGCAGCAGCCGGATCTTTCGGGCAAAAAAGTGACGGAGGGATTTCATTACAGCTCCGACAATAACACCGAGTGGATCGGCGTGGAGGACATCCGCGCGCTGTTAAAAGATGTAGAATTGGAAAAATAACAGAAAGCAGGAAGGAGGACATGTGTGGAAATGCGTGTCCTCCCTCAGCGTAAGAGGAAGTGTACTGCCGGGTACAGGCATTTCCCGCACGGATATCAGGCTGCGAGGCGAGGAGGAGAGCATATGGAAAAACCGGCGATTGAAGGTGGAAAACCAGTGAGGGAGATACCCATTTTTTATGGGCATCAATATATAGACGAGGCGGACATCCAGGCGGTGGTGGAGGTAATGAAAAGCGACTATCTGACCTGCGGCCCGAAGATTGGGGAGCTGGAGCAAAAGCTTTGCGCGCTTACAGGGGCAAAATATGCGGTGGTCTGTGCCAATGGCACGGCGGCGCTTCATATGGCGGCTATGACGGCGGATGTGAAAGAGGGAGATGAGGTGATCACGACTCCCATCACGTTTGCGGCGTCTGCAAACTGCGCACTCTACTGCGGGGCGCGGCCGGTTTTTGCGGACATTGATCCTGAAACATACAATATCGACCCGGAGAAGGTGGAGGCGGCCATCACCCCGCGGACGAAAGCGGTGGTTGTAGTTGACTACACAGGTCAGTCTGTGGCGATGGATCCCCTGCGGGAAATCTGCAGAAAACATGGTCTGGTTCTGATTGAGGACGGCGCTCATGTGATCGGCACAAAATATAAGGGACAGCCAAACGGTTCCCTGGCGGATATAACGACTTTCAGCTTTCACCCGGTCAAGACAGTGACGGGCGGCGAGGGCGGTGCGGTGCTGACCAACAACGAGGATTACTATAAAAAACTGCTGCTTTATCGGACGCACGGCATTACGAGGGATGAAAGCCTGATGGAGCATGAGCCGGACGGACCGTGGTATTATGAGCAGACCGTCCTCGGCTATAATTACCGCATGACGGATATGCAGGCGGCGTTATTAGTCAGTCAGCTTGACAAGCTGCCTATGTTCAGCCGGCGCAGAAAAGAGATTGTGAAGCGGTATGACGAGGCGTTTTCCAGACTGCCCGCGCTTTTCGTTCAGCGGGAGATTCCAGAATCAGACACCACAAGGCATCTGTATATTCTGCGTCTTGTGCCAGAGAACATAAGTATCGACAGGAAACGGTTTTTTGAGGCGCTGGCTGCGGAAAATGTATGCTGTAACGTACATTACATACCGACCTATTATTTTCCCTACTATGAAAAGCTTGGATATAAGCGGGGGATTTGTCCCAATGCGGAAAAACTCTATGAGGAAATGATCTCGCTGCCGCTCTACTATGGGATGAGCGACGAGGATGTGGAGAGCGTAATCGCGGCGGTGAGAAAGATTGCGGCATACTATGCGAAAGACGGCGCACAATAATGACCCGGCAAAGGTCCGGGCATTTCGTGCCAAGACTGTAAGAACAGAGGAACAAAGAAGGATATGACAGAAGAAATATCGCTGAAAGCCAAAATTATATATGCCGTGATGGCGGTGCTGTTCATCCTGCTTTTATGGATAGGGGACGAGGGAAAACAGCCCATTGTCTTTGACGGCATTGACCTGCAGCATTCTATGGGGCTGATCAGTGCGGATAACGCTCTGGTGATCAAAAATACTGCGGGATTGATTGATTCGGAGGATATGAGATCCCTGGGAGACATTCTGGCCGGTTACAGCTCTGTGGCAAGCACGCCCAAATATGTCGTGAACAGGGGCACCTATACGTTATCCATGACCTACAGCGCAGAGCAGCCTGACAGCGTGCTCGAGCTGTGGGAGCAGGAGAACAAGATTGCGGCGTGGCCGATAGAGACTGCGGAAAGCGAACTGACGGCTGATTTCACTTTGGCCAGAGATGCGAAGCAGCTGCAGTTTCGCGTTAATTACAGTGGAAACGGCACGCTCACGCTCAAGCAATTTTCCATCACGCCCCGCACCCTCTTTTACACAGACACCTATTTTTTGATTGCGGTTTTTCTGGGGCTGCATCTTCTGGGATGGCTTTATCTGCGAAGCGGCAGACAGATTTCCGAAGAACGGCTTGTGGACGTCTGTGTGATTTTGGGTGTGGCGCTCCTTGCAACCACGCCGATGATGCATACGTTTCTCTACAATGCGGATGATCTATGCTATCATCTGGCAAGGCTTGAAGGGCTTAAGGACGGCATTCTGGACGGGCAGGTGATCCCTGTCAATATTCTGCCGGAAGGGCTGCAGAACAATGGCTATATGAATGCCATGTATCCATACCTGTTTCTATACATAGGCGCATTTCTGCGGATATGCAGGGTATCTCTGGCGTTTTCTTACAAGGTTTTGATTTTCCTGGCCAATTTAGGATCGGCAGTCTGCGCTTATGCGGCGGTAAAGTCTATGGTGAAATCCAGACGCAGCGTCATCCTTTCCGTGGTGCTCTATACGCTTATGCCGTACCGTTTTACAAATATTCTTTCCAGAGGAGATCTGGGGGAGACCCTGGCTTTGGTGTTCTGGCCCCTGGTAATTGCAGGGCTTTATCATATTGTTATGGGCGATCGCAAAAAATGGTATTATCTGATGATCGGATTCACAGGTGCGCTGCAGAGTCATATCTTAAGCGTGACATATGTGGCGGCGGTCTGTGCCATTACCGCACTTTTGTACTGTGTGCGCATCGTGCGGGAACGGCGTTATGTGGAGATTCTAAAGGCGGCCGGGCTTACTCTGCTGCTCAACGCGTGGTATCTGGCTCCTTTTCTGTATTACTATTTTAAGGAGGAGTTGGATAAGGATGTTCTGCGGTGGAGCGGATACTTCGAACAGTCGATCAACCTCTCCAATATGACCCAGTCTTTAAGCCTGTACAATAAGCAGTATTTTTCTCTGGGATTTGCCCTGCTGGGCTGCCTTGGAATTGGAATCGTGTACTTTATATGTGAGAGGCGTGGGCGGGTGAGCGGTTCGGACGGCTTTGTGCTGTACCTCTTTGTGCTTGGATGTATGTTTGTCTTCCTGACAACGGGCTATTTTCCGAGCAGGGCTTTGATGGAAAGCGCCTTTTTCAGCAATATTGCTACGATGCTGCAGTTTCCGTGGCGGTTTCTCGGACCGGCGTCTGTATGCTTCCTCTTTGTAGGAGCAGCGGGCCTGGAACGGTCGGAGCTGTTAAAGCCTTACCGAAATCTTATCTTTGCGATGCTGGTGAGCCTGAACCTTCTTGTGATTTTGTCGGTGCCTTCCGACAACAATCATGTGCCCTATAAGAATGCGCAGTCGGTGGCTTCCAAGGGCCATGAGACGAAGCTGGGCGCCAGCGTAGGACTGTTTTATCCGTTCGAGTGGCGGTTGATGGGAGCGACGGATGACAAATTGACTACGAGCGTAGTTCCATCGGATACGATATCGGTGTCTGTTCGTGATTTTAAGAAAGAGGGAACAAAGGCGGCGGTATCTTACACAGCAAATTCTTCTACGGCCTATATTGAACTGCCCCTGCAGAATTATCTGGGATACCGGGCGGAGGATGAGCTGGGACAGCCTGTAAAGATTGAGCAGGGCGGCGGAGGCCGGATGCGTTTTTATGTAAAAGGTGACGGTGCGGAACATCGGATTTATGTGCGCTATGGGCCGGTACCGGGATTTGTGATTGCAGATGTGGTATCCGCACTGACGGTCTTCATTTGTTTGTACCTGTGCATGAAAAGAAATTCTGCATCCCGCATGGCAGAGGCAGGGAGGTCGGATGAAACTTAGTATCATTGTGCCGGTCTATAATATGGCGGCAGAGAAAAAATTGGAGTATTGTCTCGATTCGCTTGTAGCGCAGACAATATCAGATTATGAGATTATTGCGGTGGATGACTGTTCCACCGATGAATCGTGGGAAATACTCAGAGACTATGAGAAGCGTTATTCGGAGAAATTCCGTGCGCTGCACCTGGAGGAGAATAAGCACCAGGGAGGTGCGAAGAATGCGGGATTAAAAATCGCGCAGGGAGAGTGGATCGGATTTATTGACAGCGATGACTGGATTACGCCGGACATGTATGAGCGCCTGATCGAACGGGCGCAGAGTACGGGAGCCGATCTTGTAGGCTGCGATTACTGTCTTACATCGGAGCATTCCATGAAGGTGGGACAGGTGGTCCACAATAACAAAAGCAGCCAGGCCGGTGTTTTGGATGATGAAAAGAGGCGGAGTCTGATTCTGGACGGAGGCAGTCTGGTGGTGAAAATATTCCGGCGTTCCATGATTCTGGATCATGCGCTCTGGTTCCCTGAGCATATTTTTTATGAGGACAATGCGCTGGGAAATTCATATCTGGTGCTGGCGAACCATTTCGAGTATATGGAAGAACCGCTTTACTATTATTATCAGCACGCGTCTTCCACGGTGCATACCATCTCGGAGAAACGTTGCGAGGACCGCTGTGAGGCCGGCAGACTGATGTTGAAGGAGGCTGAGCGGCATGACTTTATGGATAAGTACCGGCCGGAACTGGAGTACAGTTTTACCCTGCTTTTTTATGTGAATACGCTGTTTACTTATATGGCGGGTGTGAGACGGACAAAGTATCGGTTTGTGAAAAAACTCGGGGAAGAAATGCGCTGTCGTTTCCCGGATTTTCAGGAGAATCCCTATTACCGGGAACGGACCCATGAGGAGGAGAAAAAGCTGATCCGCATGCAAATGCGTTCCACACTTTGGTTTATGGCGTATTACAAGTTGTTGTGGGCGTATCGGAATTTCAGGAAGAGACATGGGGCGGCACGTTGAGCGTAGATGCGTATCTGGCAAAGGAGTGCTTATGGAAATCGGAAGTATTTTTGAGATAGATCCCGCTGCGGTAAAAAGGGGTGGGGAAATAGAGACATTTTCTTCCGTGCATGTGGATAAGTACGGAAAAAAGGAGCGCTGCTTCACCGCTTCCGGCAGGGAGGCGATTGAGTTGGCGCTGATCAGTCTGGAGAGGGAAAAACCAGAGACACCGAAGCGCTGTCTGATGCCGGCTTATATGTGTGACTGTGTCTTTCTGCCTTTTCTGCACCGGGGCTGGGAACTGGTTTTCTATCATGTGGACAGAGACCTGGAGACGGCCGGGGAGGCAGTTTTCCGTCTGGCGGTGGCCCATGAGATCGGACTGCTGTTTATTCATCCATATTATGGAGCTGACACCTGCGCAGGGCTTCGGGGACAGCTTGCCGCCCTCAGAAAAAGAGGCATCCTGGTGATGGAGGATGTGACCCAGTCTTACTATCTGGAGACAGCGGGTGCGGATGCTGATTTTGTGGTTGGGAGTCTGCGGAAGTGGTATGCGGTTCCCGATGGCGGGTTTGTAGTATCTGATCTGCCTCTGGCGGAGGATGTGCTGGAGCCGGGAGAGGAATATGCGCAACAGCGGCTGGCTCCGCTTGTCCAGAAATGGGAGTATCTGCGGGAGAAGGAGAGAAGGACGGGAGGAGCCCTCACGGCCAAATGGCTGCCAAAAAAGGCCGAATATTTAAAAAGTAACCGTTTATTGGAGGAAGAACTGGACCGCTACCAGGGAGTGCGCCGTATTTCCCATATATCCAAAGAGATTCTTTCCAGAGTGGATGAGGAGGATGCGTGCCGGAGAAGAACAGAAAATTATCGAATGTTGTACGACCGCATATGCGGCATGAAGAGGCTCTGGCCTATCCTTCTCAGAGACGAGGCGCGGGGGCCGCTCTATCTGCCGGTCTATGCGAAGGAGCGGGACAGCTTACAGAGATTTTTGGCGGAACGCGGTATTTACGCTCCGTCTCTATGGCCTGTAGGGGAGGAGAACAGACATTCCCTGAAAGGGGACGAGGGATATATTTTTGGGCATTTGCTGGCGCTGCCTATCGATCAGCGTTACGGGGCGGCAGAGATGGAGCAGATTGCGGAAGCGCTTGCCTCGTATGAAAAACAGCCGGTAATCGGTATTCGCGCTGATGCCAATGAAACGGTGGCGGCGGGACATATGATGCGCTGCATTACCATAGCGGAACAAATCAAAAAGCGGGGCGGCCAGGTACTGTTTATCACGGCTGACGGCCAGGCGGAGGATATGCTTATCCGGGCGGGAATGGAGCATGTCAGTCTGCATACAAAGTGGAATTGCATGGAGGAGGAGCTGCCGGTGCTGCGTGAGGTTCTGAAACTGGCGGGGATCAGGACGCTTCTGGTGGACTCTTACCAGGTTTCTTCCGCTTACTTTGAACAACTCAGGCCTCTCGTAAAACTGGTTTGTATAGACGACTGTTTCGACCAGGTCTTCCCGGTGGATGCGCTGATCAATTATAATGCATATCATACCCGTTTTCCCTATGAGGAGACTTATGGCGGGAAAACCAGACTGCTTCTTGGGACGGACTATGTGCCATTGAGGGAAGAGTTTGGCCTGACTCATATAGTGGATGGGCAGGATGCGAAAAAAGAGTTTTCCGTGCTTATTGCCAGCGGCGGCGGAGATATACAGAATGCCGTTCTTGGTATTTTACAGCGGGCGGTGCAGATAGAAGAGCTGAAATCCGTCGCTTTTCATGCAGTAGTAGGGGTGTATCATCCGCAGGGAAATGCGATTGAGGCGTTCGCAAAGACACACGAGAATGTAAAGGTATACCGCCCCTGTCAGGATATGGCCGGATTGATGGCGGATTGTGACGCGGCGGTCTCCGCAGCGGGAACGATGTTGTTTGAGTTGAGCGCAATGCAGGTGCCTACGGTATTTTTCCAGTCGGCGGATAATCAGCGTTACGACAGAGAATTTTTCGAGGAGGAGGAGCGGATGCTTTTCGCCGGGGATATGTCCCAGGACAGGGAGGCCTGCATAGAAGCGGTCTGCGATGGCTTGAAAAGACTGGCGGCGGACGCTGCACTCCGCGAGCAGATGAAAGGCAGGCTTGCCCGGGTGACTGATGGCAGAGGAGCGGAGCGGCTTGCGGCGGAGATTATGAAACTGTGAGGGGATGGGAGCAAACAGCTAAGAAATCTTATAAAAGAAAGTGGAAGAACATGGAGATAAAAAAGCAGGGGCGTGCTGAAATACCCCTGCTTCTTTTATCTCCCTTCTTTTTATTGACATAGCCACGGGACAAACCGATCTGTCTCTGCTGCAGGTGGGGGCTTACAGCATTGCTTCTATTATAATTGGCGGCATGGTAATGATGTTAAATTCCATACTTGTCAAATGGATTTATGGGAAAATGGAATGTGAGTTAAGGGCGGAATTGCTTCATGTGATTTTTTCCCGGAGGCTGATTGCTATATCGAAACAGCATACAGGTGAACTACTGACAAAACTCACGGCTGATATTCAGGCGGTCAGCATGTGTTTTCCGACATGGATAGATCATATTGCAGGGGGTGCCGCTTCCGCTTTATTGGCGGCTTCCGCCCTGTTTTTTCTAAATTGGAAAATAGCGCTCCTTTTACTGATTTTGATGCCGTTAATGATGTTTTTGATGGGAGCATTGACTCCTTACATCCAAAAGGTAAGTGCCGTTGATAAAGGGAATGAAGAGATAATCCGAAGTTATCTGCAGGAAACTCTGAGTCGGATCATGCTCGTTAAAACTTATGCAATGCAGGAAAAAGCTGTTGATAAATTTCAACATATCTATCAAAGAAAGTTAGAAAGTGGTTTGGTTTTGGGCGTGTGGGAGGGGCTGGCATTATTTGCAGGTGCACTTTCCGGGAATCTGATGTCACTGGTCACGCTGGGACTCGGCTCTTATTTTGTATTGAACGGAGAAACTACGGCAGGCGGTCTGATTATGACTGTACAGCTATTGAATTATATCGTAAATCCGATTGCTAAATTCCCGGCGGCGGTTGCCGGGATCAGCCAGGCGGCTGCGTCTGCTGAACGGATTGGGAAAATATATGAACTCCCGGCTGAAAAGAAAAGCAATAAGAGTCCATCGGTAAATGGAAAGGAACTTGTGATTAAAAATTTGAGTTTTTCTTATGATGAGGAAGAAAAAGAGGGCCGGCCGCATGATCTGTTAAGCAATCTGAATCTGACTTTTTTGAAAGGGGAAGTCACTGGAATTGCAGGCAGAAGTGGAAGTGGTAAAAGCACGTTGTTAAAATTGTTAGTCGGTCTTTACGAACCCCAAAATGGCACAGTCAGGCTGCGGACAGAGCAGGGTATGATAGACGGCGGACAAATTGCGGGACAGGTTTCCTATGTTCCGCCTGACGATTACCTGTTTTCTGGAACAATTTTGGAAAACGTGAGTATGTCGGAAAACAAGCCTGAAATGGAAAAAATTAAAAGGGCGGCTTCCGATGCGAATATCCTTGATTTTATCCAATCTTTGCCGAATGGATTTGACACACCGCTCGGGGAAAGCGGTCATACTTTGTCAAGCGGGCAGGCGCAGCGAATTGCGATTGCGCGGGCTATTTATCAAGACAGGCCGGTTATTGTATTTGACGAGCCCACAGCAAACCTTGATGCAGATTCTATTGAAAAATTTCATGCGGCGGTTCATAAACTTGCCGCAAACAGGATCTGTATCATTGTCACACATGACATATCGACAATATCCATATGTGACAGAGTGTATCTGTTAGAAAATGGCAAAGCAGAAGAAAAAACGAATATTGGCCAGATGGCGGAAGATATGAGGATAAAAGAGAAAGAGCTTCAGTCGGAATGATATATCCCTTTTGGCTTTTTAACAATCCCCTTGAGTTCCGTTGACATTTGCAACATAATTCTATACAATGAATCCATCGGAGAAATTCTAACAGAGGTGCATTCAGCACGTTCAGGACAGGTTCTGTCGGATTTTTCTTTTACACAGACAACAGAAGATGCGGCAGAATCTGGAACATGCATTTGTGGGTGACATGCTTTCTTTTCTGTCGGGATACGGGAAGGAGGAAGCATGGCACAGAAAAGACATGCGTGGAAAGAGTGGAAGATATGGAGGCTTGGGCACGGGGCAAAGGTACAGCGGAATGTAAAGGACAGGCTGTTTCGCTTCCTGTTTGAAAAAGACAGGGAGGCGCTTTTGGAATTATACAATGCGCTGAATGGAACGTCATACAACGATCCATCGCAGCTTGAAATGGTGACGATTGAGAGTGCGGTTTATGTGGTGATGAAGAACGACCTGGCTTTTATGCTGGCGGGGACGTTAAACATGTATGAGCACCAGAGCACTTACAGTCCGAATCTGTCTGCACGGTTTCTGATTTATCTGGCACAGGAATACCAGACAGTCATTGAGCGGGCGGAAAAGAGTCTGTATGGGGCTGGACTCATCACGCTGCCGACACCAAAGTGTGTGGTGTTCTACAATGGAACAAAAGAGATGCCGGAGGAGCAGATTCTCAGGCTTTCCGATGCGTTTGAGGATAAGTCGGTCAAAGGCGACGTGGAGCTGACTGCGCGGATGCTTAACATCAATCAGGGACATAATCAGTTACTGATGGAAAAATGTATGGTGTTGAAAGAATATTCTGAATTTGTGGATGTAACGAGAACGTATATGCGCCAGGGAAAGAATGCAGAAATGGCGCTGTCGGATGCGGTGGATTATTGTGTGGAAAACGGCATTCTTGAGAAGTTTCTAAGGGAAAACCGGGCGGAGGTGCTGGGTATGCTGCTGGAAGAGTTTGATGTGGAGAAGTATGAGAGAACCTTGAAGAGCGAAGGGCGTGAGGACGGCATCAGGGAAGGCATAAAAATTGGAATAGAACAAGGAATAGAACAAGGGATCCGCTGTATGGTGGAAGCGCTGCAGGAAGCCGGGCAGACGAAAACTTATATTGCGGAGCAGCTTGCAGAAAAATATAATCTGCCGAGAGCGGATGCGGAGAAGAAAGCAATTTTGTATTGGAAGTAGAGGAAAGGAATGGCTGGGATGGAAACACAAATCAATGCGGTGGCAATTATCACCGCCCGGGGCGGCAGCAAGCGGATTCCGGGAAAAAATATCAGAGAATTTATGGGAAAACCTATGCTGGTCTACGGAATTGAGGCGGCGCTCCAGTCCGGGATGTTCCGTGAGGTTATGGTCTCCACCGATGATGAGGAGATTGCTCGGATCGCACGGAAGGCGGGAGCATCGGTCCCTTTTATGAGAAGCGCAGAGACATCGGGAGATTTTGCAACCACGGACGATGTGCTTATGGAGGTGCTTCGGACTTATGAAGAGCGGGGCGAGACGTTTGATTATATGACATGTATTTATCCGACCGCGCCTTTTGTGACGGCCGCCAAACTGACGGAGGCGATGAAACTTCTGGTGGAGAGCGATGCCTCGGGAGTAATGCCGGTGGTCCGCTATTCATTTCCGCCTCAGCGCGGCATGGCGGTCCGAGAGGGGAAGCTTGTATACTGCTATCCCGAAAATGCCATGAAGCGGTCACAGGATTTGGAGCCCGTGTACCATGACAGCGGACAGTTTTACTGCTATCATGTCAAGCGGTATCTGGCATGCGGCGGCGACCTGCCGGACGGATATGTGCCCATCATTGTGCCTGAGACGGAGGTACAGGACATCGACAATCCGATGGATCTGGAGCTGGCGGAAATGAAATTTCGCCTGATGCGGGAAACCTGCGAGCGGGAAGAGCATGGATGGAAGTAATGGTTTTGTGAAAACAGAGAATTGACTTGAGGAAAGGGAAGAACTTATGGAGCAGCAGAGAATCAAAATCGGCAGCCATATGATCGGGGAGGGTGAGCCGGTCTATATCGTGGCAGAGATGTCGGCCAATCATCTGCAGGACTACGACAGGGCCGAAGCGATTATACGCGCGGCAAAAGAGGCGGGAGCGGATGCGGTCAAGCTGCAGACTTACACGGCGGACACCATTACGATGGACTGCGATAACGAATATTTTCAGATTACACAGGGAACGATTTGGGACGGCACTACTTTTTACAAACTGTATCAGGAGGCGTTTACACCCTGGGAGTGGCAGCCGAAATTGATGAAGCTGGCAAACGATCTGGGAATGGATTGTTTCTCATCCCCGTTTGATTTCACGGCGGTGGATTTTATGGAGGAAATGAAAATGCCGGCCTATAAAATTGCCTCTTTCGAGATACGGGACATTCCGTTGATCCGAAAAATCGCAAGATTGGGAAAGCCGGTGATTATGGCAACGGGGATTGCTTATCTGGAGGATATTGAGCGGGCGGTCAGAGTCTGCCGTGAAGAAGGAAACGAGCAGATCATCCTTTTAAAATGCACTTCCACTTACCCTTCTCCCTATGAGGACATGAATGTTAAAGTGATTCCTCATATGGCGGAGGTTTTCGACTGTATGACGGGACTTTCCGATCACAGCATGGGTTCCGCTGTGGCTGTGGCTTCGGTGGCATTGGGCGCCCGGATGGTGGAAAAGCACTTTACACTTTCCAGGGCGGACGGCGGGCCGGATGCAGCGTTTTCTATGGAGCCTGCGGAGTTTAAAAGGATGGTGGAGGAGATCCGTATTGTGGAGAAGGCGCTCGGCAGGGTGACTTACCGCCTGACTGAGAAGCAGGAGAGAAGCAGAGAGGAGGGACGCTCTCTTTTTGTGACGCAGGATATGAAAGCAGGTGAGGTGTTTACATCGGACAACCTGCGATCCATTCGTCCTGCATTTGGAATGGCGCCGATGTATTATGAGGAGGCGCTTGGCAAAAAGGCAAGGTGCGATATTTCCCGGGGCACACCGATGGAATGGAAATTTGTGGAGTGAACCGCCGGATGTGGGGCAGATAAAAGCGGAAATTTTTGCGGGGCATACCCTCTGCCTATGACGGGAAAGCGCCTGGATGGAGAAAAGAGAAGTGGCAGAAAAGCAGAAAAAGATGATGATTTTAGGTGCAAGTGAACTGCAGGTTCCGGCAATTAAAAAAGCGGGGGAACTGGGCTATCAGGTCATTTGCGTGGATTATAATGAGAATGCGGCAGGTTTTGCGTTAGCGGATGTAAAGCTGGTGGTGAGCACTTTGGATCAGGAGGAGGTTTACCGGCAGGCGCTTATTTATCAGCCCGACGTGGTGATTACATCCACCAGCGATGGCCCTGTGCGGACAGCGGCATATGTCAACGAAAAGCTAGGGAAGCGGCCGGATCTGTCCTATGAGAATGCGCTCTGCGCCACCATAAAGAGCAAAATGAGAGATCGTTTGAAAGAATGCGGCGTGCCGATACCGAAATACTATGCGGTTACGGATTTTGAGTCGTTTGCGGAGGCGGTGGATAAGCTGGGCGGAGACTGCATCGTGAAGCCGGCGGACAATGCGGGGAGCCGCGGTGTGGTGCTTTTGGAGGCGGAGAAATCGGATGGAAAAACAGACGTAAATGATGGACGGTTTCGTGCTCTGCTCAAGGAGACTTACGAGTACAGTCTGGGCAATGCCCGAAACGGTACGGTGATGGTGGAGGAATACATGCACGGCCTGGAAGTCAGCGTGGAAATCATGGTGATAGAGGGCGAACCGCATATCCTTGCAATTACAGACAAATATATTACACCGCCTCCGTATTTTGTGGAACTGGCGCATTGTGAACCGAGCAGACTGGATGCCGGTACGCAGGAGCACATACGGAAGGCGGCGGCGCAGGCAGTCAGGGCGATCGGCATAAGGAATGCGCCCGCTCATGTGGAGATCAAGGTCACGGAGGAAGGGCCAAAGATCGTGGAACTGGCGGCAAGACTCGGCGGCGACTTTATCACGTCCAGGCTGGTGCCTCTTTCTACAGGCATTGATATGGTGGGAGCATCGGTGCTCCTTGCAACAGGGACGGAGCCGGATCTTACCCGGACGGCGGACCGCGGCGCTGCGATACATTTTCTTCATGCCGAACAGGAGCAGGAGGGTGTGCTTGCCCGGATCACTGTGCCGGACGCTATTTACGCGCAGCCGGGGGTGGAGGAAATCGTTCTCTATAAAAAGCCGGGAGACCGTGTGCACGGAACGCGCTCGAGCAATGACAGACTTGGCCATGTGATCACCACGGGAGATACGCCGGAGCAGGCTGCGGAGCTGGGAAGGCACATACTGGCACAAATGCAGGTGGAAATATCGCGCGGCAGGCGGCGGATTTGACAGCCGGCGCCGTGTTGGAAAACGGGCGTGTTTTCCTATCATAAACAGGAGAGGTCTTGGAACGTGAGTGATGATGAAAGATAGAATTTACGTCTGCCACACCTACTATCATGTGTATGTGGCATGTTTAAAGGAGCTGAATCTGGAACGGGAAAAGCGGGGCAGAGCCACCCTTGTTATGAGTACCATGTCCAACGATTTTGGGGATCTGGAGGAACGGGCGAAGGCCTGCGGACTTTTCGAAGCGGTGTACATGTTCGATGAGAAGGAGGACATCCATTTCCCGGAGATTATGAAGTATCATGTGGACAGGGGAAATCTTTTTCTGAATCTGCTGACCCGCATCCGTTACACGAAGCTTCTGGGAAAGGCGCAGGAACCTTATGTGCCGGTGAATTTTAAGGCATATAAGGACATTTATGTGTTTTGTGATTCTGATCCGATCGGGTATTATCTGAGTTATAAAAAGATACGGTATCATGCGCTGGAGGACGGGCTTGACTGCATCAGCACTTACGATACCGCCCGCTATGACAACAGGGGACATTTTAAGCTGAAAGCGTTCCTTGCTTCCCTGAACCTTATATTCATTCAGAACGGATGGGGAAAATACTGTATAGATATGGAGGTCAATGACATCTCCGTTCTGCCTTACCCCTGCCCGAAATATATCGAAAAGTCCAGACAGGAGCTGGCTGATTCCCTGACGAAGGAGGATAAAGCGCTTCTGGTGCGGCTGTTTATCGCCAATATAGAGGAGATACAGGAGAAATTGTCGATGGGGAAGGACAGGATTCTTCTTTTGACGGAGCCGCTGTGCGAGCTCCCGGTGCGTGAGCGGATTTTTAGAGACTGCATTGACTTATACGGTCAGAAGGAGGGGGAAGAATCGGTCGTTCTGATTAAGCCGCATCCCAGAGACCTTTTAGATTATGAAAAGAAATTTTCGGATTATATTGTGCTCGATCGAAAATTTCCGATGGAAGTGCTGAACTATATTGAGGGGCTGACTTTCAGCCGGGTGATTTCTGTCTTTACGGTGGTGCGAAACATCCGTTTTGCGGAGGAGATCGTCTATCTGGGTGAAGACTTTATGGACGGATACGAGGATCCGAAGCTGCACAGGCAGAATGAGGAGATTTAGAGCCGGATTTTACGGCAGATTTGCGCGATGGATGTGCTTGTGGTATACTCGATAACAGTTTAGCTAAGACACGGGCAGTACCGCCGCCCGGTTTGAGAAGGAAACTGACAATGGTTAAGATTTTAAGAAAAATGAATGTTCTGCTGGACGGAAAGCAGAAGCGCGCTATGATCGCGCTCATTATTATGATGCTCATAGGCGGTGTGCTGGAAAGTCTGGGTGTTTCCATGCTGGTGCCCATTGTGACCGTGGTGATGGACCCGGAG
The DNA here is from genome assembly GCA_910579285.1 of uncultured Lachnospiraceae bacterium. GTDB lineage: Bacteria > Bacillota > Clostridia > Lachnospirales > Lachnospiraceae > UBA3282. Next base: position 30,769 of record CAJTTT010000011.1, on the reverse strand, counting down.
TCGGTTTCCGGGAGCAGTTTTCTCTCTTCGGTTTACGAGAGGCTGGGAATGGAGAGTAACGCCCAGTTTGCCATGTTTCTATTGCTTTCCTTTGTGGGAATGACGGTGATTAAAAATATTTATCTTTTTTTTCAGCAGAAAGCGCAGCTTAAGTTTGTCTATACGAATCAGTTTGCGACTTCCAGACGAATGATGATCAATTTTATGCAGCGTCCCTACGAGTATTATTTGAATGCGGACACATCGGTCATTCAACGCAATATCACATCGGATGTAAACAATATGTACGGTCTGATCCTGAGCTGTCTGCAGCTTTTCAGTGAGTGTATTGTATTTGTCTGTCTGGTAGTGGCGCTGTTTCTCTACTCTGACGCGATGATGATTGTGACGGTGGCGGCGCTTATGGTGGCGCTCCTGTTTGTGATTAAAAAGGTGTTAAAGCCCATAATGATCAAGGCAGGGCAGGACAATCAGGACTATTACAGCGGGTTGTATAAATGGATTGAACAGTCGGTGATGGGAATTAAGGAAATCAAGATCGGCTGTAAGGAGAATTATTTTATCAACGAATACGCAAAATGCGGGGCGGGCTATGTCAGTTCCGTGCAGAAATATAATCTCTTCAACGCGACCCCCCGGCTTTTGATCGAGACAGTCTGCATAGCGGGCATGGTTGGATATTTTGTCATGTCCATCGGGCAGGGGACTCAGATGAAAGAACTTCTTCCGCAGCTCTCGGCACTGGCGGCGGCGGCCATGCGTCTGCTTCCCAGCGTGAACCGCATCAATAACTATCAGACTTCGATCTCCTACTTTGAACCTTTTTTCATGGGAGTCAGCGATAACCTGCAGGAGGAGATTCACGATGGCAGCGTGACTTATGACGCGGAGGCTTATAAGCAGAGGCAGAGTGTGGAAAAACTGCCGTTAGAGAAGCTGATCCGGCTGGAGGACATCACTTATAAATATCCAAATACGCAGAAGTGGATTTTTGATCACGCGGAGATGGAGATTCCCATTGGATCTTCTGTAGGTATCGTGGGTGTTACAGGTTCGGGGAAAACAACGATTGTGGATATTCTGCTCGGTCTGCTGCAGATGGAGAGCGGACGGATTCTGGCGGACGGCACGGATGTCGGCGGACATTATGCTGCGTGGCTTAAAAACATAGGATATATTCCACAGACAATCTTTATGATAGACGATTCCATCCGCAAGAATGTGGCTTTCGGCGTGCCGGAGGAGGAAATCGATGACGAGAAAGTGTGGCGTGCCTTGAAGGAGGCGGCTCTGGATGAGTTTGTAAAGAGTCTGCCGGAAGGCGTGGAGACAGGGATCGGTGAGCGGGGCATCCGCATATCCGGCGGACAGAGGCAGCGGATCAGCATTGCCAGGGCCCTCTATGAAGACCCGGAGGTGCTGGTGCTGGATGAAGCCACTTCTGCACTGGACAATGAGACGGAGGCGGCTATCATGGATTCCATCAACAGGCTGCACGGGAGGAAGACGCTTGTCATCATCGCCCACAGACTGCAGACGATTGAGAAGTGTGATATGGTGTACCGCGTAACCGCGGGGAAAATTTCAAGAGAAAGGTAATGTGGAGAAGAAAAACTGAGAGAAATGATCACCGGGAAAATTTCGCGGGAGAGATAGAGTGGAGAAGAGAGGCAGGAGCGTATGATAAAGAAGCTTTGGGATTTTGGATGGGGGCTTTATAGGAAGCATGAGGAGGGGATCAATTATCTGATTTTTGGTTTCCTCGCTTTTGTGCTGAATTATATTCTGTATTTTATTTTTGCGGATGCCATTGCCATGCACTATATGGCGGCGACCGGGCTGTCCTGGGTGCTGACGGTGGTGTTTGCCTATTGGACAAACAGAACCTTTGTATTTAAGAGCCAGAATAAGGAAAAGGCATCTGTTTTAAGGGAGTTTATCTCCTTTATCGGAGCGAGGGTAGCCACCGAGGTGCTGGAACTGGCGTTGATGTATGTGATGGTGGATCTTTGCTCGGTGAATGATAAGATTTCCAAACTGGTATGCCAGGTGCTGGTGATACTGGCAAACTATGTACTAAGCAAAATCTGGATATTTAAGGACACGACGAAAAAGGCGGGCTGACATATATGTTGTGGGAGATGCGGGCCGATGCAAACGTAGAAAAGATTGGGAGAAGAAAAGGCAGGGCGTATGGGATCGGGAAGTAAGAGACAGGCTAATTTCGAGCTGCTGCGCGTCGTGGCGATGCTTATGATTATCTCGCTTCATTATCTGGTGAAGGGCGGGATTGCTGTGGCTTTTCCTTTTGCCGCAGGAGAAAATCCGGCCGGGGCCTTTGCGTGGCTGATTGAGGCTTTCTGTATTGTGGCGGTGAACTGTTATGTGCTGATCAGCGGATATTTTCTTGCGGAATCTGCGTGGAAGCCGGGGAGGGTGATATCCCTGCTTTTACAGGTTCTTTTTTATTCTCTGCTGATCCCGGTGTTTCTTCTTCTGACTGGAACGGTTTCTATGGCGGACCTCAGTGTTTATGACTGGATTGGATTCGCGTTCCCGCTTGGGACGGAGCACTACTGGTTCGCGACGGCCTATATCGTCATGTATCTGTTTGCGCCGTTTCTCGCGGCAGGCATGGAAAAAATGAGCAGGCGGGAACTGCAGATCGTACTGGCGCTTCTGTTGGTGTTTTTTGCCGTGGAAAAGACCATACTTCCTGTGCGCCTTGCCACGGACCGCAGCGGTTATGATTTCGGATGGTTTTTGTGTCTGTCTGTGGTGGCGGGCTATCTTAGGAAATACGGTATAAAGTGGCTGGAAAAGCAGTCTCATGCGCTGGCCGGGTATTTTGTTTCCTGCCTGTGGATCTGGCTGTCAGCGCTGCTTGCCAACGGGCTTGCCGCCGGAGGGCGTGACACTTTTGCCTATTATGCGGACATGCTCTACTCTTACAACCATCTGCTCTGTCTCGCTGGCGCAGTGTGCCTTTTCCATGTGTTTAAAAATCTGCGTCTTAAGGAAGGGCGTTTTGCAGTGGCGGTGAGAAGGCTTGCCCCGTATACGTTTGGCATCTACCTTCTGCACGAGCACGTTCTCGTGCGGTACGAGTGGATGAAGCGGCTTGGTGTGGAACAGGTGGAGGGAAGCTTTCTCTTTGTGCCCCATATGATCCTGTGTGTGCTGGCGGTTTATGCGGCCGGAACAGCGGTGGATTTTGTGCGGGCGCGTGTGTTCGCGGGAGTGAAGGCAGCGGCTGGGCGGGGATTGCGTTGAGGATTCGAAACGGCGCCTGAAAGCCGGCTTTTGAAGCTGCATGTGACTGGATCATGGCGTTTCAGAGGAGCGAAATCGTGGGAAATGAGCAGAGATATCGTAACTTCATAGAGAAATGGCTGTTTCCGGCAGCTCTCCTGTTTTATCCGTTCCTGACTGTCAATCAGGGACTCGATGTGGCGGACTCGACATACAGTCTGACAAATTTTCAGTATTTTCAAACAATGGACGGAACCTGGATGGTGGCGACCTTTCTCTCCAATGCGGCCGGATGGCTGCTCATGCAGCTTCCTTTCGGGGGGACTCTGCTCGGCATGAAATGTTATACAACGCTGGTGCAGTCGGCGACGGCGCTCATGGTTTATTTCGGGTTGAGAAAACGGATCGCTGCGCCGCTCTTATTTTTGGGAGAATTTCTTGCGCTTGGACTCTGCTGGTGCCCGTCCACAATTCTGTACAATTATCTGACGTATTTTCTGATGACGGCGGCGGTTCTGCTTCTTTACCGTGCATTGACGGCAGAAAGGTCTTTGGCGGGTGCGCCGCAGGATGTGCAGGAAGGGTTTGACGGATGTTCTGCGCGCGACAGTCAGAGTGGTGTACCTGGCAGGAAACAGCGGCTCTGTTTCGCAGCGGCGGGCCTCTGTCTCGGAGCCAATGTGGCGGTGCGGATGCCGAATGTGGTGCAGGCCGCCTTAATTCTGGCGGTGTGGTACGGCTTTGTGCTGACTTGCAGGCAGGATAAGTGCGGACAGACGGAGGTTACGCTGGGTGCAGGAGGGCGGAATGCGGCACAGGGAAAGGCAAAAAAACAGCCTCTGTCATGGCGGCTTGTGGGAGTGACAGGGTGGTGCCTGCTTGGCTATGGAATCGGGTTCGCCCTGCCTCTGGCGGTAATTTGTGCCAGATATGGTGCATCGGCTTACCCGGATATGGTGTATACCATGTTTGCCATGACGGAGCAGGCGGCTGACTATAAGCCGGCTTCCATGCTGACGGGAATGTTTGGCGACTACGGGAAGGGGATGTACTGGCTGGCGTTTGCCGGCGTGTGTGCAGCGGCAGCAGGACTGGCCTTCCTGGTGCGGGAACGGCTGTATGGCGCGCGGGAGCGTGCATATAAAGTGAGCGGTGTACTGATCAAAACCGTATATCTGCTGCTCCTGCTGGCGCTTCTGCGCTTTTACTGGGGCAGGGGGATGTTTCATTTCAGATATTATCAGTACGGCAATGGGAGCATTTATTATCCGGCGGTTCTGCTACTTTTGCTGACGATTGCTGCTGCGGTACTTTGCCTGATTGGAAGAACGGTGAGCGCAGAGCAGAAGACTCTGGCGGCGATGGTGCTTTTGCAGATTTTTCTGACGCCTCTTGGCAGCAACAATGATTTGTATCCGATCATCAACAACCTGTTTGTGGCGGCGCCTTTTCTGCTGTGGGCGGCGTGGAGCCGGTTTGCCGGCAGGCGCGCGGCGGGCGCGGAGAAGGGCTGTTTTTTATGGGCAATGCCGCTTTGCGGGCTGGTGCTCTTTGTCCTGATACAGAGTGTGGGTTCCCATGCCAATTTTGTTTTTCAGGATGGTATTTATGGGGAGGCGCGGGACCGATGTGTCAAGGCGCCGGAAAAAGCGGCTGGCATTTACACGAATTTTGAAAATGGCGCGCTTCTTGAGGAGCTGTCGCTTTTCATAAAGGAGGCAGGGCTGACAGGCAGGGAGGCGATTACCTACGGTGAACAGCCGGGCCTCCATTATCTGCTGGATATGCCCCCGGCGCTCTCAACGGGCTGGCCGGATTTGAAATCCTATCGAATGACAGAGTATGAGAGGGATCTGGCGGCTCTGGAGACAGGAATCAATGGGGGAAAAGAACCCCCGGTCATTATTGTCTCCTCGTCTGTGGCGGCCTACTGGAGTGATGACGGTGAGGCGATCAACTGGTTTGGCGTGGATGTGGAGAAGATGGCCGTTGATGAAAAACAGCGGATTTTGGGAGAATGGGTCAGGGATTACGGCTATACCGAGCAGTTTGGGAATGCGGGGTATGTGGTTTATGGGAAATAAAAGACATGGCCCGGTTCCAACAGAGTAGGAATTTGGTTTGTATTGTGGTATACTATGCGCGTAAGGAATGGCAGTGTGCGGATAACCCGTGGGAGACGTCTGAAACCGAAACCGGGGTTATGCTGAGGGATAGATTTGGAAAGCGAGAGAGCGATGATAAATTTTAACGTACCGCCCTTCACGGGGAAAGAATTTGAATATATGAGAGAGGCTGTGGAAAACCAGAAAATCTGTGGTGACGGCCCTTTTACGAAAAAGTGCAGTGAGTGGATTGAGGCGAGAACCGATTCTGCCAAATGCCTGCTCACCACCTCCTGTACCCATGCCAACGAGCTGGCGGCTTTGCTTGTGGATATCCAGCCGGGAGATGAGGTTATTCTGCCCTCCTACACGTTTGTGTCCACGGCGGACGCGTTTGTGCTGCGGGGCGCCACGGCGGTATTTGTGGATATCCGGCCGGACACTATGAACATAGACGAGAAGCTGATCGAGGATGCCGTTACAGAGCGGACCAAAGTGATTGCGCCGGTGCATTATGCGGGCGTTGGATGCGAGATGGACGCGGTTATGGACATTGCGCAGAGGCATCATTTGACGGTGGTGGAGGACGCGGCCCAGGGCATACTGGCGTCCTATAAGGGAAAGCCGCTGGGAACTTTCGGTGAGTTTGGGTGCTTCAGCTTCCATGAGACGAAGAATCTCAGCATGGGCGAGGGCGGCGCTCTGCTGATCCGCGATGAAAAGAATATAGAAAGAGCGGAGATATTCCGCGAGAAGGGGACAGACAGAAGCCGCTTTTTCAGAGGACAGGTGGACAAGTACCGCTGGCAGGAGTATGGCTCCTCCTATCTGCCAAGCGATATGAATGCGGCATACCTGTATGCGCAGCTGGAGCGGGCGGAGGAGATTACGCAGGCGAGAATGGACAGGTGGAATCAGTATTGGGAGATGCTTACGCCGCTTGCGGAGGCCGGAAAAATTGAACTTCCCCATATTCCGGCGCATTGCACACACAATGCACACATGTTTTATATCAAGACAAAGGATATGGAGGAGAGAAGCCAGCTGATTGCTTATTTGAAGGAAAAAGAGATTTTGTCCGTGTTTCACTATGTGCCGCTGCATTCCGCTCCTGCAGGGAAAAAGTATGGCAGATTCCACGGGGAGGACCGCTATACGACGAAAGAGAGCGAGAGGCTGCTGCGCCTGCCGCTGTTCTATCAGCTGAAGGCAGAGGAGGCGGAGTACGTTGCGGAGCAGGTGAAAGCGTTTTACGCAGCAAATTGAAGGCATGTGGTCTATGGAACGGGACAGGAAACAGGGATATGAAAACTGGATACCGGCGTTAGCGGTCATGGGAGCAGGCGCGCTCCTGATGGGCCTTTGCTTTGATTTCCATTTTGATCTGAACGATGATACGATGATGCGGGATATTATGTCCGGGGTATACAGCGGGACGCCGGATGGGCATAATATGCAGACACTTTATCCTTTGGGGGCGCTCCTTGCGCTGTGCTATCGGATGTGCGGTTCTTTTCCGTGGTACGGGGCATTCCTGTTTCTGTGCCAGTTTGGCTGCTTCTTTCTGGTGGGCGTCAGGCTCTGTACACTGGTGGATGCTAGTGTTATGCCGGGGCAGGCGTCTTCGGAGCGGGAGCAGGCGGAGAACGGCGGCATGCGGCGCCGTTTTGCGGGGAAACTGCTCTGTCTCCTGGTGTTGTCCTTTTTTCAGTGGGGCATATGGCTGACTCACATGGTCAACGTCCAATATACAATTACTTGCGGCATGCTTGTGGGAGCGGCTGTTTTTCTTTTTCTGACAATGCCGGAGGGGGTGTTTGGGGGAACGGAACCAGGAAACCTCTCCGTGAAAGCATTTCTGATCAAAAGCCTGCCGGCTTTGTTTCTCTTTCTGCTGGCCTTTCAGCTTCGGTCGGAGATGGCGCTTCTTGCGCTGCCTTTTCTGGGGCTTGCAGGACTCTTTCGCTGGGGGGCGGACCGCCCTGTGTTTGCGGCAAAAACGTTGTGCAAATATTGGGGACTGCTCCTGCTTCTCCTTGCGGGTATCGGGATTTCCCTGGGGGCGGACCGCCTGGCTTACGGCGGCGAATGGAAGACATTCCGGCAGTTTTTCGACGACAGGACAACCATTTATGATTTCTACCCCGAAGTGCTGCAGGAGGAAGGGTTTGACGAGGAGTTGGAAAAGCTTGGCATCTCTTTTGGCGCGCAGATCCTGCTGGACAACTATAACTTCGGGCTTGACGGGAGAATTGATGGGCAGATGCTCTCGGACCTGGCGGCGCATGCGAAGGAGCATGTAGGCGGAGCGAGAGACTGGGGCGCGGTTTTCAGGGAAAAACTTTTGCTGTACCGTTACAGAAGTTTCCACGGCGGTGACGCGCCTTATAATCTGCTGGTGATTTTCGGGTACGGAATCAATATCATCGCGATGGCTGTCTTCCTGCGGCGTGATCTCCAAAGCCTGTTTGCGGCGGGCGTACAGCTTTTTCTCGTACTTTCGGTGAGAAGCGCCCTGTGGATGTTTGTGCTGCTGCGGGGGCGTGATCCCGAACGGATCACCCATCCCCTTTATCTGGTGGAGTTTATCCTGCTTTCCGGGATGTTTTTGCGGCATCTGCGGCATCAGCGGTGTGTCGGGGCACGAAATCTTTTGTCGGGTGCGGCGGCGGTTCTTCTGCTGCTCTCTGTGTGGGGGCTGTGGAAGGGAATCCCTGTGGTGCGGGCCGACCAGGCACGAAGACAGGAAGTGAACAGGGACTGGGAGGCAATAGACGCCTATTGCAGAGCGCACCCGGACACGTTCTATTTTGAAGATGTCTACTCCACGGTGGCTTTTTCCGGGAAACTTTTGGTGCGCGGGGATCATGCGCTGGCAAACTACGACATTGCCGGGGGATGGATGTGTAACAGCCCGCTGTATCAAAAGAAGCTGGCGGCTTTTGGCATAGACGATGCGGCGGACGCGCTGGCGTCTGGACAGGCGGACTTCATCATGTCGGATGAGGAGGTAAGTCTGCGGGGACTTGCCTGGCTGGAAGTTCCCTACGCGGAAAACGGCATGGCCGTGTGTGTCGAGGAGTACGACAGGATAGGAGAGAATTACGGCGTATACCAGGTGATTCCCGTCTCTGAGAGCGGGCAGTATATGCGGGAGACAAAGTGATTGCGGCAAAGAAAATAAGTGCGGCGTGACTGCGAAGTGAAAAAGGTCACGGCGGAATCATTTCAAAGGAGAGGCAGATGCGTGTGGAGACGGTGTATCTGAGACCGATCACGGAGGCTGATACGGCAAAGATTGTGGCCTGGCGGAACAAAGATTTTGTGAGAAAAAATTTTATATACCAGAAGCCTTTTACGGAGGAAGGACACACGGCCTGGCTGAGAGAACAGGTGGAACCTGGGCATGTGGCACAGTTTATCATCTGCGTGTCAACGCAGGAGGACTGCCTGCGGGAACCGGGGGATGGGCCGGAAAAGAACTGCCCGCCCGGGGAAGCGTGTGAGAAGGCGCACAGGGAAATCGGCAGCGTATATCTGCGGGATATTGACAGGGAAAAGAAAACGGCGGAGTATGGCGTATTTATCGGTGAGGAGGATGCGCTTGGCAGAGGATATGGCACAGCGGCGGCTCGGCTGATGCTGGCGTATGGCTTTGAGACACTGGGACTGAAAAAAATATTCCTGCGTTTTTTGGAAGGGAATACGGGAGCGCGGAAGAGCTATGAAAAAGCGGGCTTTCAGATGATAGAGGGCAGACGGGAAACTGTCGGCCTGGAACAGGGGAATGCAGAGGTTTTCTTTATGGAGACGGAGCGCAGCGGATGTCATCTCGGAAAGAGCTCTGATCTGGAGGTAAAAATATGAAGCAGTTGGTCAGCTTTGTGATTCCCTGCTATCGGTCGGCGCAGACGATCGGCAGAGTGGTGGAAGAAATTGATACGGCGATGAAGGAGTCAGCCGGATACGCGTATGAGATTGTGCTTGTCAATGACGCTTCGCCGGATGACACCTTTGATGTAATCCGCAGACAGTGTGCGGGCCGCAGGGATATCTGCGGTGTGAACCTGGCCAGAAATTTTGGGCAGCATGCGGCGCTTATGGCGGGATTTCGTCATGCGCGCGGTGACGTGGTGGTTTGTCTGGATGACGATGGGCAGACGCCTGCCGATGAGGCGGGAAAACTGCTTGCGAAACTGGAAGAAGGCTATGACGTGGTCTATGCCAAATATGCGCATAAACAACATTCCTTTTTTCGCAATTTTGGAAGCAGGGTAAATGAGCTGATGACCCGCGTGATGCTTGGAAAGCCGAAAGAACTCTATATTTCCAGCTATTTTGCGGCAAAGCGTTTCGTGGTTGAGGAGATGACGCGCTATGCGAATCCCTACCCCTATGTGATCGGTCTTGTGCTGCGCACAACGAAAAAAATCACAAACGTGGAGGTGACCCACAGGGAGCGGGAGATCGGGACATCGGGTTATACGATGGGAAAGCTTCTCGGCCTTTGGTTTAACGGATTCACGGCTTTTAGCGTAAAGCCTTTGAGAATTGCCACGGTGATCGGGGTTGCTTCCGCCTGCGGCGGGTTTCTTTATGGAATATTTACCGTGATAAAAAAATTTTTAAACCCGGCTGTCCCGGTTGGATTCAGCGCGCTGATGGCGGCAGTCGTCTTCTTTTGCGGGCTGATCCTTCTGATGCTGGGGATCATCGGTGAGTATATCGGGCGGATTTATATTTCCATGAACAATTCCCCCCAGTATGTAATCAGAGAGTGTGTGGATGAGAGAGATGCAGAGTGATAAAAAACAGAACGGAATCAGGAGTATTCTGATCGCGGGCATTTTTTCCCTGTTGTTTTCGACAGCAATTCTGTTTGGCGCGCGGCTGGACAGCGTGGAGAACGTGGATGTAAGGGACGTGACGCTCTGGCTTCATCTGGCGGCATGTACCGTTATCTTCACGAGCCTTGTGCTGCTTCTGTGGCGGCTTGTGGACAGCCTGCAGGGAAAAGGCGTATCTTCTGCAGAGAAGGCGGCTGTGAGAAGGGCGGATTTTTTTCGAATGACAGACGTACGGGCTGACATCGCAGTTTTCCTTTTTCTTCTGCTGTGCTGGCTGCCCGTGTTTCTTGCGGTATATCCGGGCTTTTTCGTCTATGACGCGCAGGATGAGTATGTGCAGGTGGCGACAAGAACGTTTTCTACCCATCATCCTCTTGTGCATGTGCTGCTGCTTGGCGGGATAATCTGCGGCGTCCATAAGCTGACGGATTCCTATAATCTGGGTATCGCCTGTTATATGGTTTTTCAGATGGCCGCTGCGGCGGGTGTTTTTACCTTTCTATTTTCCTATCTTCGCAAAAAAAAGATTTCCCGCGTTCTGCGGCTGCTTGGCGTTATCTGGCTGGGGCTGTTTCCCACGGTGGTGATGTTTACCCTCTGTTCGGCCAAGGATGCGCTGTTTACACTGGCACTGCTGCTGCTTCTGATTTGTCTCCTGGAGATAGGTACGGGGGAGGCTTTTTTTGAATCGAAAGGCTGGCGGTTTCTCTTTGTGTGCAGCGGGGCGGCTATGATGCTTCTTCGCAACAATGGCTTTTATGCCTTTCTGGTGATGATTCCCCCGCTGCTTATTCTGAAAAAAAGCCGCCGCGGACAACTGCTCTTTTTGTCGGTGTGTGCGGTGGTGGGGTGTGTGCTCGTAAACGGCGGACTGAAAATGGCGCTCCACGCGGATGATTCCGAGTATCAGGAGATTTTGACCGTGCCGATTCAGCAGCTTGCAAGGACTTACAGGTATGCGCCGGAAGCTTTTTCGGAACAGGATCTGGAAATTCTTTACGAGGTTCTGGATGAGGAGGCGTTATCTCTCTACACGCCAAGACTCTCCGACCCTGTCAAGTACCGCTTCGACAATGCGGCTTTTGCGAAAGACAAAGGGAGGTATGCGGGACTCTGGATGCGTATCGGAATGAAAAAGCCACTGATTTATCTGAACGCATGGTGGATGACTTCATACGGATTCTGGTATCCCGATACGGTCATCAATGTGTATGGGGGCAATACGGTTTTTACCTTTACCTATAAAGACAACTCCTATTTCGGCTATGAGGTGGAGCTTCCGGGAGTCCGGGAGAGCAGGATTCCCTGGCTGGACGAGGTGTACCGCAGGCTGTCGCTGGAAGTCTGGAAGGAGAACATACCCGTGATTTCCTGGCTGTTTTCTCCGGGCGCCATGTTCTGGCTGTATGCATTCCTGTTTGCATGGCACCTGCATAACAGACGGTATCACATCATGTATCCTTTTCTGCCGGTATTCCTGCTTTGGCTGACGGTGCTTCTGGGGCCCACTTACCTGCCCCGCTATGTGCTGTTTTTCTGGTATGCGCTGCCGCTGTTTCTGGGAAGCGTGCAGATGGATGCGGCGGGAAAAGGGGATATTGATTTATCGAAAGCTAAGGTGTAAAATTTACTGGATTATGATGGAAAGGACGTGCAGAATGAAGAAAACAAAAGTTTTTATTGACGGGAGTGAGGGAACAACCGGTTTACGGATCAATGAGCGTTTTCAGAAACGTGACGATATAGAGCTGTTACACATTTGCCCGGAGCTTAGAAAAGACCCGGAGGAGAGAAAGAAACTGATTCACGCATCGGATATCACGTTTCTGTGTCTGCCTGACGAGGCGGCCAGGGAATCCGCAGCGTTAGCCGGGGATGCGGATACGGTAATCATCGACGCATCGACTGCGCACCGAACGGAGGAAGGGTGGGCCTACGGTTTCCCGGAATTGTCTGACGCGCATAAAGAGGCAATTCAGAGAGGAAAGCGGATTGCGGTTCCCGGATGCTATGCCACCGGCTTTATTTCGCTCGTGTATCCGTTAATCAAAGGCGGGATTCTCCCCGAAGATTACCCGGTAAGCAGCTTTGCGATTTCGGGATACAGCGGCGCGGGTAAGAGAACCATAGCGGCTTATGAAAGTGCGGACAGGCCGGAGGAACTGTCGGCGGGAAGAGAGTATGCGCTGACACAGCAGCACAAACATTTAAAAGAGATGAAGAAAATCACGGGGCTTGCCCGGACACCATTGTTTTCTCCGATTATTGACGACTATTACAGCGGCATGGTTGTTTCCGTACAACTGTATGCGGATATGCTGACAAAAAAGGCAGGGCCGGAATCGCTGTTACATTATTATGCAGAGTATTACAAAGACAAGCGGTTTATCCGGGTAAGCGCGGCGGACGATGAGACGGCGGCCAGCGGATTTCTGGCTGGAAATGGGTTGTCCGGCTGGGACGGGCTGAAGATTTATGTGACGGGAAACGAAGAGCGCATAGTTGTCTCCTCGCAGTTTGACAATTTGGGAAAAGGCGCATCCGGCGCGGCAATACAGTGTATGAATCTTGTTCTGGGATGCGATGAGGCGGAGGGGCTTGACTTGTAATCTGCCCAAAACCGCTGTGCAGTTGTAAAAACATCCCAAACGTGGTACACTAACTACGCGAAAGTGCGGTATATGCCACTTTTGTGAGCGAGGAACAGATTGAAAAATCATGCCTTGACTGCAGTCGAACATTTGACATTTCTGGTGCGTGTCATCGCAGTAAGCTGCTCTGGCATGGAGGAATCGTATGAACCGAATTTTAAATAAAAGACAGGCCATCTGTGGAACAGTCTGGATCTTGGCGGTATGCGCGGCTCTTATTCTCTGGCCGCTTCGTCTGATTCACGAGGAGGTGCGCTCTTCCAGCGGTATGGAAGAGGCGGCAGTATCCGAGGCAGTTACCGCAGACTATGTGGTACAGCAGAGATTTATTGCGCAGTATGACAGGCTGAAAGAAATAGAAATCTATCTGGCGGACAGAGTGGAGGGCGAGAAGCTGAATTTTGTGCTTCGCGACGCTTCCATGCAGACGCTGATGCAGCAGGTGATCGACACCGGGGATATGGAGACATTCCCCGGTTACCTTAAGGTACAGGTTAATATTGATACGGAAGTGGGACGGGACTACTACTTTTTACTGCAGGGAGTGGAGTCTGCTTTCCATGTGGCTTATGCAGATAACACGGGGGACAACCTCAACATTTATATAGGCGCGCTCTACTATGGCGATGTGGAGGATACGGAGCGGTGCCTGGTTGCGGATTATGTATACGAGGTGCCTCTGCGCAAAGGAAAGACCTTCGGTCTGGATGCGGCTTTCCTGCTTGCGGGAGCGCTCACTTCCCTGCTTACCGCGGCATACTATAAGAAACGCCCGCACAAAAACACGCTGCTTACGGTGGAGCGGGCCATGCGTTTTGTCTTAAATCCGCTGATTGTGGCGGCCGCTTTGGCAGCAGGCGCGGCAATTGGCCCGTGTCAGCTTTTTACGACAGACATGTATTCGATTCTTTTTTACGAGACGGGAGTGCTGTTTGCAGCGGCGGCGGCGCTGTACGCGGTGAATCATAACAGGACCGGCCTTGCGTCCGACAGGACGGTTTTTGCCGTACTGCGGGAGAGATGGCAGGACGATCTGCAGTCTGCGATGTTTGCCGGGGCGATCTGGGGCTGCTGTAATTATATGAACGCGCTGTATGAAATTCACCATACGGTGGCGTACAGGCAGACACTGATCTTCTTTGCGCTGGCGTTGATTGTGACTTATCGGAAGAAGGAGCTTTTTTGCTGGAGCAGTCTGGTTTACGGTGCGGCGGCAGCCGTGACCGCACCCATGTACTACCGGGATGCGCTGGCGGCGCTGGTGGAAAAGAGCGCCGAGGCCGGGCTTGCGGAGCCGGGTGAACTGGAGCTTAAGGCATTGAAGCTGACAGTCTGGGCGGGTGTTCTTGCAGGATTTGTGATTTTGAACACGCTGAAGCAGCTTTTTGCGAGGAACATCAAAAGAATTTCTATACCTTACGGCATCCTTGTAGGCGCGTTTTTTACCTTGATTATCCTTTATCGGAATACGAGGGGATGGCCTATTTTCCTCGTCTGTGCCTTTACCCTATACTATCTGCGGATGGCCTCTGGCGTAAAGCGGACCGTTTTGCTGCACAATATTGTGAACGGTATTTTGCTGCATTTTGTCCTGACAGTCGGGTACTGTCTGCTGCACAGGCCATATATGTATTTTCAGTATTACCGCTATCCTTTCCATTTCCATACAGTGACGATCTCCGCCGTGTATCTGGCGCTGGCGGTGTGTGCGGCATTGATTAAATTTCTGGATGCCTACGGAAGAAAGTCCTCTCTGGCGGGGACGTACAAGGAACTGGCGGTGTTTGGCGTTTCTGCCATGTATCTTTTGTTTACCTTGTCGAGAACCGGGTATCTGGCCATTCTGGTGACGGCGGTTGTGGTGATCCCGACAGCCTTTTTTGCCGGAAAGACACTTTCCCGCCGGGAGAAGTGGCTCCGCTTTTCGCGGGGGATCGGACTGATGGCGCTCTCCGTTTTGGTCAGTTTCCCCATAATGTTTACGGCGCAGAGAACGATTCCCGCTATGGCGGCTGACATCCGGGCGCATGAGATTGAGCAGTTCCCTGCAGAGCTTGTGCACGGCAGGGATATGGATTCCTATTACTATATTACGGTGGAGCGTTTTATCCAGACCTTCCAGATGAAGGTGCTTGGAATGCCGCAGGAAAAGTGTCTGAATGCGTTCCTCTATTTCAGCAAGGCAGACGGGGAGTCAGAACTCAGAAGCCCCTATCTGGAAAACGGAGGAAGAATACTGCTCGCCTCCGCAGAAGATATGGCGGCGGCCGCAGATGCTGAGGAGGAAGCGTCCTACACAAATGGGAGACTGTATATATTTGAACGCTATTATGAACGGCTGAACAGAGTTGGACATGACGATATGGGTGTCATGGAGCCTGACGGCAACTATCTGGCCCACGCCCACAATATTTATTTGCAGGTGGCCTACGACCACGGCATTTTCGTGGGCGGCGTGTTCCTTCTGCTTGGGATCGGAACGCTTGTGCAGGCAGTTTTCTATTATCGGAGGCACAGGGAAGACAGGGAGTGCGCGCTCTTTCCGCTGGCGCTCTTGCTTCTGTTCGCTGTGGCCGGACTGACAGAGTGGATTTTCCATCCCTGCTGTCCCATCGCGTACTGCCTGCTTCTTGTAATGGCGCCGCTGCTTGTCGATACACGAAAGGAAGAAGAGTAAAAAACGGATATCAATATGGAAAAAACGAGAAAACCTTTTAACGCAAAATTGTTTTACAGACGGACCTGCCTGATTATATACGATATTATCAGTATTGTCCTGGCAAGCTATATGGCGATTTTGTGGCGTTACGATTTTCATTTGGACGAAATACCGAAGCATTTCATGCAGCCGATCGAGTGTTTTCTGCTGATCAATATTCTTTTGACGCTGGTTATCTTTTATGTGATGCGTCTCTACAGCAGCCTGTGGGCTTTTGCCGGGGAGACGGAGCTGCAGAACATTGTGGTGGCCTGTGTGCTGTCCATGCTGGCGGATGCTGTGGGCCTGCAGTTTTTTAAGGTGACGACCAGGGCGGTGCCGAGAAGCTACTATCCGGCCTATATGGCGGTTCTGGTGGTCTGCATCTTCGCAAGCCGCTTTTCTTATCGGTTTTTCCGCGGCTTAAAGCATAAGCAGCAGAACAAAAAGAACCTGATTTCGGTTATGGTGATCGGTGCGGGAGAGGCAGCCAATCTGATTATCAAGGAGATCGTAAACAGCAACTTTTCCACGATGGTGATCAAATGCATCATTGATGACGACAAGGGAAAGTGGGGCAAATATATTCAGGGCATCAAGGTTGCAGGCGGACGCGACAAGATTGTGGAGTGTGCGGACATCTACGATGTGGACGAGATCATTGTGGCCATGCCCTCCGCGCCAAGGACGGAAATCCGGGAAATTCTTGAGATATGTAAAGACACGAACTGTAAACTGCGGTCTCTCCCGGGCATGTATCAGCTGGTAAACGGTGAGGTCAATGTGAGCAAGCTGCGTGATGTGGAGCTGGAGGATCTGCTTGGCAGGGATCCGATCAGCGTTGATATGGATTCCATTCTCGGCTATGTGCAGGGGAAGGTGGTGCTTGTCACCGGCGGCGGCGGCTCCATAGGCAGTGAGCTTTGCAGGCAGATTGCCACCCACAGGCCGAAACAGCTTGTCATTGTCGATATTTATGAAAATTCAGTCTATGATGTGCAGCAGGAACTGCTTCAGAAATACCCGGAGCTGAATCTGATGGTGCTTATTGCCTCTGTGCGCAATACGAATCGGATGAACTTTATTTTCTCCAAATACAAGCCGGACATCGTTTACCACGCGGCGGCTCACAAGCATGTGCCGCTGATGGAGGACAGCCCTACTGAGGCGATCAAGAACAATGTATTCGGCACCTTTAAGACCGCGCAGGCGGCAGCCATGAGCGGTGTACAGCGGTTTGTTATGATTTCCACGGACAAGGCGGTGAATCCTACGAATATCATGGGGGCCAGCAAGCGGATCTGCGAGATGATTATTCAGACTTTTGACAAGCACTACGAGACGGAGTTTGTGGCCGTGCGTTTCGGCAATGTGCTGGGCAGCAACGGCAGTGTGATTCCGCTTTTCCGTAAGCAGATCGCGGCGGGAGGGCCGGTCACGGTAACCCACCCCGATATCATTCGGTACTTTATGACCATTCCAGAGGCGGTTTCGCTCGTTCTGCAGGCGGGGGCATACGCAAAGGGCGGGGAAATCTTCGTCCTGGACATGGGCGAGC
Source organism: uncultured Lachnospiraceae bacterium (assembly GCA_910579285.1). Lineage (GTDB taxonomy): Bacteria > Bacillota > Clostridia > Lachnospirales > Lachnospiraceae > UBA3282. Next base: position 13,658 of record CAJTTT010000011.1, on the reverse strand, counting down.
CGGTTAAAATTCTTTCCCTTGCGCAAAATCTGATCAAGCTTTCGGGGTATCGCGTGGGCGAGGATATCAAGATCGAGTTTACAGGCCTGCGTCCCGGAGAAAAGCTCTACGAGGAGCTGCTGATGGACGAGGAAGGCATGAAAGATACGGCGAATAGAATGATTCATATCGGGAAGCCGATAGAACTGGATGAGCACGAGTTTTTTGCGCAGTTAAAGGAACTGAAGGATGAGTGCCAGATCGAGAACTCAGATATCAGACCGTTGATCCAGGAGATCGTGCCGACGTACCATTATAATTAAGCAGTGCAGCCAGAGCGGGCGTCTATGAGCAAAATATGCCGCCAAGCAGCGAGAAACCTGGAAGATGCGGGTTTGCGGATGGGCGTAGGCTGGATGTTGGATTTTAGGAGGATCAAAATGATGGAAAAGAAACGAATTTACCTCTCATCCCCAACCATGCACGGGGAAGAACAGGCCTTTGTGCAGGAGGCTTTTGACACCAACTGGGTGGCGCCTCTGGGACCGAATGTAAACGCATTTGAGAAAGAGATGGCGGCGTATACGGGCTGTGGTCATGCGGCGGCTCTGTCTGCGGGAACGGCGGCTATTCACATGGCGCTGCGGCTTTTGGAGATGAAGCCGGGAGACGTGGTCTTTGTGTCAGACCTTACATTTTCCGCTTCCTGCAATCCGATCGTTTATGAAAATGCCGCACCCGTGTTTATTGATGCGGAGCCGGATACCTGGAACATGTCCCCGGAAGCTCTGAAGCGGGCCTACGAAAAATATCCGAATCCCAAGGCGGTGATCTGTGTGCATCTCTACGGTACGCCCGCAAAGCTCGATGAGATTATGGAAATCTGTGAGGCGCATGGCACGCCGCTCATAGAGGATGCGGCGGAGTCCCTGGGGAGCACTTACCGGGGAAAGCATACGGGTACGTTCGGAAAATATGGCATTTATTCTTTTAACGGAAACAAGATCATTACCACCTCTGGCGGCGGCATGTTTGTGTCTGCCGACGAGGAAGCGGCAAAGAAAGTGACTTTTCTGGCGACCCAGGCCAGAGACCCTGCCAGACATTACCAGCATTCCCAGATTGGCTATAATTACCGCATGAGCAATGTGACGGCGGGAATCGGCAGGGGGCAGCTTCTGCATCTGGAGGAGCACAAGGCGAAAAAGAAGGCGATTTATAAGCGGTACTGTGAAGCGTTTTCCGATATTTCCGCGATACAGATGAACCCGATGAACCCGGATGGAGATGCGAATAACTGGCTCTCCGGCATGGCTGTTGCCGCGGACAGCAAAGTGACGCCGGATATGGTGATGGATGCGCTGGAGGAGAAACTCAATGCGGAATGCAGACCGATCTGGAAACCTATGCATATGCAGCCCGTCTTTGCGGCATGTGATTTCTTTGCCCACTATGAGGACGGCAGCAGTGTAGGCGAGGACGTTTTTGCGAGAGGTCTGTGCCTGCCAAGCGATATCAAGAATACCGATGAGGAGATGGAAGCGATTATCCGCACGGTGCGGGAGCTGTTTTAGAGGGCGGATATCCATTTCGACGGCGCCGCGTGAAGGGAGAGCGGGAACATGAACCAATTTGACGAGAGAGACAGGACGCGGATGTGCGACGAGATTGCGGCCTTTTTCAAGGAGGAGCATGATCTGGATCTGGGTGTGATCGGAACCGGGCGGATTCTTGATTTTTTTCAGGAGATGCTGGGGGATCGGATATACAATAAGGCGTTGGATGACGCGAAACACTTTTACGTCAGGTACGCGGATAATATGGAGACGGATTACTATGCGCTGTATAAGGATGTAAAGTAAAAAGCGGCACAGACAGTAATCGTGTGAACAAGTTATCCTCAGAGAGGAACCATATATGTATAAAAAGTATATGAAAAGATGTCTGGATTTTCTGCTGTCCCTGTGCGGGTTGATCGTGCTCAGCCCCGTACTGGCTGTTCTGGCGGCGCTGGTGAGAGTGAAGCTGGGGAGCCCGGTTTTGTTTAAGCAGGAGAGGCCGGGGAAGGATGAAAAGATTTTTACCCTCTGTAAGTTCCGCACAATGACGGATGCGCGGGATGAGAAGGGAGCGCTTCTGCCGGATTCGGTGCGGCTTACGAAGTTCGGGAAATTTCTGCGGGCCACCAGTCTGGACGAGCTGCCGGAGCTTTTTAACATTTTAAAGGGTGACATGAGTGTGATCGGACCAAGGCCCCTGCTCGTGTCTTATCTGCCTTATTATACGGAGCGCGAGCGTCTGAGGCACAGCGTGCGCCCGGGACTTACGGGGCTCGCGCAGGTGAGCGGACGCAATTTCCTGGACTGGGACAGACGGTTCCAGAAAGATGTGGAGTATGTGGAACATTTAACCTTCGGCATGGATCTGAAGGTGATCTGGATGACCGTGCAGACGGTGCTCGGGCATACAGAGGAGGTCGCGGAGGACACCAGCGCGGCGGAAGGAAATTTTGCGGAAATCAGAAAGAAACGGCTGGAGGAGACAGGGAGTCTGGAAGCATGAATATCTTAATTTTGAGCGCGGGCACCCGCGATAAGGTGGTGCAGTATTTTAAGAAGGAGCTTGCGGACAGGGGCAGGGTGATTGCGACGGACTGTTCCAATCTGGCGCCTGCGGTGTATGAGGCGGACGCTTTTTACCTGGTGCCCAGAATTACCGCGCCGGATTATCTGGAGAGGATTCTGGAAATTTGTGAGAAAGAAAAAATAACGGGTGTTTTTTCTTTAATAGACCCGGAACTGTCCCTGCTGGCGAAGGAGCGGGAGCGGTTTTTGGCGGTGGGTACCACACCGATTATCTCCGATTATGAGTTGGTGGAGACCTGCTTTGACAAGTACAGGATGTTTGAGCTGCTGCAGAAAATGCACATACCGACGGCGAAGTGCTATGTGGACAAGGAGACCTTTTACCGGGCGGAAGAAGCCGGGGAGATTTCCTATCCCGTTTTTGTGAAGCCGGTTCGGGGCAGCGCAAGCATCCACATCAATAAGGCGGGGAGCCGGAAGGAGATTGATGTGCTCTTCAGTCTCTATGACGGTCTGATGATCCAGGAGTACATGGACGGCACAGAATTTGGCGCGGACGTGTATGTGGATATGCTCTCCGGGAAATGTACGGATATCTTTGTGAAAAAGAAGATCAAGATGCGGGCGGGAGAGACGGACAAGTCGGTGTCCTTCAAGGATGAAAAGCTCTTTTTGCTGATACGGGATTTTGCGGAAACATGCGGATTCCGGGGCATGATTGACATAGATATTTTTGAGATCGGCGGCGTTTATTATATTTCTGAAGTGAATCCCCGCTTCGGAGGCGGGTATCCCCACGCATACGGCTGCGGCGTGAATATGGCTGCGGCGGTGGTCAAAAACCTCTCCGGGCAGGAGAATGAGGTGCGGATCGGAGAATATAGAGAGGACATCTGCATGATGAAGTTCAATGAGGTGATGATACGGGATATGGCGGGGGAGGAGATGGTGCCGTGAAAAAGGTATTGGTTCTGACAAATTCCTCCGGCGGCCTTTATGACTTCCGGGGCGAGTTTGTGAAAGCGCTCACGCAGGAGTACGAGGTCTGGGTGAGCATGCCGGATGACGTGAAAGAGATGGAACTTCGGGCGGATGGCTGTAAAATCATAGAGACGCCGATTAACCGCAGGGGAATCAATCCGCTGGAGGACTTGAAGTTATACCGCGCTTACGTTAAAATGATGAAGGAGATTCAGCCGGATCTGGTGGTGACATACACGATCAAACCCAATGTGTACGGCGGTTTTGCCGCAGGCAGGAGGAAGATTCCTTATATCGCTACAATCACAGGACTCGGAGGCGCATTTGACAGGACTGGCCTTCTGTTGAAGCTGATTGTGGGCATGTACCGCGCTGGACTAAAGCGGGCGGCCTGTGTCTTCTTCCAGAATGAGGAGAACAAAGGCATCTTTCGGAACATGGGCATTTCGGGAAAAAAGGAACGGATGGTCATGGGCTCCGGGGTCAATCTGGAAAAGCACAGCTATGAGCCTTACCCGGAGAGGGAGAAGACACATTTTCTCTTCGTGGGCAGGGTGATGAAGGAGCGGGGCATTCTCGAATACATTGAGGCGGCACAGAGATTACATAGCGACCGGGTATTTTTTGATATCATGGGTTACTGTGACGAGGATTATCAGGAGCTTCTGGATGATCTGGATAAAGAGGGCGTGATCCGGCAGATCGGCTTTCACACGCAGGTGCACTCGTACCTGGCGGCGGCTGATGCCATCGTGGTAGCTTCCTTCCACGAGGGGATGTCCAATGCGCTGATTGAGGGCGCGGCAACGGGCAGACCCGTCATTGCATCCAACATCAGCGGTTGTAAGGAGGCCTTCGAGGAGGGCGTGACAGGCTTCGGTTTTACACCGGGAAACGCGGAGGAGCTGATTGCGGCGATGGAGAAATTCCTTTCCCTATCCGCGCAGGAGCGCGCGGAAATGGGAAAGCGCGGCAGGAAAAAGATGGAGCGGGAATTTGACCGAAAGCTGGTGACGGCGGCATATATGGACGAGGCAGGAATGATTTTGGGCCGGGATGAGGAACAGACGGCGGGAATAGAGAACGAGTAAACGGGAAAAGGTATGGATAGAAAGAAGGCCGATGCGCGGTGTCGGGAAACGGAGGAGACAGATGGACTTATATGAAAAGCTATTGAGCGGGGAGGAAAAACTTTCTCTGGTAGGACTCGGTTATGTAGGTATGCCGATTGCGGTGGCATTCGCGAGAAAAATCAAGGTGGTTGGTTTTGATCTGAACGCGGAGAAGATTGCGCTTTATCAGAGCGGCATTGATCCCACAAATGAGGTGGGGGATGAGGTGATCCAAAACACAAAGGTGGACTTCACGGCTGATCCCGCAAGGCTTAAGGAGGCAAAGTTCCATATTGTAGCGGTGCCGACGCCTGTCAATGACGATCATACGCCGGATCTTTCCCCTGTGGAAGGAGCGAGCCGTATTCTGGGACAGAATCTGACCAAAGGCTCTGTGGTTGTGTTTGAGTCTACAGTTTATCCCGGCGTGACGGAAGATATCTGTGTGCCGATCCTGGAGAAAGAGTCCGGCTTAACATGCGGTGTAGATTTTAAGATCGGGTATTCTCCCGAGCGGATCAACCCCGGCGACAAGGTACATAGGCTGGAGACGATCACGAAAATCGTGTCAGGTATGGACGAAGAGACGCTCGAAACGGTTGCGAAGGTCTATGAGCTGGTGGTGGAAGTGGGCGTTTACCGCGCCGAGTCTATCAAGGTGGCGGAGGCGGCCAAGGTTATTGAAAACAGCCAGAGAGATATCAATATTGCGTTTATGAATGAACTTTCTATCATCTTCCACAAGATGGGAATTGACACCAAGTCTGTGCTGGAAGCGGCGGGAACCAAGTGGAATTTCCTGCCTTTCATGCCTGGACTGGTAGGCGGCCACTGCATTGGCGTGGATCCCTACTATCTGACGTACAAGGCGGAACAGCTCGGATATCACTCCCAGATCATCCTCTCCGGCAGACGGATCAACGATGACATGGGAAAATATGTGGCGGAGAGTCTGGTTAAGGATCTGATCAGGGCAAACATTCCCGTGAAGCACGCGAAGGTGGCGATTCTGGGCTTTACCTTCAAGGAGAACTGCCCGGACACCAGAAATACAAAGGTGATTGATATTTACAGGGAGCTGGGTGAGTACGGAATTGTGCCTATCGTGGTTGACCCCGCGGCGGATGCGGCTGAGGCGCAGCGGCTCTATGGGATTACCTTCCAGACGATGGACGATATCCGGGATGTGGACGCGGTGATTGTGGCTGTGGCCCACGAGCAGTTCCTGAGTCTCGACAGAGATACCGTGTCTTCCTTCTATAACCCGTCACATAAGAGGAAGGTGTTGATGGATCTGAAGGGGATTCTGAACCGCAAAGAGTTTTTGACAGAAGATTACCTGTATTGGAGATTGTAGGATTGAATAGAGACAAAAAGAGGGCTCTGTGTCTTTTCGCAGGGCTTCTTGCCTTTTTTCTGGGACTGCTTGCAGTCGGCGGGGTCGGCGTCTATAATGATTCCGAACAATATATTACGATGCATGTGCACAGAGAACCGCTTTACCCCCTCTATCTGGCGGCCTTTCGGACGGTTTTCGGTGAGGGATATCTCATCTGGGCGATGGCAGGGCAGGGCATTCTCACCGCTTTGGGGATCACGCTGCTCGCGGAGTATGCGGCGCGGCGGTTTGAGCTGCGGCTCTGGGAGGAACTGCTGATTGTGGCGCTGCAGCTGGCGCCCCATCTGATTACGAGGTATGTGTCTGCGCTGCACATTTTTTTGGAAAATTCAGTGATGAGCGAGGGACTTTGCATCCCGCTGTTTACGATGTTCGTATACTTTCTTCTCCGCATGCTCTTTGAGGGGAAGGTGCGTGACGCGGTGTCTGCGCTGTTCTTTGCCTATCTGCTCTCCATGACCAGGGGGCAGATGATGACGACCATTCTTCTGTGGGCGCTCCTTCTTGGCATACAGGCGCTGGTGCGGAAAAAATACCGGGTGCTGTTAGCCGCCGTATCGGCCGTGATCCTTGTGTTCCTTCTGCGTGATCTGACAGTGCATATGTATAATTACGGCGTTACCGGCTATTTTATGGGCAATACCTACGGCAAGGTGAACACGCTGACCAATGTGATATATGCCTGCGACGAGGAGCACAGGGAGGTCTTTGAGGAAGGAGATCTGGAGCAGGCCTTTTTCGACTGCTTTTACAGAAAGTCGATGGAACAGCGGTTGAATCATGTGTATGCCGGGGACAGCTTTGACGAGCGGGCGGCCTATCTGGAGGAAAACCATGATGTGCTGAAATTCCAGATTCTGGAAGCGGAGCTTTCGGCCTACTATTTTGGCCTGGGAGAGGTGGATTATTACGAGCAGAGCAGCATGTCAGACGAGATGGCGGGGAAGATGATAAAGAAGCTTCTGCCGGCCTGTTTTGGACAGTGGCTCTACGATTATATTCTGTTATGCCGTAACGGCTTTGTCAGAAGCATTGCGGTGGTGCATCCGCTGATCAATTATGCGGCGCTTTTTCTCTATGTGCTGGCGGCGGGGATGTCGCTTTGGCAGGTTCTTTTCAGGCGGCGTTTTCAGGCGGCGGCAGTCATGGGGACGGCGTTACTGTTTATCGCGGCGAACGTGTGCGCGACCTCGCTCACAATCATGTGCCTGTCGCGGTACATGATTTATGGATTTTCGCTGTTTTATACCGCGCTTTTTCTGTTAATCCGGGAAGAGGCCGGGAATATACTGTATGGAAGAAAAGAGGCTGAAGAAGCAGCCGATGTTGTAAGACCATGAGTGACTTTGACAGGGAGGTAAAAAATGAGCTATCAGGACATCAAATTTGAGGAAGGCACTGTGTTTTTGGTGACAGGAGGGGCAGGGTTTATCGGATCAAATCTCTGTGAGGCGCTGCTTGACATGGGTTGTACCGTGCGCTGTCTGGACGATCTGTCCACGGGAAAGTATGAAAATATCGAGCATTTTATGGGAAAAAGCGGCTTTTCGTTCATAGAGGGAGACATCCGGGATTTTGAGACGTGCGAGTCAGCCTGTGAGGGGGTGGAATATGTGCTTCACCAGGCGGCCTGGGGGAGCGTGCCGAGAAGTATGGAAATGCCCATTGTTTATGAGCAGATCAATATCCAGGGTACCCTGCATATGATGGAGGCGGCAGTGCAGTGCGGGGTGAAAAAGTTTGTCTATGCCTCAAGTTCCTCCGTATACGGTGATTCCACGGAGCTTCCGAAGAGAGAGGGACAGGAGGGAAATGTGCTCTCCCCCTACGCTCTGACCAAGAAGACGGACGAGGAGTATGGGCGTCTCTACAAGAAACTGTATGGGCTTGACACCTACGGCCTGCGCTATTTCAATGTGTTTGGCCGCAGACAGGATCCTGACGGCATGTACGCGGCGGTGATTCCGAAATTCATCAAACAGCTTCTCCACGGGGAGACGCCTACCATCAACGGTGACGGCAGACAGTCGCGTGACTTTACCTATATTGACAACGTGATCGAGGCGAACCTGCGCGCCTGTAAGGCCAATAGCAGCGCGGCGGGGGAAGCGTTTAACATTGGCGCGGGCGGAAGGCTCTACCTGATTGATATGTACGGGCAGCTCTGCAAGGCGCTCGGCGTGGACGTGGCTCCGAATTTTGGCCCGCCCAGGGCTGGGGATGTGCGGGATTCGAATGCGGATATCAGCAAAGCGAGGAAGCTTCTTGGATATGATCCCGACATTGATTTTGAGCAGGGGATTATGCTCGCCATTGACTGGTATAAGGAGTATTTGAAATAGAGGAGAGAAGACGGAGAAGGATCCGATTACGAAGGGAAAAAGGCATGAAGTACAAGGTAGTTGTATTTGGAGTGAAAGATACGTCCGAAAATATCGTCCGTTTCATACAGAAGGAGATCTGTCCCGTGGATCTGGTGATTACGATCAGCCCGGAGGTGACGAAGAAGAACCAGGTCGCGGGGTATAAGGGGCTTTCGGTTCTCACGGAGAAGTATGGGATTCCTGTGCACGAGGCGGACAGCTATTTTCTGACGGATGAAAAGACACAGAAGCTGATGCGGGAGAACGAGTTTGACATTGGCATTTCTATGGGCTGGCAGCGGCTGATTCCGCAGTCCGTGCTGGACTGTTTTAAACACGGCATTTATGGGTTTCACGGCAACAGCGGTTATCTGCCCTTTGGCAGGGGCCGCTCTCCTTTGAACTGGTCCGTGATTCTGGGGGATACCCGCTTTAACCTGAATCTGTTCCGCTATGATGAGAAGGCGGACAGCCCCAATGTGTTTGCCACGGAGATGTTTTCCATTACGCCCCATGACGATATCCGCACGGCGCAGTATAAGAACATGATCTGTTCCAAACGTCTGATCCGCAGACTGCTCGCTGCCTATGAGAGCGGTCATATTGAGATCCGCACGGATTCCAAGGACTTTGATTCCTGGTATGAGAAGCGCACGGCGGCGGACGGGAAAGTAGATTTTCATAAAAGAACGCGTGACATTTATAATCTGATCCGCGGCGTGGCGGCGCCTTTCCCCGGTGCGTCCGCTTCCTGCAGGGGGCAGGAAGTACGGATCTGGGAGGCCCATCCCTTTGACGAGATGATTGATTTTTCGGCTTACGCGCCGGGAGAAGTGATCGATGTCTTTGACGGGAAACCTGTGGTGCGCACGGTGGACGGTTCGCTGCTGATCGACAGCTATGAGAGCGGACTGACGCTTGAGGCGGGGGACATCCTGGAGTGAGAACGCGGAGGGAAGGAAGGATATGTCGAAACCGATACATGTTCTGCATGTGCTTGGCGGTGTGGGACTCGGCGGCGCGGAGAGCCGCATCATGGATCTCTACAGACAGATGGACAGGGAGAAGGTTCAGTTCGATTTTCTCGTTCACAGCACGGCGGCAAGCCGATCTGCAAATAATGACATAAATGTCAGAAAACCGCAGTTTTACGATGAGGAGATCAGGTCTTTGGGAGGGCATATTTATGTGCTCCCCAAATTTAAAGTATATAACTATGTTTCCTACAGAAGGGCGGTTCAGGCATTCTTTGCGGCCCACAGGGAATTTCGGGTGGTGCAGGGGCATATGACCAGTACGGCCGGGATTTATCTGCCCATCGCGAAGCGGGCGGGCGTGCCGGTCACGGTAGCCCATGCCAGAAATGCCGGTGTGGTGAAGGGGCCAAAAGGGCTTGCCACCCGTTTTTTCAGGAGAGGACTTGCCAAAAAGGCGGACTGCTGCTTTGCCTGCTCGGCGCTGGCGGGACAGGATGTGTTCGGCGGGGAGGCTGTTAAGGCGGGAAAGGTCAAAGTCATCTACAATGCCATCGACGTGGGCAGATTCACCTACAACGAAAAAGTGCGGCAGCAGGTGAGGGCGGATCTTGGGATTTCGGAAGCGCTTGTGCTCGGCCATGTGGGACGGTTTGAGTACCAGAAGAACCACCCTTATCTGATAGAGATTTTTGCGGCGGTCTGCAGGAAAAGGCCGGACGCCTGCCTGCTTCTTCTCGGGGAAGGAGAGGACAGGCTGTCTACGGAGGAGAAGTGCTGGCAGCTCGGCATCGCTGACCGGGTGCACTTTTTGGGAAACCGCAAAGATGCGGAACGTTTTTACCAGGCGATGGATCTCTTTCTGCTGCCCTCCTTTTTTGAAGGGCTGCCGGGCGTGCTGGTGGAGGCGCAGGCTGCAGGCCTTCGCTGTTTGGTGTCGGATACCGTCACGGATGAGGCGAAAGCCACGGATCTGGTGACGTATCTCGGCATAGACGAATCTACCACGCGCTGGGCGGAAGAAATTTTGCGGCAGGCGGATTATGTCCGCCGGGATACGGCGCAGGAGCTGCGGGAAGCGGGTTTTGACGTGCGTACGCAGGCGCTGGGGTATCAACAGTTTTATCTGGGCGAAAGTGCGGAGCGCATAGGGAAAGCGCAGTGATGCGCATGCTTGAAATGGAGCGGATGAATAGATGAAAAAATTGTTGCTGATCGTGCCCTCCCTTCACCAGGGCGGGGCGGAAAAAGTCTGTGCGGCAACGGCCGTTGCCCTGAAGCCTTACTTCGATGTGCATATTGCCATATTTGATTCCAAAAACATAGATTTCGATGTGGAGGATATCCCGGTGACGGATCTGGGACTGCCGAGCAGACCCGGAAAGCTGGCCAAGGTTCTGAACGTCCTGAGACGGGCGCACCGGCTGAAACGGCTGAAGAGGAAGGAACAGATAGACATAGCTTACAGTTTCGGCCCAACGGCAAATCTGGCCAACGTTTTTGCGGGGCGGCTGTTTTCGAGGAAGGGTGCAAAGTGCTGGCTTGGGATAATGAGCTATATGGACATGGACAGTTCCTGGCTCGGGGTTTTTTGCAGGAAGGCGGACAGGCTTCTGTGCTGTTCGGAGACACTCCGCGGCATGATCGAGAAAAAATATGCGTGCGGCTGTGCGTACACGCTGACCGGGTTTTTTGACATTCCCCAGATGCAGGCGCTGGCGGAGCAGGAGGAGGCGGAGCTGCCCTGGCAGGACGGCCGGATTCTCGTCTCTATGGGCCGGGAAGATGTGGTCAAGGGATTCTGGCATCTCTTGAAGATATTCTCCCTGGTGCACGATAAGCTGCCCGACACGAAGCTGCTCATCATCGGCAATGGGGAGTTTACAGATTATCGGAAACTGGCGGCGGACCTTGGCGTGTCCGACGCGGTGTACTTTGCGGGACTGCAGAGGAATCCCTATCCTTATCTGAAAAAGGGGGTTCTCTATCTTCTGACGTCCTACTGGGAAGGCTTTCCCAACGCACTTGTGGAAGCCATGTCTCTGGGCCTCGCGGCGGTGGCAACGGACTGCATGACCGGGCCTGCGGAGATTTTTGACGGGAAATATGGGGTTCTCGTGCCGAACATGGGCAAAGACCCGGATATGGATGCCGCACACATAGAGGAAGATGAGAGGAACACAGCGTCACGGGTGGTGTCCCTTCTGGAGAATGAGGAGGAGATGGCGCGTTACAGCAGGCTTTCTGTGGAGCGTGCGGGCGTTTACTCCAAAGAGGCGTATATTCATAAGATCAGGGAGTGGTCTGTTGACTAGTGTGACACGGAGGAAAGTATGGTTCGAAAGATTGCGTTTCACTTAAATTGTCTGGAACAGGGCGGGGCGGAGAGAGTGGTGTCCAACCTGTCCAACCGCTTTGTGCAGAACGGGTACGAGGTGCTTGTGGCCACGGAGTGGCAGGGCGAGGACGAATTTCAGGTAGACGGGCGCGTGCGCCGCGTGCATGTGGGACTGCGGCCGGGAGACGAGAAAAAGAACCGCCTGACCCAGTTTTTTCTGCGAATCCGCTATCTGAAGCAGTTTTTGAAGGAGGAAAAGCCGGATATTCTGATTCCCTTTGCAAGAAAGGCGTTGTATCGGGGACTGACAGCGGCTTTTTTCATTAAGATTCCTGTGCTCATTTCCATACGCACAGACCCGGTGGGACATTACGACAGGCCTTTTGACAAGGTGCAGATTCCTTTTCTTTTTCCGAGGGCGGACGGCTGTGTGTTCCAGACAGAGGGGGCAAGGGAGTTTTTTGCGCCAAGATTACAGAAAAACTCCCGCATTATCTTAAATCCGCTGAATCCCAAGTACATCGGGGTGCCGGAGCCGGAGCGGCGGACGAAAACGGTGGTGCAGTCGGGTCGGCTGGTGGATTTCAAAAACCAGGTTATGCTGATCCGGGCTTTTAGCGAGGTGCACAGGAAACACCCCGATTATGACTTGAAAATATACGGCAGGGACACGCAGGACGGCACGAAGGAGCTTCTGGAGAAAACCATTGAGGAACTGCAGGCGCAGGACTATGTGCACCTGATGGGCGCCAGCGACAGTCTGGAGAAGCAGCTTGTGGACGCGGCGCTGTTTGCGTTCAGTTCTGACTGGGAAGGGCTGCCGAACGCGCTGATGGAGGCGATGGCGCTGGGACTGCCCATTGTGGCCACGGACTGCCCCTGCGGCGGCCCGCGGACGATTATGACAAACGAAGTGGATGGACTGCTGATTCCCATCAAGAACCAGAAAGCGATGGAGGAGGGCATCAACCGGCTGATCGAAGATCCGGCTCTGGCTGAGCGGCTTGGCCGGAATGCCAGAAAGATTGCAGAGAGAGCCAATGACGAGGCGATCTACGGACAGTGGCGGGATTATATTGAAGAAGTGTGTGGGGAATACCGCAGGAAAAAATAGGGAGCGGTCAGAGGACACGGAGGATCATGCATGGAATCAGATAAGGATATCAAAATAAAGCGCCCCACGGGACGTAAGCTTCTGCTTCTGCTCCCCTTTGCACTCTGTTTCGCCTGTTTTGTCGTGCTGGGGGACTGGCAGGGATCGGTGGATTACAGCAATGTGCAGAATCTGGGCAGAATCGTTTTGTGGATGGCGGGAAGCTTCGCGGTTCTGCTGGCGGCAGGTTTTACGCTGGAAAATGCGGCGCCTCTTTTCACCCGGCTTCCGGCGGGGATGCAGGCTGTTTACCGCAGGCTGTTTCCGTCAAGAGAGCAGAGGAAGGGACATTGGTGGATATGGCTGCTCTTCTTTCTGGGCTGCCTTTTGTGCTATCTTCCCTACTACCTTATGTATTATCCGACATGGTTTAACAACGATGCAGTGTGGCAGATGGAGCAGGCTCTCGGGATGGCGGCAAAATCCAACCACCACCCCTATTTTCATACGCTCATCATCAAATGTTTTCTGTTGACCGGGTATGGCCTGTTTGGCAGTTATACGGCGGCGGTGGCGCTGTATACTTTTTTTCAGATGGCGCTTACGGCGGCAGTGTTCGGTTTTTATCTGTATGTTCTGTATCGGCGGGGTACAAGGGTTCTCTGGCTTGTTCTCGCATTTTCTTTCTATGCCCTGCTCCCGGTCAACGGGATGTTCAGCATCTGCATGGGGAAGGACGCCTGGTTTACGGCGGCGTTTCTGCTTTTTGTGTGGGTCGTACATAACTGCGCGGCAGGGACGGGCTTAGGGCAAAACGCTGACAGGCGGGAGGGG
>CAJTTT010000010.1:90456-106452 GCA_910579285.1 uncultured Lachnospiraceae bacterium | reverse complement strand
CCCTTAGCAGGGGCGCCTCTTCAGCCTCTTGAGTATTTCTCCACAGTCTGAACTATTCCTCTACCAAATATATAGTTCCGCGTCTCCACAACGCAAAGTAATTATACATAAGGTGGTATTGTTTGTCAATGCCTTTTCTCGGATTCCTTTTTAAAATCCAATTATAAATTATTTTTCCAATTAAGTTTGTAACTATTCCATACTTTCTATATTGAATAATTATTATAATTTACAGTATTCCCTAATTGCACTTTCATACAAATCCTGTCCTTCGGAATCAATAACTACGATCACAGGAAAGTTTTCAACTTCCAGCTTACGAACAGCCTCCGTTCCTAAATCATCGTAAGCAATTACCTCCGATGCCTTGATAGAACCGGCCAAAAGCGCACCTGCGCCTCCCACCGCTGCAAAATACACTGCCCCGTTTCTGATAATTGACTCTTTCACCGCTTTCGAACGTTTTCCTTTTCCGATCATGCCCGTCAAACCCAGATCCAGCAGGGCCGGTGCATATTTATCCATGCGGCTGGCTGTAGTAGGTCCTGCAGAACCAATAGGCCTGCCCTCCCTCGCCGGAGACGGCCCCATATAATAGATGACATTATCTCTCATTTCCAAAGGCAGCCCTTCGCCCTTTTCCAATGCCTCATACATTCTCTTATGGGCAGCGTCACGGGCAGTATAAATCGTGCCTGTAAGATACACATAATCTCCTGCCCGCAGTTGCTTCGCTGTTTCTTTATCTATAGGCGATTTTATATGTCGCTCCATACGCTTTACCCTTTCTTTAGCAATCCCGTCATACAGGGAAAAATAAATAGATGTTGTGCTTGTCTGCCTCAATAACACTATATATATTATATATAGAAGAAATACCTCTCAAAATTATACACAGTCATATGCGAAATGCCGCACTAACACCGTTGTTTACAACACCCGCACCGCGTGTCTGTTTACATGACAGCAGATATTAACCGCTACAGGCAGCCCCGCTATATGCGTCGGATATGTTTCTATATTAACTGCCAGCGCCGTCGTCGTACCGCCCAGTCCTCCCGGCCCGATCCCCGTTTTGTTGATCTGTGAAAGCATTTCCTCTTCCAACTCCTTGACATGGGGAATCTCGGACCTCTCTTCAAGAGACCTTGTCAGCGCGCGTTTCGCCATCAGCGCACATTTCTCAAAAGTGCCGCCGATCCCGACACCTACCACCATAGGCGGGCAGGCATTCGGGCCTGCATCCCTCACGGCAGTCATAATGGCATCTTTTACACCCTCAACTCCGTCAGCAGGCTTCAGCATAAACACCCTGCTCATATTTTCACTGCCAAAGCCCTTCGGCGCTACCGTAATCTTAACCTGGTCCCCCGGAACAATCTCGCTGTGTATTACCGCCGGTGTGTTATCCTTCGTGTTTTCACGGATCAGGGGATCACCCACCACAGACTTGCGCAGATAACCGCTTGTATATCCCTGCCGCACGCCCTCGTTGACTGCATCAGTCAGATTTCCTCCCGCAAAGTGCACTTCCTGTCCTATTTCCAGAAACACTACCGTCATTCCTGTATCCTGGCAAATCGGAATCATATCTTTCGCGGCAATCTCCAGATTATCCTGCAGCTGCCCAAGAATCTGCTTTCCCAGCGCAGATTCCTCCGTCTTCACAGCGCATTTCATCGCCTGCTCCATATCCGCAGAGAGAAAATGATTCGCTTCCACACACATTTCCTTGATATTCCGGGTGATTTCTCCCGTTTCTATCGTCCTCATGTCTCCTCCGTTCCCAAACGTCCCCTGTATCAGTCAGCAATCTGTTTTCTGACTTCCTCAAGCTCCTCCGGCGTTACTTCCTGGGGTTTCCAGCCGATCTTCTGTCCGTCTCCACTGTAACGGGGTATCAGATGGAGATGAAAATGAAACACTGTCTGCCCTGCGAGGTCGCCATTGTTCTGCACCAGGTTAAATCCCTCGCATCCAAGCTTCTCGCGCATCTTGATCATCATTCTTTTGGCCAGCTTCATCACCTCGCCAGCGCTGTCCTCCGGCAGTTCAAACAGATCCGCATAATGCTCTTTGGGTAAAATTAACGCATGTCCCCTGGTCGCCGGCCCCTGATCCAGAATAACACGGAATTTCTCGTCCTCATACAATGTCTTTGCCGAAATTTCTCCATTTGCAATCTTACAAAATATACAATTGTCCATTTTTAGCTCCTCCATCTACAAACTGCTTTCCGTAAGCTCCCATAAGGCAGGGATCCAGGTTTTATCCTGCCCCAAACTGCAGCACCTGATCAAGCGAACGCAGCACCTTAAAGTCTCCTCTCATCTTCATATCGCCCGCCATAAAGGACGTCTGAAAGCTTGTCCTCCCCGAAACAATATCCATAAAGGAAGCGCGGTCAAGCTGTATCTCCACATCCACACGGCCGCCCTCCCCATAATGGCAGTCAAGGTTCGCACCATCTATCACAATCATAAGCGGCGTCTTTTTCTCCTCGATCACTATCTTAAATCCTGCCGCAAATCCCGGCTGTGGCACAAAGTGCTTTCGGATTTCCTCCACAAACTCCGTAGTATCTTCCTTTTCGCTGCTGCCCATCATATCCCTGAACAAGCTGGCAAGCTCCTGAATATCTGCTTTCTGCCTCTGCACATAAGTGTCGTCCGACACATACTGGGAAAGCTGTTCCGACTCCTGCGGTGTAAAGTTCACGCTCTTCGTGATGGCAACTTTCTGCTTCACCGCCTGATTGCTGGCCGGCAGACAGGGCATCTTCTGGTTGATCGTGCGGTAAAGGTTCTCCGCATTCTTCTCAATAATTCTGATATAATCCCCATTCTCCTCCAACAGTGAGGTGTCCGCAATATAGCCGCAGAGTCCGCTGCAGGGAAGGCCGCCGAGAATCTCCCACGCCGTAGCGAGATTCAGCTTCCCCTCCTGTTCCCCGTAGGTAGTAGACATGACAATCGGACACATATAAATCCGGCTGATTTTTTCTTTATCACCATAGAGCCAGCAGGCGTCCAGAAACTGCTGCATATAGCCGCCGATTCCGTACCATTCCAACGTGGTTGCAAGAATCACGCCATCCGCATTTTTCAAAGTCTGCGGCAGCGTAGGAATGCTGTTCTTCTGCTCGTAAAGGTGGAAAACCTCCACTGTCACACGAAGCTCCTCCAGCACCTCTTTCATCTTCTTGATCACAAACAGCGTAGGATCATCCATAAGACCCCTTCCGCCATAATAGATATTGATCT
Organism: uncultured Lachnospiraceae bacterium; assembly: GCA_910579285.1. Lineage (GTDB taxonomy): Bacteria > Bacillota > Clostridia > Lachnospirales > Lachnospiraceae > UBA3282. The sequence continues at coordinate 103,189 of CAJTTT010000010.1, read as the reverse complement.
GCATAAGACTCTTTCCTTTCTGATTTTCTCAACTATGAATCGGAAAACACCTGCATTTTCCTGCATGCCGCTATAACCGCCGCTGCCGCAAATCCCATCAGAACGCCGCCCACATGCGCCGCATTATTAACTCCGGCGCTGGTAAAACCGCAATAGAGCGAAAACGCAACCGCAAATGCCACTCTGCCCGCTGTCATGGACTCCAGTTTTCCCCGATGCGCCATGACCAGAAACAGCAACGCACCTTCCACGCCAAACACCGCACCGCTCGCACCTGCTGAATTTGTATAGGCATTCGTAAGCAGTTCATATCCGATTGAAAAAACATTTCCCGCAAACCCGGATAGCAGATAAAGCGCCGTATAGGAAACAGGCCCCAGCTTGCGTTCCACAATCGCTCCCACATAATACAGAACGATCATATTGCTGAAAAGGTGTTCCACATTCCAATGCAAAAACATGCTTGTAAGCAGGCGATACCACTCCCCCTGCCACAACGCCTCCACACGAAATGCACCTTTATTATATAACAGATCTCCCGTAAATGTACATATCAGAAATACGATTACATTCACAGCCACTAAGGCAGCGTTGACCCACGACACATTTCGCAGATAATCGGCTTTCTCCGCTTTTCTGGAAGGCTCCGCCTTTTCCGCTCCCGCCTGCCTCAGTGCAAACAGATATTCCTCCAGAAGTTCCTTCCACCCGTAAAAGTCCGCCGCCTGCGTTTCATGGATCAGCAGCCTGTACTCCCGTGTTTCTATGATCCAGCAGAAGGTGTCCGTTTCGCAGAGATTTCTCGCTTTCTGCGTATCATCGCACAGAACCAGTGTCATCACATGGACTTCCCGTTCCCCCCGGTCACGGAAAAATGTTTCAATCCGCTCCTTCAGATGGGCATACTGGTCTTTTGAGATGTAAAGCCCCTGCCTGTAGTCAATCACATGAAGCACATTGATCCCCTGCATCTCCCTGTGACAGTAAAAGTTAAACTCAGGCAGATTGGACGGTATTTTATCATATCCCTGTTCAAAGAACAGATTTTCCAGTCGATCCAGCGTTAAAATATCCATGAACAAAGAGTATCATTTTCAGTATGGGATGTCAAACATATCGGTCTAGTCGTATAAAGCTTCCCAAACTTCCGAGCGCATTGCCCTGAAACACATCTCTATCTGTTCCCTGTTGCTCTTTTCTTCCGCAAGACAGGGAAGCTCATCCACTCCGAAATAAGCAAAGCCTGTCGTCTCAATATTGGAAACAAATGCACCGCCTGTCACTTCGCACTGCATAAATATTTTGCATACTTTATAGGCATAAATCGGCAGGTTATGCTTTTCCCGGTCCTGGACCGCGATAATCCGTGTGACCTTGACATCAAGCCCCGCCTCCTCTTTCACTTCCTTTATCATATTTTCCGGGACAGAAACATTTACGTCCACCCAGCCGCCCACTGCAGCCATTTTTCGTTTTTCTCCATATCCATTCCCTTCAGCTCTCCGTTTTGTCCAGTATAGCATTTTTCAAGAGCGGGTGTAACATTTGTTTATCTGTAACAGTAATTCAGCTTCCCAAACCGTATCTCATCCCCCGGTTCGATCTCCACCGTTTCCTGCGGCTGCATCCGCATTCCGTTCCGATATGTACCGTTTGTGGAATTCATATCCGTCAGTTGAATCACATCCCCAGCCCTCTCAAATCTGGCATGGATGCGGCTGACCGACTCGTCCGCCAGAACGCAGTCCACGCAGCCTGCCATCTTTCCTACCGTGAAAGGAAATTTGCTAAGTTCAATATGCTGCTTGTTTTTCCTGTCCAATGCATACAATTTATGTTCCGCCATTTTAATGCTGTCAAAAAAGACCGTATTGCCGCAGTTCTCCTCTTCCGCCGTGCCTCCTCCTCTGGCCGGCGCAGGCGATCCCGGGTTCCACTCCCTGCTCAGTACATGTTCCAGTGAGACCGGCTCTCCAATCCGTGCACCTTCCAGAGAACGCGGCTCACGCACCAGCGGATACAGATTTTCCGCTTCCTCGGAACGTGTTTTCTCTGCAACTCCCCTTTCCAATGCTTTTTTTGTTTCTTTCTTTGTGCCGTTTTTCAGAAGTCCCAAGAGGCCGGCCAGAAGACAGACGCCCATCAGGGCGCCGCATCCGAGAAGTGTCATACTCTCCTCATCCGACAGCTCATAGGCGCCATAAAGATAGACGGCTCCCGCAATTCCCAGCGCCGACAAAATCACCACAAACATCGAAAACGGGCTCTTCCTTTTTTCGGGTGCAGGCACATCCCGCTTCTCCTCCCACAGGGCAAAGCCGTCCTCCGGCGAACTGTGTATATCTGTCAACGCATAAGCCGTTCCCTCCTTTTCCACTTCGGAGGAATCCTTTTCGGGGAACAGAAGCGCCTCCCCCGTATGCCCCACAGACTTGTCATCCTTTTCCGATTCCGCTCTGCTCTCCTCCGATTCCCCAAGGATCTGCAGCGCATCCCACAGAGAAAAACCGCTGTCTTCCGCTCTCTCATAGATCTGATAGACGCAGTCCGCAAGACGCTCGTCCTGACTGTCCATATGTTCCAGCAGGTAATCCATAAGGGCTTCATAGGGCCGGTTCTCCTCATAATCGGGGTAATAGAAGCCAACATACTTTTTACGCGACAAATCATAGAAAATAAACGCCGGCAAAAATACCAGTCTCGTCTCATCCATAAAGTAATCGCCGACTCTGCAATAAATACCGTAAAGCTGTTCCAACAGCTCCTTGATCTGACGATAGGACATCTGTCTGTCCCGGTAGAGACTCTCCATAGTCGTTCTGGAACTGATGTCATAATAAAAATATGTCATGCCATTCACATGCCGCATGGAACAGCGCAGAATCTCTTCTATTTTGTTGGAAGTGAGCTGTCTGCACTGGTAACTCTTTTCCGGCTGTCTGCTTTTACACGGTAAAATCATATAACTGTGTTTATAATCCCTAAAATATTTTGCCTCCAGCATCTGTATCTCCCTCCCGCTTTCATTTGTCCGCTAATCCGAAAGCATATTTCCCACCCATCTGCATCTGCGCACCATCTTTGTGGGATTGATGATCTGTGCCTTTGCCCGGGTGCGAATATGCCAGCCTGCTTTTCCGTGCATGGTAAACAATTGGCGGATTGGCACTTTTACCTGACACTCCCCGGTCACACTTGTGGTATTTCCGCTCCGATCTACGCTGCCCCGTACTTTTCCCACGCCAAAATATTTCCTGCCAAACTGCTGCTGCATATTTGCACTTATGTATGGCACCACCTGCTCCTCATCCTTCTGAATGCTCCCACGGAAACAAATCGTGTATGCGTCTTGAAAAAGTACGCATTTGTCATAGGAATAAAAGGATAGATAAATTAGAAGAACAAACAGAAACAAAGACCATGCAATGAGAAAAGAAGCCTCCAGCGTCATATATCCTTTCGCCGTCTTTTTCAAAAACATACCATCACCCCCATTCCCAGAAGCAGAAATGGCACAAATGGAATTTCCCGGTTACGATTTGCCTTTCCCAGTACCAGAAGCACAACCGCCGCCGCAGACTGTGCCATAAGCCCAGCAAGTAAAATTAGAAAACACTGATAAAGTCCCAAAAACAGGCCGATCATCAAAAGCGCCCATCCGTCCCCATAACCCACTTTCTCCTTTGTCAAAAAACTGAGCAGGAAAAAAACCGCGCCGGGCATCAGGGAAAACGCCATCGACATAAGGTTTGTCTTCCCCATTACCCCGCCAAGCCGAAGACAGACTGCCAGAAACATCCCCAGCCAGACAACCGCCAGCGGCACTTTTCTGTACAATCCGTCAAACACCGCGCAGACTGCCAGAAACAGAAACAAAACAATCTCTACCCACATTTGGAGCACCTCCCTCTTGCACCGGCCTCTGACAAGGGCACCGTATAAATTGTCCTTTTGAGCCCTGGGCAGTCCAGCCGTTTATGATAACTGCTGCCATAACCTGTAATATACACCTGCTCTCCTCCCCCGCCTTTTCCGCAGGATCCACAGACCGCATACTTTTCGCCGGATTCGTTTCGCCTGTCAGACACGGACTGTGCAGGCACTGCCTCTATCTTTGGATTCAGATAAGTGCAATTCCTGTTCATGTGGTAAGCCGTCCCTGTTTTTGTGACATACACCATAGGGTCTTCCACAACACTGCCGCTTCCAGCCCCAGCAGCGTCATATCCCGTCCACGCCCTGCCATAATAACGCTGGGACAAAGAGAATCCGTCAAATCCCATCAGTTCCACAAAGGGTCTGACCCGGTAGGTTATCTTCAGATCAATGATATCATCCGCCCCCATCACGGAAGAGCCCGCAAAAGACAGTCCCCCTGCGCCGCCCTTGACGCAGGAATTTTCCAGATAGGATTTCCCCACATAGTCCACGATCTGTCCTCTGGCATAACCCTCTGTGACCGCCACACCAGAAAACCACTCGGGCACCCTTTCCCCCACTGCATTTTCATAGGCATATCCCGCAAAGGCAAGTTTGTTGCCAACCTGATGCAGCGCCGCATTGATCCTGCTCTGGGTGCCAATGATATTCACCGCAAAGAGAATATTCAGCACTGCAAACAGGAAAAAGGGCAGGGCAAAAGCGGCCTCCAGCGTCATGGATCCTCTTCTGCGGGAGAAGATAAAAGACGCCCCTTTTACCAATCGAAGTATAAAAGAATGATGGTGACTACCTTGATATGCCCCAAGATATGCCCGGAGAGAATGTGCCGTCGATTTTTTATGATTTATGTTTTGTGATCGTAAAAAGGGCATCTTTTATCACCTCCCGCATTAATAAAATCCGTATCTTCTGGTCATCTCATAGGAATAGCCGAAACGGCTCGTCACCTCCAGATGTGCCAGGTAAGAGTCAAAGCAGCCATCCATTCGGAATCCCGCATTGCCGGGTGTCTGGCGTATATCCATTTCCATAATGTCCATTGCCCGCCCTGTCAGCGTTCCCGCATTCTGAAGAAAAACCATAATCTGTAAATACTCCTTATAATTCAGCCCGTTTCCCCCGGAATCTTCCGAAAGACTCCCTCTCACATTTTTAATGCTGTTGATTCCCGTCTTCCAGTCGGCGGCCGTTTTAAAAAGAGGAACCCGGCCTCCGCTAAGCAGTGTTTTCACATCCTGCAGACTCTCCACATAAGCCCACGCAAAGAGAATCGTATACTTGACCGGCTCCGCCAGCTCGGGCAGGAGCATCACCGCCGTGAGGGCCAATGCCAAAGCCTGCGCCTCCGCCATCTTGGCGCTGTCCGACAAAAGATACATCATATTTGCCGCTTCCCTCCAGAGAAGAAGCTTTTTTGCCACCTGTTCCAGATTCTGCCAGTCCGTATCTTTTCCGGCCAGAATATACTCTATCTGGTATTTCAGAAGCGACTTATCCATCTGCTCCCCAAAATAACCACATTTCTCAAACAGATACATCTGAAAAACCAGCTCATTTGGCGCACCACCCGCTTCCACTGCCTCTGCGCACAGCCCCGATCCTGTCATCCGGCCGGAACGGTGGGAAATATACTCGCCCAAATCCACCTTTACCGCCGAGACGGCAGACGGATTTTCCAGTACAAGATTTAACACCCCGCTGCTTCTGGTGGCATTGGCAAGATCCGCCGGATTGTTAAGCGGCACCTTCTCCTTCCCGCCGTCTTCCGTGTCTCTTTCCGGCAGGCCGATGGCCTCAATCTGCGCTTCATACTGCTGCCGCCACGCCGCCATGTCCTTCGTATCAATTCCTGCACCCTGCAGCAGACCGATATTGGCGCTGAGTCGATCCAGAACCGCTCCAAGCGGATAGTCCCCCATGTAATCGGTTGCCTGCCGCTTTAACACTGCACCATTTTCATCAGATGCCGTCGAGTATTCCGGGATCTCCACCATGCCCATATGCATGGCCAGAAAGTCTCTGCTGTCGAACAGGCCGCCTCCGTCCCCCGGGCGGCAGTTTTTCTGTGCAAATCCGAGCAGATGCGCCTCCGTATTCGCAATTTCTGCGCGGGAACCTCCATAGGACATGTCCACGAACAGAAGATCATACTGTTTCAAAAGTTCCCTGTGATATTCAGCCAAAACGGAATTCATACCGATATCCGTCACACACTCAAATTTCATGCGGATGGCACTGATCCGTGCCCCTTCTATTACTGTGAATACAAGGGACAGGATCAACGTAAGAGATAAAGATAAAAATACCGTTATATATCCCCGCCTCATTTCATTACCGTGTTGCTGTCTTTGGTAATCTTCTCAAATACCCGCTCCACCAGTTCGCGAAGCTGTGTCTTGAAAATAATCACCAGACCGATCAGCACCACAATAATCAAAATGATTTCCACCGTGCCCATACCTTCCTCCTCCCGCAGAAAGTTTCCGAACCCTTTGAGTCTCCTGTCGTTTTCTTTTTTTAACATACTGTTTTCCTCCTTTTGTCATTTTGCTGTTTGCCGCTGCCCGGCGCAGAAACCGATATTCAGAAAACGCCGGGCAGGTACTCTAATTTAAAGTAAAAGAAAAATAAGCCGGTATCATAATAATCACCATAACCACGCAAAGCATCATCATCATTGGCACAAGCAGTTTCGTCCCCGCCTCCTCTCCCAGCTTTTTTGCCTGATTTTTCCGCTCTGCAAAGGCATGATCCGCTTCCTGCCCGAGTACCCGCAAAAGGTCATTGCTTCCCTTTCTGATATTCTGCGAAAGCAGTGCAGACAATTTCATATAGGACTGCACCTGACACCGTTTCCCGAAATGGGCGTAGGCCTCCGTCTCCGACCTGCCTCCCTGTAATTCATAGCAGGTCATTAAAATTTCCTCATAGACATATTTCCTTTTCTCCTCCTTCTGTTTTTTATAGTCCTCCCCCATCTTCAAAAAGGCGTTTCGGACCGTCATGCCCGCCCCCATATATAGCGCCAGTTTATTGACAATCTCGGGATAATCCAAAAGCAGTTCCCTCTTTCTTGCCTCCAGCTTCTGATCCAGCTCCCTGCCTCTTCCCCAATAGAGCACACCCGCCGCAAACATTATCAGGATCAGAAAATAGCCGCTGCTGTCCTCTATGATCTCGCTCCAAATAACGGGTTCTGTGCCGATCTGCTCCGGCAGCGCCATCACTTCCCCGCTTCTGCTGCTCTCCTCCCTCTCCCGGAGCAGCTCCTCTATCCGTATACGAAGCGCCTCCTTTGGCGTATGTATCATCGGATTGATCTGCACAGGAATCTGCAGCTCCCGAAGCCACTCTTCGCAGCTAAGTTTCGCCGTCAGAATGGCCACCTCGCCTCCCGCAAGTTCCTCATTATGTACGATCCCGTCCGTATTGACCAGCGAGTAGGCGCTGCTCTCCCAACTGATCTGAAAGGGATACCCCTCCAGAGCAGACACCAGCTCCAAGTCCTTCCGCACATCTTCCAGACAGGTATTCCCGCTAAGAATCACCTGCGGAAGAAGCACTGCCGCCTCCGCATAACTTTTTTCCAGTTCTTCCTCTGTGAGCTTACGCTCCTCCAGAAGATAATCAAAAATTTCCTCCTGCACCCCCGGAATCTCCGCTTTCAGTCCAACCTCCACATTTCCCTCTCCGTAGGCATTCCTGGGAAGATACCCGCCGTCAACCAGCCTTGCGGCGCTGTGGGCGCTGAACCAGGCAGCCATGCAGATAAGATTCCCCGCAAACACCACCGTAAGTAACAGTGCATACAGAGATAAGTAGTGATCCCGGACCTGCTTCTCCGCCGCAATTCCCGGCTGCAGTGTTTTCAACTTTTCCCCGAGCTGCCTTGTGTAGAGCATCCGTTTCCAGTTTTTGCTGCCCCCATTGCTATTCCTTTTCCTTTGCCGCTCCTGTTGTTTCCGAAAAATGCGGGCCGCTATCTTTTGGAACGGATTCCCGCTTTCTCCGACAGACAAAACAAACAAAACCAGATAAATCATTAAAATCGCAGTATACACATAAATCATCACACACTCCTTTCGCCATACACCCAAGCAGTCATTTAACCCATTTCCCGCGGAAACAAAAGCAGACATTTCTTCATACTTCTATCTCCACGATCTTTCTGGAAACCAGATATGCCGCACCATAGAAGAGCAGGCACACCGTCATCACTGCCGCACCTACCAAATTATGATAGAGTACGTCGAAAAATCCCGGCGAGGTCGTCCCGATATAGAAAATAATCAGAAACGGCACCATATTCATAATTTTCTGCTCCATCTTTTTCGCGCCGATCATAAGCTGGATTTCCTTATCCGTCTCGATCTTCTGCCCGATCACTTCGGCAGTCTTCTCCAGGATCTCTGTCAGATTGCCTCCGCTTCTTTTGGCAATCAGAAATACGTCCGCAAACTGCATGATATCCGTCAGCCGGCTTCTGACTCCCAGGTCATACAGCAGTCTTTCCAGAACCATATTGTTTTCCAACCCCCGCAGGATGTGCCGTACTTCAAGGCAGATGGGACTGTCCCCGCCGTAGAGCAGCTCCAGATCGCGGCAGGATTCCCGCATGGCATTCTCGACAGAATATCCGGCTTTAACATTAGCCGCGAGAGCCAGCACCAGATCCTTAAACTGTAAGCTCAGTTCCTGTCTCCGCTTTTTCGCCAGCCGTCTTTTTCTCTCTCTGATAAAGAGGACAAACACGGGAAGGAGAAAAAGACACGCAATCCATGACCGATAGAAGAAATATCCGATCATCCCAACCAGAAACCCGCCTTCCAGAAAAGCGAGCATCCCCTCCCTGAGAGAAAAATGATACTCAGCATAATCCTGCGGTTTGCAGCTTTTCGACATAGGCAAGTTCTCCTTTCTTTTGGAGTGTGCCGCGGATTTTCCCTCCGTCCGTCTCTCCCTCCTCCTCGAAGCGGTAAATCGGACTCAAAGAAATTTCTCCGTTTTCAAAACCGCGCACCTCCACTATTTCCAGCACCTTTCTCGTTTTGTCCCGCAGCCGCCCCAGGTGGACAATGACGTCAATGCCCGAGGCGATCTGCTGTCTGATGGCCTCCAGCGGAATCTCCATGCCCATGAGAATCATATTTTCCAGACGGCTTAGCATGTCCCGCGAGCTGTTGGCGTGTCCTGTGGACATGGATCCGTCATGCCCCGTATTCAGGCACTGCATCATGTCAAAAGCTTCGCCGCCGCGCACCTCTCCCACGATAATTCTGTCCGGCCGCATTCTCAAGGATGTCTTAATCAGATCTCTTATGGTGATCTCCCGGCACCCCTCCACGTTGGCGTTTCTCGTTTCCATGCGCACGATATTACGAATATTTTTGATCTGCAGCTCCGCGCTGTCCTCTATGGTTATGATCCGCTCCTCAGCGGGTATATAGTTGGACAGAGCATTCAAAAACGTGGTTTTCCCGGAGCCTGTCCCACCGCTGATAAAGATATTGTATTTTGCCCGCACAAGTCTGCTTAGCCACTCGCACACCTCCTCCGTAATGGAGCCAAACGTTACGAGATCGTTCATGGTGATGGGGTTATCGGGAAAACGTCTGATCGTGACGATAGGACCGTTTAGCGCCACAGGGTTCAATACCACATTGACGCGGGCGCCGTTCTCCAGTCTGGCGTCCACAATCGGCGATGCCTCATTGACTACTCTGTTACAGTCAGAGACAATCTGCTGTATCACATTCTGCAATTTCTCCGCACTGTCAAAACAAAGGCCGCTCTCCGTCAGTCTGCCGTTTTGTTCTATAAAAATTTTGTCCGGGCCGTTGATCATAATCTCCGTGATCTGCGGATCATCCACCAGCTCCTGCAGCACATCCAGCTTGCGGACTGCGTGGAAAAGCTCTTTTCTGAGTCTGCTCCGCTCGGACAGGGAAAGCGGATTTTCCCGCCCTTCCCGCACAAGCATCTCATCTATCAGCTCCCTGATCTCCTCATCGCTGCTCTCCCTGGAATAGTCAATGCTTTCCAAAAGCTTTTCCTTTAAAATTTTCCGTCTCTCTTCCCTGTTATCCATAGATATCCTCTTTTATAATGGATTTTACATAGCCGGCCAGCTCTCCGTGCGTCATCATATCCAGACTGTCCGGCAGTTTCTGAAAAATCGGAAAACGGCATTTTACGGTTTTCTCGGAGATTTCTCCCAGCTCCCCCTGCTGCAGCATTCGTTCATACTGCCCAAGTTTTGCCTGCGCGAAGGGATCCTCCCTTGTGATGGTATATATCTTGTGACAATTTTTTAACAGATCAAACAGCCCGTCTATCCCGTCATCCAGATCCAGAATCATGTATTCGTATTCGCCTATCGCTGCAATATCCCTGCAGAGAGCCAGCCACTGCTCTCCCGGCACTTCCCTGATTCCCAGCGAATACTGCATGGGCGGTATGTAATCCAATCCTCCCGCATTCTGAATGATCGTTGGCAGACGCAGCGCCAACTTTTCCCTTGCACTCTGGAAATAGTACATGACATCCAGCATATCTGTCTGATACTCCCGCCTCAAAAGTTCTCCCAGGCCGGAATACATCTCAAAATTCAGATACATCGTCTTATGCTCTTTTGCCAGAAGCTGTCCGAGTGAAAGGGCAAAAGAAGTCTGCAGGCATCTCTTTACCGGGGAATAAATTCCTATCATCTTAGCCGCTGTATCCGTCGTCTCCCTGTAATCCTTCCACCCGCTGCCATCCACAATTACATTCAGCATTTCCTGTACTACCATTTCCGGGCTTTGGTACTTGTTGATACAGCGCATGTTCTCTTTCTCCGCTTCAACGCTTTCCTGCGAATGAAGTGTCTGCGCCGCTTCCCCGCTCTCCTGAAGAATAAACATCTGCGCCACCTGCTTTCTGACATACTCCTCCCTGAGGAGCCGCCATGCGCTCTCTGCAATGAGGAGAATCTCAATCTCTTCCCTCCCCGCAAATTTCTCCAGTTCCTCCACCGCCGTAAACAGATGCAGCGTGTAGGGCAGTTTAACCTTATCCAGCAGATACTCCGCCATACGGAAAGCGTAGCCTTCCTCCGTATCACAGATCGCCATAATTTTATGTGTCAAAATAATCCTCCCATTCTGCACACCGCACTGAACAGAATCGGCACCGCAAAGTGGATTTTGTTTTTACAGTAGGTGTGATAATCCTGTTTTAAGTCCTCGCCGTAAATTTTCCAATGTCCTGTCCGCCAGACATCATACAGATATGCAAAAAAATACCGAAATCTTTCTCTGCCGTTTCTCTCCGCCGCAAGTTTTATAAGCGACACCGCCGCGCCGGTCACAAAGGCTCCCGCCAGTATGGCCATAGAATCTCCCACCGTCTGAAAACTCCCGATCATAACAAACAGCTTTACATCGCCTGCACCAAGTGCACCTATCATATACAGAGGATACATGAGCAGAAACGCCAGAAGCATAGACGCCAGAAGGTTTGATAACCCACGGCCGGAAAAGAGACTGCCCGAAGCACCGATGACAATACCCAGAAGAATAAAGCCGTTCGGAATGCGGTCTGTCTTAAGATCCGCCAAAGCGGAAAGCAGCAACAGCAGAAGCAGGACAGATTGACAGTAAGTCAGTCCAATAAAACCACCTCCACATCTTAAAAAATAATTGAATAAATCGACTCAACGAAATAATTGGAAGATCTTCCCGATGCCCTGAAGCGAGAAGTGTGCACTCCACAGAAAGGAATCGCACAAAGATTTTCTTGAGTTGTGATTTGAATTATAACACAATAAAAATTCTTGTCTATTGTAAACTATTCACAAAATTTTGAAAAAATGAATGCCGTAAAGTACCGCAACCCCAGGAAATCCAAGGATTCCCGATGTCAAAACCGTAAACGGATTAATTCCCACCGCCACCTGAAGCTGCCTGCCCGCCAGCATGTAATTGATCGCATAAATGCCCACAGTTCCCATCACCGCGCGAAGAATGAAATTCACCAGCCATTCCACCTTCCTGCCCATTGCTCCTATTGCCAGTACAATCAGACATACTGCTATTATAACAAAAGCTCCGCCTGCATTTCCCATCATCCAATCCTCACGGTCCGTCCCTTCGTCTGCCGGAACGTCCCTCCTGCCTGTCTCCCTACAGTTTATGAACAGGCCATCCATAATATTACATGAATATTTTGGAAATTTTTACCTAAACTAGAGTGAGAAGACTCACTCAAGAGAATGCAAAAACATGCATTCTCCACGCGATATCCACATAACCCGAAAGGAAGGTTTCCTATGAGAATGATTTTCAGACAAAGCCCCTGCATACCGGCAGAAAACGAAATAATCGTGGACAGGCAGAAGATGACGCTGAGAGAAGAGCTGCTCCTTACGAGAAACGCGCTGGAAAACGCTTATGCTGGATTCGATAACGCGACAGACCCAGATCTGATTGACTGCTATATTTATGAGCTGAATGCCGTTATGAAACGGTACAAATATCTGCTGCAAAAGGCAGCGGAAAGTAATCCGCTGCCCGAAAAAGAACACGCCGAGGCATACCGCCCTCTGACGCTCTCATAATTCATACAAGGCTGAGACGACAGAGAATGCGAAACATTTCTTAATTGTCTCTTCCAAACATCAATTTGCTATACGCAGAACCCTCTGTTTGCGGCAGGATCTGTCTGCTTTTTCGCTTAACATCTATTGGCATCACGGAACGAATATGCTTTTATATTCTCCCGCAGATCTTTTCTACTGTAACAGCTGCAGCAC
>CAJTTT010000010.1:0-89669 GCA_910579285.1 uncultured Lachnospiraceae bacterium | reverse complement strand
GTCATCTCAAAATCCGCGGGGCCCTTTAACGTAATTTTATCCTTTGTTGTCTCGGATATCTCCACTCCAGCCGGAAATTCGGGGCCCAGAGTGAGCGTGGTAGCATCCTTATCAATCTTGCCATCGGCGTCATAAACAATGTTCAACTCGGTAATCGAATACTTTTTCGGGAGCACCTCGTCCGAATAGTAGTCCACTTTCACCTTATTGTTATTGGTATAGCCACGCAAATCAAAGGTGCCGTCCAAAAGCGTCTGCCCATTAAACTGTGTATCTGTGGAAATTCTGGTTATCTCCTGCTTGAGCTGCTTTAACTCCGCTTCAAGTGTCATACGGTCGCCGGTTGTAAGTGTCCCGGTCTCACCCTTGACTGCCAGCTCATTCATTCTCTGCAGCATCTCGTGCACTTCCGTCAACGCTCCATCGGCCGTCTCGATTACCGAAATGCCGTTGTTCGAACTCTGTGTCGCCGTATTGATACCCGTGATCTGCGCATTCATTCTTCTGCCGATGGCATAGCCCGAAGGATTATCCTTCGACGTCGTTACTTTCAAGCCGGAAGAGAGACGTCCCAAAGACTTGGACACCTTGCTGTCCGATGCATTTAACGCATTACTTGCGCGCATTGCCGCCGCATTATAACTGATTTTCATTGTTTCCTCCATTCCGAACCATCTTTAACTTATACGCAGAACCCTCTGTTTGCGGCAGGATCCGCAGAGCTTTCCATCAGCTCATTTCTTCCATAAGTAAGCCCTGCATACACGGTCTGTGTATTGCCCATAACAGGGCCAGACACGTCCTGTCCTTCGATCTGCCTGTAAGCTTCCAGAAGCTGATTCAGCACCGGGCGGACATGCTCCAGACTTTCCGCATCGTTGTGCAGGGCTGCCTTTGCAACCTCCCTGTTGATGTAGAGGTAAAGCTGCAGCAGATTATGCGCCACCTCATATTCCATGTGCAGGGAATCCATAAGCTCACACATACAGCCCTGAATCCTGCGGACTGCATTTTTAAGCTCTGTCCTGTCCCCCGCAGCCAGCGCCTCTTCCGCCTCATCTACATAGAGCAGCGCCATCTCATACAGGATGGTGATGAGCTGCGTCTTATTCGCCTGCGTAATCCGCAGGGTATATTCCTGTTTTAATTCCTTCGTCATATCGCGAATCTGCCTTTCCTGTTTTTTCGCTTAACATCCTTTGGCACACGGAACGAATATGCTTTTATATTCTCCCGCAGATCTTTTCTACTGTAACAGCTGCAGCACCTGGGAAGGTCTCTCGTTCGCCTGCGCCAACATGGAAACCGCCGCCTGGGATATTACCTGCTCCGTGGTGTACGCCGTCATCTCCTCCGCCATATCTACATCCATGATACGGGAATAGGAGGCCGTCATATTCTCATTGGAAACTGCCAGGTTATTGACCGTGTGCTCCAAACGGTTCTGATACGCACCGAGACGGCTTCTCGCATCCGACACATAAAGGATCGCGCCTCTGATTGCCTTATTGGCCTCCGCGCACTCCTCCACTGTGGTCATCTTGGTGTCCTCCAGCCCCATCCTGTCCAAAGAGATCGTGGGAATACGGATGGCAAGCTGCTGTCCCTCGTTCGCGCCAGTCTGGGTGTCCATTGCACCGATGCCGGTGGCGTCGATGATCAGCGGTTCAGTAGAGAATTCAACCTTATCGAAATCTACATCTTTTGTCACCGATCCCGCAGTTCCCATATAGTCTTTTCCATAACCAAATGAAACCCGAAAATTAGGGTCAGCATTACTTCCAAGATCAATCGTCAAACCGCCCTCAGTCCCTACTCGCATATTAGTAACCACTGTATCAGCCGGCATATCACCCGCTGTTCCATCTACGAACGCCTGTTGAATAGCCTGCTCAACAGATGCTTTTATAGCCGGCAAATCCCAGTCACCATTTACATCTACACTAACTGTAACTGAAGGAAGCGTAGTAGTGCTTATCACAGTCTGATCAACATGTAAAGGACTCACGGATTCATACCCCGTGACATTACCGTCCGCATCCAAAATCGGTTCAGGCTCAACATCAATCGCAATGGTCATCTCAAAATCCGCGGGGCCCTTTAACGTAATTTTATCCTTTGTTGTCTCGGATATCTCCACTCCAGCCGGAAATTCGGGGCCCAGAGTGAGCGTGGTAGCATCCTTATCAATCTTTCCATCGACGCCATAAACAATGTTCAACTCGGTAATCGAATACTTTTTCGGGAGCACCTCGTCCGAATAGTAGTCCACTTTCACCTTATTGTTATTGGTATAGCCACGCAAATCAAAGGTGCCGTCTAAAAGCGTCTGCCCATTAAACTGCGTATCTGTGGAGATTCTGGTTATCTCCTGCTTGAGCTGCTTTAACTCCGCTTCAAGCGTCATACGGTCGCCGGTTGTAAGTGTCCCGGTCTCACCCTTGACTGCCAGCTCATTCATTCTCTGCAGCATCTCGTGCACTTCCGTCAACGCTCCATCGGCCGTCTCAATTACCGAAATACCGTTGTTCGAACTCTGTGTCGCCGTATTGATACCCGTGATCTGCGCATTCATTCTTCTGCCGATGGCATAGCCCGAAGGATTATCCTTCGATGTCGTTACCTTCAAGCCGGAAGAGAGACGTCCCAAAGACTTGGACACCTTGCTGTCCGATGCATTTAACGCATTACTTGCGCGCATTGCCGCCGCATTATAACTGATCTTCATTGTTGTTTTCTCCTTCTCATGCCGTCAGGGCCGTGATAAATGCTTTTGCCATCTGATACAGGTCTGCCGTCTGCTGTCCCGCATCGCCCTTTATGTCATCCTGTGTATACGTTCCGCCGCTCACTTCCCTGCTATACAGGATTACTACATGTTCGGCATTTTTGCTCTGTCCGCCTTCGCCGGGAGTCTCCAGGGCATTTTTGATACTCTCCTGTCTGCCCTGCAGCCATTCCGTTCCCTCTCTGCTGTCACAGGCAATATACCCGGATACTGTCTGTTCCCTGAGGGCAAATCTGGCCGTAATCTGACCAAATTCTTCCGTATGCACCGCCACATTAACTCTGCCGGCCTCATCGCCATGCAGAACCTTTAAGTTGATCGCCGTCAGCTCTCCGTTAATCTCTACAGGAATCTGGTAATTCTCTTCCCGTGAAAGGCTTCCCGCCAGCGCAAGCTGCTTCTGACAGCTCTGCAGGGCACGGAGATCAAGATAATCGTCCGGCGCATCCATCGCCTCATCCACAAGGGACTGGAAAGTTTCCTGCATTTCCTCGTAAGCTTCCTGCGCGCTCTCTCTGTCCGTCAAGTTATCTATCAGCTTCTGCACTTTCTCCCTGCCGTCAGAGACGCCTGCCTTTTCTTCCAGCTCACGCAGCTTCCTGGGCAGAGCGCCCGGCTTTTTCCGAAGCGCATCCGCCGCTTCCAGATTGTTTGCCGTCACAGGCTGCCTGTATACCACAAGCTCCCGCACCACAGCCTCCTCTATGTTTTCCAGGCCACGGTAGGACTGTATCTGCTCCTGCATGTAGGACTGCTCCAGAGATGCATCCGCCGTCTGCTGCCGCAGCGCATCCGCAAACTCTTCCATAGTCGTGTCCGCTGCCGGATTCGTCTCCACAAGCATTTCCGGCTCGAGATCATCCGCAATCTGTCCCGCAAGCATATGATAGTAGCTCTCCGCTTGTTCCGGGGACTGCTGATTCTGCCCGCTCTCCTGGTTTCCCGGCTGTGTGCTTTCCTGCCCAAGCTCAGGAAAGCCGCTCAATATCTGATCCGTGATGGATCTGTTCTTTGCCACGGCGTCCACACCGTCAAATCCATCATCTACCTTGTAATCCATTCCCTGTCTTTTGGTGCTGCGCATTGCCGTCAAGAGGTTACTGAAAGTAATCTGCGCGCCTTCCTTTAAGAGACTGCCCACCGCCGCATCATCCGACTTTTCCAGCTGCCGGAACATGCGGTAAATCCCGATGTAAGCGTCCCGCTCCTGCTCGCTGACTGCATGGTTCTTCTCTAACTTATATAAATATTTACTGAATTTCTCTTCTTTTGCCGGCTCATCCGCGCCGCTCTCATCCAAATACTGGTTTAACTCTGCAATGGACATGGAAAGCGGATTTTTGCCGTCCCGGATAGCCTGCAAAGATACTGCCGGGGTCATTCTGCGGATGGTATACTGCAGCTCCATGTCGTACTTCTTCACCGCGTCCATATTTTCAGCGGTGATATCCATACTGTTGTAGCCCAGAATCCGCACCGCTTTTCGGTTCTCCTCGTTCGTTTCGAGGCCCATATCCTTCAGAATATCATCCACGTTGCGAAATGCCTTGCGAATGGAATCTCCCATATCCGCCCTGGGCGCTGTCATCAGTGTTTCGTAGGACTCCCTCGCCATCTCATAGGCATTCTTAAGTATGGTACCGTTCTTATGTACGCTGTCGAGCGTAAAAGCTTCCGTGCCGTCAATATACTGCACAAGCACTGCCGCCGGCAGACTCGGAATCTCCGCAATCTTTGCCTGCGTTTCCTCGTAAAGTGACGCTTTCCCAGCTGCCGCCGCCGCATCGGCTTCTCCAAAAAGCTTCTGGTTCAACTCCTGCTCCAGCTTCTTCAAAGCTTCCACCAAAGCCTCCAGCTCTGTCGTATCTATGGAATATCCCCGTGCCATCAACTGCCGGTTTGCCTCAATGGTCATCATCAGCCTGATCTCCTCAAGCTGACGCCTCTGGGTGACTGCCGCCGGTACATTGTCGGTCATGCCGCCGGCATCTATCCTTTCCTGTGCCTCCGTCAGATTCCGCAGGTTTAATTCTTTATTCTCAGCCACGGCCAGATCAACCGCTTCATCGCTGATCCGTCCGTAACTCTCTGCATAATCGGCCGCCTGTTCCAGGCTGCTTCTGCCATCAGCCAGATTAGCCTCTCCTGCCTTTTTTCCATCTGAAACCGCCGCTGCCGCCGCTGCCAGAATCCGCTCTCTGTCCCAGGGCTGTCCGGCCTGCTCGATATCATGGAGTCTCTGCATCGTCTCTGCCGTCAGCGGTACACCCACGCCGATCAGCCACTGTGCGCTCTCCACATTTTTATCGTTGATTTCGAGTCCGGCTTCCTCCAGCACACGCTCTATCTGCGGACGGAGCTGCTCCCAATGATACTCTTCCGCCTTCTTCGCGTAATAACCTGTACCGTCCGCGGCATAATAACCATGCGCCTGCCTTTGGCTGTCCGAAGCGGCGCTGTGGCCGGCCAGATAAAAATTGTCAATGGTAGGATCCATTCGGTTCTCCACCATATATTTCACGGTGCCTTCACCAATCTGTGCCGTCTGCATGGCTCTCTCAAACGCATCCTTCACCGCCCGCACATTCTCCTCTGTAAGCGGAATGTCGTGCGCCTGAAACTGCGCGGCAAGCTCCTGCGCAAAAGCCTGGCTCCCTGTAATCTGTTTCAGAGTGTCCGCATCCAGATCATCGGTGTAACCCGTAACCTGCGTGCCGCCTTTTACAAGCGCTGCCTTAATCGTGTCGACAATGGTGACAACTTCCTCAATCTCCATATTACCGGGATGATAACCTTCCTGCTGTAAACGGGAAAAATCTTTCCCGGACATAGTATTAGACATCACTGTCATAAAGTCTGTCTGCGTGGCCACGTCAATAGCCTCCGCATCCTGCATAACCTCTTCTGCGGTCTTTCCGTGACCTCCGTAAGCGTTGTTATCCATAACTGTGCCAGAAATGTCTAATGCGTAATCACCCGCACGCTCTGTCCTGGTCGTCCGGGTGTCCCGATATGAAGTTGCCGCCCTGTCTACATTTTGGTTTGCGTTACTGTGGTCAAACGTAATCTTCATAAGTCTTCCTCATACAAAATGTAGTGTATTTTTTTAAATATAATACAACAAAGGGCGAATGATTTCTCATTCACCCTTTATTTCGGCATAGTTCTGCCGTTTCTTAACCTTTTTCAGCAATTCATTTGTCACCATATACCGGCTTTAAGTTATGCGCATCCAGCAAGTTCCAATACTGTCTCGCATTTTCGATTGTAAATTTGTTCCACCGGCTGACATATTGCAGCACTCCTTGATTTTTGCTGTTCCCGGAAGCAAGCGCGTTCAAAGTATCCTGCATCGCAGCTATGGAATCATCCACCGAGTTTTCGCCGTCTGCAAGCATTTTGAGACTCGACCGCCAGTCCTTTGCCGCGCTCAGTTTATCGCAAAACTCCATCTCCGTACCACATAGAAATCCCCCCTTTATGTGTAGATGGCTGTATCATTGTTATCGGACATTTTGGATACAATCATAATGAAATAATTTATAAAACCAGTGAAACAAAAAGTCTCACTGGTTCATCTTATCTGCCTTCCCATTCATGTCCCAACAAACTTCCGGCTTTACCTATTTCTCAGTTGCATCAGCTTATCAAGAAAGACTTCATAAAACTCCCTTTCTTTCATAACTAACTGCTGCTCTTCCCAGCTTCTTGCAGGCGATCCGGCAAGTGGATGATCCACATCATATATCCATTTATTTACCGCATTGATTGCACTTTCCACTGAATTGCCCAAAAGATCATCCTGATTAAATTGACCCCAGTACCATCTGATTAACCGCTCTACACCCATTTGTGTTATGTGAGCATGCTTGCCGTCAGCCGTTATATAAAGACCACCTACTGTAAAAAAAGCGCCCGTCTCTTTTTCAGCTTCCATCCACGCCTGTTTTACCTCATCCGGCGCCTGAGAACCGATCGAATCCAAAACAGCCGAAGTCTTTTTATGTATCTCATTATTTCTGTCTGCTTCTGCCGCCTTCACAGCTGCCACATCAGAAAAGGATTTTTCATTATTACCTGCCAGTTTTTTTCCTTTATTCACAGAGCCAATATATGACGCATTATAATTATTACTAATTTGCATAATTCTGTCCCCATCCAAATCTACACTTTGAATCCTTTCACGTTTCATGGTCATATTTTTAAAAGTTGCCACCCGCGATTTTGCATACCCCAGTTCAAATGTCGTAACACGAAGCCAGGAACCGCCATGATCAAGCACAGTTGCCGTCGGGTAAAACGAAGACGAATGCTGTATAATTTCTCCACCGGGCTGATCTTCTGAAGCAACTTCGTAGACATATAATTCTGTGAGCGGAGGCGCTGCCGCATGTGTTGAAAAATCATCCTGTGCTGTTTCCCCTCCCTTTTCCACCGCAAACGCTACATTCGAAAACATCGTACATACCACCAGCATGAGAGCAATCGTTCCTGTAATTCTTTTTATTGTTTTCTCCTTCCCCTCTTAAAACTTTGTCATTTACAAACTGCCAAAATCACCAGAACTACAATATTGTAGTTCTGGTGATGATATACTACTTATGCACGCCCACGCCAAGTCAATCCATCCCCAGCGCAAACAATCTGCTCCAGCAGTTTTTCATATGACTAAATAAATACTCTGCCTCATTATAAACATAATTGCGAAACCCGCCATCATTACTATTGTCAGTCGAATAGTCCAGAATGTACTCCTTAATTTGTTCCCATATGGATGTATCGTTTCCATTTTCTTTCATTTTCTCAAACAATATCTGCAAACCTTGTCGGTACGCTTTCTTTTCCTGTTCTGATTTCTCTATCATACCAAGCCTTAAAGTATATTTATACTCACTCGTACGATGAGAAAAGAAACTCTTATCAGAATGCATTCCCGCAATCGTCCTTCCAATGGCTTCCATAGGATTATCGTATTCAGAAAGCACCTCATTATTATGCTGATAATACTTATCAATTAACTGGTTAAAACCTTCCCGGTGTTCTTCCGGCAGCAATCTGTCCGACAAGTATCGAAGCGCTGCTACAGACGATTCCAGTCCTGCTATCGCTTCGCTTTCTGACTGGAAAAACTTATATTTTTCTTTGACTGGACGAAATTCCATCTGCATTGTATATTGATTTTGGCTTCGGCTCAAACAATCCATCCCATAAGTGATATGTGCCAGAGTATCTTCAAACTGATCCACCTCCTCATCAGTCATCCCTGTATAAAAACCATTATTGTACAGCATTTCACTGAATACCAGCCACTGGTTTATGGTATTTTCCCAGAAAGGATCATCAGGATTCTTACCCTTGGCATTTTCTTTTTTCTGAATCTCATTCTTAATAAAGAGGTCTGCCCCATCCTGCTTCATCTTCTGAAACCCTTCTTCACTGCAAAGGAAGTCCATACCCTCTTTAGAAATCGACACTTTTACTCCCTGATTCTGAAAAACCGATGAATGAAGAGCCTTTTCAACATATGCCGCAGCTTCCTCTGTTTTCTCTTTACTGATGGATATAGTTCTCTGATCCAGCCCGTTTTTAATACGCTCCGCATATGCTCCCATAAAAATATTCATACCATTTATCTGCATCACGGTCTCCTCTTTTGAATAAAAGTTGTATCTTCCCATCCACACAGATGATCTTTTTCAGCTCTTCACTCTCATTGCTGTCCACCATCTTCTGCCATTTGTCCGCATTGGCAAGTATGGTAAAATGTACTGTGATACCTTACTATAGTTAATGTGTGCATTTGGTCGATGTTTCGGTATGCGCATACCCTTTGTTCCATGCATAGCCGCACTTCTCGCACACATCCGCAAAATAATAATCTGTCTTGCAGCTACCATCCGAATATTTATGATGAATTTTTATGTGTCCATCCACATAAGAGTGAATGCATCCTGCTCTTTCCACATTACTGTTCTGCATCTCTGTCAAATTGTAAGACGTACCGTCCTCTGCCACAAATTCCGTGAACTCCAATACCGTTTCTTCTGAATAGCATAATTCTGCCACTGAAACTTCCAATGCAGCCTGCTCATCATGCGTCTGATCAAACATGGCGGCATCCACATCTCTCACCACCTGCGGCGCCTCATAAGCGCAGACCGTCAGCGAACCTCCGAACAAAATCATAGCTCCCAGCGCCAGGGACACCACTCTCTCAAACCTTCTCTTTTTTCCACACTCCAACATGTTAATCAACCTCCGTTTTATCATTGTTTTTCCTCCATTTAAATATGCCTGATATTTCCATTTTCCCAAACCACCGTCCTGTGACATTTTGATGATCAGTTCTCCATATCTCTTTCGAGCCGCTCTGTCAATGTTTCGCACCAGAATGGCATCACAACTCTGTTCGCAATAGAGAGACATTGCATAAAAATAAAGATATGCCAGCGGGTTAAACCAATGCAGAAGAACAGCGAACATCCCAAGATACCGCCACGCCACATCTGCTCTCTTTACATGGATCAGTTCATGCTTCAGACTGAAATAAATCTCTTCTTCCGTCAGCCCGCTCTCGGGCACAATGACATATTTTCGGAATACGCCTATGGTACATACCGTTTCCGCATCACTGGCAAGCAGTAAAGTCACGCCTCTGGAGACTCCCACTTCCTTTTTCACTCTGTCAAATACCGCCAGATAATCTGACTGGCTTACCCGCGGATTTTCTTTTAACAGCTTCACCTCTCGATACTTTTGCAGATTTCTGACTGCTGCCAGCAGCAGGCCGCACACCCAGACAGCCCAGATCACAACTATGTACGTCTGAAAGCTTATATGGATTCTACCGCTTTCTTCTATCCCAATGAAATTCGCCGTCACAATATCTTTCATGTCCCACTGCCGCCGAATGCCCAATATACGGAACAGTCCATATTTATACCCGCTGTTATACTCTGGAAGCGGCAGGCAGAAGAAAAGCAGATCAAGCCTGAGCATACCGTACACCCATCCGGGAGAAATCACCCGTTTCCCAAAAACTGCGCACAGCACAATGGCAAGAAATATCACACTTCCGCTGAGAGACATCGTAAGAATAAGCATTACATGTCCTCCAGAAATTTTCTCAGCTCGTCGGCTTCGGCGCCGCTCAGCTTCCCACCTCCATTTAACGCTGCCATAAACCGATTCAAGGATCCGTCAAAATAGGAATCCAGGAGACGTCTCGCCCGCTCCCTCTCGTACTGCTGTCTGTTTAACGCCGCCTTATAATACCGCCTCTTTTTAAACCGTTCTTCCCCTTCACACCGAACAGATATGACTCCTTTTTGTTCCATCCGTGTTAAAAACGTAGACACTGTCTGTTTTTTCCAACCCTTTTCCGAGTCCGCTCCAAACTGTGCCGCAATGTCCCTGTAGGAATACTCCTTGTCTTTCTCCCACATCCACTCCAAAATTTCTTTTTCGGAGTCGGAAAGCAATATTTCATTCATAGTTTGTCCCTCCTTGTTTTCTATCGTACTACACAGGTGTAGACTAGTCAACACAAATTGATCGTCTTACCGTCAGATATACGTTTTCCCGTACATTGCATTTCCCTGCTCCTATTGACACCTCCCTTTCCCTCTGTTACACTTTATCTAACACATTTGGGATATCATCTTTTGCAGGAAGTCATTCCGGCTTCGCTTTGGCAATCCCCATGTATAAAACAAAATATGGAAAGCTGCAAAGCTGAAGCAATATCGATAAATCTTGGAGGAAGATGGATCATGGCATTTACACATATTGACTGTTTTAGCGGCCCCGGCGGAATCTGCACCGGGCTGCATGCAGCTGGATTTGATACAAAAATAGCCATTGAATGTATTAAAAGCTGTGTAGATACATATGCGGCCAACCACCCATCGGTACATATCATTCACTCTGACATAAGAAATGTGACGTCTGAGCAGCTTTTACCTTACATTCCAGAAGGCGGGATTGATCTGGTGACATCCGGAATGCCCTGTGAAACCTTTTCCACTGCCGGAAATACCTCCCGCTCTTTTTATGACGACAGGCAGTTTCTTTTCCGTGAAGGTATCCGCATTGCAAAAATTGCCAATGCAAAAATGATCCTGTTTGAAAATGTACCAGCTATCACAACAAAAACAGCGGAGAAAAACTCAAGCCAGCTTATTGTAGACATACTGAAAAACGAATTGAAGGAATCCGGCTATACCAATTACGAAGAGTTCATTTTAAACGCTGCAGATTATGGAGTGCCCCAGAAAAGAAGCCGCTTTTTTATTCTTGCCACAAAGGATCAAAATCTCAGGCTGTCTCCCCCCGAGGCTACAAGCGATAAGGGCGTAACCGTAAAGGAAGCATTGTGCGGGCTCCCAAACGTTGTTCCAAATTCCGATGCGGAAAAGAAATCTTATACCCGTGCCAAATCAGATTATGCAGACTTGATGCGAAATAATGAATTCTGGAAAATTGGCGCCGGTACAGCCAATACGCTTACCTATCATATGCCAATGCGGCACAGGGCCTGCACGCTGGAAAGATTTTCTTTGCTTAAACAGGGTGAAAGTTTAAAAAATTTATTTGAACGCTATGTCGGTGCAGAGCGGGAGAAATTGCAGGAAAGACGCGTATTGCCCAAAAAAATGTTCATCAAACGCAATTACCGTCTAAAATCAAATGCTCCCTCCCCCACCGTTACAAGCCACTGTCTGGACGAATTTGTCCATCCAAAATATGACAGGGCGCTGACCGTCAGGGAATGCGCCAGACTACAGTCCTTTCCCGATGCCTATGATTTTGCCGGCGGCCCTTATCTCGTCCCGCATATTGACCGCGAAGTGCAGGATAAATATGAACAGATCGGCGATGCAGTCCCACCACTTTTAGCCTATGCCTGGGGGATAAAACTAAGTAAACTTTTAATGGAGTATTGCGATGAACATTAATTCAGATTATCTGTCTTTTTGTAAAAACACTTATACCAGAACGTGGAACGAAGCTTATTTGATGGAAGGACAGAAAAAAAATCCGCAGGCGGCAAAATTAGCGGCTCAGAGAAAGGCCATTGATACAACGCTTGTTGAATCACTGCTGCATTATGCGAACACTGTCTCAGAGGCCGAAATCTGGAAATGCATATCCCTGATCCACAAACTTCACGTTGCCAGTTTATCTGATTTTGGCGTTTCCGAAAGCGTACAGGCAGATGTTCTCGAGCGCTGTCTCTCCGCCCAGCAAAGCTGGAACAAGTCAAGCGGACATTCATTTGAGCGCTATATCGCCAGCATTGACAGCGCCCGTCTTCAGGAAAACGAAATTAAAATAATTCTGCAGTCTGATCTGACAAAAATGATCAGGAAGGGCTCTCTGACCAATACGCCCGACGATATCAAAGGGCTAAATTCCTGGGGAAAAGATTTTGATTTATATGCGATCCAGTCCATACACGGAGATGTTCATGTGTTTGGGTGCATTCAGTCAAAAACCAGTATTCGTGACCGGGTAGGAAGAGATGTCACTTTTTCCAGAAATGCTATGGAAGGTTTATTCTGGTCTGCGGCAATTACACTGGACGGTTCTTTCCTGAATATGGATGAATTCAAGCATATGGTAAACGGCGGCGGTTCCTATTCCATGAACGGCTGGCATGGTATGTACGCTATGGCGGGTATTCCCGAAAACAATGGCAGGATATATAAAGTCAATGACACCCTCGATTTGTTTGTACTACATGCTGTAAAAGCCGCCAAACAGTTTATTGCCGACCGGCGGATGCTGACCGCTTCCTGGACGGCAGAATAAGTACGAAAATTCAAAACCCGCACACCCAGTCATATGGAGTGTGCGGGTTTTTTGTTTCAGTTTAGAAAACGAACACCGCGGCCGTATAAGGCGGCAGGTCAAACGAAATACTGTAATCCTTGAAGTTGCAAGGCTCTTTCACTGCAGTGATTTCAGCGGGAATCACGTTTCCGTTTCCGCCAAACCGCTTATCATCACTGTTCAGGAGCAGCTTATACTTTTTCTTCTTAGGTACCCCAAGCTTGTAGTTCTCCCATTTCATGGGAGTCATATTGAGCACAAACATGATATTGTTCTTGCCCGTCTTGTCCTTGCGGTAAAAGCTGTATGTACTGCGGTCCGCATCATCAGCGTTCAGCCACTCGAACCCTGCCCAATCATTGTCAATCGTATACAAGGCCGGATATTTCCGATAAAGGGCGAGCAGTTCTTTCACATACTCGTGCATACCCTTATTCTGCTCTTCGCCGAGCAGATTCCAGTCTAACTCCCTGGTCTCGCTCCACTCTCTCTCCTGGCCGAAATCCTGTCCCATAAAGAGCAGCTTCTTGCCGGAATGTCCGATCATATAACCGTAACCTACGCGCAGGTTTGCGTATTTGTCTACGGGATATCCGGGCATCTTGTTAACCATAGAGCATTTCAGATGCACCACCTCATCGTGGGAGAGGGGCAGAATATAGTTTTCACTGTTGTTGTAGCTCATGGCAAAGGTCATGGCGTAGTGGTTGTTCTTGCGGAAATAGGGATCGAGCTTCATATATTCGCAGAAGTCATGCATCCATCCCATGTTCCACTTAAAGCTGAAGCCAAGGCCGTCCTCTTCCACCTTGCCCGTCACCTTCGGCCATGCCGTAGACTCCTCCGCAATGGTGAGGAACCCGGGATACGCCCCGTGTACCACAGAATTTAAATGCTTAAAGAACTCAATCGCATCCAGATTCTCCCTGCCGCCATATTTATTGGGCACCCACTGGCCTTCCTGCTTACTGTAGTCCAGATAGAGCATGGACGCCACTGCATCAATTCTGATTCCGTCAATATGATACTCTCTGATCCAATAGAGAACATTGGCAATCAGGAAATTTCTGACCTCATTCTTGGCGTAATTGAAAATCTTTGTGCCCCAGTCGGGATGCTCGCCGATCCTCGGATCGGGATGCTCAAAAATACACTGTCCGTCAAAGCAGCCAAGTCCGTGGGCATCAGTTGCGAAATGAGCCGGAACCCAGTCCAGAATAACGCCGATTTTATTTTTGTGGAGCATGTTGATCAGATACATGAAATCGGACGGATCGCCATGTCTGGATGTAGGCGCGTAATAGCCGGTCACCTGATATCCCCAGGAACCGTCGAAGGGATATTCCGCGATGCCCATAAGCTCGATATGGGTATAGTGCATCTCCTTCATATAATCCACAATTCTGTCCGCAAATTCACGGTAATTATAAAATCCTTCTTCTGTCCCGTCCGGGTGCTTCATCCATGAACCGATGTGGCACTCGTAGATTGCCATAGGTTCCTGATTGTAGTCTTTGCCTTCTCTGGCCGCCATCCATGCACTGTCCGACCATTTAAACTTGCTGATATCAAAAGTTCTGGACGCATTGCCCGGGCGCATCTCCGCGTAATTGGCAAAGGGATCCGCCTTGTAAAGCTTTTCACCTGCGGGCGTCCGAATCAGATACTTGTAAAGCTCATTTTCTCCCACACCCGGAATGAAAAGCTTGTAGATTCCGCCGGGCCCCAGCTTCTCCATCTCATGCTTTTCCTCATCCCAGCCGTTAAAAGTTCCTATCACATGAACACTGGCGGCATTGGGCGCCCACACGGCAAAAAACATGCCCTTCTCGCCATGTTCCACGGAAGGATGCGCCCCCAGTTTTTTGTAGATATCATAGTGCGTTCCCTGGGCAAACACATACTGGTCGGCCTCGGAAATAAATACCTCCTCCAACGTTTCCTTCTCTGCCTTTTTGGGCGTTGTCTTTACCTGTTTTTCCTGCTTTTTCTGCACGCCGGATGTCTTAGCCGCTTTCTTTACTGCCATAACATAACCCCCTGTTTTTAATTACATTAAGAGACTATCATAAACTGCCTTATTTTAGTAATGCATGAAGTCTTTTTCCCGCAGTATAATCATGTCCTCTTCATCATACCTCTTTGCGAGCAAAATATCCATAAAATGTTTCGGTGTTTTTTTATTGGCGTACTCAATTGCTTCATCCACAAGATCCCGCACCTCGGCAATCGTCACTTCATGGTCACTCGTCTGTCTGTCCGCAATTCTCGTGTGCAGAGCCAGAATGCCAAATTCGTCGATAGAATACTCCATGTCCTCCGCATACTGCTTCGCGTAGGCCACCAGCGCCTCATTGTCCAGGGGCTCGATATCCACCCTCAGGTTAAAGGTGTCTGCGAGTGCGCTGTTTTTCGCAAGCAGGTCTCCCACTTCTGTCTTCGTGCCTACAAGCAGAGCAAGAAGACCCATATTCTCCTTCTCAAGCACCTTAATCATGGACGCCACGGTAGCCGCTTTCAGCCGGGCTGCCTCCACAATAATCAGCGCCCCGTTATCCAGCTTGGAAAATGTCGCCTCCACATCCTTCTTATTCAGGACATGTCCTTCAATCTTCGCCACTTTCCCGGAGAAATTGCTGTCGGTATACTGCATTTCCCGGATCAGAGCCTTTGCCAGGGACATCGCCGTATCTTCTTCCTCCCCGGTGATAATGATATTACCCGTACAGGACGCCAGGCTCATATTATCCAGCACATGAATCAGCTGTTTTTTAGATTTACGCTGATGGACAAACTTTCCGAAAAGCTCCTGTTCCTCCGGGCTGAGCTCCCGCTCCTTTGCGTTCCCTTCCTCGGTATCGGCATCCTCCGCTTCCTGCGCCGGAGCAGCCTCTCTCGCAGGCTTTTCCGTCCTTTCCGCCGGTTTTATTTCCTCTGCGTCTGCAATACCGGCGTTTTCCGAAGTGTCTGTATCTTCCAGCTCCCGGACTGCCTTAGGCTCCTCTTCCGCATTCTGGACAGCCGCCTGTTTTTCTCTTGCAGGGGGAATTTTCTCCTCCGGCATATCGTCCGGGAACACCACCTTTTTCACATGGGGATTCTTGCTGGATTCCTTCATAATAGCCGCCATAAAGGCTTTTTCCAGCTCTTCCAGAAGGCCGTTCTTCGTCGCCTCGTCAAAACTGGCAAACAGACTGCCCGTCTGCGCCATGATATGCTGACGGACATCCTCCATCCGCTTCTCCTGGTTATTCTTCTTCAACTGTTCCCACTCAGCCATAATGTCGTCAATGCTGAGCTGCCCGGTAATCTGTTTTTCTACCTTCTCCGCGTCAGGCAGTACAAAACTGATCTGTCCATCGTACTCCTGCGCCAGATACTTGTCATATTCCGTAGGCCTGGAAGCCGCAAGCGCCTGCTCCCTGAGGGCTCTGGCCTGCAGTCGCTCGGCCTCCCTCGTCATTTCCTCTATAATCTTCTGTGCGTCAAAGACCGCCGTGTCCTCCCGCACAATCTCTTCGCTGGCTTTCTGGAACTCCTTATCGCCTGCCGTGTTTACCTTGGGCAGTTCCGCCGTCTCCTCCAGGAGCGGCGCAAGGATCGTGTCCGTGATGGACGGCTCCCGTATCTCCTCCGCATCTTCAACAGGCGCCTGTTCCTCTATTTCCGGCTCATCTGTAACTTCTAAATCTTCCTCTGTCTCCGCGTCAAACTCATAGGCGGCTTCCGGGACTGTTTTTTCCATGTCTCCCGGAAAATCTGCTGCCGTCCCGAACTCTTCCGCATCCTCCGGCATGTCTTCCGGGCCCTCCAGTTCCTGCCCGCTGTCGAAACCCTCTTCCCCATCGGCCAGCACTTCCTTCATGCTCTCCGCCAGAGCCATCTGGAGGTTGATCGTATTATACTGCCCCACATCCACCGTCTTGACTTCGGGCAGCTCTGTGGTGGGCGCCGCCAGCACATCGTCTTCATCCTCATCGCTTTCGGCCTGTCTGTGGCTGATCTCTTCCGCCACCTGCGTATCTCCCGAAACATCATCAGGCAGTTCCTCCGGCTCGGGCTCTTCATCCACATCCTCCCCGGCGCTTCTTCCCTCTATGTATGCATCATATTTTTCCTGCTGATCCGGGCTGAGCGGCTGATGCAGCGCCTTTAACTCCAGCGCCTTAATCACATATCTTCCCTCGCCGAACCAGAGAAACATCTCGTCACATTCTTCCACGCACTTCGTGGTCAGGCCGATGCGGTGATACAGATAAGCGAGCTCGTACACCCACTTCTCTCTCGGCTCCCGCTTCTTAAATTCCTCCAGAACCGCTATCCGCTCCTCTATGCTGACGTCCAGCGCCTCATAGAGCCGGTACTGCAAAACAAATCGCCCCGTATCTCTCGGCGCAATCTGCACAAATTCCTTATAGTATTCGCTCGCCTGGTCGTACTCTCCCATCTTGATACAAAGCTCACACAGAGAATAGATGATCAGTCTGCCCGTCGGGTGCTTTTCATAAGCCATCAGCAGAATATCCTTACTCTCCTGAAAGCGTCTGTTAATTTTATAAAGATCGCTGATTGTGCACAGCATCATAACGCCTCTGACCCTGCGCCAGTCAATCTTATCCGCAATCTTTACCGCCTCCGCGTACTCTCCCTCTGCTATCAGCGCCTTGATCTCATCCGCGCTGGCTTTGTATTCAAACTTATCCAAGGTACTCACCTCATCAACGTACTTTCGCTATTTTATCCGTCTACACAATGACCCTATTATCTGTTTCAGTTTACCATAGTCCCTTATCAATGTAAACAAAATCCGTCGAAAAAAGTACCCTGGCTCTCAATATATGGCATGAATTTTGTATAAAATTCCCTTATCTTGTATTTTTTAGAAATAGATGGTTCACTTCCGCAGCCGCAGCAGCCGATCTGATAATTCGGCAAATCGTTCTAAAGTAAACGTTTCTCCGCGTACCATCGCAGAAATCCCCATCTCTTCCAGAACTGTCTCCACCTGTCCTCTGGTGACCCCAAGGCCGCCCGCATTGGCAAGGCTGTTTACCAGTGTTTTGCGCCGTTGGTTGAAGGACGCCCGGATCACGGCAAACAAAAAAGCTTCGTCAGCCGCCTCCACAGGCGGCTTCTCATACTTTGTCAGCCGCACCACGGTGCTGTCCACATTGGGACGCGGCAGAAAGCAGGACGCCGGCACTCTCGCAACGATCTCCGGCTTCGCATAATACTGGACCGCAAGCGACAGCGCCCCATAATCCTTGGAACCCGGCCCGGTCTGCATGCGATCTGCCACCTCGCTCTGCACCATGACCGTTATACTCGCAAGCGGAATCCGGCTCTCAAAAAGCGCCATAATAATCGGTGTCGTTATATAATAGGGAAGGTTCGCCACCACCTTTAGGGGACGCCCGCCATGTTCCTTTGCCAGCGCAGAAAGATCCACTTTCAGAATATCCCCGCACAGGATCTTGACATTATCGTAAGATGACAGGGTCTCTTCCAGAATCGGAATCAAGTCCCTGTCGATCTCCACTGCCGTCACCCAGCCGGCCGCCTCCGCAAGGTACTGCGTCATGGTGCCGATCCCCGGCCCGATCTCCAAAACATGGTCCTCTTTCGTGATCTGCGCCGCCTCCACGATCTTTGCCAGAATATTGGCGTCAATCAGAAAATTCTGCCCATACTTTTTCTGCATGCGGAACTGATATTTTCTGAGTATTTCCGAAGTATTTGTAAAGTTTCCCAAATCAGCCATAAAGATGCCTCTTTCCCTCCCGCCGCCAGCCGCTGTGCCATATTTCGACACAAAAGCCGCGCAGGCTCCTCTCTTAGAGTCCGAACAGTTTTCTCGCGTTGCGCTCTGTCATTTCCACCACTTCCTCACTTGAAATCCCCTTAAGTTCTGCGATCGCTTCCGCCACATAGGGAAGGTTCAGTGAGGAATTGCGTTCTCCCCGGTGGGGATCCGGCGAAAGATAGGGGCTGTCCGTCTCCAGAAGTATCTTGTCCATAGGAATATACTGCACAGCCTCCTTGAGCTTCTTCGCATTTTTAAAGGTGATAACGCCGCCGATGCCGAAATAGAAATCCATATTCAGATACTCCCTGGCCATCTCCTTCGCATAGGAAAAGCAGTGCACCACGCCGCCAATCTCCCCCGCGTGATGTGCCTGCATGATATCCAGCGTGTCTTTCGCCGCCTCTCTGGAATGGACGATCACGGGGAGCTTTACCTCCCTAGCCAGCACAAGCTGTCTGGCAAACCACTCCTTCTGCAAGGATACCGCAGGCTCCGGGTAATGGTAGTCAAGCCCTGTCTCGCCGACCGCCACAACCTTTTCATGGCCGCACAGCGCACGCAGCCGCTCCATGCCTTCCTCCGAGAGCTCTTTCACCTCGCTCGGATGCACGCCTGCCGCTCCATATATAAAAGGATACTGCTCCGCCAGTTTCACAGTCGCCTCGCTCCCGGAAAGACTGGCGCCTATATTGACCACCGTCCCGATCCCGTGTCTCTCAAAAGAGGCAAGCAGCTCCTCCCTGTCTTTGTCAAACGCCTCATCGTCATAGTGTGCATGACTTTCAAAAATCATAAGACCATTCCTCCACCATTTAAATCTGTGAATAATGTATCATTTTGACCCGCCAAATGCAAATACTAAAAAATTTTGAAATTTTCTTAAAATTTCTTTAAAAAAAGACTTGCATTACAGAAAACATTATACTATAATAACTCTTGCGTTGATCGAGTACCACTCATTCAATGTACTACCAAAGAAGGTATGCACCGCTAGCTCAGTTGGTAGAGCACCTGACTCTTAATCAGGGTGTCCAGGGTTCGAGCCCCTGGCGGTGCAGTTTGAAGAACTGTTTTTGGAGACGCAAGAGCTCTGGGGACGGTTCTTTTTACATTTCCGGCCCCCGCAGCTTGAACGGTGCAGATCCGGCAAGTTTTCAGCGGTACAGATCCATCCACGGCGCCGCAATCGAGAGCGATCCGAACGCTTCCTTCTCCACCTCCTGTACAATCCCTTCCTTGCTCACACGGATCAGCCGGTCCGCCAGAGACATGGAATCCGCCAGATTAATCGTCAGAATTACCACCGCCATTCCCCTGTCCAGCAGCATTTCCATCATCTTCCATATAAATACGCGGTGCGCCAAGTCTGCGCCCCTAAAAGGCTGCACACACACTACCACCTTTGGCTTTTGCAGCAAAACTCTCGTGTATACAAGCTGGTATCTCTGCCTGTCCTCAAGCGCTTCCACTGGGGTCAGAAACACATCCTCCCCCAATATTTCCGCGTATTCTCTTTTTACGCTGTTTTTCATGCGTGCATTTTTCCATATGCCCGGCACCCGGCGCGATAGTCCCATACACAGGTTATCAAGGTAGCTCATCCCCTGAAACACCATTGTCCTGGTCGGATCGGCGGAAATCAGCGCAAGATCCCTGCAGGAAGCGGGGCGAATCGGTCTGCCTTCCATACAAAGTTTCCCTTCCTTCGGTTTCCTGTCGCCATAGAGCACAGACAAAATATCCCTGAGCACCTGCTCGTCCAGATTCTGAACCACCAGGCACTCTCCCTCATATACCTCCATTGTAAAATCTGTGAGCACTTCCCCCGAAATGCGGGAGAGGGACAAAACCGCCTTTTTATCCTTTCCTACAGCGCCTCGACGTCCCATATGATATCGTATCATCTTATCAAACTCAATCGTGTAGCTCTGCACGATTTCACTCTTCATCTCCGCCCGGCCGACCACCTTCTGGATTCTGCCGCTGGAAAAAAGCGCAACCCGGTCGCAGACCTCCATGATCTCCTCCAGATGCAGGCTGATATAGAGAAAAGAAAACCCCTGCCCCGCATAGTGGTGCATGATCTCATAGAGTTTCCCCAGCTCGCTGCCGTTTATGACCGTGCCGATCTCATGCAGCACAATCAGACGGTATCCTGCCACCACCGCCCGCAGAAGCTCCACCGTCACCCGCTCAAAAGCGGACAGCCTGTCCACATAGGCATCCGACGGAATGTGCACGCCGATATCCTCCATAAAAGGCGCAAGCTGTCTCTGCAGCAGTCTGTTTTTAATCAGATTCTGGCGGAAACCCTGCCGGAGCACGAAAATATTGTCGGAAACCGTCATGTGCTCCACAAGTCTGCTTTGGGCGTCAATCACGCCGATCCTGTTCACCGATCTGCGCGTGCTCTTCCAGGAATTGACACGCTCGCCGCAATAGTATACATGGCCGTCATAGAGGGGCATATTGGTCTGCATGAGCTGCAAAAACGCCTGCAGGCCGTGCGCCCTTATAGGGACCATCCCCATAATCTCGCCTCTGTAAATCTGCAGATTAAAATCCTCGAGCTGCTTACTTCCTTTATCCAAATAAGTTACCCGCTCCATGCGGAACATTTCCTGTCTCATATCCCTCTCCATTCCGAAGCGCCTGCACAACGGAAATCTCGAATTATAAGTTTCCTTTAATCCATCTGAAACGGAATGGTAACCTCCACGTCTGTCCCTTTCTGCGGCACAGAATACACATGCAGGCCATACTCCTCCCCGAAAAGCAGATGGATTCTGCTGTTCACATTTGCGAGTGCGATGCCGCCCTTGCGCTCCTCCCCGTGAATCAGCTCATTCCCGTCACGTCCCAGCTTGCGGTTCAGCTTCGCCAGCGTTTCCTCATCCATGCCCACTCCGTCATCGGAAATCCTGATCAGAAGCCTGTCCTGGGTCCGCTCAAACTGAATCCTGAGATTGCCGGTGTCCACTTTCAGCTCCGTCCCATGAATGATGCTGTTCTCCAGAATAGGCTGCAAGGTCAGTTTGGGAATCCTGCATCCCATGATATCCTCCCAGTCTTCCGCATCATAGTCAACATGAAGCTGCAGGCGCTCACCAAACCTGTATTTCTGGATCAGAAAATAAGTCTCGCAGTTGTCCAGTTCATCCTGCACCGTCACCAGGTTCTCCACGTTGGTAATCGTGTAGCGGAAAAACTTGGCCAGCGCTTCCGTCATGT
This sequence comes from uncultured Lachnospiraceae bacterium, assembly GCA_910579285.1. GTDB lineage: Bacteria > Bacillota > Clostridia > Lachnospirales > Lachnospiraceae > UBA3282. The sequence goes on along the minus strand of CAJTTT010000010.1, from coordinate 68,010 downwards.
CAGCCACGCCGGAAAGGCCCGCAATCAAAGCCTCTCCCCGGATACTCTCCAGCGTATTATAGAGAAAATGCGGATTGATCTGGTTCTGCAGTGCCAGATACTGTGCCTGTCTTTTATTCAAGTCAATCATCTTTGGAGAACGCAGGATTTTTTCAATCTCATCCATCTGCCTTTTCATGGACGGGCTTTGAAACACTTCCGCAAAATCCCGGCTCTCCGTCAGATACCCTTCCAGAAAACGCCGCACCAGAAGCTCAGAACGCCTGTAGGGCAAAACCACGCCAAACCACACGGCCAGAAAATACAGCAGCGCAATCAGCACATGAATGCACGCCCGGAACATGGTCTCCTCCCCGCGCAGCTCAAGCAGCACATTCCGAACGGCTTCCTCCGCAAAATAGAGGAATATGATGACCGCAATCAGAAAAACCCTGTTTGATATATACTTTAACCGATACTCTTCTCTCATCCGGCGTTTCTCCTATCCGTACATCTTCCGATAAACCGTGGGCTTAACCCCTGTTGCCTTCTCAAAGGTGTGGGTAAAGTGCTTCAGGTCATTGTAACCTACCTGCTGGCAGATTTTCGACACCGGGATATTGGTTTCCCGCAGCAGGATTTTCGCCTGTTCCATGCGGACACCGATCAGATACTTGGCGAATCCCTCTCCCTCCACTTTCTTGAAAAGCACGCTGAAATAGGCCGCGCTCAGGCCCACTGCGCCGCTCACCTCCTCCTGAGTGATGGGTTCACTGTAATGGTTCTGGATATACTGCTTTGCCATGCGAATGGGGCGCACCGTGTCCGCCTCACGCTTCCGGCTCATTTCCTCCAGATATTCCTTCTGCAAAGCAGTCAGCCTGGCAAGCAGTTCATCCATACTGCCGCACACAGAGCTCCGCTCCTCAAAGTCCTTAAGTGTCTCCGCCCTGTTTTTGACGTCCACCTGACTCAAGAAGAGACGTGCCGCCGAATAAATCAGTTCCCTCACCTCAAAACCTTTGACGTCCCGCACTTCCAGTATCGTCTGCCGCATCTGCGCGGCCGCTTCCTCCGACTCCTCCACGCTCATCACCTCAATGGCATGAACGATCTGTCTCACATATTTCTCCAAGATATTCTGCTCATGGATCGCAGACGCTGCCGGCACGCGCTCCAAAAGCTTTCCCGTCCCCTTAAGGAGCCTGTCTTCTATGATAAGAGCCGCCTGCGAGACAGATTCCGGCAGTCTGCCCGGATCTTTCGCCGCGCTCCCCAGGGCCGCCGTAAACATGACCGGCCCGAAGATCCCTTTTTCGCTCTCAAGCTGGTTCAGACAGTCCCGGAAAATCCGTCGTATCTCTTCCATCCTCTCACTCTCATAATTCAAAAAACCGATGCATCCCGTTCCCTTGATCCCCGCCACAAACTCGACACACCGGGAACGGAAACTGTTCTCCAAAAGGCCCTGCACTTTCCCAAGAATGAGATCCATGCCGGCCCTGCTGATCTCCCCGTCACAGTCCACCTTTACAAGGAACCCCTGAAAAATGCCCTCACCCGCATGAAGATAATATTTCTCCCGCAGCTCTTCCAGGGAGGGGTTCCATGTGCTTTCCTCCGTCAGTCGGTTTAAGAGATTCATTCGGAAAAGACGGATATCGGCCTCACTTTTCTGCCATATCCGCTGCTGGTCCTCCTCCATCCTTCTCCTGCCGCGTATCTTCTCTCCCAGCTTCCGCAGCGTTCCTGTCAACTCTTCCCTGTTAATCGGTTTTAACAGATAGTCCCCCACGCCGAATTTGATGGCTGTCTGCGCGTAGGCAAAATGGGCGTACCCGCTGATAATGACAATCTCCAGGTTTTCTTCGCTTTCCTTTACCTTCTCTATCAGCTCCAAGCCGCTGTAGCCCGGCATTCTGATGTCAGTGATCAGAATATCGGGTCTTAAGCTTTCTACAAGTTCGCAGGCTTCCAATCCGTTGTGGGCAACCCCCACAACCTCCATCTGAAGCGCATCACAGTCTATCAGAGCCTCAATGAGCTGACAGATGCGCTCCTCATCGTCCGCGATCATAACTTTTAACGTTTCTATCCCCATCTTCTATTCCTTCCCGCATCAAACTGCCAAGAAAACCGCCGGAAACTCCGACGGTTTTCTCTGTGATATTGTATCACAATCATGTCTGCTTTCATATGACGAAGTCAGTTGTGAATTGTTTTTCTTTGGCGGTTTTATTTTGTGAGTACAGATACGCCTGTGTCCTGTACAGCCCCGCCGAGGCTTTCACCTTCCAGTGCTTTCACACACGCTTCTACTCCCATAGCGCCCATCTGATCCGGGTTCTGCGCCATCGTGCAGAGCAGGTGACCGTCACTGATCAGGTTCATAATCGCATCGGACTTATCGAAGCCTACGCCGATGATATCCGCGTTTCCACCCGCTTTGATGGCATTGCCGGCACCTGTGGTAGAACCTTCGTTACATCCGAAAATACCAACTACGCCCTGGGTAATATAGTTTTCTGCAATGCTCTGGGACTTCGCCGCATCGCCTTCGCCGTACTGGGTCTCCATAAGAGTAAAGCCGGTTCCTTCAAATGCGGAACGGAAGCCTTCCTCACGCATCACGCAGGAGTCTGTCGCTGCATTCACGTTGATGATACCGATGTTGCCGGAGGTAGTTCCTGCCGCCTCAAGAGCTTTGATCATCTCTTCGCCCGCCGTCTTACCTGCCGCCTTATTGTCCGTGGAGAACGTTGCCTCTGCATCCACATTAGCCGGGGAATCCACATATACAATCTTCACGCCTGCTGCCGCTGCCTCGTTCAATGCGGAGGAAATCGCATCGGGACCGTTTGCCGCTACCATAATTGCATTGTAGCCGCCTGCCACTGCATTGTTTACACACTCAATCTGCTGTGCGTCATCCTTCGTGTTGGGAGCCATGAATGTCACGCTCACACCAAGCTCCGCCGCCTTTGCCTGTGCACCCTCGTTCAGAGTTACCCAGTGCTGGTCGATAGAGTCCATTGTAATCAGTGCAATCTTCCACTCCTGGCTTGCCGCCGCACTGCTGTTCATTGCGGGATCCGCTCCGCCTGCGCCAAGAGCCGCCGCATTAATTACGGATACGCCTGTATCTGTCACCTTACCGCCAAGGCTCTCGCCGTTTACTGCCGCAACTGCCGCTTTCACGCCTTCATATCCCATCACATCGGGATTCTGTGCCATCGTGCAGAGCAGGTGACCGTCTTTGATCAGATTCTGGATCGCATCCGACTTGTCGAAACCTACGCCGACAATGCCGGAATTGCCCGCCGCCTTGATCGCATTTCCTGTACCGGTTGTGGAGCCTTCGTTACAGCCAAAGATTCCTACCACGCCCTGGGTAATATAGTTCTCTGCGATACTCTGAGATTTCGCAGCATCACCTTCGCCGTACTGTGTCTCTAAGAGATTGAAGCCGCTGCCGTCAAACGCTGCGCGGAAGCCTTCTTCACGCATCACGCAGGAGTCGGTTGCCGCGTTTACATTGACGATACCGATGTCGCCGGATGTCACGCCTGCTGCTTCCAGAGCCTTGATCATCTCCTGACCCGCCGTTGTGCCGGCCGCTTTGTTATCTGTGGAGAAGGTCGCCTCTGCGTCCACGTTTGCCGGAGAATCCACATACACGATCTTCACGCCTGCGGAAGCTGCTTCCTTCAGAGCGGAAGAAATCGCATCAGGACCGTTTGCCGCTACGATGATCGCCTTGTAGCCGCCTGCCACCGCATTGTTCACGCACTCAATCTGCTGTGCGTCGTCCTTTGTGTTGGGGGCAAGGAAGTCCACCGTCACGCCAAGCTCAGATGCCGCCTGCTGTGCGCCCTCATTCAGGGTCACCCAGTGCTGGTCGATGGAATCCATCGTGATCAGAGCTACTTTTACATCACCGCCGGAAGCTGCAGGAGCTTCTTCTGCCGGTGCATCCGTTCCTGTTGTCTCCGCACCCGTCTCTTTCGCATTGCCGCCGCATCCTGTCAAGGAAGCCGCTGCCAGTGTCATACAGCAGAGCATAGCCAATAATTTCTTTTTCATACTTTATCCTCCTTTTTGATCTATCGCTATCCGCTTACGCGGTATCAGCCTTTTTTCTTCTTTGTAAACTGTCCGCTTCTGAGCACGATATCCAGAAGCACTGCCACCACTACGATGATACCGATCACAAGACGCTGGATACCTACCTGTGCGCCGATCATGTTAAGACCATTCTCCAGTGTCTGCCATACTGCGGAACCCGCCAGCGTGCCGAGCAGAATACCTGTGCCTCCCAGAGGCGATACGCCGCCGATTACGCCTGCAGCCACGCCGTACATCTCATACATGTTTCCGGCTTCCATATTACCCATGCCTGCCTGTGCACAAAGGATCAGTCCTACCACCCAGGAACACACCGCGCTGACCAGATAAGTCTTTGTCGTGGTCGCCACCACGTTGACTCCGGAGAGTTTTGCCGCGTCAATATTGGAACCGATGGCGTATATATGTCTTCCCGTCCTTGTCTTTGACAGCAGGAAGAAGAAGATAACAAACATGATAATTGCAATCCAGAAGGTGTTATAGATACCCGCGGTAGTTCCGTAGTAGAAGAAGTTCTGGAACGCATCGCCGGTCTCCTTGCCAACGCCGGTAGCAATGGCATCCGTGTTGCGGTTGTTGTTCACCATATAGGCGATGCCGCGGCCGACGAACATGGTACCCAGTGTTGCAATGAAGGGAGGCAGTTTGAACTTGCCTACCAGTATGCCGTTAATCACACCGATCACCAGACAGCAGAGCAAGGCAACCAGAACCGCCGCAAACGGGTTTACGCCAAATGTCATCAGCGTTGCCGAAATCATCGCGCTCATCGCCACCATAGAACCGATGGAAAGGTCAATGTTTCCCGTAATCAGTACATAACTCTGTGCGATACCGATGAGCAGATATTTTGACATGGAACGCAGCAGGTTCAGAATATTGTTACTGGAAAAGACAGCCGAATTAATCAATCCGAACGCCACATAAATGATAATCAGCCCGACAAAAGCAGTGAGCGCCGCTCCCATGCCCTTGACCGCCAAAAGCTTTTTGATAGGACTTTTGTTATTCATCTTATACTTCCTCCTTGCCGCTCTGGCTGTTTATTTTCTTATCCTCAAAGGTGGTTGCCAGCGTCAGAATCTCGTTCTGTGTCGTATTCCTCGCCATAACCTCCCCCGTAATCCTGCCGTCGCACATCACAATGATCCGATCCGCAATGCCCATGACCTCAGGCATCTCCGAGGAGACAAACATCACGGCAATCCCCTGCTTTTTCAGCTCATTCATCAGGTTATAAATCTCCACCTTGGCGCCCACATCAATACCTCTGGTAGGCTCGTCGAAGATGACCACTCTGGAATCTCTGGCCAGCCATTTGCCAACCACGACCTTCTGCTGGTTTCCGCCGGAGAGATTGCCGGAATCCACCTCCACGTCCGGGGTTTTTATCTTCAGATCCGCCACCGCTTTTTCGCACAGCGCATCTTCCTTTCTGCCGTTCACCACGCCAAGCTTATTGCAGACAATATCCAGATTCGGCAGTGTCAGATTATGCCGGATGCTGAGCTTCGTGCACAGGCCGTCCTTTTTCCGATCCTCCGGCGCAAGCACAACCCCGTTTCTGATGGCATCCATAGGACATTTGATCTCGACTTTCTTATCATCCACATATATCTCGCCGCTCTCCTTCGGGTCTACTCCGAAGATCGCCCGTGTGGTCTCCGTCCGTCCCGCTCCCATCAACCCGGCAAAACCTACGATTTCACCTTCATAAACCGTAAAGTTAATGTCCCGCACCATCCTTCCGGCGTTCAAATGTTTCACCTCAAACACCTTCTTCCCCTTTTTGCACTCCACGCGGGGAAATTTTTCCTTGATTTCGCGGCCTACCATGTGGCTGATGATCTGCTCCATAGAAACATCCCCGAAATTCATGCTGGTAATATACTGACCATCCCGCATGATGGTCACCCTGTCCACAATATGCTGCAGTTCTTCCAGACGGTGCGATATGTATACGATGCCTTTTCCCTCAGATTTCAGCTTCTTTATGATACGGAAAAGGTCCTCTATCTCTCTGGCTGTCAGGGAAGAAGTCGGTTCATCCATAATCAGGATCTTAGCATTGATCGAGAGCGCTTTTGCGATCTCCACCATCTGCTGTTTCGACACGGGAAGCTCTCCCACCGTTTCTTTCGGATCAATATCAATCTTCAGATCATCCAGAATCCGTTTTGCCTCCTGCTCCATCTTTGCATTGTTTAGTGCAAAGCGGCCGCTGATCTCACGTCCCAGAAACATGTTTTCCGCCACAGAAAGATGCCGGCACATGTTAAGCTCCTGATGGATGATCGCAACCCCCACTTCCTGAGCCTGTTTCGGTGTCAGATCCCCGTATTCTTTTTCGAAAATCTTCAGGGAACCGTCATCTCTCGTATAAACGCCGCTCAGGACTTTCATCAATGTTGATTTTCCCGCCCCGTTTTCTCCAAGCAGCGCCATAACTTCCCCTGAGCGCAATTCAAAGTTAACATGATCCAACGCTTTTACGCCTGGAAATGTTTTACATATGTTTTCCATAGAGACGATTACTTCATTCATGCTCTAACCCCCTGTTCCCTTCTATGTTATCAGTATAGCAGAATCCCGTTTTTGCAAAAGGGTGGTGGATTTTCGTTTTGTGGGGGTTTTTTTATGCAATTTTAGTATTTTGGATAAAAACGAAGAATTTAGACAAGAAGTATTGCACAGGAACTTAATGAATATTACAATTTCGAGAGACATATTGCACAAACCCGTGCGCGGACACGGCGCTCCTTTCCGTTTGATCCGCGCCGGACCGGGGTTCACACCACACAGGGGCGCCGCATCAGAAGCGCACCCCTAAAAGCTGTATCAGCGCGCCGCCGGCCACGCCGAGCACATACAAAAGCCCGAATATGCGCAGGCTTTCCATCCTGTCCTCGTTTACTCTCAGCAGCACCAGAAACCCTACGCCCGATCCCGACAGCAGGCCGGCCATCAGCGCACCCGCGCTCAGCACACCGCCCAGGTAAAGCTGGGTGAGCACGACAGAGGACGCGCAGTTTGGAATCATACCCACAAGAGCCGAAATGAACAGGCTGAGTGCAGGCTTATTTAAAACAACAGCCGCAAGCGCCTCCTCTCCGGCCAGCGCGATCACAAAGTTCAGAACGAGTGAGACCAGTATTATATATAGGAAGATTTTCCATGTATGATTGAAAGCCGACCGCCAGATTCCTCTTTCACAGTGGCAGTGCTGCCGCTCGCACAGGTGCTCGATCTGCGGTTCCTCCTTACGCTGAAACAACGCATCCACAAGAAACCCGGCCGCAATCGCGAAAAGCACTTTTACCAGAAGAATCTTTCCGATCATGGAAACGCCCACATTTTCGGAAATCATAATAGGCAGCATTTCGTCGGAAGTAGATAGAAACACCGCCGTCAGCGTTCCCACCGTCACAATCCTGCCCGCATAGAGATTCGCGGCCGCCGCAGAAAACCCGCACTGCGGAAAAACGCCAAGAATACCGCCGATGGCAGGCCCGGCCTTTCCCGATTTTCTGACAACCGCCTGCATTTTCCCTCCTGTCCAATGCTCCAGACACTCCATTGCCAGATAGGTCAGAAACAGAAACGGCAAAAGCCTGAGACCGTCTATACAAGTATCATATAGCACATCCAAAATCATTTTTGCTCTTTCCTCCATATTGTTTATGCCGCACTTCAAGGGTACAGCGAAAGTTACCGAATTTATAATACCATTCTTTGAAAAAAAAGCAAGTGCGGGTAATTTTGCACAAAAACCACAATTTCTTCTCTTTTCACCAAATTTCCGCGAAATAGTAATTGATTCTTTGGAGAAAATGTACTAGTATAGAATTGTGTATTTTAATGAGGGAGGTTCGGAATGGAAGGCTTAAAAAATATCATGGAGGATGCTGTGGAATACCAGTTGAATAAACTGTTGCCCACGATGCCCGAAGTTTGTTCCTGTGATAACTGCAAGTTGGACATGATGTCCTACGCGTTGAACAGACTTTCGCCACAGTATGTGCGTACAGATACAGGCGCTCTTTTCCAGAAATTGAACAACTATCAGCCACAGGCTGAGGTAGAAATTCTGGCTACCGTGATGTCCGCGATCAATAAAATCGGCTCACATCCACAGCATGAATGATTTGATCTGGCCCATATGCCAAAAAACCGGGTGTACATGCACCCGGTTTCTTTATGCCCTCTATCCTTTAGTTTTCCATGATCTCAATCTCTACTTCTCTTTCTTCCCTTGTTTCATAATAATAAATATTTAGTTCCACCTCTTCCCGAAGCCGCTCCTCATAGTCCTCCTTTGTCGTCACTGAGAAATCGTCCGCTTCCCCGTTCCATCTGCACGACACCAGATACGACGCGTCGTCCTCTCCGACAAACAGTACATCAACCAGTCTGCTCACCGTTTCATCCGTAACGTTCACCCTATAATAACTCTTTACTTCTTTATAGCTTCCCCGGATTTTCAGCTTTTCCTCCAAAAAGTCCTGCGCCTGCCTCTTGATATCAGCAATTTTTCCCGGCGCCTCTGAAACCGCAGGTCTGACCGCCTCGGCTTCCTGCATATCGTGGCTGTACGACAAGGAACGCAGTGTGCCGTCCGACGCATCAATATAGAAATAATAATATCGATAATTTCCATAATCGCTCCAGTTCACGCAGTATGTGTCTGCAACGATGATCGGTTCCACAGCAGCCTCATTATAATAATGATTCAGCTCCATGCCGCTCCCGTCAACTCCGAACACCTGCTGCAAATATCTTGTCGCAGTCTCCACCGCCTGCTCTTCCGTGATGCCGCCGGCTGCAACCACCTCTTTGATCTGCTCTTTCTCCGCCGCCTCTCTCTCAGCCAGTTCTTCGGCTTGCTGCTCCTGCAACGCATAATCCCGCTTTCTCTCAAAGTCAATCTTTTGAAGAATCTCTTCGTCCGTCAACTCCCTGTTCGCCGGCAGATAGAATACCCCCGTAGTCGTCAGAAAACAAAACTCATGCTCTTCTGCTTCCTCCTCGCTTTCCACCAGTGTCAGCTCACCTTTCGGGAAAAGACCCTTCATATACTGCGCATAGAGGCTGCCTCTGCGTTCCTTTTCCCCCTCTGTGTACTCTCTTGTGGAACTGTTCGCCTCGGTCTGCTGATTCTGTATCTGCTCCGTAATCTCTGCAATCTCATCCTTCGGCAGGCTCTCCATCCGTTCCTGTACCAGAGACTTTACCACCGCACGCACAGGCACGCTTAGAATCCCCACTGTCACAATGCAGACAGCTACGGCTGCAGCCATCCGCAGGATTCCCGTATATCTGTGCGCTTTTTTCTTCGCTCGTATTTCCAGAATCATCTGCTCCTGTTTCTCTTTGTCAAAATCTATCCCGTTCACGGCATTCTTCAAATCTGTTATATTCATATACCCTCATCCTTTCTCTGCACTTGTCTCTGTCTCTTTCCCACATCAGCGCACATCACTCTTCCTCCAGCCGAAGGCGCAGCAGTTTCCGCCCTCTCTGCAAACGCTTTTTCACTGCATTGACAGATATGCCGAGTATTTGCGCTGCCTCTGCGGTTTTATATCCTTCTATATAGTGCAGATACACCGCCGCCTTTACAGGAAGCGGCAAAGCCGCCAGTTCCGCCAGCGCCTGGCTGTATTCGGGATTTTCATAGCTTGCCGTGATCTCGTCAATCGCCACCTGCGGATGTCTCATCTGAAACCGCCGCATATCACGGCAGCGGTTCTGCGCCACCTTAATCAGCCATGCCTTTTCATGTTCCCCGTCCCGAAATTCCTTCCTGCATTCCAGGTATCTGCAGATCGTATCCTGCACCGCATCCTGCGCATCCGCTTCGTTGCCGAGCATAACCACGCAGATCCTGTAGAGCATGGGACTGTATTTTGTCACTGCTTCCTCTATTGTCATAAAATTTCACCTTTCCCAATCCATGAATCGTTTCTGAGGCCTCTACTTATAACACGCCGCAGCCCTCCAAAAGGTGCCATAGATTAAATCCCTGCGGAATTAACTCCCGAGACCGGCTTCGCGGTCTCCTTGCATGTTTTACACTGTCACAATTTCCTATTAATATTAAGAAAGGACAGAAAACTTTCGTCTTCTGCCCTTCTGCTTCCTATCTTTATACGGTAACTTTCTGCTTGTCCACCTCTCTGGCAATGTAGGCTTCCACCTCGTCCTTAGGTATGGAGAGCGCCAGGGACATCTCACTGTAGAGAAGCTCCTCCGCCTTATGCAGATACTGCTCGTCGGAAGAAAGAACTTTCTTTCCCTCGTTAATGCGGCTTCTTTTCCGCTTGTACAGCGTCTTGATAATCTGCACCAGACTTCTGGAATCGTAAGTGCGGATCGCATCCTTATACGTCTGCTCCCTGCGCTTCTCTTCCTGAATCCACACAGTATCAATCTCTGTGATCTGCGCAATCAGCTTCTCCGCTTCTTCCCTGTTCATAATCCTGCGCATAACAATCTTATCGTTATCGACAGGCGTGTAGATCGTGCTCGCCTTCTCGAAAACAGGTTCCAGCACATAATACTTCTTGTTCTGATCCGACCGATCAATCGGATTCCCCGTAATGTCAATCACACGGCAGACTCCGTGTCCGCCGCACATGATCAGTTCACCCTTCTCAAACATAACGCCCTCCAAATTTTCTAACCCTCGTCAGTTGACAGCTCCAATTACGGCGGCTTGTCCAAACTTAAAACATGCGCCTGACCGCAGTACCCCTGCTTTCATTGTAACACTTCAAAATTTCCCTCGTAAGTACTTTCGGAATAGAAAACCATTTTCGGCACATTTTATGGCATAAGCCGTCTCTTCTGTTGTGAAAATTTGCTAATAAAAGATGTCTGAAAAAGCGATTCCTGAAAAATGCCCCTTACATTTTTGTTTTTAACTCTGACTAACGCCGGTATTCCTCTGACCGGCCGTTAACGCGTCTTAAAATTATCACAGATAAATCTCGTCTCCACCATTGGGAAAATACGGATCATAATGCCTTTCAACAGCTTCGACGCTTCAAAGCGGGAAAGGATAATCACCATTTCATCCCCGGGGAACGGAAGCATATCTATGCTTTCCACATCCTCCTTCGCGTTAACCAGCGTTGCCTTCGGCGGATTAATGTCCACCGTCTTGTGAATCATCTCTGTGAGCGAGATGGCGGAAGCCCCCATCATCTGGTTCATCACCTCAGACACACAGGACAGGTGCATCTCATTGAGCTCGCCGGGAACTGCAGTTCCGGCTCCTCCCATCATCAGATCCATGATTATCTTGACATCATTTTCCTTAAGCATCAAGAGATTATTGCCGTGAAAATCGTCCTTGTAATCAATCTGAACCGTAACGCTGCCCATACCGAATGCCATCAGAATATTTTTAATATCCGCTCTGTTCACGACCTTAACCGAGGGCGGGCTGACAGTGATGACCTGCCTTGTAAGTGTATTCAGCGAAGTCGCGGAGTGCGACATACAAATATGCGCTACCTCCGCCATCTTATCTTGATCCAGTGGTTCTAGTTGTCCCATGTCTGCTACATCCTTCTCATAAATAATTGCACTATCCCGATGCTAGTCGTTCTACTATACTATACCTCATTTTTATCCCCTAGTGCAACCTCTTATTTGGAAAAATGTAGGGAAAAATAATATCTATTTCTATTCCGCCTCCCTCAGTCTCTCCACCACGGACCGTTTTGCCACATAATGATAGGAAAATAAGGGAATCACTGCTCCGATCGCGAGGAACACAGGCGCTACCACAAGAATCGGCGTCACAGTCAGATGATAACTGAAAAACCAGAACATCCCCTCCAGCACATCGCTGGCCAGCGGCCCCATGACAAGCGTCAGTATCAATGTGATCACCACGGAGCTTCCCGCGAACACCATGCCCTCCGTAATCAGCATCTGGTTGAGCTGTTTTCCTGTCATGCCGACGGACTGCAGCACCGCAAACTCCCGCTTTCTCGCCATAATACCCGTGAGGATTGCGTTCAGGAAATTTAAGATGCCCACCATGCCGACGATCAGCGCAGCACCGCTGCCCACCATCACAAACATATTGCGGAAACCGTAAAACTCTTCCTCCTCACTCTTCCTGCTCTCATAGTCGTACATGGAGTCGTCCCCGCCCGCAAAGTCCTGCATCCATTGTTCCACCTGCGCCACCTTGTCGTCCTCGCAGTCAAAGGCGTAATAGAGAATATCCGATGTGCCGGAATCCCGTTTAAAAGTGTCCGCGCCCATCACGAACTCATCCGCCCCATAATAGCGGTAAGAAATCTTTCCCGGCACAGTCACCAAAGCCGCTACTTCATATGCCTTATCCTCATATATCTTGGCTCTCGTCCGATACGGCTTATTGCTTTCGCTTAGGTCCTCGTCCTCCCCGTAAATCTCTCCGGTTTCCGGGTTAAAATACTCATACTCCTTCACATAACGGATGGTTATTTTGTCCCCCGGCTTCGCCCAGTGGGAATCCTCATGGAGATTGCCGTAGTCATCGTCACTGTAAACAGCAGCCACATAATTGCCGCCCTCTTTTAACTTACTGAGGTCGCCTTCAATCACAGGAAGCTTATCCAGTACAAAGTCTTCCATCCCGTAAATCTGCACCCGGTCGGCGCGCATGTCGCCTACCTTTTCCAGCATCTCCACATAGCCGTCCACCTGCTCTGGACTTCCATATTTTCCATTCACCTTCCGTATCCACTCCTCTGAGACAAACTCCTGCGCATCAAATGTTTTCTGATAAGTCCTGCCGCCTTTCACCCCGTCAAGCGCCTCAATCTGCGAAACAACTTCCTCTGGCAAAATTCCTGTCTTGTCAAAGGCAGACGCCTGAAAATAAGGCGCTTGTGCAATGATAAAATCTGCTACCACCCGGTTTAAGTATTTATCCATATCAAAGCCGTTTGCCAGAATAAAAGTAATATTCAGAATCACCACCGCAAAGGACATGGAAATGACCGTAATCACGGTCTTACTCTTATTTCTGCCAAGGTTCGCCATCGCCATGCGCAGGATGGACGCGCCCTTCTCCCCTTTCCTGCTCTTCTTTTTCGTCCCGGCTCCTTCCGTGTAGCGCACCGCCTCCACAGGAGAGATCTTTGCCGCCATTTTGCGGGGCTTTCTACAGGAAAGCCATACCGTCACAAGCGAAAATAGCGACGCACCCAGAAAGATTACGGGGCTGATCGAATAAGTCAATTCTATGCCATCCAGCCGGGACACCACAATTCCAGTCATCAGCACGCCCACACCATAGCCCAGAACCAGACCGATCGGAATCCCCAGCGCCGAAAGCAGAAACGCCTGCATGGAAATAATCCGCTTAATTTGCCGCCCCGTGGTACCGATGGTCTTTAACAGCCCGTAAAACCGCACATCGTTAGACACGGATATCTGAAAAATATTGTAGATGATCAGATAACCCGTAAAAATAATCAGCAGCATGACTGCAGCTAAGGCAAGTACCGTAGAAATATCAAGGGAATCCTCAAACTGTGCCGACATATAACCCCAGTTGACGCCAGTTCGGATATAGTTATCCCCTTGATCCAACCCTTCCGACTGATAGCCATGTCGCTCCAGAATGGTGTTCATATTTTCCTCTATGTTGGAGGCGTTTTTGAACATCACATTCAAATTCCGAAAACTGGTCATGCCATCCTCACCCTGCGTACCCAGCTTCTCAAAAATCTCCTGCGTCCGGCTTTCGGGAATCAGCACATGGTTCGCCACCGTGATATCGTCATAATCCCAATAGCCGCACAGGGTAAAAGTTTCCGTTGTCTCCTCCCCGTCAACCGAAAACGTCATGGTGAACTCATTGCCGATGACAGGCTCCACCCCCAGCAGGGAAAGAACACGCAAATCCGTAGCCGCTTCGCCTGTGCCTTCTTTGGGGAGCCGCCCCTCGATTGGTTCCAAAAGCATCCATTTTGCCGTGTTTTCGTCGCAGTAACTGACCTCCACATGGCTTTTATGGAAAGGCTCCTTCTCCGGCATGCCACAGAATATCCGATTTCCGTATTCCTTAATCAGCGGATCATCTTTTAATTCATCAAACTGCTCCTTCGTCAGATACTTAAACCCGCCGTGGGAATACCCGCCCACCTGCCGGAAATTCGACTGCTCAAAGCCGTGCTTCATGGACATGCCCACCGTAAAAAGTACCGTAAACAGTATCGTGGTCAGCGCAATCGCCGCCACCGTGATCATATTTCTGATCTTCGCCGCCTTGAAACTGGCAATGCTGAGACGGCGGATGATTTTTCGATTTGAAACGTTCATATAATTTCTCTCCTCTCTGTGCGAAACATAGAAATTCTTTGCGAAGCAGCCTCTGCTGCTAGCATTAAACTTTCTTTTCACACGCTTCACACCGTGATCTTTCCATCCTCAATGCGGATCACCCGGTCCGCCATCTGCGCAATCGCCTCATTGTGCGTGATCATTACAATCGTCTGGGAAAATTTCTGCCCTGTCACCTTCAAAAGGCTTAAGACATCCTGACTGGTTTTGGAATCCAGATTTCCTGTCGGCTCATCCGCCAGAATAATGGCCGGTTTGGAAGCCAGCGCGCGTGCGATCGCCACCCTCTGCTGCTGTCCGCCGGAGAGATTGTTCGGCAGATTGCCCAGTTTTGACGAAAGTCCCAGCGTGTTAATAATATCTTTGATGTAAGTCTGATCCGGGCTTCCCCCGTCAAGCTGCACCGGGAGAAGAATATTCTCATAGACATTCAGCACCGGCACCAGATTATAGTTCTGGAATACAAATCCGATCTTCCTGCGCCGAAAGATCGTCAGCTCCTCATCCTTCAACGTAAAAATCTCCTTGCCGTCCACCGTGACGCCGCCCGAAGTCGGACGGTCGAGGCCTCCAAGCATGTGGAGAAGCGTGCTCTTCCCGCTGCCGGATGTACCCACAATGGCTACAAATTCCCCTTTTTCCACCTGAAAGTTTACCCCGGCCAGCGCGTGCACCTCATTCTCCCCTGAACCGTATACCTTCTTTAAGTCTTTCGTTGACAAAATCGCCATACTTTCCTCCATTCCGATCAAAAATAAAGTCTCCGCACTTATTTTTCATCTTTTCTAACTAATAAAAATAAAATCTGTACCGTGAAGATTTTCTTACATCGTCCTCCACAATACAGATTATCTCATAGCATTCTTTCCACATTCTTTCTGGAATCCAATCAATTCTGTCAGTTTTGTAAGATTCATGCTCTCAAACTGACCAGGCCGGTCATGCACTCACTATCCTTTTTTCACATGACCCCGGGCTGCCGCTTCATTCCACAGGAAGATACAGGGAGAATACCGTTCCCCTTCCCACCTCAGAATCCAGCTTTATATAACCCGACTGCTGTCTCAAAATCTCTCTGGCCAGATACAAACCGATGCCCACGCCCTGCTCATCAGAAACTGCCGTCGAACGGTAAAAACGGCCGAAGATTTTGGCATGTTCTTCCTCCGCAATCCCGATCCCCGTGTCCGCCACCTCTATACAGGCAAAAAGTTCATAGGGCTTTACGCTCACGGTGATGCCACCTGTCTGCGTGTATTTTATGGCATTATCAATCAGATTCCCCAGCGCTTCCAATGTCCACTTCGGGTCAAAGCAGGCTGTGACTCCTCCTGCCTCCCCGGTAAGCACATGCAGATACAGGCCTTTTTCCTGCGCGCGGGCCGCATACTGTTTTTCCGCTTCCTCTAAAAGTGATGACACTGCATTTTTGTGCGGATAGAGCACAAGGACTCCCGTCTCCAGTCTGGAAAGCTTCACAAGCGACTGTATCAAAAAATCAAGCTTTTTCACCTGACTTTCCAACAGCGCAACAGTTTCGCTGCCCTTAACCCCTTCTTCCTCCTTCAGCAGTTCTGTGTAAAGGAGAAGATTTGCAATCGGCGTTTTCGTCTGGTGGGAAATATCCGCAATCAGCGTTTTCGTTGTCTCCTGTTCTGCTGCCGCTTTCCCCGCCCTGGTTTCCGATACAGACAGATACTCCGCCAGCTTATTCTCAACAGCCGCGTGCAGAGATTCATCAAAAACGTCTGCCTGAAAGGTGCCGTCTATAGCTGACTGTATCATGTCATACATGCGGCGCAGGCTCCGTCTTCTGAAATAGAAATCTGTAATCATAACCAAAATGGCCGCCAGCAAACAAAACAGGCCGGCCGCAAACAGGATAACTACTGTTTTATTTTCCATGATGTATAACCCATTTTCCTTTTTTGGTAGGGCCGATATGTTCGAGAACGCCGGTGCGCTTCAGCATTTCGATGGAATATCTTGCTGTCCTATTCTACTCCCACCGATACCCAATCCCGTACACTGTCCTGATTCGGTCCTGCGCACCCAGCTTGTCCCGCAGACGTTTCACCGTAACCGAAAGCGTATTCTCATCCACAAACTCTGCATCCACAGACCAGATACGCTCAAAAAGCTGTTCCCTCGTCAAGGTAATGCCTCGGTTTTCCACAAGAATACGAAGAAGTTTCTGTTCGCTCTTACTGAGCTCTATCTGCTCCTGCCCGTGATAAAACAGCATTTTCATAAAATGAAACCGATAGTCGCCATCTGTAATCCAGCCCTCTCCGTGTGAAAGTGCATCTGCACCCGATATAAAACCTTGTACCAAGGTGTCCGCCGTCATACCGTTCTCTGCATTGTGCGCCGCCATATGTCCGGCGTCTGTCCCTGCTATGCTCTCTACGACTGCCGGCACACCGTTTCTTTCCCGAACCTCCACCCGGCGAAGCTGAGTCGCCACCCGCGCCCGAAGCACTGCCAGGCTGAAAGGTTTGGTGATATAGTCGTCCGCGCCCAGCTCAAGCCCCGCCACAATGTCTGTCTCCATATCGTTTGCCGTCAGCATAACAATGCATATGTCATATTTTCTCTTCATTTTCTGCAGGAAATCAAACCCGTTTCCATCCGGCAGGTTCACGTCCAGCACCACAAGATCGAAGTCCGGCCGTGTATCCGGCTCTGTTTTTCCGCCCCGCCCTCCCGGCTCTGCATCCGTCCTGATTCCGCCCAAAAGCTTCTCCGCCTCCTGCAAGGTATGGCAGCTCACCGTCTCCGTCTTTTCGTTTTGCAGGGCGCGGCACAGACCAGCAGCCAGAGGACGATCATCTTCCACAATCAAAACCCGTTGTTTTTCCATGTTGTCCGCGTCCATGCTGTCCTCCCTTATTTCAGCTCATTCGCCGTCACATAAAAATGGTGGTAAATGCCGTTTCGCTTAAGCAGGCTCTCGTGGGTTCCCTCTTCCACAATGCCCTCCTCCGTCAGCACCAGAATCCTGTCGGAATTGCGGATGCTGGACAGCCTGTGCGCGATGGTGATAGTCGTCCGCCCTCTTGCAAGCGCTTCCAGTGACTTGGCCACTTGAAATTCACTCTCGTTATCCAGCGCAGAAGTGGCTTCATCCATGATCAAAATCGGCGGATTTTTTAAAAATACTCTGGCAATGCTGATGCGCTGTTTCTGTCCGCCGGAAAGCTTCACGCCCCGCTCTCCCACATAAGTGTCATATCCATCCTTTAAGGCCGTGATAAACTCATGCGCTCCGGCCCGCTTTGCCGCCTCCACGACCTCCTCTCTCGAAGCATTCTCTCTGCCGTAGGCAATATTCTCATAGACTGTGCCCGAGAAAAGATAAACGTCCTGCTGTACCATACCAATATTCTGCCGCAGGCTCTTGATCGTATACTTATGGATGTTTTTCCCGTCTAACAGAATTTCACCCTGATCAATATCATAAAATCGGGGAATCAAGTTGCACAGCGTGGTCTTTCCGCCGCCGGACGGCCCGACAATGGCAATCTTTTCCCCCTGGTGAATCTCCAGAGTTAAATCACGGAACACCACATTGTGATCATCGGGATACTCGAAGCTGACGTTTCGGAATGAAATGTTACCCTTCGGATTGACGCATGCCTCCGCATCCGGCTCGTCAAAAATCTCGATGTCACTGTCCATGATCTGCACAAAACGTTCGATTCCCGTCATGCCCCTCTGGAACTGCTCCGCAAACTCAATAATCCTTCGGATGGTTGCAATCAAAGTCGTCACATACATCACATAAGCCACCAGATCACCCGGTGCAATCTTCCCTTCCACCATAAAAATGCCGCCCGCCACAAGAAGCACCAGATACATCAGACCATCGAAGGCCCTCGTGGTAGTATGGAACGCCGCCATAAATTTATATGTTTCCTTTTTAATGCGAAGAAAGTTTTGATTATCCTGTTCGAACTTCTCCTTTTCTTTCTCCTCGTTTGTGAACGCCTTCACCACCTTCTGCCCGAGAAGGCTGTCCTCAATGCGGGCATTCAGTTCGCCAATCTGCACACGCTGCTTCCGAAACGCCTCCCGCATCCGCAGATTGATCGCCGTACATGTCACCACCATAATCGGCACCACAATAAAAATAATCAGCGTCAACGCCAGGCTGATCCTCGAAAGAATGATAAAGGAAATCACAGCTTTAATCCCCGCAATAAAAAATTCCTCCGGGCAGTGGTGGGAAAATTCTGTCACATCGAAAAGATCGTTGGTGATACGGCCCATGATCTGACCGACCTTGGTATTATTATAGTAAGTGTCCGAAAGCTTTTGCAGATGCGCATAAGCGTCCCGCCGCATGTCTGTCTCAATGCGCGTGCCCATCACATGCCCCGTGTAAGCCATATAAAAATTCGCCACCAGATCTACTATCCGCAGACACAGGTACAGCACACTCAGACGCATGATGACTGATATGGTCAATGATGTCAGATCATTCATTCCCGCATTCGTGATAAACCTGATGATCATCGGAAGCACCAGTTCGCAGATCGTTGTGAGCCCCGCGCACAGCAGATCCATCACCACAATTTTCCAATATTTTTTATAGTAGGGGAGAAACCGTTTCATTAGCTCCCCAGATTTGTAAGTTCTTGTGTTTTCCTGTGTGTTCATACTCTGCTCCTCATATATACATAATAAAAATTAACCGCTATCATAAATGCAAACATACTTTATTTATGAGCGGATAAATATCTCCCTGAATATCGTCTCCACACACTCTCCCACAAAGTTCTCCATAATCTTTTTCGTGCAAAACCGATACCCGCTCACATCGACCGCCGCCTTTCCTGTAAACTGCTCATATAAAAGGGACTGCTTCTGCCGTGCGAGATCCTCTTTCAGAATATGTCCTTCCACCCCGCATACCTCTCCCTGCTCCAAAAGCCGCCAGATTTCCTGCGCCTCCTTATCGTTCTGATACAGCCACTGGTCGATGCCGTAAGCTTCCGCCGCATACTTCCCGTACACTACGTCAAAATTTATGCCCTGCATCACTTTCTCCCGAAACGGCGTCCAAATGCATCTGTCGTTCTCCCAGTCCGTCAAAAGATGCGTGCAATAGCCCACCATAAAATCCCTGTTTTCGACACTTTGATTTTCTTTCCAAAACCTACGGATCGCTTCCAGCCATCCCTCACTGTCGAGCGTTATACCCCAGCGCGGTCCAAATTCCCACAAATGACTTTTCTCTTTCAAAGATACATCATATCTGTCGTGAAAGTGCACCGCGTCCGGCGCAATGGAACCGAGCAGGAAATCTCCCGGTCGTTCTATCCACCCGCCGCCATACCGCACAAGCAGCCCATATGCGACTTTTAAATGCACCATTGGGTATGACATCCTTTATCTCCCGCAGCTGTGCATCTGTCAGCGCATTCCCCAGGTCAATATAATGACAGATGCAGCACTCCTTAAATCAGTTTTTTGCTAGTTTCTATCATTTTCGAACGTATTTCAAACGTAAAAATCCTCTATTTACCAGTGTTTCTAGTAATTTTCTAACGTAAATCATACGATTCTCAAACGTATTTACATACAGCTCTTTAATACCTCCAACGCCATCTGTAAATGTGTAAGCATCTCCACACTTGCCATTTCCAAAAAATATTTTGTCGACTTACCTCTTCCTGCCTTTTGTAGTAAATGCTTTTCATCTACCAGAGACGCGATTGCTTTTCTAATTCTATATTCTGTAAGCCCAAGTGCCGGGGCCAGCTCACGCAATGACCTATCTGCACCGTTCTTAACAATATACCGCAAAACTTTTTTCTCGTCTTCTGTTAAATTCGAGTAAGAATCTGCCAAATCAATATTCCATACCTTTAATTCCGTATGTTCAATATCTGTATTTATTTCCGGCCTTCTGAAATCATTCGATATTGCCGTCTTATAAATAAGCGGTCCACCAAACCCCTGCCTCTCAGAAACTCCAAGCAGTCGAAACAACTTCATAATAATTTCATTCCTTGGTCTTGAATCACCACCCATTACAAACTGTCTTTTCGAAATAAGCATTTTTCCGGGATTGACAAAGCGAAACCATCCATCAAAAGCTTCTATTTTAGTTGAAGGATATCCCTGTTCATAATCCGCATGAGCCAAACAGTTAACCAGACACTCCCTTATCGTTTCGTCAAAATCAGAAAACGGTATCCTTAACTGGTATTGATCCAGCTCAAACGTTTCTTTTAACAGTATTTTTAGTTTCCCATATACGATAAAGAAGAAATTATATAAATTCATCTGATATTCGTTCGGTTCATCATCCGTAACTCTATCAGACCATCTGGGGTTACTTCCTCTACGATTAAAATAATCTACATGATAATGCGGATAGACCTCCTTTATCGCATTCACTCTCCCAAGAAATAATAGTGTCCCTCTTTTAATTTTAAATGTTCCAGTAACCCGGTCAACCGCACCTGCTCCTATTTCCGAAATAAATTCCTCATTCGTCATTTCTAAATATTTTTGCTTTGGATATCTTTTATGAATCCGCTCTTTAAAAGCCAAAACCGAATCCGGATCCAAATCTCCTATGCCGAAATTGTCCAATACTAAATTATCCTGTTCTGGTTTTGCATTTCTTAAAAAAGCTGCAATTTCCTCTTTCGTGGCCTTACGATCTCCATCACCAGTACGAATCCAGGTATTTTCCAACTTGTCATTTATATATACCGGCTTCTCCCCTTCTGGCGCCTCTTTAACATTAACTACAATAATAGTTGTATTCTCATCAATTATATGCTCTGTAACATCCTCATTCTTAAGATTTTTAAAACTAACTTTGTTTCTATTAGAAAGTTGATCCCATAGGCTGGTTATTGTCTTAGTGGGATTACCAACTCCCTGAATTTCATTTTGAGGATGTTTTTCTACAACACCTAACACAATAACGCCGCCAGCCGTATTGCAAAACGAAGAGTAAGTTTCCCAAAAAGCATTTGGCAGTTCCTGCGCCTTCTTTAATTCAACACAATATTTTTCATGTACATTCAACAGCCACTCTCTCAATTCCTCATTGTTAGAAAAAATAGGCCGAATATCTGTCATCATATCTGATCCCCCAAAATAAATTTATAAATAACTTCCCTCCAGAACATATCTACCTATACTTATTCCGTAATTATATACTGAGATCAAAATACTTGTCAAAACAAAAGGGCCATCCCTTTTCGGACAGCCCGCAAAAAAACATTTCCTTCTTTATATTTGTACCAGCTACATAGTCCCAGCTTCTCCTGCCTTCTGCAGCAGCGTCTTAAATTTGGACGACAGTTTGCACAGCTTATCATATAAGTCAAACGTGATTTCCGTAGTCGGAGCAACCTGCAAATAGGAACATACCATGCATACCATGATATAGCTGTCCATTACGGAGGATTTAATGATCATCATAATCATTACCGTCAGCACCAGCGCCGCCAAAAGCCCCAGTATGCCGGGCACACCCAAAACACCAAGAATGCCGACGATACCAAACATTAGCAGGAACCATGCGATGCCTGAAATGACGACAACTATTACTGCCGTCTTAAGGGCATCCTTTAAAATGGTCTTCCAATTCTGAAAATAAATGACTACACCGTCAGCCGCGCTCTTAAAGGACGACTGATCCGCGTGATAAAAGGTGTATGCCATACAGCATTCATCCAGATTCCCCAGCGCAATGTCAATGAAGGTTCTGGCAAAGGAAACCAGAGACTCCATTCCGGGAATGTTTTCCAGAAAACCACCCACAATATTCAGCGTTCTGTTAATCTGCCTCACAGCTCCCGACACCAGGCGGTCCACCGCAAAGTATGCCGCTGCCGTTGCAAACTTCTCCTTTACGACCTGCTTACCATATGCAAACTGGTCTTCCGGCAGGCTTCCTGTCTTCACCAGATGGGTAACCACCGCTATATGTCCCGCCTTCAGCAGATAACCTATGTAATATTGCGTAACGCCCACGCCCCCTGCTGAAGCTCCAATCCATAACATCAGAGATAATGTGATCACGCCTTCGTTTTGGGATAATGCCGATATTCCCAATAAAAGCAGCCCCAGCACAACGGAAAACAGAATGGCGCACGCTCCCAGAGCAAGTTTCATCCACACAAATTTGATGGTTTCCCTGTAAACATCATTTGCCTTCATTGAAATCCCCTCCTTAAGTAAAACTACTTATCATTTTTTCTTTCCTGTGTTAAAATCAATTGACTCATCCGAAAAAAGCATAGCATACCACCATCAATAGAGGTGAAAAATTACGCAGGCGCGCCAAATATCGGCGCAAGCGCAAAACACAAAAGGAGAGCGACATGAAAATTGCAATTTGTGAAGATGAAAAGATAATGGCAGATAAAATCTGGCGTTTTTTCTTTGATATGAAAGATATCAATGCAAAATGTTATCCCGACTCAGAGAGTCTGTTAGCGGATTACGAAAAAGGAGAGCGTTACGATATCGTATTCTGTGACATCGTGATGAAATCCATGAACGGAATAGAACTATGCCGGGCAGTCCGAAAGCTGGATGAAAATGTATATTTCTGCATGATAACAAACTATGTGGAATACGCCCCGTCGGGCTATGAGGCGGGCGTCTTCAGATATTTACTGAAACCTGTTGTCAAGGAAGATGTATTGAAGGTTTTAGACGATATGCAGAGTATTGCATCTTCTTCGCAAAAAATAATCATCAAATCCTTCCACGAAAGCGTTATCATCAAGTCAGAATCTTTGATCTATATTGAAGTGAAAGACAAATATTCTTTTGTCCATTATTGGACGGAAGAAACCCCGCGCAGGGAAGAAACGATTATTACTGCCAGCAGCCTGCACCATTTGGAGGAAACACTGACCGGCAAAAACTTCTGCCGTATCCACAGAAAATATTATATCAATATGGAGCACATCGTAAGCTGCGGCAATATGTCCGTGCTGATGGACTGCGGGACTGCGCTTCCCATAAGCTATAGAAAATCAGCCGCATTTAAAGATGCTTTTGAGGCGTTTTTATAATGAAATAACAAGCCTGTGAAAGGAGGCCTGAACGAAGATGGCAGCAGAAAATATTTTAATATCTGTATCAAATGTAATGGCATCACTGATCATATTATTTTATTATCTCTTATTTTTTGCCAAAGGATTTACCTCTCATACCAGAAAATTACTATCCATTATTCTTATTTTTCTTGTCATTCACGTTTTTGTTTTCATAACAGATGCCGATCATCTTGTCACAATCACTGTTTTGGGTATACTTCCGGCTGTTGATTTTTTTTGCTGCCGCAGCCGCATTTACAATCTTTTTATGATCATTCCCGCCTGTCTTTTTTATACGTTAACGGCGGTATTTCCGATGTTTATGATCCCCCTGATCACAAGAAACGACTTCGATGAACTTTATGGCATCAGTTCTCTTACCCTTCCCGGTTTTATCGCCGATCTTAGCCTTACCGTATTACTGATAGGGACCTATATATTATGCCGCCGCAAAAAAATTGATTTGCGGCTGAAATTCCTTGAAGTCGCAGGGTTTTTTGCCTTTTTTATCATCGCTCTGTTTATGCTGCTGAGCATGGGGGTATATAATAACACGCTGGAATATGAATTGAGCATCGTATTTGATTTATTTGCTGCGTTTTCTATGCTGGCCGTTTTTCTTGCATACTGGAGTTATCTCATCATTGCGCGGGACCGGGCAAACAAGAAAAGAGATGCTGCTCACGCACAAAATTACATCGCCATGCAGCTGGAGAGCCTGGAGTTAGAAGAGACTAATCGCCGGGAAATCAAAATTCTGAAACATGATTTGCGCAATCACCTGCAGGTCATTCAGGAAATGTGCAATACGAAACAATATGCACAGATGGAAAGCTATATCAGCGAACTATCCGGGAATCCCATGCTTTCAAAAAGCTTCTGCATCACGGGAAACCATGCGGCGGATACTGTAATTTCCATCAAAAAGGCGTACGCGGACAGTGTCGGCATACGCCTTACATGTGAAGGCAGTTTTGCGTGGCTTGCCAATCTCTCCCCCATCGATGTATGCGCTGTTTTTTCAAATTTACTTGATAACGCGCTGGAAGGTTCAACAGGCGCCGCCGATCCCTGTATCACAATCAAAGGGAATGACCATGCGCATTTTTATACCCTGATTTTCTCCAATACGGTTCCCGAAAACATAAAAATCAAAAACAATTCGGTAAAAACAAGTAAAAAGGATGAAAAGCAACATGGTTTCGGGCTTTCCAGCATGGATTCAGTGATCCGCAAATATAACGGCAGCTATACACTGGAATGTAAAGAAATGGTATTTTGCATAAAGGCGGTCTTCCCCAAGAAATAACTTTTATCTTGTTGTTGATACCTTTCTGCCATCTCTGATATCACAGCCAATTTCCCTTTATTTTCCTTTCCCGTTATATTCAACAACCCGGTAAAAGTCCTGCTCACGCAAATAACCCTCTATCTTCCGAAGCTCCTCATCCGAAAGCACATTTCCCAGGTCGATATAATAGCAGACGCATGTCGCGGCCTCCTCCTGCTTCTGCACAAAGGGCAGCACATGTTCCATCAGCCCTTCAAAGGACAACTGATCCTTGTCTAACGCCGTCACGATATCTGTCAAGGATCTGGTGGATACCCGAAAGCAGATCTGATCCAGAATCTGATCATTGAAACTGTCCGCCCCTCCTCTGCGAAGCGCCTCCGCCAGATACTGTGCCGACTTCTTCGAATCGGAATAAATAAAGATATCCTCCCAGTCCGACCCGGACACACCGCCGCGCTCCAAAAGGCATCGGAAGCACTCGCTCACGGTCTCCTCCTTCATATAGGGAGCAATGACGCACAAAATGCCACTGTCAAATTCGCTGATCCTTCCGGCCTGCAGCTCCTCCAGCAGATACTGCGATGTCAGGTTCTCATCCGAATAAATCCACAGCTCCTGCCAGTTGTTCTTTGATAGAACAACCTCTTCCTGCCAGGCATACTGGCATAATCTGCTTATCTCTTCCCCCTCCAAATGAGGGAGTACCTCTTTCACTCTGGATAAATCGAATGGCCGGCTCCCATTCAGAACCTGATAAGCATACTCCTCATTCTCATCCACATAAATACTGTCAATGTCTCCCTTTTTGAGCGCCCGGTATGTTATGTCGAGTGCCTCCAGCTTCGCCTTCTGCCCGACCATCTTGATCACATTTCTTCCTTGAGGAAGCGTAATCTTCACAGTATTCTCCTCACCGCTCTCATTGAGCGTCTGCACCGTCTGATCCGGCCTGACACAAACAATTTTAAAGCAGCCGTCATAGCGTTTAAACACAGAAGAAACCTGAACCGTCGTCTCCTTGTTGGTATAAAAAATCCATAACGTATCGGATCCGTTAAGCATAAACTTACTCACATTCACACTGCTGTCACCGCCCATGTATGACCACGCACGCCAACAGTCGTTTTTACTGTCTTCTGCAATCAGAGCGTCATCATCATACATCCGATAAGCCTTTCCGCTGCTGCTCACCAGGATCGGCTGAGCCAGATCAAAGGAGTCTCCCCACATCTGAGACCACGCGCTTTTTTCCCAGAAATGCTCCGTAAGCTCCATGAAACCCTTTCTATAACCCATAGCAAACGTTTCCCCGAGACCGCGCTCGGTACCCGCCGCGCCACAGACGACAGACACCCCGAAAAACAAAATAAACGCCGCCGCCGAGCAGAGCCCGACTACGATTCCTCTCCTATGATAGCGCGCAATTCCACGCAGTCTCTCCTTTAACGTACTCTTTTCCTCCAGAAGGGTCATGGCCGGCACATTGCTGTACAGCCTTCCATCTTTCCCAGAAAGCGCATTCTCAGACCAATGTTTCTGTGCCACATCCAAAAGCACATTTCCGTATGCCCTGCGCCCTTCCTCCGACAAAAGCTTTAGCACCGTTTCGTCACAGGCAAGCTCACAGTCTACATGAAACCGGCGGCTAAACACATATACCAGCGGATTAAACCAATGCACGCACAGCGCGGCCTGAAACAGCCATTTATACAGGATATCCTTCCTTTTATAATGAACAAACTCGTGATGCAGAACCAGACAAATATCGTTCTCCCGCCCGGTAAACTCCGTAAGCATTGCCTGCGGCAGATAAATACGCGGCCGCCAGAATCCGATCAGCATCGGACTGTTGATTGCCGTGCTCTCATAGAGCGGCACCCTTTTTCCAATTCCAAGTCTCGTCTGAATCTCCGCACTTTTATAAAGGGCTTTTTCCAAGGTGAGCGGCCCGCCTGCCGCATGAACCTCTTTGGCAAAACGTCGATAAACATAAAACCTTTTCAGCGCGGCAAAAAGAACCCCGCAAATCCACAGTATACTCACAACACGAAAAATCTGTGCCCATCTTACGCCCGCCGTTTTTTCATCTGTGCCGCTGCCGGCTGTCCCAGCCATTTCCACATTCGATACCGTTTGCACCGTCTCTGTATGGTCAGTCTCCGTCCCGGCAGACTTTTCCACCTTACTGTCTGTGCTTCTCTCCTCACTTTGCAGAACATCAGGCGCCGTTCCCTCATGTACACACTCTCCTGGCGCTCCGTCCGCATCGGTCTGTCCAGCCACCGACGCCGTCAGCTCCGCCGACAAATATCCCATCAAATTGATGTCCGCATGTAACGGCACAAGCAGCCTTACAAGCACCAAAAGCCACAGATAATACGTCCATTTTTTTGCAAAAAACCGGCCGGTAAGCGGGCGAAACAGCAGGAGCAACAGTCCCACCAGCGCGCCGGATAACGATAATGATAAAACCACAAAAAATAATTGCGCCATAATTTCCTCCACTAAAAGCACGATACTCTTCTCTCACACACTTCACTCGTCAATCCGCAATTCTTTTACCTGAAATTCTCTCGAAAATAATCTCTCAGCTCCTCCACATCCTCCCTGCTCAAATTCTCATCCTCGATGAGAGCCGCCGCCAGATTTTTCGCATTGCCTTTAAAAAATTTATTAAGAAAGCTCTTCGTCTCCTCTTTCACATAATCACTCCGCGCCACGAGAGGTGAATAATAGTAAACACCCTGTTTCTCCTGTGCGATTACGCCCTTATCCAGCAGTCTGCGGATCAGCGTCAGCACCGTGGTGCGCTCCCAGTCTTTTTTCTCATTCAGACGCGCACGAATTTCATTGGCATTCAACGCCTCCCCTGCGGCCCAGAGCGTTTCCAGAATCTCCAGCTCCGCGTCGGATATCTTCGTTTCTTTCATAAACATCTCCCCCCCTTGCAGTCTTTCTCTTAGCTTCATAATGTTTACACGCGTAGACTTTCTACCTATAGTCTACGCGTGTAAACACACTTTGTCAATACAAACTTCTCTAAATCTCTCTGCCGCCTTTCATCTCTTTCGCCCTGTAAATCACATCCCTGAATTGTCGTATCTCTTCCAGACAGCGATCTCTGTAATCCGTATTGATCAAAGGACCTCTGCCGGAGGAGGCCACGCCCACGCTAGTCTTCTTCCCGTTGATGGTAATATCAAAATATACACCATAGGCATATTCTTTTCTTTTTCCCGCATGGGTGACGGCTCCCTCTATCTTCTCAACGCTGTCCAACGCAAAATACTGCACACAGAATGGATTTAACAGACATATGACAGCCAGCTCCTTATGTACCGTGTCAATCCAAAAATGCATAGTCAGCACTTCCCATTCATAATTGACGCAGAATCCCTTCCGCACGCCTTTTCTCCTGTTATAAATATAGAAAATACACCCGGAAGCCAAGACCCACGTCAAATATCCCAGAAACAGAGCCGCCGCCGCCAGAAATGACATATAGCTCATCACTTTCAGCAGAGCTGGCAGCAATAGCAGCAATATAAGATAGTATTTCCAGCTAAATTGTTTCATTTCCTCTCTCCTTTCATCCAATCGGCGCGACCGCCAAACCGCTGCTTAAAATAAAGAAATCCTCAGTGACTGCCTTCTTATCCACAACTATCTTATCAAATTTTTCAAATCGTCAACAACCTATTGACTTTATTATTTTAAGGCTTTTCATGCTATTTTTCATATACCGAAAAAATGACAACAAAAATCAGATATATGATAAAATCAGACGAAAGAGGTGCTGTTATGGTTGTTTCCATCACTTTAAGGAAATATTTAAACGGAACAAACTTGCGCAAACAGGAACAGGATTTACCTTCTGCAATTCTGTACAATGGTTTTACACAAGGAGAGCAAGTAAAGACCGGGCCCGCGCGGCAGGAAAGGAAGAAAACAATATGTCAATGCAGCTGATTCAACAGGCAATACACTATATGGAAGAACACATTTATGAGGACATTAACTACACCGCTGTAGCCAAAAGCATACACATGTCCAACTATAACTTCCATCGCACATTCAGCTTTATTGTCGGAATGACAGCCAATGAGTACATCCGAAACCGCCGTCTCACGCTGGCGGCGCAGGAGCTCCAGTCAACGGATCTGTCTGTCATTGACGCCGCATTTAAGTACGGCTATGAATCCCCGGAAAGTTTTTCCAAAGCCTTTACCCGCTTTCACGGTTCTACGCCGAAGCAGGCAAAAAAACTTGGCGCAAAACTTCATTTATTCAATCCCCTTGTGATAAAAATCATAACGGAAGGTGGTAGTATTATGAATTACAGAATGGAACACAGAGAGGCTCAGCAGTTTCTTGCACTGGTCAGGGCTTTTCCCAGCGAGATCGTCAATGATGAAAGCGACCGCAGCATCCCCGATTTCTGGACGGAATGCTTTGATAAGAATCTGGTCGAACGCATGAAGCGGCTTCGGAAGGAGGGCATGCAGGACATTTATGGCCTGTGCAGTCCCACCAGGGAAAACGAGACGCATTTTGACTATGGCATCGGCATTATCCTGGACGAAAACACCGATACCGAAGGCGCAAAAAAGCTTTTGAAGAACGGCTATACCTTATGGAACGCGGAGCCTGCCGACTATGCCGTGTTCAAGTGCATCGGCACGGACAGTGACTGCATCGGCGAGACATGGACCAAATTCTACAAGGAGTTTTCCCCTCAGACCGGCTATGTGCAGACGGACGATACGGACTATGAAATCTATTTTGAGAAAGGTGAAAAAGATCTGTTCTGCGAATTATGGGTTCCTGTCAAAAAGGCATAAGTTTCTGCATAGAACGGGCGGGCAGCTTAACGCTGTCCGCCTTCATAGTACGCCAGAAAAGCCCGGCTCGTATAAACCATATCCTCCACATTCCCAAATTCCCGGATCGAGTGCATCGCCAGAATCGGGGCCCCCATATCCACCGCAGGAATGGTAGTCAGCCCGGAGAGCGCAGGGCCGATGGTGGAACCGCCTGCGATATCATTACGGTTCACAAACTTCTGATAAGGAACACCCGCCCGCTCGCAGGCTTCCACAAAATAGGCGGCGCTCAGCGCGGTTGTGGCATAACGCTGGGACGCTGAATATTTGATCACAGGGCCGCCGCCTAACACGGGACGGCTTTCCACATCATGTCTGTCGCTGTAATTGGGGTGCACCGCGTGGGCCAGATCCGCCGAAATCGAGGTTGAGCTGGCAACAGCCTGAAAATACGCCTCATCCGTCATCCCCAGATTCTTACAGATGCGGTTCAAAATATGCAGCAAAAGCCCGGAATTGGCTCCCTGGGCTGTGGTGCTCCCCACCTCCTCATTGTCAAAGGCCGCAAGCACCTGACAGCCTGCTCCTGTCTCCGCTTCCGTCAGTGCAGTCAATCCTGCGTAGACCATCGACAGATCGTCAATCCGGGATGCCGAGATAAACTCCTGCTTTTTCCCCGTAAAAATCCCTTTCTGGTACTCATACAGAAACAGTTCATAATCCACAAGGTCCGCTTTTTTTATACCCGCCTCATCCTGCAGCAGAGCCGGCAGATAATCGTCCTTCTCCATGCCTTCTTCCTTCATGGACAGAAGCGGCAGGATTTCAGTCTGTTTATTGCAGGAGCCTTTTTCATTCTTATCCCTGTTGAAATGAATGCAGAGATTCGGAATCATAAAAACAGGCTTGTCAATCTGAACCAGTTTTTCCCGCAACGTGCCGTTTTCCTTCACGATCACCCGCCCGGCCAACGCCAGCGGTCGGTCGAACCATGTCTGCAGAATCGCCCCGCCGTATACCTCCACATTCACCTTCACATAGCCGTCCGGCGTAACGGTACAGGCACCCGGTTTGATCTTAAGCCCCGGTGAATCCGTGTGCGCACCGATGATGCGAAACCCTTCCTTCGCCAGATCGCCCTCTCCCACTGTAAAGGCAATTACCGCTGAACCATTTTTGACAACAAAATATCTGCCGTCTTTTTCCAGTGACCAGGCTTCTGTTTCTTTTAATTCCTTGAAACCGCTCTCTGTAAGAATGGCCGCTGCATTTTTCACAGCGTGAAAAGCCGTCGGGCTGTCATTCAGATATTGTAATAAACCTTCTGCAAATTTCTGATCATTCTCACTCATAATTTCCTCCATTCCGAAATGGCAGACCCAAATTGCCCGGTCTGACGAAGCGCTGAATTTCTTCTGCGCCAGGTCATTTACCGTTATAAATGGTCTACATATGCCTTTAACATATAGTAAAAAAGGGTCTGGTCTTTTTTTGAAATCTGCTCATATAAAGAAAGCAGGTCTTCTGACAGCTTGTCCCTGCAGTTTATGTGTGCACTGTCCAAAATATCTCCTGCGGAACAATCCAAAATATCACATAAATCAATCAGTGTGTCAAGACTCATCTTTGCAATGCCCCGCTCTACCTGGCTGATGAAACCGACAGACAATTCCAGACTTTCCGCCATCTGTTCCTGTGTCAAATTTTTCTGCTTTCTGTAATATTTTATGTTTTTCCCAAGAATTTTATAGTTTATTCCCACGCCCTGTTCTCTCCCATATATGGCATCAATCACATGTGGTATGTGCGGATTATTTCGGTTACACAGTTTTTGCTTACCTTAAGATTTTCCCTCGAAACAGAATTTATATACAGAAAGTAATATTGCTATTATTTTCAGAAAATAAAGATATTAGTATTGTTAAAACAAATTTATAGTGTTATTATATAGAAAAATCGCACTAATACTGTTAGTGTGTCCGATTCTTGATATGAGCTGTGGAAATGGGCGGCCATAATACGGATTGGGGCAAAAGTTTTTTCGGGGACGGTGACCGATCGTGAACTCATATATAGACATGCATGCCCATATCCTGCCCGGTCTGGATGATGGGGCTAAAAATTCTGCCATGACTTTGGAGATGCTGAGACGGGCACAGGCGGAGGGAATACAAGGCATCATTCTAACACCCCACTATAAACCCATGCGACATAATGCGCGGCCCGAAACCGTGAGGCGGGCGTTATATCAACTGGAGAACCTGAAGGATGCCGCCGGGATTTCCACCCGTCTTTATCTGGGTAACGAGATTTATTACAGTTCAGATATGATCCACGCGCTCCGGGAAGAAAAGGCGTTTACGATGGCGGGGTCAGCCTGTGTCCTGGTGGAATTCAGCCCGGCAGAGGATTATGCCTATATCCGCGAGGCGGCATATCGTCTGCTCGCGGAAGGTTATGTTCCTATTTTGGCGCATGTGGAGCGGTACCGCTGTCTTATGGAAAAAAAAGTAAGAGCAGAGGAGCTGTACGACATGGGCTGTCATCTGCAGGTCAATGCCTCCAGCATCACTGGAGAAAACGGCATGACATGCAGACAACATGTAAAATGGCTGTTGGGGCGGGAATATGTCAGCTTTGTAGGTACAGACTGCCATGATGATAAAAAAAGGACACCCAAAATGGCAAAAGCCGCCGCTTATGTGGCGAAAAAATATGGGGAATCATACAGCCAAGAGATTTTCAGAGACAATGCAGCTGCGCTCATACAGGGCAATTATGGATAGACGGAACCAAAGAAGGGTGTGAAAAACGGATGGAAGATAATAGAGAGACAGGCACGGTAGAGATTGATCTGCTGGAAATGATAGCTGTCCTTCTTGGGAGGTTCTGGCTTATTCTGGGAGTCGGTATTCTTGCGGCGCTCGCAGCTTTTCTGATCAGCAGATACCTGATTACACCGACTTATGAATCCACCACAAAGATCTATATTCTAAATAAAAGCGAAAATACGGCAGTCACTTACTCGGATGTACAGTTGGGCAGCCAGCTTACAAAGGATTACAGAGAGCTGATCGGGAGCAGATATGTGCTCGAGGAGGTAATCCGAAATCTGGGACTTGCTCTGGAGTACAAGGAATTGCAGAAAAAACTTTCTGTCAGCGCGCAGGAAGATACCCGTGTGATTTCCATCACAGTGAAAGATCACGATCCGTCAGTGGCAATGACTATAGCCGACAGCATAAGAGAAGCGGCTGGCAGACATATAGAGGATGTGATGGACATCGATGCAGTCAATATGGTGGAAGCAGCCAATTTCCCCACGGAGAAAGCATCGCCCAGCTGCGCGCGTTGGACACTTTTGGGCGGCATACTCGGCTGTCTGGCGGTGAGCGGTGTGATTCTGGCAGGGTTCCTTCTGGATGATACGATCAAATCCTCCGAGGATATCGAAAAATATCTGGAACTTTCCACGCTGGCGTTAATTCCGATGCGGGAAAATCCGGGTAAAGGCGGGAGCCGCAGGAAAAAGAAGAAAAAGACTTCCGACAAAAATGCGAGAAAGGTCCAGATGCATGGAAAAGGGTAGGAGTATAGATCGCGGCGTTTCCGGGGAGCCTGATGCGAAAACGTTTACCGTGGCGCGGGAAATTACGCTCCGCTTTGAGACGCAGGACGATTACAGAACAAGAGAAGCTTATAAAACACTTCGCACAAACATAGAGCTATGTGGTTCGGATATTCGGACAATTGTCATAACAAGCTGCACACCCAATGAAGGCAAAACCTCCGTGGCGGTAGAACTTGCCCAGGCATTTGCAGAGGCTGGAAAGCAAGTGGTTCTGGTGGATGCCGATCTGCGCAAGTCCGTACTGGTTGGAAGATATAAAACCGGAGCGGTGCATCATGGACTGATCCATGTGCTGGCAGGTCAGGAAACACTGGAATCGGTCGTACATATGACCAACATCCAAAATCTGCACATGATTTTTGCCGGACCTGTGCCGCCCAATCCAAGTGAACTTCTGGGTGGAGAAAAATTCAAGGAAATGCTTTTAAACCTGCGCAGACAGTTTGATTACATAATCGTGGATACGCCGCCGCTTGGGAGTGTCATTGATGCCGCGGTAGTGGCGAGAGAATGTGACGGCGCCATGCTGGTGATTCAGAATAATGGCATCAGCAGGCGGTTTGCGAGAAAGGTTAAAGAGCAGCTCGAGAAAACGGGATGCAGAGTTCTCGGCGCGATACTGAATAAAGTAGACATGAGCGCCGGAAGTATTTACGGGCACTATGGCAGATACTACGGCAAGTATTATGGGAAATACTACGGGCAGTATTACGGAAGATACGGTGAAGAAAACGCTTATGGGCAGCAGACAGCAACGGCAGAAAGCAGACAGAGCGCCCGGGAGACAGATAAGGCGCGGGAAATCCTGCCAGAAAGCCCGGAACCAAAGAAAGTCTTTCCAGAGCTGGAAAAACACAGACTTCAGCGAATAGAAGCATGTGGCCAGTCGATAAAGAAAGAATCAGAGGCGCTTTTTAAAAACAGAGAAAAAATTTCCAGAAAAAAGAAATCGGATATACAGTTTTTAGACGAGAAGTATCTCTGGCCGGAGTTGGCACAGACGGCGCGCAAAGGAAAGAAAAATGCCGAAAAAACAAAAAGTGCCGAAGCCAAAAAGAACGCCGCAAGCTGAGAAATTTCCCGTCATAAGGAAAAAAAGATCCGTAAGAAAAGAAAAGGCCTGAGAGCAGCTCTTTGGTGTGCAGGAATTTTGGCAGCCGTACCGATTACAGCCTGTGCGTGTGTTCTCGGTGCGGGAGCCGTAGGGAAAGTCAGACTACAGCAATCGGCGGACATGCCTCCACGTCTTTCGGCGGCTGTGTCAGCTCAGCAGCCGACGGAAGCAGAGAAAAAAGTCTGGCAGGATGGCTGGGTCAAATATAACAATCAGATTTATGTTTATAACGAAGATATTCTGACATTCCTCTTTATGGGGATTGATAAGCAGGAGGAGACCGTACAGGAAATGCCGGAAGGAACGGATGGCGGACAAGCAGATGCCCTGTTTTTGCTTGTACTGAATCCGCGCAAAAAAGAGATGAATCTTATCGGCATTAACCGCAATACGATGACACAGATCGACATGTACAACGACACCGGCGCCTATATCAATACCATCACCGCTCAGATATGTGTCCAGCATGGTTTCGGAAACGGGATGGAAGAAAGCTGCGTCTATCAGAAGGAAGCAGTCAGCCGCCTGTTTTATGGATTGCCCATACACGGATACGCGGCGGTCAATTATAGCGCGGCCGCGCCCTTAAACGATGCGGTGGGCGGAGTGGACGTCACAGTTTTGGAGGATATGACTTCCGTATCGCCACTTCTGAAGGAAGGAAAGCAGGTACATCTGGAAGGGGAGAATGCACTCACCTATGTGCGCTGGCGCGACACGGACGCCTTTGCATCCGCAGACAGAAGACTGGAGCGGCAGATGCAGTATCTGGAAGGATTTGTCGAAAAGGCGAAAAGCAGCGCCAATGAGGACATCTTCAATATAGCACAGCTGTACCGGGCCGCTTCGCCGGCAATGGTCACGGATGTCACCATAGACAAAGCGGTATACCTGGCCTCCCAGGCCCTCGATTACAGGGGCGGATCAAGCAGCTTCTATGTACTGGAGGGTGAGACAGTGATGGGAGAACAGTTCGAAGAGTATTACATAGACGAGACGGCGTTGTATGAGATGATACTGGAGATTTTTTATGATCCTGTCTCAGAGAGGAATTAAGAAGTGAATAAGCGAAAAACTGTCTTTTATTTTGGCGTGCTGTCGCTTGCAGTCTGTGCGGCGTCCTGTGGCACGGCAGACAGCGGTGAGCAGAAATCGGTGCAGGAAGCAGCCAGCGTACAGGAATCAACAAAAGCAATGGAGACTGAGTCCCAAAAACCCGGACAACCTGCGGAGAAGACGGGTAATCTCAGCGAATCTGCTGCAGATGGCCAGATTGATTTTGCCATGCTGCAGGAACAAAATCCAGATATATTTGCATGGCTGTATATTCCCGGTACAGGAATCGATCTTCCCGTCCTGCAAAGCCCTGTTTCGGATGAATATTACATAACACATGACATTTGGGGAGATGTAAGCGGCACAGGAGCGGTGTACACGGAGATGCCCAACCTAATGAACATGTGTGATTTCAATACGGTGATACACGGGAATGATCTGGAGGAAGATTCTCCTTTTAAGGAGCTTCACCGTTTTGAGGAGGCGGATTTCTTTGAGACGCATGAAACGTTTTATCTCTATCTGCCGGACAATGTGCTGACCTACGAAATCTTTGCGGCATACTATGACGAAAGCAGCGATATCCTGCGCAGATATGATTATACAACATATGCAGGCTGCGAAGCGTATCTTAAAGATGTCTGTATGGGAAGAAGCATGAACCGAAATTTCCGCGAAGGCTGGGAAGGGCTGACACCGTACCATTTTCTGGTGACCCTTGACGGAAACACCAGGGAAGACGGCACACAGTATGTGGTGGCCGGAGCGCTGATCCATGACGAGGCTGGAAAAATTGACCGCGTCATTTTGGATGAGTAGGGATATCTGCATCCCGGATTGCGGAGGATTTTTTCGCATATCTTTGGAATGCTGATATAGATCGGGAAATGACTCCTGTCATTTCCTAAAACAAAAAAGAAAGGAGGATGGTTCTCGTGAAAAGATTTATGGCTTTATTGACAGCTTCTCTGCTGGTTACATCCATGACGGTGTCGGCCGCAGAGTCACCTTCCACATCTGTAGTGGTCAAACAGGAAACAAAAGTGATTATTATCCAGGGGCCATCGGAAGCTGTGGAAGCCTCCGGCACGCAACCGTCTTATGCGGGTGAAGGATTTGCAAACGCAGCGGACGCACAGGCAGCGGCACAGAGAGGATTAAACGCCGGAGAGTATTACAACAACGCGGTCAGTTCTGCGCCGGGTGTGCCGAATGCAATGCCCGTGGGACAGGGCGGCAGGATCCTGATTAACGGTGTGCCCAGCAATCTGACAACAACCCTGTCCAGAGTAAGCAGCTCACTTGCTGGCAGTGCGCAGAGTCTGGCTGCAGTACTTGGCGGAAGACTGCTTAATGTGGTGGGTGTGAAATTCCCCGCTGCGAATTTTAATGCGGCCACCGTGAATTTCTATGTGAAAGGACTTCCAAACGGCACAAGGATTGCGGCAAGGCAGTATGTAAACGGTCAATGGCTCGAAGTGGACGTGGTTGAATCGAGAACGGATCATGTGATCCTGCTTCTCAGGGGAAACGGACCGATTGCATTCATTGCACTTCCGTAAGCAAAACATTTTGCAGTTATTCCGTATTTTTATAGTTACATATGGGCATCAACTCATGCAAAATTGCTTCGTGACTGGGTTGATGCCTTGCTTCCACCACGTTTTCATACTCTGAATACCCGTTTACAAAAAGACGAAAAGGAAGATGCGACATGGACAAACGACACAGGGAAAGCAGGATCAGAAAGGACAGCTTTTCGAGAAGATCCTCCGTCTCAATCATGGGAATCCAGCTTGCGCTTTTTTCCTGTGTCTGGATCGCATACTATAACCTTTATGCTTTCCGCACACACAGAGGATTGGGCGGAGCAGTTTCCTTACTGCTTTATCTTTTTATCTATACCAGACTGGTAAAAATTTACCGGGCGGATAAACCCGCGCAGTATTCGGTTGGCGAAACTGTATTTTCCCAGCTTCTGGCCTTCGGGATTACAGATTTGATTTTCTATGTGGAATGCTGTTTTATCGCAAGAAGATACGTTTCGATTCTGCCGGGACTTATGACCACAGTGGTGCAGCTTCTGGCAGCCTGCGTCTGGGCAGTGGTGGCAAAACGCTATTATATGAATCATATTACGCCACAGGAAACGACCATTGTTTATGGAGATGAAAGTGTAGGGACATTCCTGGCAAAAATACACAACAAGCCCTGGAGTCTCTTTAACATACACAGACAGATTTCTGCCAGTAAAAGCATGGAGGAGATAAAAGCGGCGATTGACGCTTCAGAGACGGTGATCCTCTACCAGGTGGATTACAGCCTGCGGGAAAAACTGATGTATTACTGCATGAATCAAAAAAAGGTTTTCTATGTGACGCCGACGATCACGGATATCATGGCTTACGGCTTTGAAAACCGACATTTTATCGACAGCCCGCTTATGAAATATAACGCCTACGAAGAGTCTTTGTCGATGACTGTATTAAAGAGGAGTATGGATATCACACTCTCCCTGCTTGGATTGATTGTGACCCTGCCGCTTTCGCTGGCAACGATGCTTGCAATCAAGCTGGAGGACGGAGGAACTATTTTCTTCCGGCAGGAACGGTATACAAAAAACTGGAAAAAATTTCACATTATTAAATTTCGCAGCATGGTGATGGATGCCGAGAAGAACGGCGCACTTGTATGCAGCGAATATGACAGCCGTGTCACACATGTGGGCGCGGTGATCAGACGTTTCCGTATTGATGAAATTCCGCAGCTTTTCAACGTGTTGAAAGGGGATATGGCGCTGGTGGGGCCACGGCCGGAGCGCGTGGAGAATGTTGCGCATTACACGGAGGAACTGCCCCAGTTTGCCTACCGTATGCAGGTAAAGAGCGGTCTTACCGGATATGCGCAGCTTTACGGAAAGTATAACACCAGCGCATATGATAAGCTGCGGCTTGATCTGATTTACATAGAAAACCGAAGCCTGTTTCTTGACCTGAAGCTGATTATGCTGACCCTGAAAATATTGTTTATTCCGGGGAGCACACAGGGATTTAGCGAGGAGACGGCGAGGCTGATGAAGGTAGAACCCGGGGAGCGGAGGATGTCCTAAGGATTATCGAAGCTTTTTCGGCACTGGAATTTCATTTAAAAGGTACTTTGACAACTTCATACTTTACATCGGATGATGCTGCGGCCTTTCTTTACAGACTGAAAGCGTAATGATAGAATATATTTAGATGCAAAGAAGTGCAGGCATTGCGTGATACGGACTCAGACATGGAGGGATTATGCGGTATTTTAATACAGAAGGAATCTGCAGGCCGGAAGAGCATTATATGGTGCGGTTGGACGAAAGGCTTGAAGAGATCAAACGGCTTTATGTGGATAGAGGGAAGTATTTTGTCATCAACAGGGGAAGACAGTATGGTAAAACTACGACGCTTTATGCGTTGGAGTCTTATCTTGGGGAGGAGTACCATGTTTTTTCCCTGGATTTTCAGATGCTCAGCACGGCCGATTTTAAGGATGAGCAGACCTTTGCATCAGCATTTATCGGACAAATGGGGAAATTTCTTTCCAGAAGGAAGGCACTGCTGGAGGGAATGAACACTGCGGCAGTTGAACAAATGCTTGCCATGAAGGAAAAAAGCGGGCTTTCTTTAAATGACTTTTTTGAAGGACTGAGCCGGCTATGTGAAACTGCGTCAAAACCGATCGTGCTTATGATCGACGAGATAGACAGCGCATCAAACAATCAGGTATTCATTGATTTTCTGGCGCAGCTGCGGGGTTATTATTTACACAGACAGGATATGCCGCTCTTCCGCGCAGTCATTCTTACCGGCGTATATGATATAAAAAATCTAAAGTTGAAGATACGCCTTGGTGAAGAGCATCAGTACAATAGTCCCTGGAATATTGCGGCAAGCTTTGACGTGGATATGGATTTTTCGGCGGAACAAATCGCGGAAATGTTGCGGGAATATGAGGCGGATCATCAGACCGGCATGGACATACCGGCGGTTGCGGAGGATATTTATCAGTATACATCCGGCTATCCCTATCTGGTGTCTTTGGTCTGCAAGATGATAGATGAGACGCTGCAGACAAAAGAATATTCCGGCGGACATTGTTGGTGGACAAAAGTAGGAATAACGGAAGCGGTAAATCGCATTATGAAGATCAGAATGCCTTTGTTTGACAGTATGGCCAAGCAGCTCAACGCTTACCCAGACATGCGCGAAATGCTGGAAGATATTATCTATCAGGGGAAACGAATACCATTCAGCCCGGACACAAAATCGATCAGTATGGGAGTGATGTTTGGTTTCTTAAAAGACCGGGGCAGTCAAGTAGTCGTTTCGAATCGTATTTTTGAGATGAGAATGCTCAATATGTTTGTTGCGGAAGAATCCGTTAACAGCAATGTGTTTCGATATGGTGAGAAAAATAGACCTCAGTTCGTGAGCGAAACCGGCCTTAATATGGATTTGGTGCTTGAAAAATTCGTTGAATACTTCACGGACATTTACGGGGATAACGATGAGAAGTTTGTGGAAGCTTACGGTCGAAAATTTTTCCTGCTATATTTAAAGCCGATCATCAATGGCACGGGCAACTATTATTTGGAAGCGCAAACCAGGGACGCTTCGAGAACCGACGTGATCGTGGATTATCTGGGAGAGCAGTATGTAGTGGAGCTGAAAATCTGGCACGGGGATGAGTACAACAGGCGCGGAGAAAAACAGCTCGGCGAATATCTGGATTACTACCATCTGGATAAGGGATATCTGCTCAGCTTTAACTTTAACAGAAAGAAGCAAACGGGTGTGAATGAGATTCTGGTAGGCGGAAAGGTGATTGTAGAAGCAGTAGTTTAGTGGGAACTGAGGAAAGTCACATAGAAAATGGAAAAAATCCGGTGTAAAGTATGGCGTTGTCATAGTCATGGTTTGCAGCGGTTTTTTTGTGGGATGGAAGCGCAAAGATGATGTAATAGTAAAGAGGGAAGTATTATTGCAATGAGATTCTGCAACATTGATTTTAATATAATTAATAGGAAAGAATTGTTTGAAAAAGCAGGCAATAGAACAAAGTGTATTATTACGGTAAATGCGCAGATAATTGTTTATGCAAACGAAAATCCGCGACTGATGAAATTTATTAACAAAAATTATGCAACAATGGACGGAGAAGTTCCTCTAAAAGTTGCCAAAATAGTAAACCCAAATTTCAGAAATGTTATTAAGCTTTCAGGTAGCGACATTGTGTATGATTTTTGTGATTATGCCCAAAAAAATAATATGAAGATCTTTTTTCTGGGAGGAAAAGAAGATTCAGTAAAAAAAGCAATTGCCAATGTGAAGAAAAAATATGCTATTCAAGTAGACGGTTTTTCACCAGACTTTGAGAACTATCCTTTCTCAAATAGTTTTACAAAAAGCTGTCAGGAACATATTAAAAAATTTAGACCTGATATTTTATTCGTGGGATTTGGGGCAAAAAAGCAAGAATATTTTATGGAGGACAATCAACGCTTTTTAAACGAATGTGATGTAAAATATGCAATTGGCAGTGGAGGAACGGTTGATTTTGTCGCGGAAAATATAAGAAGGGCGCCTAAGTGGATAAGTAATATAGGATTTGAAGGTGTCTATCGGTTTTTTCAAGAGATAAAGGTTGAAAGGGCAAAAAGGATTATTGTATCATTTCGGTTTTTTAAATATATCAAATAATCTAATATGGTTTGTGAAATGAAAAAAATAGCAATATTTCAAGCAGATTTAAAAGTTGGAGGAATACAGCGTTCTTTAATAAATCTTTTATCAAGTCATATATTGGATAGCTATCAGGTAGACGTATATTTATTTTCGAGAGATATTTTTTATGAAATTGCTAAATTAAAAGAAAATATTCATATTTATTTTTTGAAGCCATTCCCATATTGGTTTCGTTTTATTCCTTTTACATGGATAATGCACATGAATTTTTATAGGAATATAAAAGAATCATATGATTATGTATTTGATTATGACAGTTATCGCCAGGAATGTGCATATTGTGCAGCCAGAAT
Source organism: uncultured Lachnospiraceae bacterium (assembly GCA_910579285.1). Classification (GTDB taxonomy): domain Bacteria; phylum Bacillota; class Clostridia; order Lachnospirales; family Lachnospiraceae; genus UBA3282. The sequence goes on along the minus strand of CAJTTT010000010.1, from coordinate 26,485 downwards.
AAAACAAGCCAAAAAAATTCTATGGATACATAGTGATATAGAAAAGGAATTGCAATATAAAAAAAAATATCGTATTTTATTAAAGCTTCAATTGGTTTAAAATGATATACCTTTTTTTTTAAATCCAAATTTCAATTTTATGATGAGTTTGTGGCGGTATCTGACGGCGTAGTAGAACCATTTAGGAAGTATAGTGGAAATACATCTGCAAAAATAACGGTAATTCCTAATATTATAAATACAGAGCAAATTTTGGAGAAAAGTCAAGAGTATACAGAATTAATTGTAGATTCTAATAAATGTAATGTGGTATGTGTCGGAAGAGTTTGCACTCAAAAGGGATATGATTTCTTGCTTCAAGATATTGATACTGTTTGTAAAAAAAGAAAAGATATATGTTGTTACATTATAGGTGACGGCCCAGATTTGAAAAAGTATAAAAAATGGGTAACTAAGCATAAATTGTCTGATATCATATTTTTTCTGGGAAATCAGAAAAATCCGTTTCCAATAATAAAGCAAATGGATGTATTTTGTCTTGAATCTAAATTTGAAGGCCAAGGGATGGTCTTGTGGGAAGCAAAGTGTCTTGGATTACAGTTGATTTTTCCCAAAAGACTTGAAAAATATAATATTAATTTAAAGGGTGTGGAAAATATAGTAGAAGCATTAATTAATTTTAAAAAAACAAATGACAAGACATATGACTCTTTGAATGAATATTATGATTATATTGAAACACAATACAGAAAGTTGCTAAGAAAATAAAATACATTATTCTCAAGCAGTAATAGTACATCAATACATAACGGTGACGATGGTGAAAACATTATGAAAGTAAGATATTCCAGCATTTTAAAATGGATGCTGATTTTCAGTCCCATTGTGGATAACATCAATGGTTACCTGCTGATATCAAAAGGCAATTCTAATATTAGCGGTACTTATAAAACGTTTATTTTTTTATTTTGCCTGGTCATTGTATTTACTAAAGGATTGAAAAAGGTGAAAAACATTAGATTTACCTTTATGACTATAATTATTGTATTACAGCTTTTGGTGTTTGAATTTCAAAATGCAAAAGAGTTTTTTTATAATATTTCAATTTTGATAAAACTGCTAACTCCAATAGTTCTTATTATGGCAGTGCATGTGTTAGAAATTTATGATCACACAACTAGAATATGTATAGATAAAATTTCAAGGTTTTATTGCTGGTTTTTCCCGTTATCATTAATTATTCCAATTATCTTAGATATTGGATATACAACGTACAGGAGCGGAGAGGGAAAGAAGGGATTTTACTATGCAGGAAACGAAATATCTATAATTATGGTTATGATTTTAGCACTGGAAATTGAAAAATATAAAAATATCAGATCAAAGACTAATTTACTAAATATTATATTGGGAGTAGTAAGTATCCTTTATCTTGGGACAAAAACAGGATATTTTTCTTTAATAATTCTTATTTTAGTTGCATTGTATTCACAAAAATATAAACAGAAATATTGTAAGTATATTTCTATTTGCACCAAGTGTTTTGCTGGGATTATGGTATGTAATAAATAACGTAAACACGATAGCCCAAAATGTAAATGCAATTGTCTGGCGATATAAGACAAGTTCCTATAGAGGAGTAAGTTTTTGGTTGTCGGGACGTGAACTTAGGATAAAAAGGGCATTTGAATTAGTATATAGTGAAAATCCCATCAGAAATATACTTATAGGAATAGGATCATATGCGGCAGAGAACAAATTAAAAATCTTGATTGAGATGGATTTAATGGATCTATTTATAAGATTTGGAGTAGTTATATTCTTGATTGTTTTAGAATTTTATTTAAAAAATATAAAACAAGTTATAAAGAAAAAAAACTTACAATATATTACGGGTGTCCTTTTGGTATGTGGTGCATCCGTGTTCGCAGGACATATGCTTTTTTCACCAATGGTGAGTATTGTTCTTATGATTTTATTTTTAAAAAATGATTTTTATATAAATAACAGCAATAGAATAATTAAAGGTACAAAGGATGTGTAATAAAAGTAAATTAAATAAAATTGTACGGGAGGTCTTCCGTCCAGTTTGGTACTTACTTAGAAATATCATCATTAAGAAAAAATTAGGCAAGATTTTTAATGAGTTAACATGTATTGAAACTGGTAATTACAAAATTTTGCTATCAGAAAAGATAGTCATATATAAGGATTCTCTCCAGGCCTTTGTAAAACAATTTGAAATAATCAACAAAGACTTTTTTTTCTATTTACCAAGTATAAGGATTAAAAAAAATAGAAGTCCAAACACAATATTTTGTGGGCAAATTGCTATGTTGACGGCAAACAATAACTGGAAAATCTTCGATATCAAAAACAATCAGGTTTTGTCTTTGTCAGTTGCAGAATCCAAAGAAGAATTTCATAATGTATATGAAGTATTTCAGGGGAAATTAGCAATGACATATTTATTTGACATCAATGAAGGAATTGTAGAAAGGATAATTCAAAATATTAAACGTAGTACTTGGGGGAGTGATCTCATTATAAGAAACTATTTCTGTATTTTATCAGATCAGTTAAGTTATTTGAAACAGGCAGCCATAGTTTACCATGTGAGTTGTTTGGATATATGTGAAAATATACAAAAATTTCAATTTGCCAAGTTAAATGAAATTGGTAAGCAAATATTAGATAAAATAAGTGATACATACAATATACCATGTGTTTTTTTACACCGTGATGTACATTTTGGAAATACATTATTTGATGGCAAGCAATTATATTATATTGATTTTGAATATGCCGGTAATGAAGTTTTTTTGTATGATATTTTTAATTGTATATTTGTAGAGTTTATACTTAATCACAATTCTTTATTATTATCTTTATACATGAAAAAAGACAAGGTCATGTTTACATACTTATATGAAATATTTAATATTATGGAAATAAATTTTCACGAAGAAAAATATTTAGACTATTTATACATTTATATGCTGGCCCGATTAAGATTTACATGTGATATGTTATTGAAAAATACTAAGTACCAAAAAAGAAGAACATTAAAAGCTGAAATAAAACATTTTAGTATGTTTTTGAAATATGTGGAGGAGCATGAAAATAAAATATAATTCTATATGCGTTGTTGGAGTAGATGGTACCGGCAAAAGTACAATAGTGAAAATGATTGCTGATATGTTCGGAAATGAAGCTGCTGTCGTGCAGTACATGGGACAGAAAAACTGGGAGACAGGAATTGCGAAATTTTTTGCAGAACATCCTTTAAAAGTTATAAGAATTGTAAGGCCTATAGCAATTATTGTGGAATATTATTATCGTGTTTATAAGCATAATGGATCAAAAAAAATTGTGATATTTGACAGATATGTAGATGAAGTGATGATTTCACTTAGAGATGAAGTAGAATTGAAAAAAAGAATTGCAGCGAGAATATATAAATTCTTTTTGGGCAATAGATTTTATCATCCTACGATAACATTCTATTTAACTTGTGACGTTGAGATATCCCTGTCCCGAAAAGATGATATTAATTCTTATGAGCAGATAGAAGTCCTGAAAAAGATGAAAGGAAAGTTGGATGAGTATTATAAGAAAAAGATCATTGTTATAAATACAGGATTAAATTCAACTGAAGATACGCTAAAGATTATTAAACATAGACTACAAATGGATCAACGTTTTTGCACATTACTAATTTAATGGGAAAATACGATGGTTTTTTATTCAAAAAGTATTTTATTATATTAGGAGCAATCCCATGACATGGAACAATTTAGATGAGTTTTTTGATTATATTAACAACAAACTGGAATATGTTATTTTGAGAAACTGGGAAGAATACTCATTCACAAATTTACTAAATAGTGAAGATGATATAGATATTTTATGTAGAAACAAAACAAATTTTATTAATACAGTAGGGGCAGTCCCTTTGCACCACGCTCATAAAAGAGGCAACTACTATATTAATATAGGTTCCCACAAAATTAGAATAGATATTCGATATGTAGGAGACGGCTATTATTGCCGTGAATGGGAAGAAAAAATTCTTAAAAACCGAATTTTGGATGTGAAGGGATTTTATATTCCAAATCCTGATGATTATATGTTTTCCTTATTGTATCATGCGCTTGTTCAAAAACCCAAATTGTCTTTCTTTTATTATAAAAAACTTAATATAATGTTTGGCGGCATAAAAAGAAATGAGGCAGAACTTCTCCATGTACTTAAAGTGTATATGGATAACAACCATTTTTATGTTGATTATCCTTTAGATATAGCGGTTTTTTTAAACATGACAAATATTTGTAATGGGAAATTAAAAATTAATCGAAATTTGAAGAAAGAATTGTTTAGCGAAATATTTCGTGTATATAATCGAATATCAAGGCTGTTTGCTAAAATTATACGCTATGGAAATGACCACATTTAAATATTTTACCATGCGAAGAGATCTGGAAAAATGAAACAACGTATAGATAAAATTTTAAATATATATAGGCAACTTTCTCTTCCATTGAAGGTATCCATATGGTTCCTTTTCTGTTCCTTGTTGCAAAAAGGACTTTTGTTTTTTACGACACCTCTTTTTACGAGAATTCTTTCAACGCAAGAATATGGTGTGATAAGTATATTTAATTCATGGGAAAGCATAATTTCTATTTTTGTAACATTGGGATTATCGTATAGTGTACAAAACGTCGGATTAGTAAAGTTTTCTGATGATAAAGAAAATTACCAGTCTGCTATGTTAGGTTTATTGTTTACATGTGCAATTTTTTGTTCAATTATTTTTTGGCTGGTTTATGATTACCTAAAATCTGTAGTGCAACTAGCAGAAAAGTATATTTTTTTAATGCTTATATATTGTGTTTTTAAAACTATAATGACTATGTGGTCATTAAGAAAACGTTTTGAGTATCATTACAAAGAAATGGTTCGTGTAACGATTATACACGCAATGTTTTCCACGATGCTTTCCATAATGTTAGTATTTCTTATGAAAGATAAAGCATATGCAAAAGTATTGGGAATTGGAATAGTAACAGTAATAATCGGCGGAATATGCTGTTTTGACTTTATAAGAAATTCTAAAAAATTATTTAATAAAGTATACTGGAAATTTGCACTAAAATATAATTTACCAATGATACCACATTTCCTATCAACTGTGGTTTTAGGACAGTTAGACAGAATAATGATTAAAAATATGTGTGGTTCCAGTGAAGCGGGTATCTATTCGGTTGCATATAGCAGCGCCAATGTAATAAATATTTTAAATAGCGCACTACATGCGTCTTATAGTCCGTGGCTGCTACAAAGAATAAAATCAAAAAATTATAATGGAATTAAAAAGGTTGTGAATGTAATTTTATTGTTTTATATGATTATTTTGTGGATAATGGTTTGGTTTGCACCAGAAATTTTAGCAATTATGGCTCCACCTGAATATTACGAAGGGGTTTATGTGATTCCCCCAGTTGCTTGCAGTATGTTTTTTATGTTGATATTTAATATAATTTCACCTTTTGAACAATATTCGTTGAAAACAAACTTTATTGCAGCTGCGTCGACTGGAGCAGCAGTTGCTAATGTTGGATTAAACCATATTTGCATACAAAAATTTGGATATTTGGCAGCAGGATATACAACATTGGTATGTTATATTTTATTTGCAGCAGCACATTATATGTATGTAAAAAAAATATGTAGAAACGATATGAATGGGATTATTATTTTCGAAGGTAAAAAAATAGGGCTGATGTGTATTTTGGTAGTTGGGATAGCAATATTCAGTGCGCTAATTTACCAATATTACATGATTCGTTATGCTCTTTTTATTATTGCTTTGGTGGCTATGGCAATAAAGAGAAGAAGGTTGAAGAAAATAATAGAGGCTATTCGTCCCTTTATTTTATACTGCAAATAGGCCGTCTTGCAGTGGTTATGGTCATCCGATCGTACGGACAGCCACTAGCCTCACAACCTTTTTCATAGCGTTTTATGCCTTGAGCCGAGCGAAAGGAAAGGATATAATGATGAATACCATACTGGAACTCGTAATCTTTCAGATAAGGGAAGCCTGCATGTATCTGCCAAACGCCTTCAAGCTGGCGGCAACGGTCTGTTTTGCTGCCGCTCTTGCAGGATTATCCGTGTGTCGGGCTTTTCACAAAAAGCTTACAGTGAAGTTTGTGTTTCGCTTCGCACTCCGCCTCATATGGCTGTTTACCTTCGTGACCTACAGCTACTGTGTGCTCCAGCTTACCATTTTGTCACGCACGCCGGTACCGCGGTATGGTCGTATAGACTGGGTGTTCCTTTCCAGATGGTTCGACAACAATGAGCAGAAGGCTTTTTACATCGCCAACATTGTCATGTTTATCCCGTTCGGAGTCCTCCTGCCCATGTCGGGAAAACCCATGCGGCATATTCTGATCGCAGCTCCCATCGCTACAGCCTGCAGTATCGGCATTGAAGCGGTGCAGTTGAAATATCGCCTTGGTGCATGCCAGCTGGATGATGTACTGTTAAATTCCCTTGGATTTCTCATCGGTTTTCTGGTTTATCTGGCGCTGGCTGATGTATATGGACTTCTGTCTGCCATTGCAAAATTTCTATACAGACATAGAAAGATCTAAACATGCCGGATTGGCCTGATATACACATACCTATGCAAAATATTATGGGGCTGTCTTTTTTGACAGCCCCTCTTCCTATCTTTATCAATTTCTCTCTCTTTAAGCTCACTGCTCTTACACTGTATAGCTGTTCAGATACTTCTCCTGTTCCGGCGTCAGCACATCAATCTCCTTGCCGAGGAATGCCAGCTTTCTCTTAGCCACATCCTTATCCACTTCCTCCGGCACATCAATCAGCTTTTCTTTCAGCTCACTTGCATGCTCCACCAGATACTTCGCGGAGAGCGCCTGAATCGCAAAGCTCATATCCATGATCTCCGCGGGATGTCCATCGCCTGCTGCCAGATTCACGAGACGGCCTTCCGCCAGAACGAAAATCCACTGACCCGTGGGCAGCTTATAACCCATAATGTTCTTGCGCTGTTCCCTTGTCTCCACCGCATTAGCTTTCAGCCACGCCATGTCGATCTCACAGTCAAAATGTCCTGCGTTGCAAAGGATTGCGCCCTCTTTCATCTCCGCAAAGTCCTCTTTGTCAATTACGCCGTCACAGCCCGTCACAGTGATGAAGAAATCACCCACTTTAGCCGCTTCCTTCATCGGCATCACATCGAAGCCGTCCATCACTGCCTCAATTGCCTTGATCGGATCAATCTCTGTCACGATAACCCGCGCGCCCAGACCTTTCGCTCTCATAGCCGTGCCTTTACCGCACCAGCCATAGCCTGCCACAACAACAATCTTTCCTGCCACAATCAGATTCGTGGTTCTGTTGATGCCATCCCAGACGGACTGGCCCGTGCCGTATCTGTTGTCAAAGAAGTGCTTACACGCCGCATTGTTGACGCGGACCATAGGGAACTTCAGCTCTCCTGCGTTGTTCATCGCCTCCAGGCGGATGATTCCTGTGGTCGTCTCCTCACAGCCGCCGATAATGTTCGGAATGAGGTGAGGCATCTGTGTATGCACCATCGTCACCAGATCACCGCCGTCATCAATAATAATGTTCGGCTCCGCCTCCAGCACATGACGGATGTGTGTCTCGTACTCTTCCGGCGTTGCATTATACCAGGCATGTACCTCAAGCCCCGCCTTTACAAGCGCTGCCGCCACATCGTCCTGAGTGGACAAAGGGTTTGATCCTGTCACATACATCTCAGCGCCGCCTGCAGCGAGCACCAGACAAAGATATGCCGTCTTCGCCTCCAGATGTACGGACAGCGTTACCTTCTTGCCCGCAAAGGGTTTGCTCTCGGAAAATTCCTTTTCCAGGGTGCGAAGCAGGTCACAGTTTCTCTTCACCCACTCGATTTTTCTCTCACCGGATTCGGCAAGATTAATGTCTCTGATTTCACTGCCCATAATAGTGTCCTCCTAAAATATTAATCAGCCGAATTTTTATTATAGTGATGGTCGTCTGTCCTATCATCACTTATTATGTCTGCGAGACTGGCGTTCCTTATAAGCTCGTCTCGAAAAACATCTCTTTATACCAGCAGACGGTCTCGGTGTACGCCTGATAGATTGTGTTGGTATCTACATTCAGCACGATAAGCTGTCTACTGATCTCCTGCCAGTCCGCAGCCTCATAGTTTACCACAAACGAGTAAATTCCTGCCAGATCTCCCGTGCCCCGCACAAGCGCATCCTCAATCTCCTTGGAGACCGTAACCATCTTCATCGCGTCTTCCATAGGCATATTTAAGATGATATTCAAAATAGAAAACAGCCCCATCAGAAATACTTCTGCTGACTTCGTTCCCAATCCGAAGACAGGAGCCAGACTCTCCATAAATTTCGCACGGAGCATGGAGGTTCTCGCCACTTCATTCGGTCTGTCCGCGCACAGCTCCTTTGTAATCACGGTATTGATCCACTTTTTCAACTCCCGCTGTCCCAGAATTGCCGCCGCATGGCGAATGGAAGTTACCTGGGAATTGATCGCGATATGGTTCACCATCTTGAGAAGTTCCACTACCAGCGCGGTATCTCTTCCGATGACATCCGCCGCCTTCGTCAACTCGAAATCCGGGGCATTAACGATGTTCATAAGCTCCAGATAGTTGATTTTCAGCGGGGAAACCTCGTTCTCCCCCTTTGTGATCGGAATACGGTAAAACTTGCCCTCAAACCGATAAAAATCATCATCATCTTTCAATCTGTCAAAAATATCCTGACTGTCAATGTTCCCCACGCATATCTTGATCTGCGGATACTGCCTTTTGAAATAGATCTTCGCCTTGGAAAGATCCACCTCCTTCTGGTCTAAGATAACGTAATCCATCATCTTAAGCAGTTCCCGGTTTTCTTCATACCGGCTTACAGGCAATTTCGACATTGCCAGCATATAGCCTTTTTCCTTCAGCTGTGCGAACCGCTTTCTGTAGGCTTCGCTGTTCTCCACCTCATTGTCAAACGTCAGCACAACCCTGCCCCGGAACTCATCACATTTCGATTCAAGATCTGAAAATACTGCAATATGGCTTACCGGGATCAGCACAACTGTTCCAGGCGACAATGTGTCAATGCCTATATTATGTACAATTTCCAGACCTTCGATCTCTGCCAGGCCATTCGGACTGCTCGAGCCAAAAATCGGCGGATTCAAGAGGCAGTTCTCTCTCTGCGAGGCCAGCGCGTAAGCCGAAACCTTCATCTCCTTGTCAAAATACGGTATCAATGTTGCCAGCATATCCGTTCCCCTCCCCCAAATACCTTTTTTTGCTAAGCAGCGTAGCTCTACAGCGCTGTTTTCTCTTTCCCCGCAGTGCAAGCTCGATTCCGCTTCGCTTCATCTCGCTCACGGGCTTTCGCCCTATACATCCTTCAGAATAACTGCTTCGGCGAGCAAGCTCCCCAACGCTGTTTTTCTGAGGATGCGCACTGCTCAATGCTTATGTGTAGATTATAACAAAAAATTTTTGATAATTCTATAATTATTTAGTAAGTTTTCTTATCAAGTCCCATTCTGACGATAATATCCTGAATCTTTCCGTAGACAAGCTTCTCATCTATGGTCAGAAGTTTTCGGCCTTCCATCGTAATCTGTCCGTTGATGATAACTGTATCCACCTCGGAACCATTGGCGGAATAGGACAATCCGGCAATCAGATTATTTCTGGGGGTGAGGGATGGCGTATTCAGATCAAGAATCGCCAGGTCTGCCTTCTTGCCCACTTCGATAGAGCCAATCTCCTCCTCCAGGCCGAGCGCTTTCGCACCGTTGATGGTGGCAATGCGGAAACCTTCCTTTGCGCTGACACACTGCGGGGTCTTACCCGTACCCTTGTGGATCAGTGTCAGCAGACTCAGTTCATGGAACATGTTCAGACAGTTATTGCTGGCCGCGCCGTCCGTACCAAGACAGACATTGACACCCGCATCAAGCATTTTTGCAATAGGTGCAAAACCGTTTCCCAGCTTCATATTGCTGGCCGGGTTGGTCACAACACTCACGTTTTTCCGTTTCAGAATAGCAATATCTTCATCTGTCACCTGCACGCAGTGAGCCGCGATAGCCGGCACATCGAAAATGCCGCATTTCTCCGCCAGCGCAATGGGCGTACAGCCATACTTTTCCTGGATCTGCGAAATCTCACTTTCACTCTCTGACAGATGCACATGGATGCCCATATTTTCCTTTTTGGCCTCAGCCGCTACAATTTTTAAGAACGCATCATCACAGGTGTAAGGCGCATGAGGCCCCAGCTTAAAGGTGAGCCGGTCGCAGTCCTTTGCGGCATCTCTCTCCTCGTAAGCCTGCCGCAGGCGCATCTGCCCTGCCTCGTCATTGCCGCTTCCCACAAGACCGCGGCAGATCACGGCGCGCATACCCGACTCCTTCACCGCACGGGTGGTCTGATGAATATTCATCTGCATATCGTTAAAACAGGTGGTTCCACTCTTCATCATCTCGATGATCGCCAGATTCGCGCCCCAGTAAGTGTCTTCGTCCGTCATCTGCTGCTCGATCGGATCAATGGTTCCGAAAAGCCAGTCCATAAAGGAGAGATCATCCGCCACATTTCTCATAAAGGACATATAAGAGTGTGTATGGCAGTTAACCAGCCCCGGAATTACAAGCTTATCCGTGCCGTCAATCACCTTATCGGCCGTAAAGCCCGCGGGCTTATCCCCGATCCCTGTTATTTTGTCCCCCTCAATGTAGAGTGTCGTCTCCCGGATGACATCATCCGCCCCTTCCGGCAGCACTGCCAGAATATTTTCAATGATAATTCCCATGTGATACCCCTTTTCTCCGCAGTTTTTTGATAGATGTTCTAAAATGGCGCATCCAGACGCTTACCCGGCTGTCCGTCTGCAGGTTTATTTTTATTTATTGACTATATTTCTGTCTTCTCCACCCAGAAATGCCTCTATGTTCTTTGAAACTTCACTCACCAGACGCTCTCTTGCTTCCGTGCTCGCCCAGGCCATATGGGGCGTGATGATCAGTTTCGTACTGTCTTTGATTTTTCCCAGAGGATTGTCCTTGCTGATCGGCTCTTTCTCCAGTACGTCAAGCCCTGCAGCCGCGATCTGTCCCTCTGTCAGCGCCTCGTAGAGAGCCTGCGTGTCCACCACCGGGCCTCTCGCTACATTAACCAGAATGGCCGACTTCTTCATCCTGGCAAAAGCCTCCTTATTGATCAGCCCTCTTGTTCTGTCGCTCAGCGGACAGTGCAGGGAGAGGATATCCGACTGCGCAAGGAGTGTGTCAAGCTCCACTCTCTCATACTCCGTACAGGTGCTGTTGCCGGAAGCGGAATAAAAAATCACCTTACAGCCCAGAGCCTGCGCCACCCTGGCAACCCCGCGGCCGATATTTCCCATCCCCACGATACCCCATGTCTTTCCTTCAAACTCGCCAAACGGCCTGTCGAAATTGGAAAAACGGTCCTGATTCGCATAAGTGTCCGATTTCACATAGTCATCATAAAAGGCAAGCTTCTCCTCAAGCGCCAGCGCCAGCATAAGCGTGTGCTGCACCACCGCAGCCGTGCTGTAATTCACCACATTTGCAACCTTGATGCCGCGGTTTTTGCAATAGTTCAGATCCACATTGTCAAAACCTGTGGCAAACAGACAGATCAGTTTCACATCCGGCGCGTCCTTAAGCGTGCTCTCATTCATGGGCGCTTTGTTTGCAATGACGATGTCCGCATCCTTCACCCGCTCCGCCGTATTTTCCGCCACTGTGTTTGGGTAATATTCCACCTCCCCAAACCGTTCAAAGCAGCTCACATCCACATCTGTTCCCACGCTGTTGCGCTCCAAAACCACCAGCTTCATAGACACCTCCTGTGATATCTTATTTTTTCTTCCCCAGTTTTTATTAACTCACATAATTATCAAAATACCCCTGGATCAAGACCACAGGCGTGCCCTTGTCGCCCGAACCGCTTGTCAGGTCACACAGAGAACCGATCAGATCAGTCAGCCGCCTCGGCGTTGTGCCCTGAGACGCCATATCGCCTACCAGATTGTCCTTTTTCTCCCTGATGCGCTCGGAGATCGCTTCCTTGAGCGCCTCGCCGGACAAATCCTTGAAATCATTGTCCGCCAGATATTTTAATTTCACTTCGTTGGGCGTTCCTTCCAGCCCAGGTGTGCTGGCCGGGGAAACGCAAGGGTCTGCAAGCTCCCAGATTTTTCCTACCGGGTCTTTAAACGCACCGTCACCGTACACCATAACTTCCACATGCCTGCCGGTTCTGTTAAGAACAGCCTTCTGGATATCCAGCACCAGATCGGTACACTCTCTCGGGAACAGCTTGATTGTGTCTTCGGTGGACTTGTTAGAGCCAAGCAAGCCGTATTTTTCATTGCATCCGCTTCCGTTTACAGACTGGTTAAGAATATCATCCAACCCTGCCACAACTTCCGCGCCCGCTTCCTTAAGAATCCTCTTCGTGCGTACTCTCGTGTGAATGTCGCAGTTTATCACCTTTTTGGCATGAGGAAGAATGCTGCGGCAGTCATTGGCAAAAATAACCTCCACCTCCGCGCCCGCTTCTTTGATCAGCTCTTCATAATATGCCACATAATCCACCCCTGTAAAAGGATGCTTATTCTCTCCAAAAAGCTCACGGTATTTTTCCAATGTCAGCACATCGCTGTAAGGGTTGATCCCCGCCTGGTCCAGCTGATCCAGTGACACAAGTTCATTTCCCACTTCATCGCTGGGATAGCTGAGCATCAGCACGACCTTTTTCGCCCCCATTGCGATGCCTCTTAAGCAGATCGCAAAGCGGTTTCTTGATAAAATAGGAAAAATAACGCCAATTGTCTCGCCGCCGAGCTTTTCCCTCACATCATCGGCAATCGCCTCCACCGATGCATAGTTACCCTGTGCCCTCGCCACGACAGACTCCGTCACCGCGATCACATCCCTGTCGCGGATCTCAAATCCCTCCTCGCTGGAGGCGTCTATAACACTGTCCACAACAATCTTCGCTAAATCATCTCCCTGTCTGATAATCGGGCAGCGTATACCTCTCGATACAGTTCCTACTTTTCTTTCCATCTGTTAATCCCTTCTCTCTTGCAGCATAATTTTTACGAACAGCCAGCCGACTGTTCTCCATCCTTTCTTATTTTTACAAAAAGAATCGAAAAAATCAATAAAATACTGCAATAAAATATAAAAAGATATGACAGATATCAGCTTACGCGCTTTCCATGTCCGCCAACAGGCGCAGAAATCCCAGAAACCGTTCCACTCCCCCGCCGCAATGCACCACGCCTTCCGGCCTTTCGCCTTCCACCTGCGAAACATCAAAAAAGGCCCCCTCTCTTGTCAGCTCCGTCCTCATAAAGCTGTCACTTCCAAAGATGCCTTCTCCGATGCCCACAAATTCATCTCCCCAGAATGCACAGTCCCCGGCTGTCAGCCCGTCTGTCCCGGCCGCTGCCTCACCCGCTTCCCGCATGTCATCCTCCCGGAGTTTTTCGAAAATGGCATCCACATTGTCGCTCTTGCTGCTGATGCCGACTTCCAGATATTTGGCATCACAGGTAGGCAGGACCTCCAATCCGTACTGCCTGCCAATGCGCAGGGCAAGTTCCATAAGTCCCTTAAGCCCGTCCCCTATTCCATGACAGCTAAGCTTTTCTTTCAGCAGATCCAGTTCATTCTCCTGCATGAACAGATTGTCTCCCCGCTGCGCTTCCGGCATCAGGTCTATCTTACAGTAATTGGGCCTGCTGAATACAATGTCCGTATCAAAATCGTACTTTCTTTTCAGTTCCAGATGAATTTCAAAACAGACGCGGTGGATTTTCTCAAGGCATGCCGCATCTGGAAGCATATCCCGGAACACATAGGGCTTCCCCTCCCGGAACGCATAATTGAAGGCGCCTCTTCCAAGCCCCAGATACAGATTTCCAAGCTCCTCTTTCGTAAAATATTTCTCAATCTCGCCGCCCGCTATGTTCTCAATGGTTGTGCCGCTGACGATCACAAGCCTGACACCCTGCTTAAGCAGCGGCTTCATTGCCGCCACCGCCTCCCCCACAGGCGCTTTCCGGGACAGCACAGCTGTCCCGTCCCAGTCAAAAAATACTGCTCTATACTTTTGATATTTCATATTTGCCTCCTTCTTCCAGTTCCACCTGCTCTCCGTATACGGTAAAACTGATCTTCTTTTCCACACCGCCGCACTTTAACAGGGAAAATACCGACTTTTCGCTTGTCACAGTCACGCCCAGCAGATTCCCCTGATACTTCACCTTGAAAGAATAGCTTTTCCAGGCTTGCGGCAGTACCGGCGCAAAGCGCAGCACGCCTTCCTGACAGCGCATCCCGCCGAACCCGTTTACCACGGCCTGCCAGGTTCCCGCCATATTGGCCGCATGGATTCCCGCATAAAAATTGTTGTGGTAATCATCCAGGTCCATCCGCGCCGACTGCATAAAATATTTGTAAGCTTCTTCCACATAGCCGATGCCGCAGGCTACAATCCCAAAGATGCAGGTGGAGAGGGACGAGTGATGCAGCGTCACCTCTTTATAGAAATCATAATTCCTTTGAATCTCTTCCCGCGTAAACAGATGGCTGTGCAGATACAGTCCCAGCACAGCGTCCGCCTGCTTGGACATGCGATGGCGCATGATAAACAGCGGGTGGTAATTCTCATAAAGCCAGGCCCGCTTTTCCGCAGGAATCCGCTCCTCATCCCACGGTTTTCTCATCAGGAATCCGTCATCCATAGGGTATATCCCCCGCTTTTCCTCATAGGGAAAATACATCTTCTCCACAATCTCATCCCACAGATCCAGTTCCTGCTCCGCAAAGCCTGTCTTTTCTTTCAGCCTTTCGTACGCCGCCGGCTCCTCCTTTATCAGCCACCGCAGAGCCGCCGCCGCATCCCGCAGATGCTCCCTTGCCATCAGATTGGTATAAAAATTGTTGTCCACCAGCACATTATATTCATCCGGCCCTGTGACACAGCAGATGCAGTATCTGCCGCCCCTGCACTCCGCAAAGCTTCCCACATCCGCCCAGATCCTGGCGGTCTCAGCCAACAGCTCAGCGCCTTTCTCCTTCAGATATTCCCGATCCCCGGTCACCTGTAAATAGAGAGAGAGGGCATAGGCAATGTCCGCATTGATATGATACTGGGCTGTCCCCAGAGGATAATAGGTGGAAGCCTCCTCCCCGTTGATGGTGCGCCAGGGAAACAGAGCGCCCTTTTCGTGGCCCAGCACCCGCGCCCGCGCCCTGGCCTGATCCAGGGTATGATACCTGTAGTCCAGTAGTTTTTGCGCCGTCTCTGGTTCCGTATAGACAAACATCGGCAGCACATACATCTCCGTATCCCAGAAGTAGTGGCCCTCGTAGCCTTCCCCGGATAAGCCTTTGGCTCCCATGCCCGTCCTGCTGTTCCTGCCCGCCGACTGAAAAATATGAAACTGGTTGAAGCGAAGCCCCTGTACCAGGGCGCTTCCCCCCGCTCCCGCTATGGCAATATCCGCCGTCTCCCAAAAACGGCCAAGGTACTCTTCCTGCTGTCTTTTCAGCGCTTCAAAGCCTGTCTCTTCCGCTTTCTCAAGTTCACTGCGCACAAAGCATTCCAGCGTTTCCCGGCTCCTATCCAGGGAAGTGGCGTAGCAGATCATCTTATCCAGAACGACCCTCTCCCCTCTGGCCGCCTCTGTTTCCAGCACACAGACCGCCTCCAGCTCCCCGGCTTGCATCCCGCAGGCCGTTTCCGTTTCCCCGGCCCTCTGTTCCTTCACCCCGCAGGCCGTTTCTCCTCCTTCTGCCATCCCGGAAATTTCCTGCACATACAGTCTGTGACTGCTGCCGCACGCTGCTGTGAGGCGGCTGGTCTGGGTTGTGCCCTCATAATAGAGCGTTTGTCCATCCTGTTCTAACCGCTCCACATCCAGTTTCCGCCCGAAAGGGCCGTAATCCACAATGGGGTTCGTCTTTCTCGTATGGTTTTCCACATCCGCCTGCAGTTTTGACACAAACCGCACTTTTCCGGTAAAGTTTAGCGGCGTCACCTCATACCGGGCCGCCATGATATGTTCCATTACAAAAGACACCAGCCTCTGTGTCCGTATCCGCACTGCCTTCCCGGAAGGGGACGTCCACACCAGTCCCCTTTCCAGAAAGCCTTCCTTCATGTGCAGTATCCGGGCATACTCCGTGACCTGCCCTCTCTCCATATGAAACTCTTCCCCGTCAATGTAGAGCTTCGTCTCCTTTAAATTGGGCAGATTCAGCAGAGACTGACTGTACATCGGAGAACCAAAATTGGCTTCCCCGTATCGGATTTTTTCACTCTCATAAAACCCGTTCACAAAATTCCCCTCAAGCCCTGTATCCACGTCAAAGTCATAGGCTTCCTCAAAAGTTCCCCTGGTTCCGATATACCCGTTGGACAAAGAAAACGTCGTCTCATTGCGATAGTTTGTCTTCCTGTCAAAAACTTCCTCCGTAACCGTCCACTCCTCAATCGGATAGATCGGTTTTTTTCCTGTCATCATCTTTCCCTCCGTTTCTGCACTAACCACCATGATTCCGCCTCAGCGGAATCTCAAATCAATGCGGAGAATGCCACTCTAACCTTTTACTGCTCCTGCCGTCAGACTCTCCACAACCTGTTTCTGCAGGATAATAAACAGGAGAATGGTGGGCAGCACCGTCATCACCACCGCCGCAAACAACGCCGAATAGTTGTTTGCGAAGGTTCCCATGTAATAATTGAGGGCAATTGGCACAGTTCTTGCCGAATCCCCGCTGGTCAGCATCAGTGCAAAATAGAACTCGTTCCAGGTATTGATGAACTGCAGCAGCGCTATCGTCACAAGACCCGGTTTGGCCAGCGGCAGAATGATGCAGAGAAAGGTCTGTAAAAAGGAGGCCCCGTCAATATAGGCCGATTCCTCCAACGCCGTGGAAATTGTCTTATAGTAACTGACCATCACAAAAAACGACATAGGGATTCCCATAGCCGAATACACAATAATCAGCCCCGCCTTGGTATCAAAAATATGAAGCTTTTGAAAAATGGCAAACAGCGGCTGCGATATGGCCTGGGCAGGCAGCATCAAAGATGCCGAAATCAACAGCACAATCAAGGTTTTCAGCTTAAACCGAAATCTGGAGATAATATAGGCGCACATCGCCACCAGAATCACCGTCACCAGCACACTGATTCCCACAATAATAACACTGTTCAGAAAATACCTGGCAATGGGGGCAAACTGAAATGCCGCCCTGTAGTTATCCAGGTTAAAAGAGGATGGCCAGGAAAGTGCGGAAGAATTGATCTCCGCGTAGGTCTTAAATGAGCTGATTCCCGCCCACAGAATCGGCCCTACAGCAATCAGTGTAAAAAATATCAAAAACAGATATTTTACAGTTTTAGCGGCGTAAATAACGCCCTGTGGTGTCTTTTTCATCTATCTTTCATCCTCCTCCCCGGCTTTTGTCATAAACAGTCTCTGTATGAGCAGCACCAATGAAATGCCGATTACAATCTGAACCACGCCCACGGCGTTGGCTTTGCCGTAGTTGTTTTCCAGAGTTGCCGCCTTATACAGGTAAATCGGCAGGTTTAAGGTACTGCTGCCCGGCCCGCCCTTCGTAGTCATATAGATAATGTCAAACTGGGACACCATTGCCACGGAAGCAAGGGTGACACAGGTGCCGAAAATGTTTTTCATCAGCGGCAGCGTGATATACCGATCCACCTGCCAGGGCTTCGCCCCGTCCACCCGGGCGGCCTCATAAATTTCCTGATCCACAGCCCCCATTTCCGCCAGAAAAATAATCGTGTTAAAGCCGGAATACAGGATCCATGTAAAGGTGACTGTCCAGAATGCATATTTGGAATTGCCAAACAGATTGGGCACCTGCCCCATATCAAAGCCAAGCTTTTCCCACAGCGGCTTTACCACCCCAAAGCTTGGGTTTAACAGCAGGGTGAACATCACACCCGTCGCCGCCGTAGGCACAATATTGGGAATCATATAGGCCGTGCGCACAACCTTCCAGCCCTTCGGCTTCCTTCTGAGCACCAGCGCCATCGCAAGACCCAGCGTCACATGGAATGTGGATTGCAGCACCACCCACAACAACGTATTCTTAATGGAAACCCGAAACCCCTCATCCCCGAAAATTGTCACAAAATTCTTAAGTCCCGCAAACTCCGGCGGGGAAAAAGTGGTGTAATTACACAGAGAGGTATACAGTACCGTCACAATGGGCGCTGCGTAGACAAGGGCAAACAGCAGCATACACGGTGCGGTAAACAGGGTAATCCACAGCCCCTTATTTTTTATTCTCATGGTCTTCCTCCTCCCGACCTGTTATTTTTCTAAAAAGGAGAGGGCTGTCAAAGCAGCCCCCGCCATACCTTATTCCTGATTTTTCTTCGCTGATTCAGACAGTTTTTCGCAAAACTCTTCCGGCGTGATATTTCCGTAAGCAAGTTCGGGAAGTTCTGTGGAAAACGTATCTATTGTGTTCTGATACCAGTAAGCCTGATTCTGTCCGTAAGTGACTTCCGCCTTGTCCTGAATCTCCAGCACCTGCGCCATTAACGGGTCGCTTTCTATCAAAGTAGCGGGAATCTCCAGACCATTGGATACCGGCTGTAAACCTGTCATCTCCAGCGCCTTGATCTGGTTCTCGGGCTTTGTCTCAAATTTCAGGAAATCGACTGCCGCCTTGATCTTCTCCTCCTCGGAAGCGCCCACCATATCACCGGGTGTAGGTACCATCTCCATGCCGTTTCCGGGCATCAGCATAATGCCAACCTTATCATAAAATCCTTCCGGCGCTTTCTCTGTCTCAGAGAAATCAGGGATCATCCACGGGCCGTTGGGGAACATTGCCACTTCACCGTTGAAGAAATGGGTCGCCATCGGGTCATATTTGCCGCCCACTGCATCCGCCGTAGTATATTCCTGGAACATTTTCTGCACCGTTTCTGCCGCCGCAACGACCTCGGGTGTATTAAAGTCCGTCGGATACATGCTGTTCATCCACTGGTTTCCCGCGTCTCCGTTTGTACCGATCAGCGCGCTCATCCACAGATTGGTCAGCCAGCCCGAATCCGCCGTGTCCATACCTACCGGCGTGATCCCGGCAACCTTCAGTTTGTCGCAGGCTTCAAAAAACGCGTTCCAGTCCGCATAGGCCACTTCCGGCGCCTCAATGCCCGCCTGTGCGAACAAGTCCTTGTTGTAGTAGATATAAGAGATTTCCTTGGAAACCGGCACGCCGTAAATCTTTCCGTCCACCATATTGAACTCCAGCGACGTCTCATCGAATAAGGCTTCCCACTCCGGGTCCGCATCAAAATACGGTGTCAGATCCGCAACTTTGCCGGATTTCGCAGCCAGCTCTGTGATATTGTTGCCGCCGTTGAACACGATATCCGGAAGATCCCCGCTGGAGATCAGCAGTTTGATTTTCTGGTTAAAAGCGTCTGTAGTCGGTATCTCCTCAAAATGAAATTCCACGTTTTTGCCTTCTTCTGTCTGCTGGAAGGCCTCAAAGAGATACGAATAATACTCCGCCGCATAGTCTGTACCCACATGATAATTGATCACATCCAGCACAATCTTTTCGTCGGAGGACGCCTCTGTGCTCTGCGCCGTCTCTTCCGGCTTGGTCTGATCTGCAGCAGCGCTTTCACCGCCCCCGGTGTTTCCGCAGGCCGTCAGCCCCAGCGCCATCAGGCCGCTCATTGCCAGACCTAACATTCTGTTTCCTGTCTTCTTTTTCATATGTTTTCCCTCATTTCTGCACTGCCTTTTTCTCCAGTCTGTGCCCGGCAGCGCGCTGACACAAATCCCTTGTATGCATTACTGTGTTGTGATAAGGAAATTGTATCCCGGCCAGCCTGTTATTTGAATAAAATGCCTTGCTGCAATATTCCATTATTTTATCATTTTCTCCCCCATTTTGATCCAAAAACAGCAGTCTGAAAGGCATTCTTTTACTATGATGCTTTCTTCTTTAAAAATCTTGCTGACTCATACAAAGCGCATTGAAGGGGCACCATAAATGTGAGATGATAAGCACATGAAAAAGAAACAGCAGACCACACACAAGATCATATCCCTTCGCATGTTTATTACCATGACAATCTGTTTGACCGTAACGGTTATTCTGATATTTTCGGGAGTCCTTTATTACAGTAAAACTGCGGACATCCTGATGGAGCACTATGAAAAGTCCTTTACTTCCCAGCTCAGCCAGGTTAACCAGAAGATTTCCGACCAGATTGCGGCCGTGGACTCTGTGGCGCCGCTGTTTTTGTCCGACACGCTTCTTCTAAACACGCTGGAGTCCCCCGACTCCTCCCAGATCGGTTACGACACAAAACTGGCCATTGAAAAGCAGATGTCCTCCATGTATCACAGGACTTCCATTGCCAGCCACAATTTCACAGATTCCATCTTTATTATCAGTAAGGATGACACCCTGTTTCATATCTATACCTCCGGCTCCTTTGCGCCCTACGAGGAGCAGAATAAGGCCCTGCTTGCCGGCCTTGACAAAACACGCACCAATTTTATGTGCCGGATGCTGCCCTCCGATGAAAACAGCGTTTATTTTATCCGTAATCTCTTTAACGGCAACAGCGGCTGCTATATGGGAACCTTCTTTATTAAAATTAACCGCCAGAAATGGATGCAGTATTGCGTGGAAGGCCTTGACCCCTCCTGGTTCATCAGCCTCTATAATGATGAAATGACACTTGTATCAAACGATGACCTGAAGGAAGAGTGCCTGGAACTGGCTACCCGCTCTTTTGCTCCTGCTTCCCGGCACACCGCTTTCCATGAGGAGATTCTTAATGGGGAACACTACTTTGCGGCCTCAGAGCGTCTCTCGGGTCTGGGACTCACCTCCGCTGTCATCGCGCCTAAAGACCTTTTGCTGGAAGACCTGAACAGCACACTGGAAACCTATCTGCTGTTTCTGGTTCTCACCATTTTGATCGCTCTTGCCGCAGCCATATTTATCAGCCAGATGATCACCGCCCCGATCAGGCGGATGATCTACCATATCAACCAGATTTCTGCCGGGACAAGCTCGAAGCTTCCACCCATGAAAATGTACCACGAATTTAAGATATGGGCAGATTCCTTTAACCAGATGCTGCAGCAGCTCGACACTTACTATACAGATAATTTTCAGAAACAGCTGTCGCTCAAAAATGCGGAAATCCGGGCGCTGCAGTCCCAGATGAATCCACATTTTCTCTTTAATGTGCTCAATACCATCGCGTGGAAGGCCCAGATCATTCATAACGAAGAAATCTACCAGATGGTTATTTCCCTCG
This sequence comes from uncultured Lachnospiraceae bacterium, assembly GCA_910579285.1. Classification (GTDB taxonomy): domain Bacteria; phylum Bacillota; class Clostridia; order Lachnospirales; family Lachnospiraceae; genus UBA3282. The sequence continues at coordinate 5,007 of CAJTTT010000010.1, read as the reverse complement.
GGGAACTTTTAAAGGCGAATACCCTGTCGAAGGAAACCGATTTTATAGAGCTGGAAAAGGAAATGGATTATGTGAAATTTTATATTTATCTGCAGCAACGCCGTTTTGAAGACCGCATCGACTGTGTCATACAGATTCCAGATGAGCTGATGAAATGTCCGGTTCCCTGCTTCTGCATCCAGCCTCTTGTGGAAAATGCCATCATCCACGGCTTAGAGCCCAAGAAGGGAAAGGGAAAGCTGATCATACAGATCGTTCCCCTCACGCCCACAGACGGCCAAGAATCGGAAATGGAAATCGCCATCATTGATAACGGCATCGGTTTCACCGAGATTCCCGATGTCCGCACGATCTCCTCCTCTGCGGAGGATTCACACACCCACATTGGACTGCGGAATCTGGATAAGCGGCTGGAACTGCTCTTCGGAGAAAAAGCCCGGATTCAAATAGAAAGTGTACCCAATTTATGCACCACTATTTCGTTCCGGCTTCCAAGAATGGAGAAATTATGACATTTAAACTTCTGATTGTGGATGACGAATCCACCATGCGCAAGGGAATCGCTGAATTTATGAACTGGAATACCATAGACTGTGAGGTGGCAGGCACTGCCAGCGACGGTCTGGAAGCCATTGCCTTTTTGAAGAAGCACGAGGCGGATATCATCATAACGGACATCCGAATGCCCGAGGCGGACGGATTGGAAGTCGCAAAATATGTATTCGAAAACTGTCCCGAAAAGAAAGTGATCCTGTTAACCGGCTATGCGGATTTTGAGTACGCCAAAACCGCCATCCGCTATAATGTATCTGCCTTTATCCTGAAACCCACCAACAAAAAGGAACTGTTTGAAGCCGTGCAGGCGGCGCAGAGCCAGCTTGCCACCTCCAGGCATACGAACAACATCGCCAGAGAAGAAACTGCTTTTTTGAAAGAACAGTTTCTGCTGGAAATGACCGACCATCCCTATCAGCCCCAGTTCGCAGAAAAACTGCACAAATACGGCCTCTCTCTGACAGGCTATTATGTCGCGGCCTTCCGGCTGATTCCTTACCATGAGGACATCCGCTCTTTAAAAAAGATCATAATGGATGAAAAGAAAGAGGCCTGCTGTTACAGATACAACAATTTGATTATTGTCGTCTATCTTTACAATGATTTGGAATCCGTTCTCCAGAACTGCTGCGAGATCGAAGCCATTACGAGAATGCTGGATTCCAGGGAAATTTCTGTCGGCATCAGTCGTTTCCACGATACCCCAGCCTGTTTCCAGCAGGCTGTCACAGAAGCCATCCGCGCGCTGACTCTGAACTTCTATGCGGAGAATAATGTGTCCTTCTTTTCAGAAGAGCTGAATGAGGACTGCGATCTGACCGCAGAAAATTCACTGGATCTGTTCCAGTTTGAAAATCTGCTGTTAGACTGGCAGTTCCGGGACGCGGAAACTCTGCTGATGAACCTATTTGCTAAATTCAAGCAGAACTTTGTCAACGCACAGGATGTCAAGACAATCTGCGCCCAGATCTATTACATCTGTTCCCGCATTACGATCAAAAAATCGGGCAGTCTCGACGCGGAATATCTGAATACCATCCGTCTGGCTAACGATATCTTCACGCTGGAGCAGGCCGTCACGGAAATGTTCCATACGCTGAAGCTGAGCCTCCAGGACGCTGCCGGCATACAGGGCCAGCTCGCGGAAAAGGCCATGAAATATATTGAAGAAAACATTGCCACGGACCTGTCCCTGGAACAGATCGCAGATGCACTGCATATATCTGCCTCCCACTTAAGCCGCACCTTTAAAAAAGCGGCCGGCATTTCCCTCACCGACTATATCAACCAGTTCCGCATCAACAGAGCGAAGGAACTGCTGCGCAGTACGGATATCTATATTTATGCCGTCTCGGAAATGGTCGGATACCATGACGCTACCTATTTTTCTTCTATGTTCAAGAAGCTTGTGGGCGTCAGTCCTTCCGAATACCGCAATCCAGAGGGCTGAGACGATTAGAGAGGCAGGGTAAACTGTGTTTCTTTTAATGAGGTAACCTTCCTCAGATGAATCCTGTCCTCCGTTTCCACATGACTGCACAGGAGCGGCGATGAAGGATCATATTTAGATGCATTCCACTCTACCCTTTTTGCACTGGCATTTGCATAACAATATGCACATCCATTTTTGCATGTATGATATGCACCGATCTCAATACTTTCCATACACCCGCATTCCATGCGCTGATTTTTATCTTTGCCGCCTTTCATTCTATACCCTGTTATTTTTTCAATCAGCAGCTTATCAATACAACAATTATGTGCAATTTTGCAGTCCTCCAAATCTATCTTTTCTGCGCAGCTGCCAATTGCCATATGATTATCATCCGCAATCCTGCTCAGTTCTCCTGCAAACTTTCTCAGTTCGATTTCATCCAGATCGTAATATGATAAGCGCTCCATCTGTTTTCTGTTTTTAGAATACATGTCCAAAAAGCTGATCACACATTTTTCGGTGTATCCACTTAACGCCTCTGCAATATTTCTGAATGCTTTCAAGTGATACTGCGCCGTATACCTGCCTGTAAAGAAAATCGGATCGTACCGCCAGATCACTTTTTCCCTGCCGATTCTTTCTGATAATTCCCGAAATGCCGGAATGATGGATGTCTTTTTGTCGGGCAGATTTATCTCCACATCGTTCCCGTACCCTGTAAGCGTAAACTGAAAATAGTAGGGATATGCCTTTAGCTCTTCCAGCCTGTCCATCATCGGCAGAGGATTTTTTGTCCAAAACACAATACAGTCTACCAAGTCCGGCGTTATTCTGATTTCACTGACCTGATGGAAATTCATCGGATTGCGGACATATAGGAATCCCTCTTTGATTCTGTTATAAAACCATTCCGAATAATAATTGGGAATATCGGTCCGCCTGCTTGCACTTATAATCATGTGATTGCTTCTTTCCTTTTTTCTTTATTTTACCATAAATTTTTATATAAATGCTTGCTCGTGACGCAGCGTAATAAGATATAATGTTCAAAGAGGTGAGACATGGATAAGTATAAAGCGATACCACAAGGTTATATGACTGTCGGTGAAATTGCAAGAAAAATGGACGTCACTGTGCGGGCCTTACAGCACTACGACAAAGCGGGCCTGCTTTCCCCATCCGCCATGAGTGAAGGAGGCCGCAGGTTATATACCGATAAGGACATCATAAAACTTCATCAGATTTTGTCCCTGAAACATTTAGGCTTCTCTCTGGGCGATATTAAAAACCGGCTTATTTCCCTTGATACACCGACTGAAATAGCTGAAGTTCTGATGGAACAGGCAAATGCTGTCAAGCAAAAAATAGAAAGCCTGTCTGAATCATTGCGGGAATTGGAAGCGCTGCGGGAGGAAGTCCTTCAAATGCAGTCCGTTGATTTCAAAAAATATGCTGATATTATTGTTAATTTGCAGATGAAAAATGATTTCTATTGGCTGATTAAACATTTTGATGACCAGACGCTTGACCATATTCGCAGCCGCTTTGATAAAGATAGCGGAATGGCTTTTATAAACACTTTCATGCAGCTTCAAGACGAAGCAATAAGGCTTCAAAATGCAGGTGTGCACCCAGATAGTGATGCAGGGCAGACTTTTGCAAAAACCTATTGGGATATGATAACTGATTTTACCGGCGGCGATATGAGTATGCTTCCCAAACTCATTGAATTAGGACAATTTGAAAATGCAGACCAGAAATGGAAGGAAAAACAGGAAATCGCCAACGGATATATTGGGCAGGCATTGGACTTTTATTTTTCACATTTAGGCGTTGACCCATTTCAGGAGGAAACAGAATGAATGAAGCTATAAAAATTAGTCATTTAACAAAGAGTTATGGAACTCATGTTGTTCTGAACGGTTTAGATTTTTGCGTACAGCAAGGAGAAATTTTTGCTCTGCTCGGCATAAATGGTGCAGGAAAAACCACGTCTCTCGAATGCATTGAGGGTTTACGAAAATATGACAGCGGAAACATTGTCATCAATGGAATCCTGGGTATTCAGTTACAGTCGGCTTCTTTACCAGAGCATATAAAAGCGCTGGAAGCTGTCAAGCTGTTTGCTAAATGGAATAAGACCTCTCTTGATAAAGAAGCGCTTGACGCTCTCGGTATTTATGCATTTTCTAAAAAACAGTATTATCAATTATCAACGGGACAAAAACGCCGGCTCCATTTAGCGCTTGCTTTAACACGAAATCCAGACATTCTGTTTCTCGATGAACCAACCGCAGGGCTTGATGTTGAGGGACGCATATCTTTACATGAGCAAATCCGGCAGTTAAAAGCAATGGGAAAGACAATTATATTAGCAAGCCATGACATGACAGAAGTTGAAAATTTATGTGATCGGATCGCCATTCTTTCCAGTGGCAAAATTGCCTTTATTGGGACAGTCGAACAGTTAGGCAAAACAATCGGAAAACATTATAATATCGCCATCCAAACCGAATACGGAACGAAAACATATGAATCTGAAAATATCGGTGACTCTTTACTGCCGCTGCTTATGCAGTATAAAGAAAAAGGAGAAACCATACTGGATATTCAGATAGACCGCGGTTCACTGGAACAACACTTTATGAAAATTGCAAAGGGGGCATAACAATGGGCGCATTTTTGTACGGAGTTTCCTTACAATGGAAATTGGATATAAGGAGTAAGACATTACTTATAACCTGCTATATCGTACCGCTTTTGTTTTTCGCAATTATGGGCGGTATCTTTACATCAGTTATGCCGGAAGCAAAATACACGCTTATTCAGTCAATGACTGTATTTGGTGTGACAATGGGCGCGTTGATTGGGCTGCCTCCCTCTCTTGTTGAAATTTATAGCAGCGATATTAAAAAGGTCTATAAAGCAAACGGGGTTCCATTATATCTCGGTCTTGCTTTAAACAACATTTCAGCGTATATTCATTTGTTCATTATGAGCATCATTTTATATATTGC
>CAJTTT010000009.1:101085-114806 GCA_910579285.1 uncultured Lachnospiraceae bacterium | reverse complement strand
TTCGCGGTCTCCGTTCCACTTCGGTCCGCGCAAAGCAGACATCCCCCGGATGTCTTGCGCCTCGTCATAAATCGCCATAGACAGTCTTGCGTGCAAGCACGCATCCTGTCTCTGTCGCTTTCTGACTCTGCCGCTTTCTGACTCTGCTTATTCGCGCACAACATGAAACCCCCGTCCTGTTATCAGGACGAGGGTTAAACTCGCGTTACCACCTAATTTCACAGACGGCTCACACCGGCTGCCTCACTGAGTACGATCATAAATAACATACGCTATCCTTCTGACGATACTCTCCTGCTGTAACGTGCATTCCTCCGTCACGGCCTACTAAGCTGCCTGTTCGCCATTCTGCCGTGAAGCTCTGAGATGTATTCATGGAAAAGTTCCCGCGCGCCTCTCATCCGCCGGCTGCTTTCTGTCCGTTTCCTAATCCACTACTTGTTCTCTTCAACGCCTGTCATATTGTGTGATATGTTGTTTTACTGCCTTATAATTTAAACGAAAAGATTTTATTTGTCAACTCTTTTTTCGAGGGATTTTGCAATCCAAGCGTCTCTCCCCTCAGTGAAGGCCCAGATCCTCCCCTGCCATCGTACCGATCCCGGCCTTGTCAAGCACTTCCGCCAGCCCGTCCGTATCTGATACGCGGAAGATCATGCACGCCTGCCCATCTTTCTGCCCGAATACGGAATACATGTACTCCACATCCATTCCGGCATCGGAAATTACGCCAAGCACTTTGCTTAACCCCCCGGGTGTATCGGGAACCGCCACGCCCACAACCGGCGTCATGGTGAGAATACACAAATCTCGCGATTGAAAATTTTAATTTTCAATCTTATCTCCTCACTGACTTTTTAGTCACCCTTACACATCGTCACCGATATCACTCTTAGATTTTGCGCTTATCAATCACGCGCACGGCCTTGCCTTCACTCCTTGTGATGGACTTTGGCGCCACCAGACGCACTTTGGCATAAATGCCAAGCATTGCCTTGAGAGCCGATACCAGCCCTTTCTCCATCTCTGTGATCTTACCGAGATTATCGGAGAAGTTTTCGGGCGTCATCTCCACCATCACCTCAATCGTATCGGAATTGTTGACACGATCCACAATAATCTGATAATTTGCCGGATACCCCTGCTCCAGAAGCACTGTCTCGATCTGGGACGGGAATACATTGACACCCTTCACAATCAGCATATCATCGCTTCTGCCCATAGGCTTGCTCATCTTCACATGGGTACGGCCGCAGGAACATTTCTCTCTCGTGAGCACACAGATGTCTCTGGTACGGTAGCGCAACAGCGGAAACGCCTCCTTGGTAATGGCTGTAAATACCAGCTCGCCTTTGCTGCCCTCGGGAAGCACCTCCCCGGTATCCGGGTTGATAATCTCCGCGATAAAGTGATCCTCATTGATATGCATTCCCGTCTGCTCACTGCACTCAAACGCCACACCGGGGCCGCTTGTCTCCGTGAGCCCGTAGATATCGTATGCCTTGATCCCAAGTTTATTCTGAATATCCTGGCGCATCTCCTCACTCCATGCCTCTGCGCCAAAGATACCCGCTTTCAGCTTAATCTGATCGCGCAGTCCCCGCTCATGGATGCTCTCCGCCAGAAAGGCTGCATAAGAAGGTGTACAGCACAGAATCGTTGCCTCCAGATCCACCATAAATTGTAACTGTCTGTCCGTATTGCCGGAGGACATGGGAAGGGTCAGACATCCCACCTTATGGCTGCCGCCGTTTAAGCCGGGGCCGCCCGTGAAAAGACCGTAACCATAGCAGACATGACAGACATCCTCGTCCGTGCCGCCAGCCGCCATAATAGCTCTCGCACAGCAGTCCTCCCACAAATCAACATCGTGCCGGGTATAAAACGCCACCACCCTTCGGCCGGTCGTGCCGGACGTGGACTGGATACGCACACATTCTTTGAGGGGTTTCGCCATAAGGCCGTAGGGATACGCCTCCCGCAGATCGTCCTTCGTCAGAAAAGGCAGTTTATGTAAGTCTTCCGTGCTCTGAATATCCTCAGGCGTAACTCCCTTCTCCTCCATCTTTTTGCGGTAATACGGCACATTGTCCCACACATGGCGCACCTGTTTCACCAGACGCTCATTCTGCCAGGCCAGAATCTGCTCCCTGTCCGCAGTTTCAATTTCTTTCTGGTAATACCGTTCCATAGCTTTGTTCTCCTTCTCAGTTCTTATACTCACACATTCTGGGCGTTTTTTCCAGATGCAAACGCTTTCTTGTTCATTTCCAGAAATTTGGGCGGTACGCTGTGCGCAATCGCATCCATCCACTCCTCATCCGTAAAGTCAAAATGTCTGGCAAGTCTTCCCATAAGCACCAGATTCACCGCCTTACTGCTCCCCGCCTCCTCCGCCAGTGTAAGCGCGTCAAAAGCGTCCACATTGACATCCAGAGCCGACATCTTTTCCACCAGATTCTCCGGGTATGCCGCCGCGCCTGCAATGACGGGCATTGGATTGATCTGCTGGCTGTTCACGATGATCCTGCCGCCCGGCTTGACATACTCTGTATAGCGGGCTGCCTCCAGCAGTTCAAAGGAAAGGACGCAGTCAGCCTGACCCTTGTCTATGATCGGAGAGCAGACCCGGTCTCCCCAGCGCACATAAGTAACCACACTGCCGCCGCGCTGGCTCATGCCGTGCACTTCACTTACCTTGACATCATATCCCTTTCCAAGAAGCAGGCGTCCCAACAGTTTGCTTGCAAGCAGGGTTCCCTGTCCACCCACTCCCACAATCATTATATTTTTTGTCTCCATATTTTCCTCCATATTACAGCTTCACCGTGCTTCAAATCCTTTTCACGCTAGTGCCCCGAACTTGCAGAGCTGCTCGCATACCCCGCAGCCCACGCAGAGCGTCTCGTCGATAACCGCCTTGCCATCCACCATACTGATCGCAGGACAGCCGATGTTCATGCAGGCCTTACAGCCCTTACACTTTTCAGGATCAGAACAGATCGCTCCCGGATGTTTGACATACTTTAACAGCGCGCAGGGCCGACGGGAAATGACAACGGAAGGCTCGTCCGCCGCAAGCTCCTCTTTGATCACCGCCTGACAGGTTTCCATATCGTAGGGATCAACCACCTTCACGCGTTTGATGCCGACGGCATGGCACAGGCTCTCCAGATCAATCTTCGTGCATGGGTCACCCTTCAAGTTATAGCCGGTAGTCGGATTCTGCTGGTGCCCCGTCATACCCGTAATGGAATTATCCAGTATAATCACTGTGGAGTTGGATTCGTTATAGGCAATGTTAATCAACCCCGTAACGCCGGAATGGATGAAGGTAGAGTCACCGATCACCGCCACGGTTTTTCCCGCACACTCCTCGCCTCCCGCCTTCACAAAACCGTGAAGACCCGACACGGACGCCCCCATACAGATGGTCGTGTCAATCGCATTCAAAGGCGCAACCGCCCCAAGGGTATAGCACCCGATATCGCCAAGCACAGTCACGTTTAATCTTTTCAGCACATAGAAGAGACTTCTGTGCGGACATCCTGCGCACATCACGGGCGGTCTTGCCGGAATGTCTTCCGCAAGGGTTTCTCCCGCCTGCACTGCCCCGCCAAGCTTCTCCTTCACCAGATTCTGGCTCAGTTCCCCGATCTCTGTAAACAGGTCTTTTCCAGATACAGGGATCCCAAGACTTCTGCAGTGCGTCTCGATAAAGCCGTCCAGTTCTTCCACCACCACCAGCTTATCTACCGTGGCCGCAAAGTCTCTGATCTTCTGTTCCGGCATAGGCCATATCATACCAAGTTTTAAAATGGGATACTGGTCCCCGAAGGCCTCTTTCACATACTGGTAACAGGTGGAGGACGTAAGAATACCGCAGGATTGATCACTTCCCGTCTCGATCCGATTGATCCAGGCCGTCTCCGCCCAAGCAGTCAGCGCTTTCGTGCGCTCCTCCACCACAGGATGTTTTTTCTTTGCATAAGCCGGCATCATTATATATTTGGCCGGATTCTTTTCGTACGGTTTCTGCGCCGGCTCTACCCGCTCCCCTGTCTCCACAACGCTCTGGGAATGGCTGACGCGGGTACACATCTTGATCAGAACCGCTGTGTCAAACTGCTCGGAAAGTTCATAGGCAAGTTTGGCAAAAGCGAGCGACTCCGCGGAATCGGAAGGCTCCAGCATCGGAATCTTCGCCGCCCGCGCATAATGGCGGGAATCCTGTTCATTCTGGGAGCTGTGCATTCCGGCGTCATCGGCCACAGCAATGACCAGTCCCGCATTCACGCCGGTATAAGAAATCGTAAACAGCGGGTCTGCCGCCACATTTAGTCCCACATGTTTCATGGCGCAGAAACTGCGTTTTCCGCGCACGGAAGCGCCAAACGCCGCCTCCAGGGCCACTTTCTCGTTGGGCGCCCACTCCGCATAAACTTCATCATATTTCGCCACGCACTCCGTAATCTCCGTGCTGGGCGTTCCCGGATAGCTGGACACAAAACTGCACCCCGCCTCATACAAACCTCTGGCAACCGCCTCGTTGCCAAGCATCAATGTCTTCATCAAATTAACCACCCTTCTTCAGTTACAGAGAATGCCGTATTTTGCATTCTCTCGCTCGAAACGATAGAACTTCTTGGCGTCCCGTCCAATGGCGGGACGTCTTTAGAAGTTCTTTTCGAGCTAATCTCCGATAGAATCTTTCACAGAAACCGTCACTCTCTTATCATAGCAGGCAAATACTTCTTTCAGCTTTTTCTCCCCGGGCGCTTTTGTCACCACACTCACCGCAGGCACAATCACAAGTCCGGCCAGCATACAGAATGCGCCGGCATTGATCGGGGACTGTAAGTAAGCAGGGAACGACTGGCGAAAGAAAATATTCGCAAGCATCACAATTGTGGAAAACAGAAAGCTCACCCAGCATGCCGCCTTGGTCGTCCGTTTCCAGTATAAGCCATAGAGGAAAGGAGCCAGAAAAGCACCGGCAAGCGCACCCCAGCTCACACCCATGAGCTGTGCGATAAAAGTGACGTTGGAGCGGTACTGGATCAGTGCCAGTATCACGGAAATCACGATAAACACTACCAGAAGCCCCCGCATCCATCTGACCTGTTTTTTCTCATCCATCTCTTTCAATATATTACCTTTAATGAAGTCCAACGTCAAGGTAGAGCTTGATGCCAGAACAAGGGAAGACAGGGTGGACATGGAAGCGGAAAGCACCAGAATCACCACCACCGCAATCAGGATCGTGGGAAGGCCGGAAAGCATGGTGGGCACCACAGAATCATATCCGTTCGCCGCAATGTCGATCTTGTCGCCAAACAGACGGCCAAATCCACCGAGAAAATAACAGCCGCCGGACACAATCGTCGCAAAGACCGTGGAAATCACCATGCCCTTGTTGATTGCGCTCTCGCTCTTGATGGCATAAAACTTCTGCACCATCTGCGGCAGGCCCCAGGTACCGAGGCTGGTGAGAATAACCACGCCCAAAAGTCCGGCGGGATCCGGCCCAAAGAAGGAGTTAAACACGCCGGGCGCAGCGGAAACCGTCTCATCGCTCACTGCGGACAGCTTATCGAGCGCCGCAAGGAACCCGCCCTGGCTGTGGAGCACCGCCAAGATAACAGCCACAATTCCAAAAATCATAATGATGCCCTGAATAAAGTCATTGATGGCAGTCGCCATATAGCCGCCCGCAATGACATAAATTCCTGTGAGCACCGCCATTACTACCACGCATACGCTGTAATCAATGTCAAACGCCATGCCAAACAGCCGGCTCAAACCGTTGTAAAGGCTGGCTGTATAAGGAATCAGAAAGATGAAAATGATGGCCGAAGCCGCCAGCTTTAAAGGCTTGCTCTCAAACCGCTCACCGAAAAATTCCGGCATGGTCGCACTGTCCAGGTGCTGCGTCATAATGCGGGTACGGCGTCCAAGCACCGCCCATGCAAGGAGCGAGCCGATAAAGGCATTTCCAAGGCCGGCCCAAGTCGCTGCAATGCCGTACTTCCAGCCAAACTGTCCCGCATATCCCACAAAAACCACCGCGGAAAAATAGCTGGTTCCGTAGGCGAATGCCGTCAGCCACGGCCCCACGTTTCTGCCGCCGAGCACAAACCCGTTCACATCGGTGGCATGTTTACGGCAGTAAAGGCCGATGCCGATCATTACTCCAAAGAAAATAACAAGCATGACTACTTTAATCATCAAATCCATCTTAAGTGTTCTCCTTTACCGTAATTCTGCAGAACATCTAGTTCCTGATCTGCGCCTCCACAAGACTGCCGTGACAGTACCGCTCTCTGAGCACCGGCTTCTCAATCTTGCCAGTGGGGTTTCTGGGCACCTTATCAAAAATGACTGTTCTGGGCCGTTTGTATCTGGGCAGTTCCTTGCAGAATGCCTCAATCTCTTCTTCCGTACTGCTTTCGCCCTCTTTGAGCTCAATGATGGCCGCCGCAATTTCACCAAGCCTCAAATCCGGCAGACCGATCACCGCCACGTCCTTAATCTTATCATTTCTGCGCAGGAAATCCTCGATCTGTACAGGGTAGAGATTTTCTCCGCCGGAGATGATGACGTCTTTCTTGCGGTCCACAAGATAGATAAAGCCGTCCTCGTCCATGCGGGCCATGTCTCCCGTATACAGCCAGCCGTCCTTCAGGATTTCCTCAGTCGCCTCGGGATTCTTATAATAACAGAGCATAACGCCGGGACCGTGGACAATCAGCTCGCCCACTTCGCCCCCGGAAACTTCTTTTCCCTGCTCATCCACTATCTTTGCCTCCCAGTGATAACCCGGTTTCCCGATGGCTCCCACCTTATGTATGTTCTCCACACCCAGATGTACGCAGCCGGGACCTATAGACTCGCTCAGGCCGTAATTGGTATCGTACTGGTGATGGGGAAAATGCTTTTTCCAGCGCTGTATCAGACTGGGCGGAACCGGCTGCGCCCCGATATGCATAAGCCGCCACTGTTCCAGCAGATAATGCGCCATATCCACCTGCCCGGAATCAATGGCATCGAGCAGATCCTGTGCCCAGGGCACTAACAGCCACACGATGGTACACTGTTCCTCCGTCACTGCACGGAGAATCCACTCAGGCTTCACACCGCGCAGAAGCACTGCCTTACCCGCCGTGAGCAGGGATCCGAACCAGTGCATTTTCGCTCCTGTGTGGTAAAGAGGCGGGATGCATAGGAACACATCCTCCTTCGTCTGTCTGTGATGGTTCTGCTCCGTCTCACAGGAAGAACGAAGCGCCCGGTGGTTGTGCAGGATCGCTTTCGGAAAACCCGTTGTTCCCGATGAGAAATAAATTGCCGCATTGTCCTCCTCACACAGCGCCACCGGCGGTGCGCTGGAAGAACAAAAGCCCATCAGTTTCAGGCAGTCCTCCGTGTAATCCGGCCCGCCTGTTCCCGGGAAAAACATCATCCCCACACCCGGCAGGTCATCCGCAATGCTGTCCATACGCTCGATAAACTCCGGGCCGAAAATCAGGACTTCCACATCTGCAAGTTCCAGACAATATTTGATTTCCTCCGCGGAATAGCGGAAGTTCAAAGGCACAGCCACACCGCCCGCCTTCAGAATGCCGAAATAAACCGGCAGCCACTCAAGACAGTTCATCATCAGAATGCCAACCTTCGTCTCCCGCGCAAGCCCCCTGCTTAAAAGCAGATTGGCAAAGCGGTTGGCGCGTCTGTCAAAATCCGCCCAGCTTAATTCTCTCCGATAAGGCGCGCCGTTTCCCGCACTCTCAATCAAGCTCGCCTCCCGCCAGGTCACCGCACTGTCCCGCTCCTGGGAAGGGTTCAGTTCCACAAGCGCCGGATCTGAGCCGTAAAGCCTGGCGTTGCGCTCCAAAAACTCCGTGATTACCATTCCTTTTCCTCCTTTTGGATCTCTTCTAAACTGTCCTCCATTATCCCAGCACATAGCCGTTTATTGTACCGTGCGCCACATAAGTCCCAAGCTCATCCCGCACATCTACCGCATAGAGTGTGGTTGTGCGTCCGTCCCGCAGGGAAGATGCCTCCGCAATCAGCCGCTTTCCCTTCGCCGGGGACAAAAATGTGATGGAGGCGTGCTGGCTGACCGTCTTCTTCTCCGAATGCCCGTTTGCCGCTATCGCGCAGGTGAAGTCCGCCAGCGTAAAGATAGCGCCTCCCATAGGCACACGGTTTTCATTCATATGCCGCTCCTCCAGTGTCAGAGAGCAGACTGCCCGCCCGGATTCTGCAGCGTCAATCACAATTCCCGCCGCATCCGTGGCAAAATGATCATTTTTAAACCGATTCCGAATTTCCTCCAATGCTGACATAACCGTCCCCCTATGTATCTGCGCGCCGGCGCACGCGGTCTCTTCTATTTTATCCCAACAGGGATCCCGTCTCAAAACTCCATTTAACACTTTAGCACTTTTACTCGCTAAAGTCAACAAGATAAAAAATCGAGCGTCGGCACGCTCGATTCAGAGAATGCTTCGCATTCTCCTTCAATGTTTTACACTATCGCAATGTCCTATTATATAAAAAAGGAACAGCCTTGCGTTTCCTCCTGACTGTTCCTTCCTCTTTTATAACTGCCCCTTTAAAACAGGACTTTAAGCTCACCGATTCACCATCAGCTTCATCATCGCCTGATTTAAACCGTCCACCGTCAGCTTATACATCGGAAAAATATTCTTGATCGCCGTCTCGGCCTCACGCCAGGGTGCATGTCCCGGCGCCATCTTCGGATTCAGCCACACGACCTTTTTGTAATGCCTCTTCATCAAAAGCAGCCAGTCCATCCCGGAGAGCCCGCCGTTGGGCCCCCTGTAGTTGCCGGTGGTGGAATACAGCTCCTCCGGCGCCATAGCCGCATCACCCACAATAATCACCTTGTAATCGCTGTCCAGATTGCGGAACATCCACTCTGTCTCAATCCATTCCCCATTCTCACACTCCGGCGTCTTGTAGAGATTGGAATAGATACAGTTATGGAAAAAGTAGGTCTTCACGTCCTTATAATGGTTGGACTTGTGCACCGACTGGAACAGCTCACTAAGAAGCGTGGTATAGGGGATCATGGTGCCGCCCGAATCCATCAAAAGCAAGAGCTTAACTGCATTTTTGCGAGGCTTTTCCATCACGATCTGCAGACAGCCGCCGTTGTTGCAAGTGGCATCCACCGTGCCGTTTATGTCAAGCTCCGTCTCCGGGATATCCAGCTTCGTGGAAAACTGTCTGAGCTTTCTGAGCGCCATCTGAAACTGCCTGTTGTCCAGCACCTTGTCATTTCTGAAATCCCGGTATTTTCTGGCTCCCACAACCTGAAAAGCGGACTGGTAGCCTGTGGTGCCGCCCACCCGGATACCGCCCATATTACCGCCCATATTGCCGAAGGATGTCTTTCCCATAGTGCCGATCCAGTAGCTGCCGCCATTGTGCTCTTCGTTCTGGTCCCGCAGTCTGTCCTTAAACTTATTCTCGATGTCATCCTTGTCCATCGTGATTACTTCCTGGTTCATCTCGTGGCGCATCTCTTCAAAGACATCCTGCATTTCCGGCTTATCCAGCCAGCGCAGCAGATTTTTGCCCACCTCGTTCTCGGACATGATGCCTTTAAACACCTCGTCAAAAGCCATGTCAAACTTATCAAATTCCGTCTCCGACTTCACAAGGATCATCCGCGCCAGATAATAAAATTCCGTCAGACTGCTGTGGCAGAGTCCCTGCTGCAGCGCTTCCTGCAAGGTCAGCCACTCGCTCAGGGACACCTCAAGCCCCTTATCCTTCAAGGTATAGAAAAATTTACTGAACATATGGTTACCTCACTGCATGTCATACAAAACATCTGACGCTTCCTAGTCTATTCTATTTCTTACTGTCTCCAGATCCTCATCCTTCTTCACCACCACCCCGATAAAAGGCAGCTCCTGCCGCAGCCTGTCCGTCGGAATGCCGCCGATCTGCAGCGCATTGATCCAGTCGATCAGCTCTGAAGTGCTGGGCTTTTTGCGGATATCTTTCATGGAACGGATCCAGTAGAACACCTCCATCGCATCCTTTAACAGTTTATCCTCCACATCGGGATAATGGGTTCTCACGATCTCCTCCATCAGCGCCTGATCCGGGAAATCAATATAGTGGAAGATACATCTGCGCAGGAACGCATCCGGCAGTTCCTTCTCCGCATTGGAAGTGATAATCACGATGGGCCTGTGCTTCGCCTTTATGGTCCGTTTCGTCTCGTGAATATAAAACTCCATCTGGTCAAGTTCCCAGAGCAGGTCGTTTGGGAACTCCAGATCTGCCTTGTCAATCTCATCAATCAGAATGATAACCTGTTCGTCAGACTCAAAAGCCTCCCCCAGCTTGCCAAGCTTGATATAGTGGGCAATGTCGTCCACGCCCTCCTCACCGAACTGTCCGTCATAGAGACGCTGGATCGTATCGTACATGTACAGGCCGTCCTGCGCTTTCGTGGTGGACTTGATGTTCCAGATAATCAGTTTCTTGCCGAGAGATGCGGCAACTGCCTGCGCCAGCATGGTCTTGCCTGTGCCCGGCTCTCCCTTTACCAGAAGCGGCTTCTGCAGCGCGATCGCCACATTTACGCTGGCCAAAAGCTGTTCAGATGCCACATAATCGGCTGTGCTCTCAAATTTCGTATTTCCCATAATCGTCTCCATTCCGCTTTTCCCCCGTCCGCTGGCCGCCATACGCGTTCTGCACTTTGCCTCTGGGCCGGTATTCACATACCCTTAGCACATTTGACGCAGACTGCGGCAGCTTTTCCTGCACGCCGGCTCACGGATTTAGGTGATTGCATACACTATAGATTTATGTTACGATATTTCAGATACAAAAGCAAGAAATTGTTTCTTTTGAAACACATAGTGAACTGATACATCTTAGAAAAGTAAACAGAAAGGAATTCATGTTATGGCACACACTACAAGTCTCTCTTTCGAGGTATTTCCTCCAAAAAAGGAGGAGGAATTCGACAACATATTTGACTTTTTGCGGGAGGCAGCCAAACTGCATCCCGATTTTATAAGCTGCACCTACGGCGCGGGCGGTTCCCGGGCCGGAAAAACCATAGAGATCGCTTCTTTCATACAGAAGGAACTTGCCATTGACGCCATCGCCCATATCACCTGCGTTGGTTTTACCCGGGAGGATCTTGAGAAGAACTGCAAAGCGCTGGAGGCGGCGGGCGTAAACCATGTACTGGCCCTGCGCGGGGACAGACCCCAGCACATGACGGACGAGCAGTTTAACAGCCGCGAATTTTTTTATGCCACGGATCTGGTGCGCCATTTAAAAGCGCACACAGGCCTGCAGATTTCCGGCGCCTGCTATCCTGAAAAGCATTTTGAAGCGCCAAGCCTGGAGGAAGACCTGATCCATTTAAAGGAAAAAGTGGATGCCGGCGTCACCTCCCTGGTGACACAGATGTTTTTTGACAACGCCTGCTTCTACCGTTTTATAGAGCTGGTGCGTGCCAAGGGCATCACGGTTCCCATCCATGCAGGAATCATGCCGATCACCACGGCAAAGCAGCTTGGCACCACGGTCTCCCTCTCCGGCTCCTCCGTACCGAAGGAGCTGGCCGACCTGATCGCCACCTACGGGGAGAACAAGGAAGACATGCGCAAGGCCGGTATCGACTACGCGGTACGCCAGATCCGGGATCTGAAGGAGCACGGGGTGGACGGCATTCATATTTATTCTATGAATAAACTGAAAACAACAACGGAAATCTGCGGTTTGATTTCCTGACCAGAAGTCAATACTCTTTTTCAAACCAAATGGAAAGAGACATATGAGGAGGACTGAAACGTGGAAAGAGAAAAATTTGGCTCAAGAATGGGCTTTATCCTGTTATCGGCAGGATGTGCGATCGGTATCGGCAATGTGTGGCGGTTTCCGTACATCGCTGGCATGTACGGCGGCGGCATGTTTGTGCTGTTTTACCTGTTCTTTCTGATCGCTATGGGCGTGCCTGTGATGACGATGGAATTTGCCGTAGGACGTGCCAGCAGAAAGAGCGTCATCAAGAGCTTCACAGAACTGGAAAAACCCGGACACAAATGGCACCTGCACGGTTATCTCGGCATGGCAGGCAATTACATTCTGATGATGTTCTACACCACCGTAGCTGGCTGGATGCTGTACTATTTCTACCAGATGCTGACAGGACAGTTTTCGGGGAAAGATACCGCTCAGGTGGCGGACATGTTTCAGGGAATGCTGGCAAATCCCAAAGTGCTGACCACGGTTATGGTCATTATCGTAGTATCCGGCATTCTGGTCTGTTCTCTCGGACTGCAGAAGGGCGTTGAGAAAATCACAAAGATTATGATGACACTGCTCCTTCTCATCATTGTGGCGCTGGCCGTGCGGGGCATGACGCTTCCGGGCGGCATGGAGGGATTAAAATTCTATCTCCTGCCCGACGTACAGAGAATGCAGGATGTGGGTATTCTGGAAACGATCACAGCCGCCATGAATCAGGCGTTCTTTACGCTGAGTCTCGGCATCGGTTCTATGGCCATATTCGGAAGTTATATTGACAAGAGCCGGTCTTTGCTTGGCGAATCGGTAAATATCGCGATACTGGACACTTTTGTGGCCCTTGTGTCAGGGCTCATCATTTTTCCGACCTGCTTCGCCTTCGACATCAGCCCGGACATGGGACCCAGCTTGATCTTTATCACTCTGCCGAATATTTTTAACAATATGGCAGGCGGACGGGTGTGGGGAACACTGTTCTTTGTTTTTATGACGTTTGCGGCATTTTCCACAATCCTGGCGGTGTTTGAGAATATCATCTCCTGCGGGATGGATCTGTTCCACTGGAGCCGTCAGAAATCCTGCCTGATCAATCTTGTCGCGCTTACCGTTCTCTCCCTGCCCTGCGTGTTCGGCTTTAATGTCTGGTCGGCATTCCAGCCCCTTGGCGAGGGAAGCGGCGTTCTTGATCTGGAAGATTTTATTGTCAGTAATGTGCTCCTGCCAGCCGGCTCACTCATCTATCTGCTGTTCTGCGTGACCAGATATGGCTGGGGATTTGAAAATTATCTGAAAGAGACCAATACCGGCGAGGGATTGAAAATGCCGAAAGGGATCCGCATCTATGTGACTTATATTCTGCCGGTTCTTTTGCTTTTCCTCATCTTGCAAGGCTGGATCGGCTGACCCCTGTAAGAGATGGCTTCACGCCACCACAAAGAATGATAAACGCCCCATAGGAAGATGATACATCCTATGAGGCGTTTTCCTTTTTTAATCTTTAGCAAAAACATCCATATACCGTCAATTCCACCGAGTTCAGCTTTCCTCCCACGGAATCAGCGGATTTTCAATCTTCTTATCCCGCAGCATCAGGTTTTTCACCGCCTCGTCCACGGACATCCCTTCAAACAATACCGCGTTCACCTGCTCGATAATGGGGAGCTGTACCTGGTACTTCTGTGCAAGTCCCATAGCCGCCTTGGCTGAGTGCACGCCCTCCACCACCATCTTCACCTCATCCATTGCCTGCTCCATCGTATATCCCTTGCCGATCAGAATGCCTGCCCGACGGTTTCTGGAATGCATGGATGCGCAGGTCACGATCAGATCCCCGATGCCGGTAAGTCCGCTGAACGTCTCGATCCGGCCGCCCATAGCAAGCCCGAGTCTGGCAATCTCCGCAATGC
>CAJTTT010000009.1:4936-101075 GCA_910579285.1 uncultured Lachnospiraceae bacterium | reverse complement strand
GGTAATTAACGCCGCATTCGTATTGTCTCCGCAGCCGAGACCGTCGGCAATTCCTGCCGCCAGCGCCACCACATTCTTAAGCGCCGCTCCCAGCTCGATGCCAAGCACATCGGGGCTGATGTAGACACGGAACACCTCGTTCATAAATACATTCTGGAGATACTCGGCCGTTGCCTTCTTTTTCGCTCCTACGACAATGGTTGTGGGGATGCCCCTGCCCACTTCCTCCGCGTGGGACGGCCCGGAAAGCACTGCAGCCTCCGCCTGCGGGATCTCCTCCTCTATGATCTGCGACAGGGTCAAAAGGGTCTTCTCCTCTATTCCCTTCGCCACATTGACGATGATCTGTCCCTCACGCACATAGGGCTGCATGGAATGGGACGTACTTCTGGTATAAGGCGAGGGAACTGCCAGCACAAGCACATCCTTCCCCTGAACAGCCGCCTCCAGATCCGTGGTAAATATCATATCCTCCGGCAGACTGACACCCGGCAGCTTATCTTTGTGCTCCCGCTCCCTCGTAAGCATCTCAATCTCCGATTCCATGATCGACCAGACTGTGACTTTATGTCCGTTTTTGTGAAGAAGAACTGCCAATGCTGTTCCCCAGCTTCCTGCGCCTATAATACCAATCTCTGCCATATGATCCTCCCTGCCTTCCTTTTACACCGCGCCGACTCAGCTCTGTGCGGATTTGCCCTCTGTAGTCTCCTCCGCCCCTGTGCTTTTGTGCGTCAGATAGGTTTTACGCTCCGTTCCGCTTACAAGCCGTTTGATATTCTCCCGGTGCTTCCAGTAAGCCATGACTGTCAGAAACCCTGCTATAAGATACATTTCAATTAAAAATGCCTGTGGCATGCCAAATATCCCCATCTGCCCCAGAATCACCAGCTCGATCAGAAATCCGGCGTACACAAGGAGCGAGCCAAGCGACACATAGTGGGTGATAAAGAATGCGCCAAAAAATAAGATAATTCCCATCGGAATAAGGTACGGGTGAAAAGAGAGAATCAGACCCGCGGTAGCCGCAATACCCTTTCCCCCTTTAAACTTCAGATAAAAAGGAAAATTATGCCCGATAATGGCGCCTGCCGCCGTATACATTTTCAGCAGATAAATCATGTCCGGGTGGCTGTTTCCAAAAACAACGCCTGTAATCACAACCGCGAGAATGCACTTCATAATATCTCCCAGAAGCACAAGAAGACCGGCCTTCGTCCCAAATACACGGAGCGTATTCGTCGTGCCTGCATTGCCGCTCCCGTAATTTCTGATGTCAATGCCATGCAGTCTCCCGTAAATATAAGCCGTCTGAAAAAGTCCAAACGCATAACCGATCAGTAAGCAATAGATCCGTTCCACTTTTATCTGTTATCCTTTCTCTCCCTGACAAAAAATTTCAAGGGCGTTCCCACAAAACCGAAGGTGTCCCGTATCTGGTTTTCCAGATACCGCAAATAGGAAAAATGCATCAGTTCCTTATCGTTCACAAAAATCACAAAGGTGGGCGGCTTCACCGCAACCTGGGTCGTATAGTAGATACGCAGCCGCTTTCCCTTGTCGGCAGGGGGCTGCTGTAACGCCACCGCCTCCGTCACAATCTCGTTTAACACACCTGTCGCCACACGCATGGAATGGTTCTCATTCACCGCGTCAATCACGTCATACAGCTTCATCAGCCGCTGGCCGCTCACCGCCGAGATAAACATGATCTCCGCATAAGGCATAAAAGACAGCACCTGTCTTATTTTCTGCGTGTATTCCTTTACCGTCTGGTTATCCTTCTCTACGGCGTCCCACTTATTGACTGCGATAATTACCGCTTTTCCCCTGTCATGGGCAATCCCGGCGATCTTTGCATCCTGCTCCGTCACGCCTTCCACAGCGTCTATCAAGAGTACAGCAATGTCCGCCCGCTCCACCGCCGTCACCGTGCGGATAATCATATAGCGTTCCAATTCTTCCTTGATTTTATTTTTTCTCCGAAGTCCCGCCGTGTCGATGAAGACGTATTCCTTCCCGTCATGGGTGATCTCCGTGTCCACTGCGTCCCTGGTCGTTCCCGCAATGTCTGAAACAATCAGACGGTTTTCCCCGATCAGACGATTAATAACGGAAGATTTCCCCACATTCGGTTTTCCAATAATGGCCACCTTAATGCGGTTATCCTCCTCCTCTTCCGCTGTCTCCTGTCCGAAATGGGCAATCACTTCGTCCAGAAGCTCTCCAAATCCAAGGCGGTTCGTGGAGGATATGGGATAAGGTTCCCCGATCCCCAGATTATAAAACTCATAAATGTCCGCCATGTATTTTTTAAAGTCATCCACCTTGTTGACCGCAAGTATCACGGGCTTATGGGAACGTCTCAGCATATCGGCCACCTTGGAATCGGCATCCTGCAGGCCCTGCTTCACGTCTACCAGAAAAATAATCACATCCGCCGTGTCAATGGCGATCTGTGCCTGTTCCCGCATCTGGGACAGAATAATATCCTTGCTTTCCGGCTCGATACCGCCCGTATCTATCAGCGTAAAATTCCTGTCAAGCCACGAGACATCCGCATAAATGCGGTCTCTGGTAATTCCCGGCGAATCTTTCACAATCGCTATATTTTCACCTGCCAGCGCGTTAAACAGGGTGGATTTCCCCACATTCGGCCTTCCCACCACAGCCACAATCGGCTTGGATTTTTTTTTGCTCATGCTATCTTCTCCATATCTGCCGCAGAAGCCAAAGCGCCGCGCCTATTCACGCATCCCTTGCTTCCCACTTTGTCAAAACGTCATATACCGCTTGATTTTACATCATCTTGGCCTGCTTGTAAAGCCAAACCCGCTCTAAAATTAGCAAACGGAAGGCAAATCTTCTTGACATGTCCCTGCCATAATGTTATAAAATTTTTGTAAGCAGCACAGCTGACTATGCTAAAATACACAAATTATAAATTGGAGTAAAAATGCCTAATACAGAACAGCTCGAACATTCTATGCCTGTAGCCGCCATAAAGCTTCTCGCACCGAAAGCGGCTCTTCCTCTGGCGGAAAAAGTAAACAGTCATCTGGTGGAATACCGCCGTGATCTGCAGAACAATGTCAAAAACGATCCGGCTTTTCACGGTTATATGGAAAACAACTATCTGATGGAGGTGGACTGTCCCCGTTTTGGAACTGGCGAAGGCAAGGCTATATTACATGATTCTGTGAGAGGCAAGGATATCTTCCTGCTGACTGACGTCTGCAATCACAGCATCACCTACAGCATGAGCGGTTTTACAAACCACATGTCTCCCGATGACCACTATCAGGACTTAAAGCGGATTATTGCTGCTATAAACGGCAAGGCACACCGCATCAATGTGATCATGCCTTTCCTCTATGAAGGGCGCCAGCACAAGAGAAACGGCCGGGAATCCCTCGACTGTGCTTATGCCATCAAAGAGCTGATGGATATGGGCGTGTCCAATTTCATCACCTTTGACGCCCACGATCCCCGGGTGCAGAATTCTGTACCGATCAAGGGGTTCGACAATTTTATGCCCCCCTACCAGTTTATCCGGGCGTTGCTTCGCATGGAAAAGAATCTGATTATTGACAAAGATCACACCATTGTCATCAGCCCGGACGAGGGCGCGCTGGACAGGGCTGTCTACCTGGCAAACGTTCTCGGCGTAGACACTGGCATGTTTTATAAGCGCAGGGATTACTCCACCATTGTTAACGGAAAAAACCCCATTGTGGCACATGAATTTCTCGGTGATAATGTGGATGGCAAGGATGTCATCATTATCGATGACATGATCTCCTCTGGCGGCAGCATGATCGACACTGCAAGACAGTTAAAAAGGAGGAACGCCAAACGCGTTTTCATCTGCTGCACGTTTGGACTGTTCACGGACGGTCTCTCCGCTTTTGACGATGCATACGAAAACTGCCACTTCGATCGGATTGTGACCACGAACCTTTGTTATCAGCCTCCCGAGCTGAAAGAAAAACCCTACTACATAGAGGCGGACATGAGCAAGTTCATCGCTTCCATCATCGATTTTATGAACCATGACGCCTCTATGGCGAATATCTACACACCCACGGACAAGATTCACCAGATTCTGGCGAAATACAATAACCGCGAGGTAAGCGGACTGGATATCTAGAAAAAACTGCCGTTCCTGTACACAACAGGACGGCAGTTTTCTAATTGCAGTCTCTACACGAACTTAAGTCTCTTCTTTCCCCTGTTTTGCCACAGGAAATGTCAGATGCACCTTGAACAGATCCCCATCCAGTTCGATCTCAAAGCTTCCCTTCTGGGCCAGCGTCAGATTTTGGGCTATGGAAAGCCCGAGTCCGCTGCCCTCCGTGGTTCTGGACTCATCCCCTCTGATAAACCGCTCTGTCAGTTCTTCTGGTTTACATAATAATGGATTCTCCGAAATATTCTTGATCGTCACCTGAATCCTGTCCACATCCTCCGCGCTGTGCGCTGCCTTCTCCAAAGTTACATACACGCGCGTGCCCGGCATGGCGTACTTATAGACATTGTTGAACAGATTCTCCATCACCCGCCAGATTCTGCGGCTGTCCGCCTCGATCACCGCCTCCCTGGTATTCACGTTCATCACAGTAGTCAGATTTTTCGTGTCAAATTTTTCCGAAAATTCCCCAATGGTCTGGTTCATCAGCTCCGTCAGATTGATCCGCTCAAAATGCAGGCTGATATTCCCCGACGTAATCTTGCTTGCCTCCACCAGATCATCCGTAAGCTGTTTTAACCGCTGGGATTTCTCATCCAGTACACGGATGTAGTTCTGCACCTTTTCGTTATCGACCTGCTCTCTCTTAATCAGATCCACATAGTTTATGATGGAGGTGAGAGGCGTCTTGATGTCGTGGGACACATTGGTGATCAGGTCCGCCTTCATGCGTTCATCCTTCATGCTGATCTCCACGGCCTCCTTAATGCCTTTTCCGATACTGTTTACGGAATGGGCCAGTGTCCTGTTATCCCCGTGCAGATTCTCCGTATCGATCTGATGATCCACCTGTCCCCCGGTGATGGTCTCTATGCCCTCCACAATGTCCTGCCGCTCTTTCACATCCTTGTAGAGCAGAATGCCCACGATCAAGTCTATCACACCTGCAAACAACACCAGAAGCAGATTTCCTGTCTCCACAGCCAACACAAGCACCAGCAGATTCCCTGCCAGGAAAACAGAGTAAGGCACCCATGTGCGCAGAACAATACCGCCGTTGTCGTACACCTTCCACGCAAATTTCATCAGCCGCTGCATCAGACGATACAGCCAGGAATTTTTCCAGAGCGTGTGTGTTTTAATCCTTCTGACCAGGCTGTAGAAGAAAAAGGTAAACAGCGCGTCCGCCGCAAAAATGCCTATAATGACAACCGCTTTAAAC
Source organism: uncultured Lachnospiraceae bacterium (assembly GCA_910579285.1). Taxonomy (GTDB): domain Bacteria; phylum Bacillota; class Clostridia; order Lachnospirales; family Lachnospiraceae; genus UBA3282. The sequence continues at coordinate 95,664 of CAJTTT010000009.1, read as the reverse complement.
CAGTCCTGATGTACTGCTTCCCGATAAAAATCAATATCCGTCGGATCGATATCCGCAAGCGCCGCCAGCACAACAGCCATCCACATTGCCATTAAAATGGTTCCCCATGCTATGAGAATACTACCCTCCGTCGGGATCTTATCAAAAGCGGTCAGTCTGATGCGCGTCTCCCCGTTCTCGTCATATACCCTTCCCGTCATCACCACCTGGCAGAAAAAGAGAATCAGATACAATATTCCCGCCAGAAAAGCGGCTGTCACCCAGAGCCAGAGATTCGGCAGATATCTGGCTCCCTGTGTAAACGCATCCTGCGCCGGGTAGGAGCCGTCCACGTCAATCCAGATTCTGACGGACTCCGGGTATGCATAATCATAGCCAAGCAGCATCTGCCTTACCGTCTCCGCTTCAATCGTAGTGTTTGTCATATATGCCATATCCGCAAGACTGTAGTAAATAAATTTCTCTGCAGTGATATCCGCCTCGTCATCCATCATCTGCAAAATCTGCTTTCTATAGGAGCTGTTCTCAGGCAGATTGCTGTAATACTGCGTCTTTCCTCCCACCGTCTTCTCAATCAGAAACCGCACATTGGAATTTTTCACATCATAATAATCTCTGTACTCCAGATACTCATTAAAGTTGTATGTAAGGCTCTCAGCCGCCTTCTGTACATTTTGACACAGTTCATAATACTGTTCCCAGTCGGACACATACTCCTCCAGATTTTTACCGTCAGCCGTCTTATAGCGGTTGACGAGAACGGGATATTCATATCTTTCCCCATCCGTATCGGTTACCGTCACTGCCGGGCTCTCCTCCTGTAACACTTCCGGCATATCTGCCGCCATGTGATCCCCCAGCGCGTCTGCCGGCTGATATCCTGCCACAAAACCGGAATCCTCATCCGTCACCGCAAACTCTACGACCACCTCGCCAGTTCCTTCCTCCGCCATCACGTCGTTTACAACCGTATAATCTTTTACGTCAGACTTTAAATAACTGGCGTCAGTGGTATTCTGAAAGCCGCTCTTCGGATCAATCGTGGTCACCTGTGTGGTATCCGCCAGAAACGCTTTCGCTTCCGCCCCGGTCATCTCCACCTTGTTGTATACAAAACCGTATGTCTGCCATTTGAGCAGATCTTCCAGCCTGTAATTGACCGTCACATACGCCTCCGGCAATCCGCTGCTTCGGTAATTATAAGCCGTCACATCCACCAGCTTATCGCCATCGAAGGCTCCCTTCGTCTCCATCTGGCTGCTCACCACACCATAACGGATCACATCCGCCACCGCATAGCCAAAAATATAGTTGAACGCTTCCGAATCTTCAAACGGCATCCCCGGATCTGCCTTTCTGATATAGCTGTAGCTTCCCTTCGCGTGTACCCCCTCAATTCTCACAGTGGTACACACTGTCACCACAATCACGGCAAACACCATGATCGCCAGCGATGCATGCTGCAAAACCAAAAGCAGCGCCTTTAACCCGCCCCTGTTCTTACCTGCTCTTTTCTTCCTCGTTTTTCTTGCAGCCGGCGTCTTCTCCTGCTGCTGTTCTTCCTTCACTGCCTCTTTCGCCGTCTCTAACCTTTCCAGGTTTTCCCCTAGCCCTGTATTTTCCATCCGCCTGTCCTTTCTTCCATGAAATCAGCCCTACGCATCTTTCTCCACCTTGTAGCCGACGCCCCACACCACTTTGAGGTATCTCGGCTCCTTGGGATTAATCTCGATCTTCTCCCTGATATGCCTGATATGAACCGCCACCGTATTGTCCGCGCCGATGGCTTCCTCATTCCAGATGCTCTCATAGATCTGATCAATGGAGAAAACACGGCCGCAGTTCTTCACAAGGAGCAGAAGAATATTGTACTCGATGGGCGTCAGCTTCACACTGTCCCCATCCACTGTCACTTCCTTGGTATCGTCGTTGATACACAGGCCTCCCACCTGGAAAAGCGCGTTGTTTTCCGTGTTCAGGTTCCCCAGCATCGTATATCTGCGGAGATTGGATTTCACCCTCGCCACCAGTTCCAGTGGATTGAACGGCTTCGTGATATAGTCGTCAGCCCCGATATTCAGTCCCAGAATCTTATCCGTGTCCTCCGACTTCGCCGACAGGAAAATAATCGGAACACTGGAATATTCCCTGATCTTCAGGGTCGCGTGTATGCCGTCCAGCTTCGGCATCATAATGTCCAGAAGAAGCAGATGGATCTGCTGTTCCTTCAACACGCGGATTGCCTCCTGCCCGTCGTAAGCCTTAAAAATCGTATAGCCCTCCTGCAGAAGATAAATCTCAATTGCATCCACAATTTCCCTGTCATCATCGCATACCAGAATATTAGCCATTTGTTTTCTCCTCTTTTGCTTATGCTGTCACAAGAATTACTGCGTAATTCTTGCAACGCAAGCTGCTAAGCTTGCATTTATTAAAACATGGAATCATAAAGGATTAGATGGGAATTTATTTAATACTTTCTTAATTTGCCGCAAGTCCCAAAAAGGCTCCCAGATTTCCCCTTTGTCCATGACTTGCGCGGTGGGAAAACAAATAGCGGTCGTTGTGGCATGTACACAGATCAGTGATCTGGATATGCTCCTTCGGAATCCCTGCCTCAGTCAGCACAATCTCATTTGCCCGCCACAGATCCAGCTTGTATTTGCCGCCGCCTTTTGCAAGCAGTATCTCCCGTTCTTGTCCGGGTTTTCTGAACGCATCCGCAAAAGCGCCCGCCACATCCTCGCTGACCTCATAGCATTCCTGACAGATAGAAGGACCAACCGCCGCAACAAGGTCAGAGGGGTCCGTGCCGTACGCTTCCCTCATCTTCTCCACCACACACTGTCCCATGCGGCCCACGGTGCCCCGCCAGCCGGAGTGCGCCAGCGCAACCGCCTTTCTTTTCGTATCCACAAAATAAAGAGGCACACAATCCGCAAAAAAAGTGGCCAGATACACTCCCGGCTCGTCCGTCAGAAGACCGTCCACATTCTCATAATCTTTCTTTCTCGTAATCCCCTTCCCGCCGTCCGCCTTTCCCACAATCCGCAGATTTGTGGTGTGGGTCTGATCCGAACACACAATATCCTCCACGCTACAGCCGAGCGCAGCCGCTATACGCCTGTAATTTTCGTCCACAGCCTCTTTCTGGTCTCCTCTTGTGTAGCTCAAATTCATAGAGCTGTAAATCCCTTCGCTGATGCCGCCCATCCTTGTGGAAAACAGATGGTTCACCGCTCCCGTCTCCTCCAAAACAGGAAAAGTGAGATAGACAACCTCTCCCATCTTGTTCACACGCATCTGCCTTTCCTTTTTATGTCTGTACCATTCCATATGCCGCTTCCCTTCATCTGTTCATTTATTTTATGTCATTTTGAAACATCTATCCGGCAGTCTTAACAAGTTTTGGATCTTAATACTGCCGTGCAATGTAGCTGAAGGCGTCCTTAATCCAGTTCACACGCTCCCCGTCCACCGCCACCACGTCAAAGCGGATCGGCGTATCCTCCGGGCAGCAATGAATGGCACGGTAGTAGTCGGCCACCCGGCAGATTTTCCTCTGTTTGGCAAAACCCACCGCTTCCGCCGCACTTCCCCTGCTTTCCCCGGATCGGAACTTCACCTCAAAGAAGACCAGATAATCCCCATCATACCCTATGATATCTATTTCTCCCTGGCGGTTCCGAAAATTCCGCTCCACAATTTTTACGCCCTCTGAAAGCAAACAGGCACAGACCTGTTCCTCCTTCTGTGCCCCTTTTTCTCTCTTATTCATCCTCATGTGCCCTTCGCCAGTTTGGCCTTCACCTTATCCATAGAATCCACAAAGATCAGGATCTCAGCCACCACCTCATACAGCTCCGGCGGAATCATATCCCCGATCTCCAGTCTGGAAAGCGTATCCGCCAGCTTATCATCCCTGTGGACCGGCACATCCGCTTCCTTGGCCTTCTCAATAATCCGCTCCGCCAAAGCTCCCCTGCCGGAGGCAATGACGCGTGGCGCCTCGTCATTCGGATCATATTCCAGCGCAATCGCCTGCTTGACTTTTCCCTTTTTCTTTTCCATGTCTAAGCCCTCATATCAAAAGACGTCCTGCTGAGAACCGAAATATTTTTCTGCTGGGTCAGCAATGTCTGCATAATGGTACTCTCTTCCTCTTCCCCGTCTGTCTCCTTCACATGCATCTGCGTCTTCAGGGAATATCCTCTGCCTTCCAGTCTCTGATTCAAAAGATCAATATTCTCTTCAATCAGCGTAAGCACCTCGTCATCCGCCACCGTAAAATTCGTAGCCACCTGTTTATCCTTCATTGTCACATAGACGTCCAGAGGCCCCAAATGCTCCATATCCAGGTGCAGAAGGGCGCTCACCTGTCCGTCCCTCGCCGCCAGATTCTTTTTATTGGTGTAGACATAGAGGTCTCCGTGGGCGTTGTTCCCTAGCATCTTCAAAGGCAGCTGCACATAAGTGTAGAGATGGTTCATCTGGTTCATAAAATCCACATTACTCTGAAGGTTCTGCACACTTCTGGCCACAGGCGCATCGCTCTTTCCCGCTGCCTCAAGCGCCTGGGAAAGTCTTGCCGTCTGTTCCCTGATCCGCTCATAGAGCTGCTCCACCTGCTTTTTATCCGCCACATTCTGCGGCTCTATCGTCCACTGACGCCCGATCTGTTCTTTTAGCAGCGTCTGAAATTCTTTCCCACCTAAAAGTCTCTGCAGTGTCTGCTCCGATACGTCTCCTTTCACCGCCTTTGGCAGCAGCTGTCTTACCAGCTGCAGCACATCCTTAGCTGTGAGCTGACCGCTCTTTACCTGAGCCGCCGTCTCCTCTCCGACGCCGAGTTCTTTCAGCGCATCTCCCAGACTCTGCCACTGTTCCTGGCTGAGTACGGGTGCGCGGCCCGCCTGCGGCTCTCCCTCCTTGGTCTGCTGCGTTGTCTGGGATGCATCACCAGGCAGATCTCCGATTTCCGGCTGCCCTGCTGCGGCCGTATTCTGCGTCTGGCCGCCGGCCTCCGCATTCTCTGCATTCCCTGCCCCAGATGCATCGCCGGGAACTGTCTGCGTCCCCGCATCTTCGGTCTGGGACGCATCCTGCTGCTGTACGGTAACGGTTCCGTCTCCCCCTGCGCCTTCCTCCGTAAAGATGTCAATAACTGCCCCGTAAAAAGCGAATGCTTTCTCACCCTGCCCGCTGGTTATCAGCTCCATAAATGCTTTCGGCAGTTCCTCCATAATCGTCTCCGCGCTTCCCAGTATCTGGTGGTTCGCCGCCCGGTACTGCTCAAACTGTTCGATATTCGCCTCCGTTACAGGCAGTTCCAGTCTTGTCATCTGTATGATGGTGGTCGGATTCTTTCCGGGAAAATCCAGAAGAAGTCTGCTCATATTAAGGATTGACTCCTTATCTATGGGCATCCCCTCCTCCATCATTTTCGCCACCATCTCTATATTTTCAGCGGTCTCCGGCAGACCTGCCGCCGCCAGGGCCCGCAGGATCGTGGCTGTGTTTGCCGTGTTGGTATAGAGAGGCGCAAGGGACATAAAGGAACTGCTGTTGGCTTTCACCTCAAAGCTCATCATCTGTCCCAGGGCAAGGCTCACGCTCTTATCAATTTTAGCGTTTATGGCAAAATCCTGGGCCAGTTCGATCTGCACAGAATTACCGTTTCTGCTCACCACCGTACCCTGCAGCGTCTGTCCCGGCTTCAGGGCGCGCACCTCGTTCTGCAGATGCCTGATCCGTTCCCCTTTTCCCATAGCATCCGATGCCTTTACCGTATCGTTTGCCCGCACTCTCTGATTTTCCTTTTTAAATATACTTCCCAGATTCAATCGCACACCCCGCAAAAGTTTTTGATAAAAGTTTTTCTGTGAATCGGACATGGCCCGTACTTTTTCAGCGCGTCAATATGCGCCTGCGCACCATATCCCTTGTTGGAAGCAAAACCGTACTCTGGATAGACCTCATCATAATCCGCCATCAGCCGGTCCCTCGTCACCTTCGCCACAATGCTTGCCGCACCGATGGAAATACTCTTGGCATCCCCTTTAATAATCGGAACCTGGCGTATGGAGACCTGCGGAATGGTTACCGCATCGTTTAGCAAAAGATCAGGCGCTGTAGACAGCTTTCCGATGGCTTCCCGCATCGCTTCATAAGTTGCCTGCAGAATATTGATCTCATCGATCCGTTCAGGCGTACTATAGCCCAGGCCTGCCGCCACCGCTTTCTCCATAATGACCTCATATAACTCCTCTCTCTTTTTTTCGGAGAGTTTCTTAGAATCATTGATATATAAAATATCACAATCTTTCGGCAAAATAACCGCACCGGCCACCACTGGCCCGGCAAGAGGTCCTCTTCCCACCTCGTCAATGCCGCAGATATGGGCATACGCGGCATATTTTCTTTCATACTGCATCAGCTCTTCCGTGCGCTTTACTTCTTTTTCATAAGAAAGAATCCGCTTTTTCGCCCTGGTAATTTCCGCCTGCACGCCTGCCCTTTTGTCCGCTTCATATGCCGAAAACAAAACAGGCAGCTCCTCGATAGCCGCCGCCTGTAATTTTTCCCTGATTATACTGATGTTTTCCGCCATCTTTTCCTCCATGCCTGAGCGCTCCTGTCAACGGTGTCTGACAAACCCAAACTTGCCAATCGGCCAGATCCGCAGCCACGCCCTGCCGATAATATTTTCCCTCTTGATATTGCCAACCGAAGGATCTCTGCCGTCGACGCTGCTGTTTCGGTTATCCCCCAGCACAAAATACTCGTCTTTGCCAAGTTCTATCGGCTCACTCGCCCTGCCAGGATTGGCAATCACTTCCTTGCCGTAGGATTCCTCAAGCACCTCACCGTCCACATAGATATTTCCCTCCTCATCAATCTGCACCGTCTCTCCAGGCAGCCCGATGATCCGTTTGATATAGAACGTCTCCTCTGCGTGTAAAAAGGGAAAAACAATGATGTCATAGCGTTCCGGGTCACGGAAACGGTAACTCAGTTTATCCACAATCAGATTATCCTCTGTGCTGAGCGTCGGCTCCATAGAGCTTCCCTGCACCTGCGTCCTCTGTCCTACGAAATGAATCACAAGATAAACGATGCACAGTACCCCCAGCAGATAAAGACTGGTATTTAAAATCTCACGCAGCACTTTCTTCACTTTTGCTCCTCCTGTATTTCCCCACACATTTCCAATGTCATTCTTCCAATCCTGCCGTTTCTGAAGTCATCTACCAAAAGAGCTGCCGCCTTCTCGTAATCCGGCTCCTGTCCCTTCTTATAGCATTTGCGGTTCTCACAGATAAGCGCCAGCGCCTGTACAGGCGTGATCTCCTCCCCCGCCTCCTCCATCTGGTAACGGCCAAGCAACGGTTCCCTGTAGTGCACCAGAAGATAGCTCAAAAGCTCCTGCGCAAGCTCCGTCATCTGCAGAATTTCGTCATTCATGGAGCCGATCATGGCAAGCCGCTTACCCACTTCTTCGCTCTCAAACTTAGGCCAGAGAATGCCCGGCGTATCCAAAAGCTCCAGATCCTTATTGAGCCTGATCCACTGTTTTCCCTTAGTCACGCCCGGTTTATTTCCCGTTTTCGCGCAGGCCTTCCCTGCAAAGGAGTTGATGAATGTAGATTTTCCCACATTCGGTATCCCGACCACAATAGCCCTGACCGGCCGGTTTTTGATTCCCCGTTTTTTGTCCCTCTCGATCTTCTCCCGGCACGCCTCCTGCACCTTTGGCTGAATCGCCCGCAGTCCCTGCCCTGTTTTCGCATTGATCTCCAGAACATGGAAACCCCGCTCTCTAAAATACGCCATCCAGCGTTTATTCTCCGCCGGGTCTGCCAGATCTGATTTGTTTAGGAGAATCAGACGGGATTTGTTCTTTCCCAGCTCATCAATATCTGGATTTCTGCTGGAAAGAGGAATCCTTGCATCCACCAGCTCGATCACCAGATCTATGAGACTGATATTTTCCTGCATCATGCGTTTGGCTTTCGTCATGTGCCCCGGATACCACTGGTAGTTCATTTTATAACTGTACTCCTTTCCCAGCATGGAGGCTGCCCTCCATCGCAGTTGAACCTTATAATAGCTTTCTATTCAATCAGACCCATAGCCTCGTCGCCAGCGGCCATATGAAACCACGCCTTACCAATAATCGTATCTTTCCTGACCGCGCCAATGTTGCCCGAGCGGCTGTCTTCACTGCTGTTTCGGTTATCCCCCAGCACAAAAAACTCATCCCCCGAGAGCACCAGTTCGTTCTCCGCAATGCCCGGATCTATGATCTTGTCAAACAATTCGTTCTCCGCAAGGAGCGCCCCGTCTATGTACACATTTCCCTCTCTGATCTGCACCGTCTCACCCGGAAGCCCCACCACACGCTTCACATAATAGTGGGAGTTCTTGTTTCCGTTTGGCAGAAAAACGATCACGTCACCGCGTTTTGGCGTAGAGATACGATAGAGAATACGGTTCATCAGAATTTCCTGTCCGTTGTGCAGCGCCGGCTCCATAGAATCACCGATCACGCTGGTGCGCATCCCTATGGAAAAAATAAGAACAAAAGCCAGAAAAACGGCAACTGCGCCGCCCACAAGCAGCTCCACCACATCTTTCAGGAGCCTTGGGTCCAGCTTTTTCTTTTTCTGATAAAAGGTTAAGCCCTTTCTTCTCGCCATATATATTCCACCATTCAATGATTCATCTTCTGACTCTGCATGATAAGCAGACTCGAAATGCTTCGCATTTCTCGTTCGCGTTGCTCGTCATAATCCTTCTGTTTCAGGCGCTCATGCAAGCATGGCTCCTGAACCATAAGTCTTCTGACTCTGCTCATCGCGCAAAAACAGATACCCCGAATTACTCTGAGGTATCTGTTTCATCATCACTTCCGCTTATTTAACCAGTTCTTTCACTTTAGCTTTCTTACCGACGCGATCTCTCAGGTAATTCAGTTTAGCACGTCTCACCTTACCTCTTCTGACAACCTCAACCTTCTCCACATTCGGGGAATGCATGGGCCAGGTCTTCTCAACGCCCACGCCGTTAGATACTTTACGCACCGTGAAAGTCGTTCTGTTGCTGCCGCCCTGAATCTTCAAAACGGTTCCCTCAAACACCTGGATTCTCTCGCGGTTACCCTCCTTGATCTTGCCGTACACCTTGACAGTGTCGCCTACATGGAAGTCGCTTAAGTTCTCTTTTAACTGTTCCGCTTCAATTTCTCTGATGATGTCGTTCATAATTCTCCTCCTGAGATGCTCCGGATGTTCTTAATACTTCTGTAGCAGAGGACCATCCTTCTTCACAACATTTACAATTTACCATACAACGGGCGTAAATGCAAGGGATTTTTTCATATATGCCCCGGCCTGCGCGAATTTTCCCCGTCATTTTCGCCGCTTTTTCTCCACCGGCGGATGCGCCTCCATATACTTCTCATAGAGATCCGGCCTTCTCTCCTTCGTCCGCGCCAGCGCCTGCGCCAGCCTCCAGGCATCCACCTTCGCGTGGTCGCCAGAAAGCAGAATCTCTGGCACCCGTTTCCCGTGCCAGATCTCCGGCCTTGAATACTGGGGATACTCCAGAAGACCGTCCCCGAAAGACTCCGTTTCCGCCGACTGTCCATTATGCAGAACGCCCGGCACCAGCCTGGCAATGGCATCCACCATCACCATAGCCGCCAGTTCTCCTCCCGTGAGCACATAATCGCCCAGGGAAATTTCATCCGTGACAATCTCTTCCAGCACACGTTCATCGATTCCCTCATAGTGTCCACAGAGAAAGATCAGCTCCTCCTCCCCGGAAAGCTCCTTTGCCATCTCCTGATGGAACGGTTTCCCCTGCGGGGTCACATAGATGACGCGCCGCGCCTTGTTCTGACCAATTCGGTCAATTACAGACTGACAGGCTTCATATACCGGCTGCGCCTGCATCAGCATCCCTGCGCCGCCGCCATATGTGTAATCATCCACCTTGCCGTGTTTATCTGTCGTGAAATCCCTGATATTGACTGCTTCTATGGATATATCTCCCCTGTCCGCCGCCCTGCCGAGAATGCTGGTGTGCAGTCCCTGCATAACCATCTCTGGAAACAAGGTCAGTATATGGAAACTTACCATTACCTATCCTCCAAAACGTCTGTTGTGCCAACGCCGTTCACAGCATGTGTACGGCGTTTTTCTGCTGTTTACAGCAGCCCGTCCATGACATGAATCTCCATCACACGGCTTTCCATATCAATGTTTTTAATACACTCTTTGATTGCGGGAAGCAGCGCCTCCGGCGCATTCTCTCTGCTCACCACATAGACATCGTTCGCGCCTGTTGCAAGCACTTCTTTCAGAACGCCGAACGCTTCCCCCGTATCTGTCACGACCCGCATACCGATCATGTCCGCCACAAAATACTCGTCTTTTTTTAGTCTGACCGCATGGTCCCGGGTGACCAGAAGCTTTCCCTGTCTATATTTCTCCACATCATTGATGGAGTCATAGCCTTTGAATTTCAGAATGACAAACTTTTTAAAGAACTTGACACCCTCAATCTCCACAGACAGCCGCTCTCTCCCGGTGTCCAGAATGACTTCCTTCAGCTTCTTAAAGCGGTTTGCGTCATCCGTGGTTGGAAATACCTTCACCTCACCCCGGATCCCGTGGGTCTGTGTAATCACGCCAACCTGCAATTCGTCGTTTCTCTCTGTTTCCACAATCATTTACTCCCTGTTCGTCTTCCGATGTTCTCTTTTTATGCATATAAGCGGACTTCAGATACTTCACACAATTCGTACAAAAGACCCCACAGGGGAATCCGTGGGGCCTTTTCGTCAGATGATCTCTACATCCACTCTCTTATTGTCTTTCGAAGACGCCGCCTTAACAACGGAACGGATCGCCTTTGCGATACGTCCCTGCTTGCCGATGACTTTTCCCATATCGGAGGGCGACACATGGAGCTCCACGGTAATGTTCTTACCTTCCTCCTTTTGTGTTACCACCACTTCGTCCGGGTTTTCCACAAGAGCTTTTGCGATCACTTCTACCAATTCTTTCATAGTCCACCTCCAAAAGCGGCCTGAAGCCCTCATAACTGTTCAGTGCCTTCACAGTTACAAGTTCCCTTACTTTGTCACGCCTACCGTCTTGAAGATTCTGCTTACGATCTCTGTGGGCTGTGCACCGTTGGCGAGCCACTTCTTCGCCTCTTCCTCATTTACTTTGTAGGTGCTGGGATCTGTGTTGGGATCATAGGTGCCGATCTCTGCGATACATCTGCCGTCTCTGGGGGATCTGGAATCCGCTACCACTATCCTGTAAAAAGGATGCTTCTTCTGTCCCATTCTTCTCAATCTGATCTTAACTGCCATTTCTTCTGCCTCCTGTAAAAATATAATTGTTTTATTTTTGAAACCCTAAAATGGGAATTTCATACCGCCTAATCCGCCAAACATGCCGCGGCCTTTTTTGCCGCCCATCATGCCGGGAATCTGTTTCATCATCTTCTGCGACTGCTCAAACTGCTTGATAAAGCGGTTGACCACCGCAATATCCACCCCGGCCCCCTTGGCAATACGCCCTTTCCTGCTGGGATTTAAAAGCTTGGGATTCTGCCGCTCCTGCGGCGTCATACTAAGGACAATCGCCTCCATGCGGGCAAGCTGCTTTTCATCCACCGCAGACTCGATGTCCGCCATCTTGCTGCCCATGCCGGGCATCATGCTCAGGATCCCGGAAAGACCGCCCATATTGCGCATCTGTTTCATGCTCTCCAGATAATCCTCGAAATCGAACTTGCCCTTTTTCATACGGGCAGCCATCTCTTTTTCTTTGTCTTCGTCTATGTCAATATTCTGCTGAGCCTTCTCAATGAGCGTGAGTACATCGCCCATACCGAGAATCCGATTCGCCATTCGGTCCGGGTAAAACTGCTCCAGATCGGAAAGTTTCTCGCCCATACCGATAAAAAGGATCGGCTTACCAGTAACAGCCTTGATAGAGAGCGCCGCGCCGCCTCTGGAATCACCGTCCATCTTGGACAGGATCACCCCGTCTACGCCAACCTTCTCATCAAAGTCCTTCGCTACGTTGACGGCATCCTGACCGGTCATGGCATCCACCACCAAAAGCGTCTGGTGCACTTCCACATTTTCCTTGATGCCGATCAGCTCTTCCATCATCTCTTCATCTATATGCAGACGGCCTGCCGTATCTAAAATTACTACATTATGGCCGTTCTTCTGCGCATGTTCTATGGCCGCCTTCGCTATATTGACAGGCTTATGATTCTCTCCCATAGAGAAAACGTCCACCTGCTGCTTTTCCCCGTTTACCTGAAGCTGTTTGACAGCTGCAGGACGGTACACATCACAGGCCACAAGAAGGGGCTTTTTCCCTTTCAATTTTACCTTCCCGGCAATCTTCGCCGTGGTGGTGGTCTTACCTGCACCCTGCAGGCCGCACATCATAATGACTGTGATGGACTTTCCCGGCTGCATGGTGATCTCCGTGGTCTCGGAGCCCATCAGGGACACCATTTCCTCATTCACAATCTTAATGACCATCTGTCCGGGATTTAAACCGTTCAGCACATCCGCACCGACAGCCCGTTCTTCCACAGACTTTACAAACTGTTTGACCACCTTAAAATTAACATCGGCCTCCAAAAGCGCCATCTTAACCTCTTTTAAAGCGGTCCTGACGTCCTCCTCGGTCAGCCGGCCTTTGCTCCTCAGATTCTTAAATACATTCTGCAGTTTATCCGTCAGACTCTCAAACGCCATCTGTCCCTATGCCTTTCTTTATTGTCCCGGTATATCGGTGCCAAGTGCTATAACTCCTGCATAATCCGGGCCGACAATTCCCTGATCTGTGAACCGTAGGACGCCGGACTTTCCAATTCCCCGTTCTCGTACTGCTCGGAAAGGCGGTTGATCTGCGCGATCTTCTCTTTAATGTTCGTAAACCTTTCCACCAGCTTTAACTTCTCTTCGTATCCGAGAAGTATTTTATCACAGCGTTTCACGATATCGTGCACCGCCTGTCTGCTGATTCCTTTCGCCTCCGCAATCTCTCCAAGGGAAAGATTCTCGTACACCACGCTCTCGTATATCTCCTGCTGGTGTCCCGTCAGCAATTCTCCATAGAAATCATACAATAAACCCTGTTCTACGATCTTTTCCATGTTTTCATCACTTCTGCGCTGCCGCCTCAATACCGAGGACGGCACAATTGCAAATTTACGGCTGACAATCACCGACTTTTGCATTTTACAATAGGAGAGCCGATGTGTCAAGTATTTTTTCTTGACAAACTTTTGTTCGTGTTTTGTCCTGCAGATTGCGACAATGTATGTTTGAAAATAATGCTTGACGTTTACGTTTTTATGGTGTACCATTCCAATGACCGATATAGTATTTTGAGTCACAATAGGAGAAAATGATATGTCGAGAAGTTTTACAGAACGGGAAAAAGAAAACATCAAAAGAAGTCTGCAGGAAGCCTGTAAGCAGAGCTGGACACAGTATGGCTATAAAAAAACAAGTGTCGATGACCTTTGCAAACAGGCCGGAATCTCAAAAGGGGCGTTTTATCTTTTCTTTGAATCGAAAGAAGCTCTCTTTTGCGAAGTGCTGTGCTCTGTGCAAAAACAAATCTGCACTGCGGCGTTGGCGGTAATCGAAAAACACAAAGAGAAACATGGTGTTGCCGAAGCCCTAAAACTCATTTATCGGGAATATGATAAAAACAATTTTTTGTACGATTCGAGCAGTACGGACTTTACCATTTTGATGAACAAGTTATCAGAGGAGCAGGCCAAAAAAATCGAGGAGTCCAATCATATGAGCCGGCAGCTTTTTTCAAACCAGCCATATTTGAAATTTAAAGTTGATGCGGATTTGGCGATGTCAGTTATTTATTCTTTGATTATGAATATCAAAAATAAGGATATTCTTCCGCACAATCACATGGAAACCTTTGATTTCATGGTTGACCATTTGATTGACAGTTTGTATGAGTAGCAGAAAAAATGATTGAAAATTGATGGAGGTAAAAATGAAAACTGAAGTTATAAAGAGAAACAATATAGAGGCTGCCATCGTGAGCAGTGATGAGCTGCTGATAACAGATGTCCAGTCGGCATTAGACTTGATTATGACAGTAACATACGAAACGGGCTGCTCAAATATTGCGGTAAACAGGGAAGCTGTTGTAAACGATTTCTTTGTCCTCAGCACTTGTCTGGCAGGAGAAATATTGCAGAAATTCATCAACTATGGCGTAAGGTTCGCTATATATGGCGATTTTTCAAAATATACCAGTAAGCCGTTAAAGGATTTTATGTATGAGTGCAACAAGGGAAAGGATATTTACTTTCAGCCTACCGCTTCCCTTGCTGTTGATAAACTCACTGGATCTGCAAAGAGCAAAAAAACTTGATAACAGGAGATGAAACCTTTTTAATTACATCATCGTATCATCCCGCAATATTTCCGCCAGATTCATTTTCCGCATTTTACGCCAGCTCAGGAAATAGGCAAATGCCACCATCCCTCCTGCCGCAAGCATAAATCCCGCAATGGGAAGAAGCGGCGCCTCAGCCAAAAACTCCGCCGGCTCCATATAGCTTGCCTTCAGCATACCTCCCACCGCAAAGAATGTGACAGCGGCAGCATACAACATGGGGCGGCCCGCAAGCACTAAGGCTTCAATACAAAACATTTTCCTGAGCGACTCCGGCGTCATGCCCACCGACAGATATCTGGCAAACTCCCGTTTCCTCTGCCGCACAAAGCCGAGTGTGTTGGAAAACACATCTCCCACGCCGATCAGAGCGAGCAGCACACAAAAGCTCCCAAACACGAGCATCATACCCTGGAACTGCCGTCCGTTCGTCTCATATTCCCGGATACGGTTCTCGCTCTCCATCACATAAACGCCCGCCAGCATCTCCTCGATTTCTCCCTGTATGCACTCCAGTTCCTCCAGACTGATCCCCTCTCTGCCAAGCACACGAATAAAGGTATCTTTCTTCGCGCCGCTTAACTCCCCTGCCATCTCACTCCACAGACTTGCGGGCACAAAGTGCACCAGCTCATATTTGTCCATCGCGGCGTACTCCTCCCGCAAAACGGGAACTTCCTCTGTACATCCCAGAACCGAAATTTCCACGGCTCCACTGCCCGTCTGTGCCCTAAGTTCCGTTGTATCACATGGCTCTATATAGGGCATATACTGTGGATGTCTGAAATCAGGATTGGTCACATCCCGGATCAGATTCCGTATCACCGCCCCGTCTGTCCTCTGAGGGACGCCAATCTGTCCACAGTACGCCATAAAAGAGGCGTCATCCAATATGATAATCGGCGCGTTTACAAGAAAACCGCCGCGCTCTTTCGTCACATGCTTCCCAGAATCATGGGCGAAGCCTCCGTTGGCCTGCATCTCCTCACTCATTTCTTCCTCTGTCATATACCGTCTGGCCTGCGCTTTCTGGTATACAATCACGTCCTCCACACCCGGTATCTCCGAAAGCGGTTCCTTCTCCTCAAAAACGCCTGTCCCCGTATCTTTCACGGTAACCATAATATCCCAGGCATTCTGATATTTCTCAAAATAGGTTTCCCGTGTGCTGATTTCTGAGAGGGAAAAAAAACACTGCATCAGCGTAAATGCCGTCATGGAGAGAAGCAGAGACACCGATGCCGTCCGAAGCGCTCTTTTCTGTGCTTTCAGCGCATTCCCTGCCAGTTCTCCCTCCACACCGAAGAGCAGGGAAAGTATCGGGGAATGTTTTTTTCTTTTCAGATGCAGCTCTCCCGTGTTTTTAATGGCATCCAGAGGCGTCATTACACTCATTCTGCGGGCCGGAAGCCATGCGGATATCCCTATGGTGATTCCCGTTGCCAGAAGCGTCACCAGCAGGATCAGCGGATGATACCCAAACACATGCTCCCTTCTGCCATCTACCTCTCTCACCAGCCACTCCAGCAGGGCCAGAAGCCCCGCACTTGCCGCTATGCCAAACAGGGTTCCCACTGCCACAGGAGCTGCGCACAAAACTGCGGCCTCCTGCACAAGACACCTCCGTATCTGCCTCGGTGTGGCGCCGATGCTGGAAAGGATGCCAAACTGATGGATTCTCGCCTGCATGGACACGGCAAAAGAATTGTGTATGATAATAACCAGCGAAACCGATGCCAATCCCATAATCAGGAGAAAAAGCGGAAACACCAGCCTTGGCGCCTCATCATTCGCATCGCGCACCAAGTACATCGCCATCAGCGCATACTGATCTCCCTCCGCTCGAAGCCTTTCCACCTCATACTTCCACATATTGTAAAAAAGACTGCCAAGCAGGGACAATAGCAGGGACGAAATAAAAGCAGCCGTCATAATGGAGACAGCGGTGGCACGGTTGTTTTTCAGATAATCTGCGGAATACGCTCTCCACATCCTGCCTACCTCCTTCTCTCATCGCTGACGATGCGGCCGTCCTCTATGGTTATGATTCTGTCCGCCTCCAGGGCAATCTTTTCATCATGGGTAATCAGAAGGATCGTCTGCTTCAAACTGCGGTTGGAAAGTTTAAGCAGATCCATGATTTCCCCGGAATTTTTCTGATCCAGATTTCCAGTCGGCTCGTCCGCCAGAAGAAGGGCCGGACGATAGATCAGGGATCGGGCAATGGCAGCCCTCTGCTGCTGTCCTCCCGACAGCTGGTTCGGCAAAGCCTCCAGACGATCCGCAATGCCAAGGGACTGTACCACCTCTCCAAAGTACGCCTCATCTGGTTTCTTCCGATCCAGCGTAAGCGGCATCAGAATATTTTTCCGCACAGTCAGCGTGGGAATCAGATTATAAAACTGATACACAAGCCCCACCTTTCTGCGGCGGAAAATTGCCGCCTGTGTCTGGTTCAATCCGGCAAGGTCTGTCCCTTCCACAATGACCCTGCCGTCTGTCGGCTTATCCACACCGCCAAGAATATGCAGCAACGTAGATTTACCAGAGCCGGAAGCCCCGGTAATCGCCACAAATTCTCCCCTGTCAACCTCCAGGTCAACGCTGTCAAGCGCTGCCACCTGGTTTTCCCCAGATCCATATACCTTGCTGACGCCTTCGCATGACAAAATATTCATCCTTCCGTTTCCTCCTGTCACAGATTGTCTCCTGACCGCTGCGTTTCATAGAATGGCATGCGCCCCAAAGGGTTCGCCACACACATGTCCCTTTCATCATAGCAGGCGAAAGTGACAACTCAGTGACTGTAAAAGCGGATTTCAAAGCAGGCGCCTCCCTCCGGCAGGTTCTTTGCGCGTATGGCGCCGTTCTGCCGCACAATCAGCTCCTGCGCCAGGGCAAGTCCGATGCCGGTCCCCTCCTTCCCCGCATTTTTACCCCGGTAAAACCGCTCAAAAAGATGAGGCAGATCCTCCCTGTCAAATCCCGCGCCTTCATCCCGGATCTGCATTTCCGTATACAGGGGATTTTGTCCGTAAGAACAGTGAATGCATCCCCCTGCATTGTGCTCCGCGCAGTTTTTCATCAGATTCATAACTGCCTCCATCGTCCATTCCAGATCGACTTTTACAGACATTTCCCCAAGCTCGGGAATATCGACGGAAACTTTCCGCTGTGCAAAAATCTCCTGCAGATTATCCGCCGCAAGCATAAGCAGCGTATAAACGTCCGTCTCCTCCCTCTTTAAGACCAACGAGCCGGCATCCAGACGGGCTAAAAGAAGCAGGGCTTCCTCCAGGTGCGTCAGCCGCATAAGCTGCCTCTGGATCTGCTCCTGCTCTTCTTTTACCGACTTTCCGTCCATCGTCTGTACGCACAGGGAGGCGGCCGTGATCGGTGTCCTGATCTGATGTGCGATATTGGACAGATTCTGGGCCATCTCATTTTTGACCCGCACCGCCTCCTCTCTCGTCTGATAGAGCGATGTCACCGTCTTGTAAATTTCATCTTCCAGCTTGGAAAATTCATCTTCCCCCAGCGCGGAAAGAATCTGCGCCTTTCCCACATGAGCCTGTTCCAGATATGCCGTCAGTGCCCGCAGACGCTGCCGTACTCTTTTTTGCCCGTACAAGAGTCCTGCCGCAAGAAGAACTGCACCCGCCAGCCTGACGGCATAATGTCCCGAAACCAGCATAACAATAACGCCAATGACAATCAGCCACTCCGAAGCATAACTTACCCGGGCTATTTTACTGTTTTCCACACCCTTCATTCCGTGTCCTCCATGCGGTATCCCACGCTTCTGACCGTTTTCAGACAGGCCGGCTGGTGCAGCTTGTCCCGCAGCCGTTTGACTGTTACAGTCAATGTGTTGTCATTCACATAGGTTCCGTTTACATCCCACACCTGCTCCAGCAGTTTTTCCCGGGTTACGATTCTGCCCTTATTCCTCATCAGACACAAAAGCACCTGATACTCCACTGCACTCAGGTTTACCTCCTCCGCCCCGCAGGCAGCCGTCATACGGGATAAGTCCATCACAATGCTGTCGCAAGTCAGATATTGTCCGCTCACGTCCCCGCTTCTTCTGAGAAGCGCCTGCACTCTGGAATACAATACCTCCAGCGCGAAGGGCTTCACCACATAATCGTCCGCCCCGCTGTCAAATCCCGAAACAATATCTGCGCTGTCCCCCCGCACGGTAAGGAAAATAACCGGCAGTTCCCTCCAGTTTTTCCGAATCCACCGACACAGTCCATCCCCGCGCCCATCCGGCATATTCCAGTCAAGAAGCACCATCGCTGGCAGACGCGCGGCAAGCGCCTGCTTCAAATCACCGAGTGTGCTGTATACTGACACTTTTATGTTCTGCCGCTCCAGATATTCCCTCACCTTATCCGCAATTCCCGGATCGTCCTCGGCATAATAAATTTCCCGCATCCCTATTTCCCGCCTTTGTCTTGTTGTAACCTGTATTATACCATACAAAAAGATAGGCATTTGTCAAAAAGCATGATATAATACATTTAATATTGTTGAAGGAGGGGGAAATCGACATGAAACTCTCAGATTTTATGGATGTAAGCCATTTGCAGAAGATTCAGGACGCTTTTTCGCAGGCCACCGGGCTTGCTGCCGTTGCCATTGATACAGAGGGCAGCTATATCACCAAAGGAAGCGGTTTTACCGATTTTTGTATGAAACACACCCGGGGCTGCGCCGAAGGAGCGAAGCGTTGTCAAAAATGCGACGCTGCCGGGCAGGGCGTCTATGAATGCCATGCGGGGTTGATGGATTTTTCCATCGACATCATTTTAAACGGCGAGAAATTAGGGGCCGTGATCGGCGGTCAGGTTCTCCCCCACGAGCCGGATGAGGAAAAGTTTGCCGCCATCGCTGCAGATCTGGGAATTGATCCGAACACATATATCCGCGCCGTCCACAAAGTGCCGGTGCGCTCTGAAGCGTCTATCCGCGCGGCGGCAGCCCTTCTGAACGATGTAGTAAACCGTATGGTTTTACAGGAATATATGAATGCCACAGAATACAAAAAGATCCATGTGTGGGAGGAGGAAATTGCAAACGCCACCGAAACGGTAACCCGGATTAAAGCAAACACCCGGGAGCTTGAGGCGATCGCCTCCAAGCAGACGATCATGGCGTTGAACGCATCCATTGAAACCGCCCGGGTCGGCGCTGCTGGAGCCGGTTTCGGTATCATTGCGAAACAGATGGGCGCATTCTCCAAGCAGTCCACAGAGATCTATAAAAAGATCACGCAGGACGCCAACAGTATCGCCGAATCCATACATAAAATGAACGAGACCTGATCTCTATCAGCTTAATCGAAAGCGGCCGTATCATATGGAAAAACAAAGAAAGGGCATCGCCAAATCATCCAATCAGTGTGATTACGCGATGCCCCTTCCTATTTCATTTCAGATCTACACTACAATCTCCAGATACCCCACCATCTTCGCCATGTCAAACTCTTTGATTATACCAAGATTGGGATCATAATACTTACCGTCGTACCCTACAAGATAATGGCTGTATCTGCCCATGCGCTCCATGATGATGGTGCACTTCGGCAGCTCCACTTCCTTTCCAAGCGTATACACGATCTTATCCGCATGGCGGATACCCAGATATTCCAACGTAGCGATCATCTTGCTCATGTTTGCCTGCCACTCCCTGCACTTCATAATATCGCAGGCCTCATCCAGCGTGGTTCCCGCTATCATGGCAATGCAGGACTGTCCGCAAAGGCCGTCCCAGGGCTGTGTCACAAGCTCCACCCCTTCAATTTTGCGGATCGGATGCTCCACACTGTAAGGACTGTCCCCGATTCTTGCCATGACATTTCCCACAATCTCAATGGAGATCAGATATTTTTTGCCAAGCTCCACTTTGGAGAGCGTATCCTGACTTACCGGGATATCATAATATCCCTGCCCTTTTGGCAGAAGATCGCAGATAAAGCACACGTCATCAAAGCAGACGCGTACCGGCGCATCTCCCACCTTCTCACAGACCTCCCAGACATTGAAGGGCACGGAGATGGCATTCTCATTCTCCCGAAATTCTACAGTACCTTCAAATTCGTATTTCATGTCGTAACCCTGCCTTTCCTTTTATTGTATTTCCTTACTATAATTAGTATCTTCTTAACTGCTCTCTCTGCTAATCATCTTCCTCATCATCCTCGGGCGGCTCAAAACTGATATTCATATCCACATCACCCTTGATACCGGCCACCTTCCCTTTATTGGTATACTGCCAGATCTTAAAATCATACGGGAAATAATATGACTCATCATAGTAGGCAAACCACTTATCATACGCCTCCAGCTCCTTGATGTCCAAAAGCAGCGTAAAGGTCTTTAAATTTCCGTAAATCATAGGAGTATATCCTGCCTCCCTGATTTTCTCGCAGAAGGCAATACAGTACTTCGTCCGCTCTTCGCTGGTCAGATCATTCCCCCTGGCCTTCGTGCTTGTCACCGCCTCCACATCAATAACCACAGGGTACTCCACCTTGTAAGGTGCAATGGACTCAATCACAAACTCTGCTTCCTCCTCGGCCTCTTCCTCACTCATGGCCTGGGTGAAAAAGTATACGCCCACATCAATATCGTTTTTCAGCGCACCTTCGATGTTATCCTGGAAGGTTTCATCCTCCATGATCTCTCCTTCCGTATATCCCCGGATTCCCAGGCGGATAAAGGCATAATCCACTTCGTCAGAGGCAACTTTCTCCCAGTCGATTTTGTCCTGGTATCTGGATACGTCTATTCCCTTCCGGGACGCCCGCTCCCCATCCACATAATAGTGCATGACACCGTCCCCATCCGGCATAAAGGACTCTGGATCGTATGTATTCCTGGCAAGTTCCTCCAGAATCGGGAAAAAATAATACTTCCCGGCGTCAGCCACCACAATCTCATCCGGGAAAAATGCTCTGAGCATCTCCGTTGTCCCCTGCCCGGAAGACATAAATTCCTTTATCCGGCCAAGGAATTGCTCACTCACCTCTTCCCCGGTTTTTTCCTTTGCTTCCTCCACCGCACTCTCAATCATGGCATCCACCTCCGCCTGATTGTAAGCCGCTTCCTCCTTCAGCCGTATTGTCTCCAGTTCACTCATAACCGCTGTGTTCTTCTGCTGAACCGCCCTGTACTGGAACACCATGACCAGGCAGATCGTAACCGCCGTCAGCGTAACGATGCAGAGGAGGATGGAGCCTGCGAGGATGCTGTTCTCACTTCTCCTCCGTTTCTTCCTGCTGCGTTTCCCCTGCGAATGATTCTCCTGCATAGACTCTCCTTTTATCTGCGCATGCCGCTACATGCGCTCACTAAAGTAGCTTTTGTACCCTTCCCCAAACACCTCTGTCGCGCTTGTGATAATCATAAAGGAATTGGGATCCTCCTGTTTTACAATCTCCTCCGCTCTGGGCGTTACAGGCTTTTTCACCACGCACATAATCACCCGCTTGTTATCTCCACTATATGCGCCCTGCCCTTTTATATATGTCACGCCGATATCTAAATCCGACAAAAGCCGCCCCGCAATTTCCTCCGCTCTGCTGCTGATGATATACAGAAGTTTTGCCTCATCCCTGCCGTAGAGCACAACATCCATCACCACAGAGGTACAGATGGCAGAAATCGCCGCATACAGTGCAGCGTTCAGATCCCGGAATACGATGCCTGAGAGAGTCACCACCAGCGCGTCCGCGATAAAGAATATCTTCCCCGTCTTAAGATGAGGAAACCTCAGCCGCAGCGCCTTGACGATAATATCCGTGCCGCCTGTGGTTGCTCCCGCGCGGAAGATCGCGCCGATGGAGACCGCCGTGAGCGTACCGCCCACCAGAGCCGCCAGCAGGATGTCGTCCGTAGCTGCCCCGTATGGCGACAGCACATTCGTAAAGGACGAAATCAGCGCTATGGCATAGATCGTTGACACCGTAAAAGTGATTCCGAATTTCCAGACTGCAAAAATCAGGATCGGTATGTTGATCAGCATAATAAAGGTACCTGTACTGACCGGCAGCAGCCTGCTCAAAATAATGGAGATACCTGTCACACCGCCCGGCGCCATATTATTAGGGTCTGTAAAGAGACTGACCCCGACGGCATACACAAATGCCGCTGCCGTAATAATAACATATTTTTTCACTTTCTGCATGAATATGACCCCTGCCTTTTTTTGTTAATATCATATCCATCTTAAAATTATATCATTCGCAGTGCAAGCTCGAAAAACCTATATACTCGCCCGCACAAGTTTGGGCTGATACCCATTGTCCTCAAGCGCTTTGATGATCTGGTTTTTGTGTTCCGTGCCGTAGGCTTCCAGCGTAATCCGAAGTTCCACCGCCGCATTGCGGTTGATGGAGACGAACTGGTTATGCTCCAGCTTGATAACATTTCCGCTCTGTTTCGCAATCACATCCGCCACTCGGGAAAGTTCTCCCGGCTTGTCCGGCAGAAGCACCGACACGGTGAAAATCCTGTCGCGCAGCACAAGCCCCTGCTGAACTACACAGGACATGGTAATCACATCCATATTGCCGCCGCTCAAAATGGAAACAATCTTCTTATTCTTCACATCCAGATGCTTTAAGGCCGCCACTGTGAGAAGCCCGGAATTTTCCACCACCATCTTATGGTTTTCCACCATATCGAGAAAAGCCACCACCAGCTCCTCATCCTCCACGGTGATGATGTCATCCAGATTTTTGCTCACATAAGGGAAAATCTTTTCCCCCGGCGTTTTCACAGCAGTGCCGTCCGCAATGGTATTGACCTGCGGCATGGTCTGCACTTTCCCCGCCTTGATGGATGCCTGCATACAGGCCGCGCCCGCAGGCTCCACGCCGATCACCTTTATTTTCGGATTTAAGAGCTTTGCAAGGGTAGATACCCCGGTGGCAAGACCGCCGCCGCCGATTGGCACCAGAATATAGTCCACCAGCGGAAGCTCCTTGATAATCTCCATAGCGATGGTTCCCTGCCCCGTAGCCACATCCAGATCGTCAAAGGGATGTACAAACGTATAACCGTTCTTCTCCGCCAGTTCCAGTGCATGGGCACAGGCCTCATCATACACATCCCCGTACAGGATTACTTCCGCCCCGTGGCTTTTGGTGCGGTTTACTTTGATCAGGGGGGTTGTGGTGGGCATCACAATCACAGCTTTTACCCCGTAGCATTTGGCCGCGTAGGCTACGCCCTGGGCGTGATTTCCGGCGGATGCCGTAATCAGTCCCTTCTCCCGCTCCTCCTTCGTCAGAGTGCTGATTTTATAGTAGGCGCCTCTGAGCTTATAGGCTCCCGTAAGCTGCATGTTTTCCGGCTTCAGGTAAACCTTATTCCCGGTCTGCGCACTGAAATAGTCGCTGTATACGAGCTTTGTCTCCGAGGTGACCTCTTTCACCACCTCATAGGCTTCTTCAAACTGATCTAATGTCATTGCATCCATCCCCGCTGTGCCTCCCTACTCTTGTTTCTATTCGCAGTTTCCCACTGCTCATAGTAACGGCATTTGCGCATTCCAAGTCGCCTGCGGCGAGGCGCAAATGCTCTCATAATTTACTGTCTCGGGTCGTAAATGCGCAGTATATGCGCATTTCGACTGTGAACCTCAACTACTGCTCTTCCTTCACATCAAAAAGCGCATCCACAAACTGCTTCGCATCAAACTTCTGCAGATCCTCTATGGACTCACCAACGCCGATATACTTTACCGGGATCTGTAACTCCGACTGGATGGCCACCGCAATGCCGCCCTTGGCCGTCCCGTCCAGCTTTGTCAGAATGATGCCCGTCACATCCGCCACCTCGCCAAACTCCTTCGCCTGCTGCAGGGCATTCTGTCCTGTGGTGCCGTCCAGAACCACCAGATTCTCCCGGTGGGCATCCGGGAACTCCCGGTCGATAATACGGTTGATCTTTTTCAGTTCCTCCATCAGATTCTTTTTGTTATGAAGCCGTCCAGCCGTATCACACAAAAGCACATCCACATTTCTTGCCTTCGCCGCGTTCACCGCATCGAAAATCACACTTGCCGGGTCGGCGCCCTCCGTACCGCCGATCATGTCCACTCCGGCACGGGCCGCCCATTCCGACAGCTGCTCTCCCGCCGCCGCACGGAACGTATCCGCCGCCGCAATCAACACCTTTTTTCCCTGTCCCTTGAGCTGTCCTGCGAGTTTTCCAACCGTGGTGGTCTTTCCCACGCCGTTGACGCCTATGACCATCACCACCGACCGTTCCTTTTCAAAATCGTAGGCGGTGTCTCCCACTTCCATCTGCTCTCTGATGCTGTTGATCAGGTGTTCCCGGCAGGCCGCCGGCTCCTTGATATGGTTCTCCCTGACCTGCTTTTTCAGCCTGTCCAAAATCTCCTCGGTGGCGTTCACACCGATATCCCCCATAATGAGGATTTCTTCCAGCTCCTCGTAAAAGTCGTCATCAATACTGGAAAATCCGCCGAACACCGAATCCATGCCGTGTACGATATTGTCTCTTGTCTTGGTGAGGCCCGCTTTCAGCCGGCCAAAGAAACCCAACTTTTCCTCTCCCATATCCTACCTCTCTTTTTGCGTCACTCTAACTCCTTGTCGATCAGATTCACGCTCACCAGTGTGGAAATGCCCTTCTCCTGCATGGTAATGCCGTACAGCCTGTCAGCCTTTTCCATCGTGCCGCGCCTGTGGGTGATGACAATGAACTGTGTGCTCTTCGTCAGCTTATGAAGATACCTTGCAAAGCGGGTCACGTTGTTTTCGTCCAGAGCCGCCTCGATCTCGTCCAGAAGACAGAACGGTGAAGGTTTCAGGTTCTGGATCGCAAAGAGCAGACAAATCGCCGTCAGGGACTTCTCACCGCCGGACATCTGCATCATATTGACCAGTTTCTTTCCGGGCGGCTGTGCAATCACCAGAATACCCGCCTCCAGCACGTCCTCCTCCTCGATCAGCTCAAGAGAACCTTTGCCGCCGCCGAACAGTTCCTTGAACACCTTGTCAAATTCCCGGTTAATCTGGGCAAATTTCTCATTGAACTGTTTCCTCATGGAAGTGTCCAGCTCCTCAATAATGCCGAGCAGGGTTTTCTCCGCCTCCACCAGATCGTCATGCTGGGTCTTTAAAAACGTATAACGCTCCATCAGGTTTCGGTAATCCTCGATGGCGTTCACATTCACATCGCCGAGCTTTCTGATCTCGTCCTTCAGTCCGCTGATCTCCCGTTTCATGGCCGGCAGATCGGTCATTTCCTCATTCTTTAATCCTTCCGCATCGGAGAGCGTAATCTCATATTCATCCCACATATAATTGATCTGGGACTCGATAGACTCTTCCATCCGCTCCTTTTGCGCGTTAAGCCGGTACACTTCCTTGTCAAGCGCTGTCATACGCTGGGAAAGCTCCTCTCTGGTTCCAAAGAAGTTTTTCTGTTTCCCGGAAAGCGTCTCCTTCGTCTCCATATCTTCTTTCAGCTTTTTCTCCGCATCGGTCTGCGCTGTATGGGATGCCTCAATGGTTCTCTCGATCTCGAGAATGCTCTCTTTCTTGCGTTCCACTTCCTCTTTGCCCAGATGCAGCCCTTCCTTCACTTCGTTCAGTTCTGAGCGGTAACGTTCTCTCTCTCCGTCTACACGCTCCAGATTCTGTCTTTTGAAGTCTGCGTTCTGCCGCATCTTTTCGACTTCTACATCCCACTCGCCCGTCTGCGCCGCCTGCTCGGATTCAAGCGTCCGCTTTTCCTCAAGCTGTGTCTGAAATTCAGCAATCTGGGTCTCCACGCTCTTTTCAAGCGCCTCGGAATCAGCCAGCTCCTTTGCTGCCTCCTCCTTGCCTGCCCGGATCTCTCCGATCTGGGTTTCGATATCCTGTTCCTCTGTCTTTAATTCACCAAACCCTTCTGTGGTTTCGCTCTTCTTTTCTTCCGCCTGCATCACATTCATTCTGGCGGTGTTCTGCTCGATAAATTTCCGCTGGATCTGTCCCTTGATATCCTCGATCTCAAGGCGCATTTTATTCCGGCCGCGCTTGGTCTCCTCGATCTCATTTAAGATCTGGTCGATCTCCTTCACATACTGCTTTACTTTCTTCTCCAGCTCCTCCATCTCCCGGCGTCTGCCGAGCAGATTGGAATTGTTCTTAAACGCGCCGCCGCTGATGGCGCCGCCGGGCACCAGAAGTTCTCCTTCCAGCGTAACCATGCGGATACCGTAATCAAACTTTCTGGCGATCTTTACCGCATGGTCCACATTGTCAACAACCATAATGCGCCCAAGCATAGCCTTGGCCACATTTTTGTACTTTTTCTCAATTTTCACAAGGGCATCCGCCATCCCTACCACACCCGGCTCCTTCAGCGCCTCCGGGTTTTTAAACTCCTGCGGACGGGTAATGCTTGTCAGCGGAAGGAATGTGGCACGCCCGGCTCTTGCTTTTTTTAAGAAGCCAATCATCCGCTTGGCCGTCTCTTCATCCTCTGTCACAATGTTCTGGATATTGCCGCCAAGAGCCGTCTCTATGGCCGTCTCGTACTTTGCCTCCGCCTGGATGATATCCGCCACAACGCCGATAATGCCCTTCTCCGTATCCTTTTTCTCCATGACAGCCTTGACGCTTCCGCCATAGCCTTCATAGCGTTCTGTCAGATTGGAGAGCGCCTCCAGCTTGGATTTCTGCTGGTGGTAGAGCACCTGGGTATCCCGCAGCTTCTGATCTTTGCCGGCCAGCTCGTCCCTCACACCGGCAAGCCGCTCCTCCATGAGCTCCTGCTGCTCCGTCAACTCCTTGATAGAGCCGGTGATTGCTTCAAATTCCTCCTCCAGCTTTTTGATCGTCTCCGTCTGCTCCGCCTCGTCGGACTTGGCGCGCAGAAGTCTGGAATTTAATTCCGCCTTTCGGATATTCACCTGCTCCAGCATGGTATCAAAACGCCCCAGCCTGGATTTGATGGTAGCCCGGTTATTCAGCGCCTCAATAATGGTATTTTTCCCGCTTTCAATATGATTATTTAAAGTTTCTATCTCTCCCTGGGTTTTCTCCAGAAGGTCTCTGGCCTGTGTCCGCTCCTCTTCCAGCGCTGCCAGCTTTTCATCGATCTCCTGCTTTTCCCTGAGGATGCTTTCCCGCTCTTTGTCTCTCTCTGCAAGCTGTTCGCTGATGCTGTTGATGCGCGTCTGCAGATGTTCCTCATTTCCTTCGGCGGAATGGATCTGCTCCTTTAAGACATTGATCTCGCCTTCCAGTTTGGAACGCATCACGCCTGTGTCCGTGAGGGTCGCTCTTGCCGCCTCAATCTCCCCGTCCAGCTGCTCGATGCGGTTCTGAATCCGCTCGTACTCTTCCTTGATGGACTCGTACTGGTTCGTGGTCTCCTGCAGATCCCCGCCAGCGATGCGCAGCTTTTCGTCTACAGCCTTCAGCTGTTCCGTGATCCGCACATTTTCCAGCAGGAATACATTGACGTCAAGGTTTTTTAACTCCTCCTTCTTGCGGAGATAAATCCGCGCTTTGTCAGCCTGCTTCTCTAACGGCCCGGTCTGCTTCTCCAGTTCCGCCAGAATATCATTTACACGCAGTAAGTTCTGTTTTTCCGCCTCCAGCTTCTTCTGCGCCGCGTACTTTCTTCTCTTAAATTTGACAATGCCGGCAGCCTCGTCAAAAAGTTCCCTGCGCTCCTCCGGCTTGCCGCTCAAGATCTTATCAATCTGTCCCTGTCCGATGATGGAATATCCCTCTTTGCCGATACCCGTATCATAAAACAGTTCGTTGACGTCCTTCAGACGACAGGGCGCCCCGTTTAACATGTACTCGCTCTCCCCGGAGCGGTACAGCCGTCTCGATACCGTCACCTCATCAAAATCTATGGGAAGCTGATGATCCGAATTGTCCAATGTAATCGCCACATAGGCATAACCAAGGGGCTTTCTCAGCTCTGTCCCGGAAAAGATCACGTCCTGCATGGACACGCCGCGGAGCTGTTTGATCCGCTGCTCTCCAAGCACCCATCTGACTGCATCAGCCACGTTACTCTTGCCGGAGCCGTTCGGTCCGACAATACCCGTAATGCCATTGTGAAACTGAAACTTAATTTTATTTGCAAATGATTTAAAACCGTGTACCTCTATACTCTTTAAATACATATATTACCTTTCTTTTCTCGCAAGAAGTGCCTGATAGGCCGCCTGCTGCTGCGCCGCCTTCTTGGAATGGCCGACTCCCCATCCCACCTTTTTTTCTCCCACATAGGCCTCCACCTCAAACATTTTATCGTGCTGCGGCCCTTCCTCCTTGACGAGTTCATAGCGAAGCGCGCCTACATTCTCCTGCTGTACAAGCTCCTGCAGAATCGTCTTGGCGTCATAAAAAAGCTGTTTGTGCTCCAGATCCGAAAGGATAAAGCGGTGTATGAATGCCGAGGCCTCCGCAAGTCCCCCATCCAGATAGATGGCACCGATTAACGCCTCCATCACATCTGAAACAATGGAGTCCCTGCTTCTTCCGCCGGTGGTCTCTTCCCCCTTGCCGAGCAAAATATACTGCTCCAGGGAAAAATCCCTTGCGCAGAAAGCAAGCGCAGGCTCGCAGACAATAGAAGCCCGCATCTTCGTCAATTGTCCCTCTGTGGTCTCCTCCCGTTCCCGGAAAAGGAAATCGCTGCTCACAAGTTCCAGCACGGCATCTCCCAAAAATTCCAGCCGCTCATAATCCTCGTATTTATTGATTTTCATCTCGTTGGCATAAGAGCTGTGCGTAAGCGCCTGCCGCAAAAGCTTTTTATCCCGAAACTGATATGCAATTCTTTCTTCCAGACCGCTCAACGCTTCTCCCGTCATAAAAACCTCCGCATGGAAAAGCCCCTTCCTCTTCAGAAAGGGCCAACCGCTTACTCCCTGCTGCTCCTGATCAATTCTACCGCTTCACCTACCGTAGTGATGCGCTCCGCCTTCCCTGCAGGTATTTCTATCTGAAAGGCGTCCTCAATTCCCATAATAATCTGATATACATCCAAAGAATCCGCTCCCAGATCCTCCAGAAAGGTGGTCTCTTCCGTGATTTCCTTAGGATCTACACTTAAAATCCCCGCTATCACTTCCCGTAATTTATCAAACTCCATCGCAAAACAAACCTCTCCGCTTTCTAAAGCGTCTCCCGCTGTTGGTATCTTACTGCTTCCGTATTACCCGTCGTTCTCTTGCGCCGTTACTCTCTCACGGATCTTTTCGCTGATCTGCTGTTCTGTAAAAGCAATACACTGCAAAATAGAATTTTTAATCTCATTCGCCTTTGAACTGCCGTGGGTCTTCACCACCAGCCCCTTAAGCCCCAGAAGCGGCGCACCGCCGTACTGTTCCAGATCAAAGGCTTTCAAAGTCTTCTTAAGTGCAGGCTTCACCAGAAGCGCTCCGATTTTGCTGCGAAGTGTAGACATCATGCCCTCCTTCACTTTGGAGATCAGCGTCAGTCCCACACCCTCATAAGTTTTCAGAATCACATTTCCTACAAAAGCTTCACAGACAATGACGTCTGCCGCTCCCGCCGGGATATCCCTGGCTTCCACACTTCCGATAAAGTTGATGTCAGAACAGTTCTTCAAAAGAGGAAACGTTTCCTTCACCAGGGCGTTTCCCTTTTCCTCCTCGGCGCCGATATTCACAATGCCGACCTTCGGATTCTTCACACCCATCACATATTCCATATAAACCGATCCCATCTTCGCAAACTGTACCAGATGAGACGGTCTGGCATCCACATTCGCACCGCAGTCGATCAACAGGGAACAGCCCGTTGCCGTGGGAATGAGCGGCGCAAGCGGCGGCCTCTCCACCCCTTTGATCCGTCCCACAATCACCTGACCTCCCACAAGGGTCGCCCCGGTACTGCCGGCCGACACATAGGCGTCACAGGTGCCGTCCTTCACAAGATTAAGCGCTTTCACGAGCGAGGAATCTTTCTTTTTTCGGATCGCCATCACCGGCGGCTCTGCCGTCTCAATAATCTCAGAGGCGTGCACAACCACAATCTGTTCCTTCGGATATGTATAGCCGGCAAGCTCTTTTTCCAGAACATCCTGTTTTCCTACCAGGTACACCTGTATCTTACCGCTCTCTTTCACCGCCTCCACAGCGCCCTTCACCGTCTCCACCGGGGCATTGTCTCCCCCCATAGCGTCTACGGCCACTTTAATCCATTCGCTCATACGCAACCTTCCGTTTCTTCTAAGCCTGTTTTTCGGCCCTGTTTGAATAGTTATAATATACTAAATCCGCCCACAAAAATCAAGGCTCTTCGAGAGGTTCCCGAAAAGCCCGTGCACATCGATCAATCAACTGCGATGATTTCTTTTTTGTTGTATGTTCCGCATTTCTTACATACTCTGTGGGGCACCATCAATGCGCCGCACTTGCTGCATTTTACCAAAGTAGGAGCAGTCATTTTCCAGTTTGCTCTTCTCTTATCTCTTCTACCTTTAGAAGATTTGTTTTTAGGACAAATAGACATCGTCACACCTCCTTATCCGCTTCAAAAATATCTTTGATCGCCGCCATCCTGGGATCGGGAACAAACGTATCGCAGGTGCATGTTCCCGTATTCAGATCCCTGCCGCATGTGGGGCAGATCCCCTTACAATCCGGCTTACACAGAATCTTCATAGGCCAGCTTGTCACTATCTCACTGATTAGTAAGTCCTCTACGTTCATCTGAAAGCCTTCCATAAATGGCTGTTCTTCATACACCGAAGACTCAGCCGCCATATCCGGCGCCCACACTTCTCTCGTAAAGCAAATTTCCCGCTTCTCTTCCACAGGCTTCAGACATCTGTCACAAGCCGCCGAAAAAGTAAACGCTGCTTTTCCTTCGATCCGTGCCCTGCCTTTCCCTGTGTTTGTAAAAACAAAGCTCACCGGCGATGAAGCCGACACCGAATATTTCTCCCCGCCGACGGGAACCTCCTCAATCCGGGCTTCCGCCTGCATGGAAACAACTCTGTCTTCGTTTATAAGCACATCTGTCAGGTTCACGAACATAGCAGACTCCTATCCACACTCAAACAATTATACATAGGGCATCCCGGTTTGTCAACCGATAATTTAACGTATGCAATGAGCCGGGCGAAGCACAGACGGTATCAGCCGTTGGGAGCTTGCTCACATAAGGCTGTATAACGCCTGTGCTTCATCGGGCGAATGCACGATAGCTCCAGGCAGAGCCTGGAGCGTAGACCAGCATCTCAGACAGAGAACTGCTCCACACCGCCTACCAGATGATCCACATCGCCCTTCAAATCTTCCACCATCTCCTTGGATCTGGAAACAATCTGTCCCAGTTCTTCCGTCATGGCTGACGTCTCCTGTGAGGATGCCGCATTGTCCTGAGCCAGACTGTTTAACGTATCCAGCACTGTGGTAATGCCCTGCCTCTGCCTCTCGATATCCTCTGTCATTTCCTCTATGTTCACGATGGACGCCATGCACTGATCCAGATTCACATACAGATCCTTGAAAATACTCTGGGTGTCGTTTAACACATCCACCTGATGCTCCACTGTCCCGTTGACCTTCTCCATAATCTGCAGGGACTGCACCGACTTACTTACCAGATCGTTGATAATCTTGGAAATTTCACCTACCGCCTGCGTGGACTGGTTCGCCAGCGCGCCAATCTCTGTGGCTACCACCGCAAAGCCTTTACCACTCTCCCCGGCACGGGCAGCCTCAATGGACGCATTCAGCGCCAGCAGATTCGTCTGATCCGCAATCGCGTCAATCAATCCTGCCGCCTGCTTGATGGCATCCGCCGCCTCGTTGGTGGCTTCCGCCTGGGTCTGCATGCTCACCACGTCTTCCTTGGTGCGCATATTAGCCTGTACCAGCTCCTGCAGCTTATCGGAACACTCCTGGCTCAGCTTCTTCATGGAGTCGGAATTGTCTCGCAGATCCGCCACTTCCTTGGTTGTTCTGTCAATTCCCTCCGCAATTTTATTGACCTCTCCCGTAGCATCCGACGTGGATGCCGCCTGAGCGGTAATATTTTTGGCAATCTCTTCCACTGCGATATCCACTTCACCGATGGATTTCTCCATCTGCCGGAAGCTCTCATCGAACTCTACCGTCATGCCCTCTACCTTATGGGCTGTTCCGGCAATCGCCATAATGAGACCATGAATCTTCTCCCTGGCCGTGTTTAAGCTGTCCGCCGCCACGCCCATCTCATTTCTCTGTCTTACTTCCACATCCGCCGTCAGGTCACCCTCAGAGATGCTGACTGCGAAGTCCTTGACCCTGCGGAGCGGAACCACCAGAAACTCGCCCACAATAACGGATACCACCACCGTAATGATCAACAGAATCACACAGCATCCTGCCATAAGAATGCAGGAATTTCGAAACTCTTTGACAATCGAAGCCTTGATCCCCTGCATCTCCAGCTCCATGTCATCCACATAGTTCCCCGTGGAAACAGCCCAGCCCCAAGGCTCAAAATAGCCGGAATAGGCTACCTTCGGCGCAACGGTCACCCCGTCCGCTTTTGTAAAGTAAAATTCATTATAACCGCCCTTGTCCGCCGACTGGCAGGCCTTCATAATCGACTGAATGATCATAATGCCGTTCTGATCCTCCAGATCATAGCGGTTGCTGCCTTCCTGTTCCGGCAGAATCGGGTGCATAACCAGTATGTAATCCGTATCGTCTATCCAGAAATAACCGCTGTCGTCATCCCGGTAACGCATGGCGCGGACGATTTCCGCCGCCTCCGCCTTCGCCTCTTCCTCCGTCAGAATCCCTGCTGCCGCCTTGTCATACTCTGCCTGCAGGATTGCCAGCACACTCTGCACCTGGGACTTAATCTCTGTCCGATACCCATCATCCATCGCCCTCGCATACTCATCATAAGCGCCGTTTGATATGTTTCGAATCGTCATCACACCGATCAGACCGACCACCACTCCAATGATAATGCCGAGTGTCGCGCAGACTAATACCAGCGTCGTCTTCAGGCTCTTGGTTCTACCCTGTTTCTTGTCCAATTCCTTCACATCCTTCCCCATAAGTCTGTTCACAAAAACAATATTATT
Organism: uncultured Lachnospiraceae bacterium; assembly: GCA_910579285.1. Lineage (GTDB taxonomy): Bacteria > Bacillota > Clostridia > Lachnospirales > Lachnospiraceae > UBA3282. Next base: position 62,078 of record CAJTTT010000009.1, on the reverse strand, counting down.
ATACTCCTTTTCCGTCATTTTTTCAAGGGTTTACGCGCAAATCCGGCTCTTTGGATATCAAAACAACATCCGCTGCGAACAAATATTTTTCCGGCCTCTGTGTTTAGGCCGTATTTTATGATATAATGAGCGCAAAAAGTAAATTTCACGATATATTTTTATAGGGAGGACTCCAATTATGTATTATTTTACAGACGACTGCCTGATCGGTGTGGCCGAAATCGACAGCGAACACAGGGAGCTTTTTCGGATCATAAACGAAACGCAGGAATTGCTGGATAACCAGATTTTAAATGACAAATACGACCATATTATGGAGATGGTGGAGCGTCTTGACCAGTATGCGGAAGAACATTTCCAGCATGAAGAGGATTATATGGAAAGCATCCGCCACCCGGAACTTTCCCTGCAAAAAAAGCAGCACCTCTTCTTCCGCGACAAGATCAACGGCATCACAAACTCCTTCTCCTCCGATAACGCCCAGCAGGAAATGCTTGACGATCTGCTGCGGTACCTTGTGACCTGGCTGTACCGGCACATTATCAGCTCCGACCTGATGATCGGCAAATTAAGGCCATCGGAGGAAAGATGTGCACCCGAGTTTAACGATACTTACCTGACCAATATTCCGCTGATCGATAAAGAACACCGGGAGCTGTTCCGCATCATCGGGGATGTGTACCGCGTGATGACGGATGATATGGCATTCGACAAATATGACGAGATCGTTCACCTTCTGGAAGAGCTGCGGGATTACACAAAATTTCATTTCCAGGATGAAGAGCTCTATATGGAGAGCATCCACTATGAGGGGCTGGAGGCGCAGAGACGGGCGCACGAAGCTTTCGTGTCGAGACTGGAAGAAATGGATCTGGAACATATTGATGAGAACCAGCAGGAGACGCTGGAAGATCTTATGGAATTTCTGACTGAGTGGCTGGTAAATCACATTTTACACAGCGACAAAAAAATCGGAGCAGGGGCGCAGAGTTAGCGCCCCTCTTTTCATGCATCAGATAAACAGACACTGCTGTTCCTGGCCTGTCATGTCTTCTATTCAGCCGCCGGCTCCAGTTTGGAATCATCCACAAACGCCCAAAACGCAGGCTTTTTCTGATAATCCTTATCAAAGAGCAGCGGGCACTGGACCCTTGTGCCGTCGGCCGAACCGCCTGCCGCATTCGCGCTCTGCAGCCAGGAATGGCGGTCGTCCGTTCCCCAGAACACGATCGCTGTAATCGGTACGCCCTCCTGTTTCAGACTTTTCACCGCATCATACAGGGATTTGTATACATCCGCCTGTTTCTGATACTCCTCCTCCATATCGGTTCCGTCAAAACCCGTACTCGCTTTCAGATCAAGCTCCGTTATCTGAATCTCATCCACAACAGCCGCATATTTTCTGGCGCTCTGCTTAAACAGGACATCGGAAAAATTCATATCGTAATGGCCCTGCATACCCATACCGTCGATTCGGGCTTCTGGATTTGACTTGATCTGTTCTATCAGTTTACAGATGCCGTCCGCTTTTTTAGGGTTGATATCGTTATAGTCGTTGTAAAAAAGTTTGATATGAGCGGGCGCATACTGGTTTGCGTACACAAACGCCCATTCCACATAATCAAAGCTGTAAAACACCCGGAACCAGGAAGAGTCGGTGCGCATGCCGCCGTCGGTGTCATTTACCGCCTCGTTCACCACATCCCACGCGTAAATCATCCCCCTGTATTCGCTGTCCTCACTCTCGTAGTGCTCCATCACCTGTTTGATATAATTCTCCATACGGGCAAGCATGGTCTGCTTGTCCACATAAGGCTTATCCACGTTGTACTCCTCGTGGAAGAACCACTCCGGCGTCTGGGAATGCCATACCAGCACATGTCCCCTCACCATAATCTTTCTTCCGTCCCTGCCCGCAGTGTCGTTGTACGCTTTGATTTCCTTAAGCATCATATCGGGAACCGTAAACGAAAGAACCGGGAACCCGTCCTCCCCGATCACCGGCTTATTCCCAAGAAGGGTATCCGGCTTCATCTCGTTTTCCATCGTAACGCTGTTAAACTGGTCTTTCACAATCGCCATTCTGTCCGTGTCCGAAAGAGCTGCCATCGGCACACAGACGCCTGCCCTGCCGCCGAACGCTTTCGCAAACGCATACCGCAGCGTCTCCTCGTCCTGCGCATCCCACTCCCACTCCTGGGGCTCCTGCGCGGTGGCAGTTTTCTGCTCCTGCGCCGCATCCGTCTCCTCTGCCGTCTCCGCCGTCTCTGTATCCGCTGTTTCTGCCGTCTGCGCACTGTCATGCTGTGTTTCGCCGCCCGCACCGCATCCGGCCATCGCAAAAACCATGCCTGCCAGTGTCAATCCTGTGAACAAATTTATGAACCGCCCGCCTCTTTTCATTTCCCGTCTCCTTTTCCCCTCATCTTCGTTTCCGTGCCCGAACACGCTCCACTACTTATGACTGTAAGGCAAAGACCGGCTTTCTTCTCTACAAATGTTGCCATAATACCGCTCACTTATTGCGTTGATCACACTTCCTGTATCTGGTCTGTTTCCGGGTCAGACAGACTGCGGCGCCTTTTCCACCGCCTGCTGATACTCTCTTAGTTTCCTGTTCAGATTCTCGGATTCTCTTGCGTGCAGTTTCCATATCACATAAGAAACGACAGCAAAGACAACCAGGATTCCAAGCATCATAGCCGCCAGCATAGAAATATTTTCCATATCCATCCATTCAAACCCGTAGCCGCAGCCCAGCACAACTACATTGATATACACATAGTGCAGTCCTTTATTGAACACCGACCTCCTGCGGCTGATTTCCCGATAGGAATGAATAAAATTGCCCAGGCTGCACACAAATGCCAGTGCCAGAAGCTGCCAGAGGATGTTCGACTCCAGAAACGTACCCTGCGGCCAGAACACCTTGTTATAAACCGCACAGACAAAGACACTGCCAGTGGTCACCATGCAGAACGTAAGCAGCAGTTCCATCATCCTTTTTTTCACACTCTCCGTTATATATGCTTTCATATCAACCCTCACTTCCGCGTTCGTCTGCTGTTTCAGATTCCCCGCTTTTCACATGCCAAGTCTCTTTTTCAGCGCCGGCACATACTGCCTGGAAACCATCAGCCTCTCTCCGTTCCTCATCTGCGCTTCAAACCGTCCGCCGAAATCCGGCGCAAACTGTTTCACCTTGGCAAGATTGATAATCACTGATTTGGAGGCCCGGAAAAAATCCGTATTGGCATACCCTTCCTCAATCTCATAGAGCTTATATCTGACCTCGAACACATCCTGTTCCAGATAGAGAAATACCTTGTTGTCCACAGCCTCAAAATAATAGATGTCTCCCGCGTCAATCTGTCTGATCTTATCATTGTCCGTGACCGTAAACTTTCCGCGTCTCGTCTTTAACTCATAAATCATGCGAAGGAGCGCCTCATCCAAATCCCTGCACCTTACAATGATCTCTTCCTCTTCCCCGGGCGCAATATCCTGTATTGTTATTTTCATAAGTCTATTTCCCCCTTGCCACCCTCGCCGGGTACCACTTTTGAAACCACACTGTAAAAATTCCCATCAACACAGGGAGCACAGAATTGATCAGTCCTGTCAGACTGCTTACCGCCGACCGCATCAAAAACCAGCTGAACACTGCCGTAATCACATAAAGGATACCCCATAGCACGGTGAGAATACGGTTCGTCTTTACAAAAAGTCCATTTTTGAGGGCATCCTCACCGCCATAGCTGTTCATGGAATAGTGGGCCGTAAGAGGGATACGCTTTCCGGGACAGGAGCTCAGCCACATCAGGCCGAAGGCCAGATAGGATACTGGCAGCATCCACGTTTCGGACACGCCTGCCAGCATCGCCACGGAAAATCCCGTCACCAGCGCACCGCCAAACACGTCATACACCGTTTTTCTATGCCGGTAATAGGCAAGCGGCACAAGTGCACTGGCTGCGACGGCAAGCAGACATCCCGGCTGTTTACTGATGGAGGCTGCCACCCACAGGACGATCCACGGAATCAGCATGATATTCATATCTGTATTCTTCTGTTCCGAAGTCTCTTTCATCCGCTTAGTCTGCGGGCGGGAACCGCCGAAATACTCGTCCCATTTCAGCATCAGGTCAAAGTCACCCTTCACACGGTAAAGCCCCTGCATCATGGCCTCGTCTCCCCGGATCTCTCCCGCCGCAATCGAGCGCCATACCGTGACCGGCGTCTCGATCCTTGTATCAGCTGTAAGGGAGCCGTCCGTGCAGACATGACTGCCATCCTTGCCCAGCAGAATCTGGTAAGTTTCCTCCACGTCCGTGTAGCACATTTCCAGCACAAAGTCTTTGCCGGTCCAGCTCTCCTTCCGATAAAGCGCCGCCATCTGTCTGGTAAATTTCAGGGTATCGGACTCTGTTTTTGTACTGCCGCCTTCTTTTCCCGTTCCATCGGTTTCCTTTTCTATTCCCCAGCTTGCGTCCGCACACGCCTCAAAGGTTTCCCTCGGCAGCAGAAGCTGTGCGAGCCGCTCCCTGCTCTGTGCGGAAATTCCGCCGGACATGTATTCCCGTCCCGCCTGCTCCACGCTGGAAAGATACGCCCCCGTAACTGCAGACAGCTCCCGCACGCGGAAAAGTTCCCCCTGACCGCAAAAAATCGCCGTATAGTTTTCCCGCCCGCAGAAATGGTCGAAAAGGCTGTACACACCGTCATAATTGCCCTCCGCCGTATAAAAACCGCAGGTGGAAATCAGCACCGTCCTCTTACCGCTCATGTCATACCTGGAAGGATGCCCGCCGTTTCCGACCTGCCCCTCCTTCTCCTCCATAAATGGAAGAAGCATGGGGAGCTGACGGTCTATCAGATTTTTCAGACCGCCCGGAACCGTATAATAGTACAGTGGGAAACTCCAAACTGTGATATCCGCCCAGAGCAGGTCCTGAATGACCTGCTCCATGTCATCCTCTATGCAGCACTTGCCGGGTGTACGGTTCCAGCAGGAAAAACAGCCAAGACAGGGGCGGATATCCATCTGGCAGACCGTGCGCCGTCTGATCTCCACTTCATTATCCGCCTCCTTTATCCCTCTCAAAAAAGCTTTTGTCAGTTGATACGAGTTGCTTTTTTCCCCTTTGGGGCTTCCATTTATAACCAGAACGTTCATCGGTATCCGCCTCCTTTTTCTTATGGGCTCATGGTAACGCACAGAAGACTTTCCGGCAATAACATCGGTGGTAAGTGGTTCATTTTCGTGCGTAAGATACAATCGGCGGAAGATTTCCCGCACATATAAAGACAGCCGCCACTGATTCGTAGTGACGGCCGCTGTTATTTACTATTTTATTTCACCAGCGCGAAAGTCTCCCTCGCAATCGCAAGTTCCTCATTGGTGGGAACAACGAGCGCCTTCACTTTGGATTCCGGGGTACTGATCTCCATATCCTCCCCGCGCACCTGGTTTTTCTCCTGATCCAGCGTTATGCCAAGATACCCCAGGTGTTCACACACATGCTTTCTCACCAAGGGGTTGTTCTCACCCACGCCAGCCGTAAAGCAGACTGCGTCCACGCCGTTCATGGCCGCGGTGTATGCGCCGATATATTTTGCCACACGGTAAGAAAACGCAAGAATCGTGCGAAGTCCTCTCTCCTCCCCTGCCACATAGGATTTCTCCAGATCCCTGAAATCCGAGGAAAGATTATCGGAAAGGCCCAGCACGCCGGACTTCTTGTTCAGTATGGTCATCACCTCGTCGATGCTCTTATTCTCCTTATGGGCTATAAATTCAATAATTGCCGGATCAATATCGCCGGAGCGGGTGCCCATAATCAGCCCTTCAAGAGGTGTAAGGCCCATAGAGGTGTCCACGCAATGCCCGTTTTCCACAGCGGAAATGCTTGCGCCGTTGCCCAGATGGCAGACTATGATCTTCATGTCTTCATAATTCCTGCCAAGGATCTCAGCCGCCCGTCTGGATACATAGGAATGGCTGGTGCCGTGGAAGCCGTATCTTCTCACCTTGTATTTCTCATAATACTCGTACGGCAGGCCGTACAGATACGCATGCTGAGGCATGGTCTGGTGGAAAGCGGTATCGAACACGCCCACCATAGGCGTATCCGGCATCAGCTTTTTGCAGGCATCAATGCCGATCAGATTCGCCGGATTATGTAAGGGAGCCAGATCATTGCAGGCTCTGATCGCTTCGATCACTTCCTCTGTGATGATTGTGGACGATGCAAACTTTTCGCCGCCGTGTACGATACGGTGCCCTACCGCGCCGATCTCATCCAGGGATTTCACCACGCCCGTCTTTTCGTTCATCAGCGCGTTTAAAACAAGCTCTATGGCTTTGGTGTGATCGGGCATGGGCGTTACGGTCTCTTCCTTTTCACCGCCCGCAGGCTGGTAGACAATCTGGCTGCCCTCAATGCCGATGCGCTCGCAGAGGCCTTTTGCGATCTGCTTCTCCGTCTCCGCGTCGATGAGCTGGAATTTTAAGGAGGAGCTTCCGCAGTTGATAACAAGTATATTCATATTGTTTTCCTTCTTTCTATGATATTTCGGTTGCTTTTGCCCGGATTCATGTCAGAAAACTCCGCAGTGCCGCTCGCAAAACCTTCGGTTTTACTCGCTCGCGGGCTGGTCTCCGCTCCGCTTCGGTCCGTGCTAATCAAGCGCCACTGGCGCTTAGCACCCCTATGCATCCATCCGAATAGCCGCTTCGGTGAGCAAGCTCCCCGCCACGTCTATTCTTCTGTCTGCGCACTGCTCATTGCCATCACGCAAGTTGAGCCTGTACGGCGGTGAGGGCTACTACTCCTACGATGTCCTGCCAGGAACAGCCGCGGGAGAGGTCGTTTACGGGCTTGGCGATGCCTTGGAGCATGGGACCATAAGCTTCTGCCTTGCCCAGTCTCTGCACCAGTTTATAACCGATATTGCCGCTGTCCAGGTTGGGGAAAATCAGCACGTTCGCTTTGCCGGCCACCTCACTGCCGGGGGCTTTGGACTTGGCCACCTGAGGCACCAGGGCCGCGTCTGACTGGAGTTCCCCGTCGATGGTAAGGTGGGGATACTGCTCATGGGCAATCCGCGTTGCCTCCACCATCTTGTCCACCAGCGGATGTTTGGCGCTGCCCTTGGTCGAGTGGGACAGCATGGCAATGATCGGCTTCACGCCTACCAGGCTCTTGAAACTCTTGGCGGAAGTATCCGCAATGGCCGCCAGTTCCTCTGCCGTAGGATCCTGATTCAGGCCGCAGTCCGCAAAGAGAAAGGTGCCGTTGGCCCCCAGCTCACAATCCGGCACATCCAGAATGAAGAAACCTGATACCAGTTTCACGCCGGGCGCGGTCTTTAAAATCTGCAGGGCAGGGCGCAGGGTATCCGCCGTAGCGTGACAGGCGCCGGCCACCATGCCGTCCGCATCATTCGCTTTCACCATCACCACGCCGAAGGTCAGGTAATCTTTCAGCAGGATCTCCCTCGCCTTCTCCGGCGTCATTCCCTTATTCTTTCTAATCTCATACAAAAGCTCTGTGTACTCCTCCAGTTTATCCGTCTTTTCGGGATCTATGATCTGAACACCGTCCAGCTCCACTTCCAGCCAGCCTGCACCGTCCATAATCTTCTCTTCGTTCCCCACCATGATGATGTCGGCGATCCCCTCCTTCACGATGTTGGCCGCCGCGATCAGCGTCCTCTTATCATTGGTCTCCGGCAGAACAATCGTCTTTTTATCACTTCTGGCCTTCTCTTTCATCAGATCAATATAAGACATAGCTATACCCTCCTTCTTTCTATGATTACATGATACCCAATTCTGCTTTCATAGACAAGTAATTTTCTGATCTGTTCTCCAGAAAAAACAATACAAATCCACCACATTGTGATAAACTGAAAACAGGGAATGTATGTTATTTCGGGGGAAACAAAAAAGCCATGAAAACGGTCGGAATTATTGCGGAATATAATCCGTTTCATAACGGACATGCTTATCACATCAGAAAAGCAAAAGAGCTTGCCCATGCAGATTACTGCGTTGTCGTGATGAGCGGCGATTTTGTCCAGCGCGGCGCTCCAGCCGTAATGGATAAATTTCTGCGCGCGGAATGTGCGCTGAGAAACGGAGCGGATCTGGTCATTGAACTTCCCGTCTGCTATTCCATCAGCAGCGCTGAACACTTTGCCCGCAGTTCCGTCTCCCTCCTCGATAAGCTTGGGGTCGTTGACACGCTCTGCTTTGGCAGCGAGTGCGGCGACATCCGCATACTGACAGACTTTGCCGAAGCGCTTTTGCAGGAAGGCCCTGTCTTTAAGCGGACGCTGGATCAGGAAATTCGTCTTGGCCACACTTATCCGCAGGCAAGAAATGCTGCCCTGGAAGCTTCCTCTCCCCATCTGACACCCCATATTAATATGCTTACCAGCCCGAATAACATTCTGGGCATCGAATACTGCAAAGCGCTTCGCTTCTGGGAAAGTGCGATTGCGCCATACACCATAAAACGCACAGGCTCCTCTTACCATGACAACAGTCTGGATACCGGCTTCTGCTCTGCGCTGGCCATCCGGGAATCCCTTCGACAGGCGGGCGCTTCGGAAGCGCTTGCCCGGCAGATTCCTGCAGATTCCCTGCCGCTGTTGAAGGACGCCTATCTGAAATCCTACCCGGTTTTTGCGGATGATTTTTCCCTGCTTTTGCAGTACAGCCTGTTCTCCAAAGAAACTGCCGGTTATACGGATTACCCCGATATCGACAAGGAGCTTTCAGACCGCATTCGGAAGTTTTTGCCCAAGTACCACGACTTCCGTTCCTTCTGCGATCTGCTGAAATCCAAAAACAGAACTTATGTTCGTATATCCAGGAGTCTTCTTCACATCCTTCTGGATATACGCAAGGAAAACGTGCTTCAGTATGGACAGGAAGGCTGGATTTTTTATGCCCGCATGCTTGGGTTCCGTGAGAGTGCCTCTCCGCTTCTCTCCGCCATCAAGAAAAACGCGGGAATCCCTCTTCTCTCCAAACTTGCGGACGCAGAAAAACAGCTTGCACCGACGGGCCTTTCCATGTTGGAAAAGGACATCTATGCAAGCCATATTTACCAGAGTGTCGTCCACAGCAAATTTCCTGACGAAAACGCATTGTCAGAAATCAATGAGTATCGAACGCCGATTATCAAACTATAATTTTCTTATGCGGGGCTGACCACTTCACTGATCCTGTTCGTGATTCTGTCTTTCACCATTTCAGCGATTTGAGTCGTGGTCATGCCCTCATACTCTTCATAGGGAATGGCTTTCAAAAAATGAACCTGTGTCTCCACCTTTCTCAACGTCCACTCTTCAAAAACTCTGTAGGAATCAATCAAAGCCACTGGCACAATCGGCACCCTTGCTTTCACCGCGCTCTTAAAACAGCCAGGTTTAAATTCACCCACCGTATTGCGATTGTGAAAATAGCCGCCCTCCGGGAAAATGATAAACCGCCTCCCCCGTCTGGTGTCCTCGGCCAGTTCTCTGATGATCCCTATGGACTGTCTCGTGTCGTCCTTTTTCAGGCGTTTGCCCTGTACCAGATCAATAAACTGTTTAACCAGAATCCCGTGGGACTTGGCATCGTCAATCACCACAGAGCAGGGCCTGTCATGGGATATCATAATCCCCAGCGCATCATATTTCCCCTGATGGTTCGGGCAGAGGAGATAGCCTCCCTCTTTGGGCAGGTTCTCCGCACCGAAGCGCTTCGTGTGTATCCGCCCAGCCCGCATCATGCGCCGGATTGCCAGCCTTGCGTATGCATAGCACGCCTCTTCGCCGTAGCGCTCCTTATGTCTGGCTTTATATGCCATTTTGGGTATCATATAGATTCTTGGCAGATTCCACACAATCACCTTAAGAAACCGTATCATACATTCATCTCCATATTTCAATCCGCTCACATCAACGGTGACAACAGCTTTAGCAGAGGGCCTATCACATTGGTCTTCACGAACTTCTCGCGACACCACGACATCGTGATTTCCTCACAGACCCTGAACGTCTTCTCCATATCCTTCTTCAGTTCCTCCACGGCCTGGGCGCGGTAGAGGTATACACCGCATTCAAAGTGATGGTAAAAACTTCTGTAATCAAAGTTGATCGTGCCAACCGCCGCCGACTCATCATCCGAGAGCACGCATTTGGCATGGATAAAGCCCGGCTTATACTGGAAGATTCTGACGCCCGCACCGATCAGATTCTGGTAATTGGACTGGGTCAGCCAGTAAACAAACTTTTTATCCGGCACGCCCGGCGTCACAATCCGCACATCCACACCACGCTTTGCCGCTAACTTTAAGGCCGTAATCATTTCATTGTCAGTGACCAGATAAGGGGTATAAATCCAGACATAACGCTTGGCATCACCGATCATATTCAGGTACACATTTTCTCCCAGCGTCTCATCGTCAAAAGGCGTGTCCATATATGGCTGCACGAACCCTTCCGCTCCCGGTATCTTCTCAAACAGATGATAGTATCTGCCGTAGTCTTCCTCCGTATACCGGGACATATTCCACATCTGTAAAAACATAACTGTGAAATTCCAGACTGCTTTCCCGTGAATCCGTATACCTGTGTCCTTCCAGTGATCTCCGTAAGGATGCTCATAATTGATATACTCATCCGCCAGATTAATCCCGCCCGTATACGCCGTTTTGCCATCAATTACCACGATCTTCCTGTGATCCCTGTTGTTCAGCACCAGAGACATAAAGGGCACCAGCCTGTTGAATGCCACGCACTTTATCCCTTTCTTCTCGATGGTTCTGTCGTAGTATTTCGGCAGAAGGAAGGCACATCCGATGTCATCGTAGATCAGCCTTACCTCCACTCCCGCCTTTGCCTTCCGTTCCAGGATATCCAGCATCGCATCCCACATTTTTCCTTCCTTTATAATAAAAAATTCCAGAAAGATAAAATGCTCGGCCTTCTCAAGATCTTCCAGCAGGCTTTCCCACCAGGGCCGTCCATCGGCAAAAAAAACAGTATCTGTCTGATCCCATATGGGCATAGCCGCATAGGAATAAATATATCCGCTCAAGTTAGCTTCCGCCGGATCTTCCCTTTTCAGATCCTTCAGGATCTTCTTATCCTGAACAAGACTTTTTCTAACCAGCTTGTCCGTCCGTTCCATGCTGTCGCGCAGCTTTTTCGGCACGATCACATGTCCGTAGCACAGATAAAGCACACCGCCAAACAGCGGAAACGTCAGTATCGGCACCACCCAGGCCAGTTTTACAGCCGGGTTGTTCGGTTTCCATATGATGTAGATCACAGCCCAGAACGTGATAAAGCGCAGCACCAGCGAAAACCAGACGTAATAATTTCCCCACTGTATGAGCACAACCAGAAAAAAGGCGATCTGCAAAAGCACCAGAAGGGCCGTAATCACCACCCTGTTCAGGGCGTACTGTAAAAACTTCCTCATTTCAAAAATCCCTTTACAATCTGCTCCTCGGCCTCTTTCTCCGTGAGTCCGAGCGTCATCAGCTTTATCAGCTGTTCTCCCGCGATCTTTCCAATGGCCGCCTCGTGGATCAGGTTCGCATCAATGTGGTTGGCCGTCAGCTCTGGAATCGCGCTGACACTGGCTTCGTCCATAATGATGGCATCGCATTCGCTGTGTCCGTGGCAGCTTGCATTCCCCACAATCCGGCTGCGGAATATCTGCCGGGAACGATCCTTTGCAACCGATCTGGAAATCAAATCCACACTGGAATCTGCCCCCGCCATGTTCACCGTGAAATCCGTCTCCGCATACTGCTTTCCGTGGGTCATAATCTTTTCCTTAATCACCAGGCCTGCTCCCTCAGCCACCTCGGCAGTGGTGGTACGCGCCGTGGAATCAATGCCCTTAATCTGCACCGTCTCCATCTCCAGGAACGCCCCTTGCGCCAGATGAATTTCGGTGGTGGGATTCATAATCCGCTCCCCGCTTCCATCTCCCGAACCGTAGTGCTTTTCCACATATCTGACTTTTGCGTTTTTATCCACAAAAAACCGATGGATGCCGGAATGCGCCGATGCCGCAGAGCCGCCGTTGTGAATGCCGCAGCCCGCGATGATCGTAATGTCACAATCCTCCCCCACAAAAAAGTCGTTATATACGCTTTCCTGTAATCCGCTCTGACTTAAAACCACAGGTATATGCACACTCTCCGACTTTGTTCCCGGCTTAATCCGAATATCAATGCCGGGGCAGTCTTTCTTCGTTATAATGTCTATATTCGCGGTGGTATTTCTTCCGGCCATCTCACCGTTAGCGCGGATATTGTATGCGCCCTCCGGCACCTCGTGCAGGCCGGCCACCTGTTCCAACAGTTCCTGCTGTATTGCGTCCATAATTTCCTCCATGATTCCACTCGTCAAAAATGCCGCATGCAAGGCATTTATAATTTATCACTCAAAGTCTTGCAGGGCTGCCCGGTTCCCAAAAGATCCGGCATGATCTCCTCCCTGCTTCCCACCTTCTCGACTCTGCCGTCAGACAAAAGTACAATCTGATCTGCAATGTTCAGTATCCTCTCCTGATGGGAAATGATCAGGATTGCTCCCTTCGTCTCCGCATGCATTTTTTCGAAAACGCGGATCAGATTCTGAAAACTCCAAAGATCAATTCCCGCCTCCGGCTCGTCAAAGATGGAAACCTTCGCCTTTCTTGCCATAAGCATGGCTATTTCAATGCGCTTCAATTCACCGCCGGAAAGACTTGCATTGATTTCTCGGTTTACATAATCTCTCGCACACAGTCCTACCTCGGAAAGCATGGAGCAGACTTCCGACACCGCTGTTTCCCTGCCGGCTGCGATGGAGAGGATATCCTTCACCGTGATTCCCTTAAATCGGACAGGCTGCTGGAACGCAAAACCGATTCCCAGTTTCGCCCTCTCCGTGATGGTTTTATCCGTAATGTCAACGCCGTCCAGAAAAATCTGTCCCTCCGTAGGTGTCAGGATGCCGGCCACAATCTTTGCCAGCGTCGATTTTCCGCTGCCGTTTGGCCCTGTGACGGCCACAAAATGATCCTCTATCGTCAGATTGATATTCCTCAGAATTTCTATCTCTTTTCCGGCGTCCTCGGCCTGAAAAGATATATTTTTAAGCTCCAGCATCTTAAACCTCCAAGTTTATTTCATGTACCGCGAACCCCCTTTTTCTGGAAGTTCCTTAATAGAACATCTTAGCATAAATATTGCCGAATAGCAAACTCAACAGACAATTTCCAGCGAGCTTCCCTTTTCCCCGTTTTTCACGCGTATTTGCTGGGGAATGCTCTCCTCCAGCCTGGCCACATGGGAAATAATTCCTACCAGACGCTTTCCTTCCGTGAGCCGGTTCAGTACCGCCATCGCCCTGTCAAGCACATCGCTGTCAAGAGAGCCGAACCCCTCGTCAATAAACAGGGTGTCAAGCTGTCTGCCCCCTGCGCGGTTCTGCACCACATCGGACAGCCCCAGGGCAAGCGCCAGTGAGACAAAAAACGACTCTCCGCCCGAGAGGGACTGGGCCGGTCTGCTCCTTCCCGTGGTCATGTCAAACACGGACACCTCCAGTCCCGCAACGGCATTGTCCCTTCCCGCCTGCGTCTCGTGCCGCAGCTCATAGCGGCCGCCGCTCATATGATCAAGTCTCCTGTTCGCCATCTCCAGAACCTCCTTGAACACATATCCCATCACATAGCGGTCAAAACTCAGCCGTCCACCCGCCGCGTTCGTTCCGTTGGCCAGATTGGCCAGGCTTTCCAGCCTTACCCAAGCTGACTGCGTCTCCTTAAGCCGGGCATTTGCCTTCCTCACGGCATCGGCAGTCCGCCTGTGATTGTCAGACAGCTTTTCGTGCTGCGCACGCCGGTTCTGGATATCTGTAAGCGCCTTCTCCTGTCTTTCCAAAACTGCTTGCAGTTCTGCCAGATCCGTCTTCTCCCAGCCTTTGGTTTTTTCCGTAAGCTCCGCTATGCGGGCCAGAGTATTTTGCAGCGTGTTCCCATGTGCGCTGATCTCCTCCTTCTTTTTGCGAAGCCAGCTCTCTATGGCCGCGTCACTGTCCCCTGCGGCCTGCAGTGTCTCCTCCAGTTCTGCCGCATCGGCAAATCCATTCTGCCGCATGCCTGCTTCCAGCTTCTCCTGTGCGCTCTGCCTTTCACGTTCCAGTCCCGGGAGATCGTCACAGCTCTTGTTCCAGGCGCCTCTCGTCTCTTCGCACTGCCGACCGGCCTCTTTGCAGTCTCCCTCAGCCTTCTCCAGCTCCTGCAGAAGCCGGTTCTTTTCCTGTTCCCACTTCTCCTTCTGTTTTATGGCGCTCTCCTGGTCGGGACACGCCTCGTAATACGCTAACGCTCTGATCAGCTCCTCTGCCGCCGCCTGCAGTTTCTCACACGTCTGCCTGTGTTCCTGCTCACGCTCCCTGTTTTCCTCGAAGGCAAGACTGCATGCCGCTGCCTCCTCCTCCTTTTCCGCCGTCTGGCGCCGCAAACAGGCCAGCCTCCGGCTCCTGTCTTCCGCTGTATGCAAAGCCTGTGCCGCCCGCTCCTCCTGCTGCCGGTACCGCGTCTCCAGTTCCTCCAGCCAGCCGTCGGCACACACAGTCTCCCAGTCCCTGCATATCGGTTCCAGCTCCTGTAAGCGGCTCACTACAGCCGCCTTTTTCTCGCGGATTTCCGTCTCTCTGCCGGCCACAGTCTGGCTTTGCCGCTGTCTTTGTGCATCCCTTTCATCGAACACTTTCCGGGCCTCATCCACGGCCTCCTTTGCCGGTACTTCTTTCTCTGCCCTGGCAAAGCATCCGTTGTGGGCGCCGCGAAACACCGTTTTACACACCGGACAGGCCGCTTCCTCTTTCTCCGCAAGCTCCTGCTCCAGCTTCCCCGCAAGGAGACCGGCCTGTCCATCCAAAAAAGCCTGATAGAGACTGTGGCTTTGCGCCTCCGCTTCCCTGGCGGCGTCCGTCATTTCCCGAAGCCTTTCCCGCTCCTGCTCCAGCCCGCGCTGCGCCTCAAAGATTCTGTCAATCTGCCCTCTGATTCCCCCCGGGGAGAGGAATCTGTCAAGTCTCTCCTTTTCCCGTTCATAGACCCCTTTCAGACGCTCCTTCTCCGCCTCCGCGCCCTCCAGTTCTTTGATCTTTTCCTGACAGGCGGCCAGCTCCCCGCCGATCTGCTGCCTCCGATTCTCAGCCGTCTGTCTGCGCTCCCGCGCCTCCTTTACAAGCTGCCGCTCCTCTTCCTGCTTTTTTAGGTTCTTCTCCAGTTCTCCGTATCTGGGAATGGATTTTTCCATATCGGCGACATCGGCGGAAAGCCTTTCGATCCGTGGCCGAAAGGTCTGTTCCCATACTCTGAGAGCCGCCTCCTTCTTTCCTTTCTCTTCCTCCAATTCCCGAAGGCGCGCCCCGGTCTCCTCCATGCTTCTGACCGCATGCGCATAACTTTCCGCGGCCTTTCCGGCAGCCGTCTTTAGCGGTTTCAGCTTGTAGAAGGCACAGTCAATCCGCTCCGTCTGTTCCTTTAACGCCTCTATTTCATCCTTTCTCTGAAAAAGCGCTTCCCGCTCCCGTTCTCTCACTGCAAGCTCTTCTAACAGGTCGTTTCGATGCACGGCCTGCCCCTTCTTCTCATGCAGCTTCCTGTCCCGTTCCCGTTCCTCCTCTTCCCTCCGTTTCCACTCTTCCCCCTGCTGCCGGTCTTTATGCACCAGCTCGCAGAGAGCTTCTTCCAGATGAGGACTGGAAAGACTGTACCTCTCCTTTTCCTCCTCCGAGGCTTCTTCCGGGCAGACAAAGCTCTCCAAAGCCTTCCTGATCTGCTCGGCGCCGTTTTCCCTTCTGTCACGCTCCAGTTTCTTTCTCGCCTCATCAAACAAATCCTGAAAATATACATAGGCCGAGCTGTCAAACAGTTCGCCCAGTATCTTGTTCTTTTCCTCACTGTCGGCATCCAGAAACTTCTTAAATTCTCCCTGTGCCAGCATGGCGATTTTCCTGAACTGCTCCGCATTCATGCCGAGCAGCTGCGTAATCCTCTGGGTCACCTGCTCCGCTTTCTCCAGCACATCCCGGTCCGGCTCCCAGAACTTTGCCTGGGGCGTTGTTTTTTCATATTCCCCCGTTCCCCGTTTTTTTCTGAAATGCAGCGTCCGTTCCACGCGGTACGTCTTATCCATATGTGTAAAACAGAGCGTCACCGTCGTATCCTCGGATTTCTCCACATAGTCGCAGTGCATGATGTCAAAGGTTCTGGACTTCCTGTCCCCCTTCCCGCTCGCCACGCCGTACAGCGCCACCATAATCCCGTCAAAGATCGTGGTCTTCCCGGCTCCCGTATCGCCGGTAATCAGATACAGGCTGTGTTTCAGCTTTGTAAAATCTACAATCGTTTTCTCTTTATAAGAGCCAAACGCCGTCATTTCCAGCCAGACAGGTTTCATCCTTTCCCCTCCTCCTGCTCCAGAATGTATGCCAGTAATTTTTCCGCATCCTCTTCCAGATTTTCTTCCTCTTTCCCCGCAGACTGCCTTTCCCGGACCCGGCCGGCCGCAAAACGGAACAGTTCCATATCCTTCTCCTCCGGCTGTGCCTGCGCCTTTCTCTCCCGGTACAGCTCCACAAAATATTCCTCTATGGTCTTCGCCTCACTGTATTCCCCCGGCAGTGCGGAAACCGTGCCAAACTCCCGGAATGCGGAAACCAGCTCCATAATCAGGCTTCCACGGTTTCCGAAAAGCTCCCGCAGCGTCTGCGACAGCTCCGACGTAATCCGCGCATCCGTCACAACGATTTTTAAATATTCTTTTTCCCCCGTTCCGCTTTCCGCCTCCGCCAGAATCTCTTCCTCGCATCCTCTGATCTCCCGCATCGGATGCAGCGGCGGGATCGTGACCGGCGTAATGTCCGCCCCGGTTCCCTTCTTTCCAAGCTCCACAAGCAAAAGTCCTTTGGCTGGCTGCTTCGTCTCATCAAAATGATAACACAGCGGAGAACCGGCAAACCGCACTTCCCTGCGCCCCACCGAACAGGAGGCATGGATATGTCCAAGCGCCACATAGTCAAACCCGTCAAACACCCGGTAATCCATCTGTCCAACGCCTCCCGCCATCGATTCCGATCCGCCCCGTTTGGCCTCCCTGCCGCCTGCGGTCACATTCTGGTGCGCCACAAGCACATTTCGTTTTGAGAAGTCAATCCCCTGCCGTTCCAGCAGCTTTCTCATCGCGGTTTCATAATCCCCGATGGAGTCATCCCCCAGTTTCTGTGCCGCCGCTGCCGGAAACAGATAGGGAACCAGCCAGAACGTAACCTCGCCGGAGACATCCTTTTCGGGAACCGTCACATGGGTTATTTCCGCATCAACGGCGCCTGCAATATAGATCTGCCGTTTCGCCAGAATGCTGCCCGCAAAAGACAATCTCTGTCCCGAATCATGGTTGCCCGCAATCAGCATCACCGGGATATCCATCTGCTCCAGCTCTGTCAGTATATGATTGAGCAGCATCACCGCATCGCCTGACGGCGCGCTCCTGTCATAGACATCCCCGGCAATCACAACCGCATCGGGTTTAAGCGCCGCCGCCTTTTCCAGAAAGCGTTTGGCCCAGAAAATCTGGTCGCCGTTATCAATCAGGGAAACACTGTACATGGATTTCCCCAGATGCAGATCCGCCAAATGTAAAAATTTCATTTCTACCTCCACGTTTGCTTACTCTTCCTTCACTTCTCCCCGGCGGTACCCGGGGCCGCACATGAAAGCAGACGGCTGCCAATGTGCAACACACCGGCAGCCGTCTGTTCCTCTGTCACGTCATTCTTATACAATATAGGGTGCGATTGCCGCCTCCACCTCCGAAATCTGTGCGCTCGTCTCCAGAATCCGAAACTCAATCTTTCTGGACAGATCCATAGAAAAAATACCCATGATTGACTTCGCGTCAACCACATATCTTCCTGTGGCAATGTCGAAATATCCGTCAAATTTCTCGATCGCGCTCACAAACCCCTTCACCTTTTCGATGGAGTTTAAATCCAGCATGTACGTCTTCATATTCACACCTCCTCTTTCGTATCACCGTCTGATTCCAAGTATGCCGGCATGAATTCCGATGCGCCCGTTTCCGCGGACGGCCCCTCCCCTTCCTACATAGATTTTATTTCATTTTGAAAGATTTGTACAGAATATTTTTATCTGTCTGCCCGCAATTCCTCATAAATTCCGTCAAACAGTTCTTTTGTGAGCGTTGTTTCGTTCAACACTGTATGCCTGTCCTTTCTGGTATCCGCTGCCCTAAGCCACGCATCCGTAAAAATCTCTTTCGTAATGCCCCAGTTCATAGGATCCATGTCCATGCCGTAAGCCTGCAAAACCGCTTCCAACTGCTTTACATCCCGCCCCTGCAGCCGGCAGCTTACCAAACTCCCAAGCGCCACTGCCATACCGTGGGAAATTTCTATTTCCTTGTGGTTTTCTTCCAGTGAATGACAGAAAAGATGTTCCGAACCGCTGCACGGCCTGGAATTTCCCGCAATCTCCATAGCCAGTCCGCCGAGCACCAGCGACTGGGTTAATATCTTGATAAATTCTTTGCTCTTTAACGACTTCTCTTCATTGTAGCACAGAGAGGAAAGCGCCATATCCGAGAGCAGATAAGAGAAGTCATCCACCCGGTCTTTCCTGTGGGCCGCATCCAGTTTCCAGTCGTAGAGTGCCGTATACTTGCTGATGGTATCGCCGATGCCGGACTGCAGGTGCGATACGGGCGCCCCCATAATCACGTTCACATCCACCACAATCCCAGCCGGGATGGCGCACTTTAAAGTCTTTCTCGCATCTCCCTCGGTTCCCAGCACTGCCACAGGTGAAGAGAGACTGTCGTTACTCAAGGTCGTTGGCACACAGATATAGGAGATTTTTCCTACAAACCCTGCATACTTGGCCACATCCAGCACCTTGCCGCCGCCCACGCCGATGATGACCTCCACGTCCTTCATGCAGATATGCTTCGCCAGCTCCATAGCCTCCTCGAAACTGTTTTCCTCTATGAGATAGATTTCGCTCTCAGGCAGATCCCGTTTCATCTCATCCAGATAAGGCTTCATAATGGGAATCAGCGCTTCCTCTGTGGCAATGACAGTTCTCTTTTTCTCTATCCCGGGAATACATTCCGCCAGGATCTCATTGAGACGTTCACAGGCCCCCTCTTCAATGATCAGACAGCCCGGTAAATTAAACTGGTTCATTTTTCTCACTCCGTTTCCTATCAGCTTTTGTTTCTCCTGATCAGTATACCATTCCGAAGCAGCGTATTGTCAATATAATGTCTGGAAAAGAGGATCTCTCCCTCTCTTGGAATCTCGATGTCCTCCTCCTCGCAGTTGATGATCACCTCCACATAGTTATCCACCCATCCCATCTTATTAAACTCGATCACCCTGGGACGATTGATCCGATTCGGAAAATGGAAATTGCGGTTCCTAAGCAGCGGTTCCTCACTGCGCAGATGTAAGAGGCTCCTGATGATATCCATCCGCTCACTGTAAACGCCGCCGTCAATCTCCTCCCACGGCATACAGCGGCGGCAGTCCGGGTCATGGCCGCCCTCCATCGCAATCTCCGTGCCATAGTAAATGCACGGTGAGCCGGGCATGGCAAAGAGCACCGCAAGCTGCTGGAAATACTCGTCCAGATTCTTCACATCGCTTCTAAGCCGCTTTGTATCGTGGGAATCCAGCAAGTTGAACAACACATCGTTTGTCTGCTGCATGTAGCGTGTATAGCAGCGGTTGATCGTATACTCAAAATCCTCGTTGGTGAGGCTCTTGTCAATCCAGAAGTCCTTGATGCTCTCCCCCAGCGGATAGTTCATAACCGAATCAAACTCATCCCCCCGAAGCCACGGCATCGCGTCATGCCAGATCTCGCCCAGGATAAACAGATCCGGCTTGATGGCTTTCAGGCGGCTTCTCAGCTCCTTACAGAAAGTGTGGGAAACCTCGTTGGCCACATCCAGCCTGATCCCGTCCACGTCATAATTTCTCACCCAGTTTTCGCACACGCTGATCAGATAATCACGCACCTTGGGATTGTTGGTGTTTAATTTCGGCATGCTGTCAAAAAAGCCAAAGGCATAATACCGCTTCGCCCAGGCGTTTCCGCCATCCTCCGCGAAGGGCCACTCGTTTACCATGAACCAGTCGAAGTACTGTGACTGCGGCCCCTTCTCCTTCACATCAACCCAGGGGGCAAAGTTCTTCCCGGAATGGTTGAACACGCCGTCCAGCATAATCCGCATGCCCCTGTTGTGTGCCTCCCTGACAAGCGTCTTCATGGTCTCTTCCGACCCGAAATGCGGATCGATCTTCGTGTAATCCGTGGTATCATACTTGTGCGAAGTGGGAGCTTCGTTGACCGGCGTCAGATACACGCCCGATACCCCCAGATCCCTGATATAGTCCAGCTTATTGATAATACCCTGGATATCGCCGCCAAAAAACTCCTCGTTGCTCACAGACCCTTTCACCCGCCAGGGAAGCGTGCCTTCCGGGTTGATGGACGGGTCACCGTTGCAGAACCGCTCCGGGAAAATCTGATACCAGATCGTGTCGTTTACCCAGGCCGGCGTCACCGGGATATCCGCCGGATTCATCCAGGGCATGATAAAGTACTGTCTGCTCCTGCCCGCCAGCGCCATCTGCGCCTCAGATACAAAACCGTCCTCAAAGTAAAACCACCGCTCGTCCTCCGTCTGCAGTTCAAAATAATATTTCAGACGCTTAAATTCGGGCCTGATGGTCGTGGTCCACCAGAGCTGGTTTTTCAGACGCTTCTTGAACGGGATATTCAAAGCCTCCCCGTCCCAGCTCTCCCCGCCTCCCAGAATCCCGGATTTAAAAGGATCACCGTGAATCAGATTCACATATTTCACATCGTAACCCGTCCTGATATTGATGACTAACTGTTCCTCATCCATAGGATAGCAGTAATTGTCATTCGCCCTGTGATATACCGCATTAAAGTCCATAAAATACCTTCCTTTCCAGATTTCCCGCACCCCCTGCACGGGAAGAAAACGTTTTCCATTTATTTCATACTACTATCTTCTTTTCCAAAATGCAAGGACTTTATTATTTTTCAAAAAGATTTTCCTTTTAAATCAAACAATATTATCTAATATGAAAAGAGAGTAAAGTCTTACGACAGACCTTACTCACAATTTCAACGCCGCTTCCCGGCATCCCCGGTGCAATGCCTCACCAAAATACTGTTTTGCAATCCGAATATCCTTCGCCACGCCAAGTCCCTGTTCATACAGGAGCCCCATCCGGTAATAGGCAAGTCCGAGTCCCTGTTTTGCGGACAACTCATAGAAACGGCGCGCCTTTTCATAATTCATTTTTGTTCCATACCCATACTGGTAGCACATCCCAAGAGAGCACTGCGCCGCCGCATTTCCCGACAGTTCAGCCGCTTTCTGATACCATGCAAAGGCTTTGTCGTAGTCTTTTGCAACGCCCTTTCCATGCAGATAAAAATTGCCGATATTATTCATCGCCCCGGTTGAGCCGTTTTCGGACGCCATAAGATAATATTCCAATGCCTTCCTCTCATCCTGTCTGACGAATGTTCCTTCTTCATACAGGATGCCCATGTTCACCTGCGCGCACCAGTCGCCCTTTTCATTGGCAAGCTCCGAAAGCTGCGAAAACGCTTTTTGTCTTTGTTCCGCCGGGCAGTCCTCTCTCCCGACCAGCTCCGCACAGGCAGCGGATTCGCAATGCATTCTTTTATGATCCACATCCTCCAACAGCGATTCATAATATTTTCTGTCTTTTTCCGGCAATTCTCCTTCTAACCGCCGCCTGCAGCCACACTCCGCTCTCGTCAGCCATTCCAGCGATTTCTCAAAACTTACATCCACGCCTTTTCCGTTTTCATACTGATAGGCGGCCAAAATCATCGCTTCGGGATTATCCTGTTCCGCCGCCTTTTCAAAATAGTGCAAAGATTTCTGATAATCTGTCAAAACGCCGATCCCATTCAGCCAGGCGCGTCCAACCTTGACAATACCATCCGCGTCGCCGAGAGCCGCCGCTTTCTCATAATAGGAAAACGCCTTTTTCTCATTTTTCTCCGTTCCCACGCCATATCGGTACATTTCTCCCGCCACTATGAGCCAGTACGGGCTGTTTTGTGCGGCGCCAATCAGAGCCGCCTTCAGAGCCTTCTGCCGGATTTTGGACGATTCTTTCGGTGTTTTTGCCTCTGCTACGCATTTTTCATAATATTCGTTTAACGCTGACAGCGCATCCAGATCTCCTTTTTTCGCCAGTTTATAAAGTTGTTTTTCCACCTTTGCGGGATTTACATTCATCCAATCACCCCCCCTGCCAGCCGCAGAATCTGATATACCAAAAAGGATGCCATCCAGGCCACGCCGCACTGCATGCACACCACGCCGAATGTCTTCCAGGCGGAGCCAAGCTCCCTCTTTATGGTCGCCACAGCCGCCACGCAGGGGGTGTAGAGCAGCGTAAATACCAGAAAGCTGACCGCCGAGACCGGGGTAAAAATCTGTCCCAGCGTCTCACTCAGACTGGACATGGAGGAGCCGGTCAAAACCCCCAGCGTGCTCACCACCGCCTCCTTCGCCGTAAAGCCGCCGATCAGCGCGGTAGCCGCCCGCCAGTCGCCGAATCCAAGCGGAATAAAGAGGGGCGCGATCAGCTTTCCGATCATGGCAAGCAGGCTGTCCCCGGAATCCGTCACCACATTGAAACGCATGTCAAAGGTCTGCAGAAACCAGATCACCAGCGTAGCCACAAAAATCACCGTAAACGCCCGCTGCACGAAATCTTTCGCCTTATCCCACATCAAAAGCAATACGCTCTTTGCGGATGGAAAACGGTAATTGGGCAGTTCCATCATAAAGGGCATAGAGCTTCCCCGAAACACCGTCCTTTTTAAGAACAGGGCGCACAACAGCCCCACCAGAATCCCGAACGTGTAAAGCCCCATCATCACAAGAACGCCCTTTCTCGCAAAGAATGCCGCCGCAAACAGTGCATAAATCGGAATCTTTGCCGAACAGCTGATAAAGGGGATCAGCATGATCGTCATTTTCTTATCCCGGTCAGAGGAGAGTGTCCTCGTGGACATGACTGCCGGCACGCTGCAGCCGAAGCCAATCAGCATGGATACAAAGCTTTTTCCCGAAAGGCCGATCTTTCTAAGCGGTCTGTCCATCACAAAGGCAATCCGCGCCATGTAGCCCGAGTCCTCCAGAATAGACAGAAAGAAAAACAAAATTACGATAATAGGCAGGAAGCTCAGCACGCTTCCCACTCCTGTGAAAATGCCATCAATCACCAGACTCTCCACCACCGGGTTGATGCCGTAGTTCACAAGCGCCCGCTCCGTCATGCCGGACAGCGCGTCGATGCCGAGACTTAACAGGTCACTGAAAAAGCTGCCGATCAGTCCGAATGTCAGATAGAATACGACCAGCATAATCAGCATAAATGCCGGAACTGCCAGATATTTATGGGTGAGCACGCTGTCAATCTTCATGCTCCTGATATGCTCCCTGCTCTCCCTGCATTTCATTACCGCCTGGGAACAGATTTTCTCAATAAAATCATAGCGCATGGCCGCCAGCGCCGCATTGCGGTCCATCCTGCTGTCCTGCTCCATCTCCACGATGCTGTGCTCCATCAGATCCAGCTCGTTTGAGGACAGGGCCAGCCTGTCTATGATTTCTGCATCTCCCTCCACGATTTTCGTGGCTGCGAAGCGGGGCGACATGCCGATCCGCTCCGCGTGGTCCTCCACCTGATGGCTGACTGCATGGATACAGCGGTGCACCGGCCCCTTCTCACAAAAATCTGTCACCTTCGGGTAAATGCGCCGCGATGCCACTTCCCTGACAGCCCTGATCAGATCCTCGATGCCCTCATTTTTCGCCGCGCTGATAGCCACCACGGGAACGCCCAGCGCCTCCTCCATCTTTCCGATATCTATGGTACCGCCGTTTCCCCTCACCTCATCCATCATATTGAGGGCTATCACCATAGGAATATGTAACTCCAGCAGCTGAAGGGTGAGATAAAGGTTCCGCTCAATGTTTGTAGCGTCCACAATATTGATGATCCCGTCCGGCTTCTCCTGCAAAATAAAGCTGCGGGTCACAATCTCTTCGTTGGTGTAAGGTCTGATGGAATAGATACCCGGCAGATCCACCACTGCATTCCCCTTCTCTCCCCGGATTTCCCCCATCTTGGAGTCCACCGTGACACCGGGAAAGTTGCCCACATGCTGGTTAGATCCCGTGAGCTGGTTAAACAATGTGGTTTTGCCGCTGTTCTGATTGCCTGCCAATGCATATATCATGCCATTTATCCCTCTTCCGTTCTATTTTTCCCGCCACAATTCTGTCGAAACGATACGGCCGCGGCCGCCTTTCTATACCTCAGCCACTTCAATTCTCGCCGCATCTTTCTTGCGCAGCGTCAGCTCATACCCCCGCAGGTGAATCTCAATCGGATCCCCCATAGGCGCTGCCTTCTGCACCCTGACTACCGTCTGCGGAATCAGCCCCATGTCAAGAAGCCTGATGCGAAGCTGTCCCTCGCCGCCAACCTTTATGATTTTTACTTCTTTTCCCACTGCGATCTGATCCAATGTCATCTGCCACACTCCATTCCACTGTTCCTTTTTTCTCCCAATTTTCATTGTTAGTTTACACTAACCATAACTGTTTGTCAAGGTGTCAGTCTGTCCTGATCCACAGAAAAAGGCGGTGGAAAATCCCTGTTCTTCATCCACCGCCTGCCGTTTATTCTCTTTCACTGCACATACACATTCCGAAACGCCTTGTATGTCCTGCGCATACCCTCCTCAAAATCCGTGTAAGCCAAACCAAGCTCTGACTTTCCTTTTGCATTATCACACAAATGCGTCTCCTCTGCCACAGCGGGGAAGGGCACCGGCACGCCTTGCGCCACAGCCTGTTCCACTGTGAGCGGCACTTCCGCCAGTCCTTCCAGATCTTCCGGCTGTGCCACACGCTTTAACGTATCAAAAAACATCTCATAGGTAATGATCCCGTCCTGGCACAGATTATATGCCTGGCCGTAAGCCTTCTCGTTTCCAAGACAGGCGAGGACCGCCTGGGCCGCATCCTTCACATACACGACCTGGAACTTTCCCTGCGCATCCGTAAACCGGGGCAGCGCATGATTTTGCAGCAGCATGCCGATATAGGCGGACTCCCTTGGCGCATAGTTGTAAGGCCCATACAAAACGGCCGGGCGAAGCGATGTATAGGGGATTCCCCTGGCGCTGCAGACTTCCGCCAGCTCCCGCTCCAAAGCCGCCTTCCCCGCAATATAAGCCCCTGCCTCCCCGGCAATGTCTCTCTCCTCAAACGGTGTGTCCTCCCGCTTGATGACGGCAGGATTCCGCTCATACACATCCACCGTGCTGATGAGCACATACTGCCCGATCTTTCCCGTGATATTTTCTACGGTGTCCCGCACGTCCCCGGGCGCATAGGCACAGAAATCAATGACCGCATCATAATCCTCGCCGCAGCCCGCGATCCGTTCATGCCTGTCGCCTTTGATCTGTCTGACGCCGAACGCCTCCATAGAGTAAGTGCCCCGGTTCCACACGGTAATCTCATGCGCCTTCGCCGCCTCCATCACAAACACCCTGCCGTAAAAATAACTGCCGCCGATTACAAGAAGTTTCATTTTTCATCTCCCCACTCGCAAATCCGCGCTTACGCGCTCCTCATCCGATTTCATCGGACATTTGCTCGTTCATATCGCAGGAAAAACAAATGCCTGCTTCGCAGTCGCTTGTTTTTCCCTTGCTCGATATTAAAGAAACGGATTATAATACCGGCTCCCATCCCAGAATGTCACCATCAGATCAATTGCCAGAATGGCCGCCGCAAAGCCGATTGTCAGCCAGTCATTGCGCTTCAGCCCGCGCGCCGTATACCATGTCCGTTTCTTTTCCTTGCCAAAGCCCCTCAGTTCCATCGCATTGCTCACCGTCTCAATGCGGTTTAAGCTGGACATCACAAGGGGCAGCAGAATCGCCACCGAATTTTTCAGTCTGGTAAAAAGCTTATCCTTGCCTGACAGGTCAATGCCTCTGGCCTGCTGCGCCTGGCTGATATTCGTATACTCCCGCTGTACGTCCGGGATATAGCGCAGCGCCAGACTCACCGCATAACCCGCCCGGTAGCTCACTCCGATCCGGGCCAAAGACGCCGCAAACTCACTGGGATCCGTGCAGGCGATAAAAAGCAGGGCCACCGGCACCACACAGATCACCTTCAGCGTAATATTCAAGTGATAGAACAACTGCTGCGCCGTGACCGTATATCTCCCAACCCCGGCAAAAAGCAGTGTCCTGCTCTCATAAAGCTCCACGCCGTACTCCGGCGTAAACAGATAGATGAAAATGTTATTGAGCAGAAGAAAAACCGCCGCCAGTCCAAGTACCACACTGATATCCTTAATCCTGATCTGGCTGAGCCGGAAGATCACCGCGCCGATCACCAGCATGCAGACAAGGATCCGGGTGTCGAACGTTATCATGGAAGCCACGCTCCAGGCGATGAAGAAGATCAGTTTTGTAGTGCCTGTCAGCTCGTGAACCAGACTCGGCCGCTTGATATAATTCAGAATCGCTACCCTTGCCATCTCACCCCTCCTGTCTCTTTCTGTGCGCCTCCTCATAGGCGATAAACCGTTTCGTAAACTCCTGCGGATCCTCCACGCCACACGCCATGCTAAGCGTATAAAGGCTGGTTTCCTTCAGGTTCGCCCGCTCCACCAGATCCGGGTCATTGAGCACATGGGCCGCCGTGGTGTCCGCGAGAAGCTCTCCCTCACTAAACACAATGGCTCTTGGCGTGTACTCTAACATCAGATGCATGTCATGGGTAATCATCACGATCGTAAATCCCTGGGCATTAAGCGCCTTTAAAAATTCCATGATCTCCGTATAATGATGGTAGTCCTGTCCCGCCGTCGGCTCATCCAGAATGATCATCTGCGGCCGCTGTACGAGAATGCCCGCAATCGTCACCCGCTTCTTCTGTCCGAAAGACAGCGCCGACACAGGCCATTTGCGAAACGGATAAAGCCCGCAGATTTTTAAGGTTTCTTCCACCCGCTCTTTTCTCTCCTCCGCGCTCATGCCGCTGGCTAACAACGCCATCTCCACCTCGTCCCAGATCAGAGGCTTGGAGATCATCTGATTGGGATTCTGCATCACATAGCCAATTCTCTGCGCCCGCTCCTTAATGGTGTCACCCGATATATCCCTGCCTTCCAGACAGATCCTGCCTGCCGTTGGTTTCTCAAAGCCGCAGATCAGCTTGGCAAGCGTACTCTTGCCCGCACCGTTTTTTCCAACAATGCTGACCATCTCGCCCTCTTTGATGGAAAAGTTTACCTTTTTCAGATTCTGCACCTCCGGCGTATAGCCGAAGCTCAGATTCTCTACACGCAGAATCTCCTGCCGCTCTGCCTCTGCTTTTCTGGACGGTTCATTCTCCCGGAACCAGCCGCGCACCTGTTCTTTATTTTCTGCGGAAAGCCGCAAGCTGTCCACATGCTGCGGCTCCAGCTCTTCTGTCATGGGAACTCCGGCATAGCGGAGCGCGGTCAGATAAAGCGGTTCCCGGATGCCGTGATCCACCAGCATTTCCCCGGTCAGAAACTCCTTCGTCGGCAGATCCGCCACAATCCTGCCCTCATCCATGAGTACAATCCGATCCACCCTGCGCCAGAGCACATCCTCCAGGCGGTGCTCAATGATGATCACCGCCGCGCCCGTGCGCTCCTGTATGCGGTCTATCAGTTCTATGGTCGCCCGTCCCGCCGCCGGATCCAGATTGGCCAAGGGCTCATCAAAAAGAAGCGCCTGCACCTGCTCCACCATAACGCCGGCCAGACTGACCCGCTGCTTCTGTCCGCCTGAAAGTTCGTGGGGCGCGTATTCCAGATGGTGGTCAATATCCACCAGCCTGGCCACTTCCTGCACGGTCTTCTTCATTTCCTCCTGAGGTACACAGTCGTTTTCCAGTGCGAAGGCAATGTCCTCCCCCACCGTCAGACCGATAAATTGTCCGTCCGTGTCCTGCAAGACCGTTCCCACAATCTGACTCAGGTTAAAGATACTCTCCTTAGCCGGGTCTTTTCCTCCCACAAGAAGCTCTCCCGTACTCTCTCCCGGATAAGCATAGGGAATCAGACCGTTGATACAGCTGCCAATGGTGCTCTTACCGCTGCCGGAAGCGCCCGCAATCAACACTTTCTCCCCCGGATAAATATCCAGATTGATGTGATAGAGGGTCGGGCTGGCCTGGGCCAGATACTGAAATCCGTAATCCTTAAAAGAAATGATGGGCTCCGCCATGACGTTTCTCCTTGTTGTATTTTTCTCGCTTTCACACATAAGCAGATTGAGATGCTTCGTATGACTTCCTTCTCACTTATATGTATAAGCAGATCGAGATGCTTCGCATCTCTCACTCGCGTTGCTCGCCGTAAGTCCTCCTACGCATGCACTCATGCCGGCATGGTGCCTGCTTCGTATGACTTCCTTCTCTGCTTATACGCGCAAAAACAGATTCGAGAGAGGTTCCCCCGAATCTGTCTCATGTTTCCTCTTAGTCCTCTTTCTCCAAAGAGCCTTTCTTCACTACAGTCTTCGCATAACCGAGCAGAAGCAAGGTTCCTACGACACCGGTGGTAATGATGTTCGACACCGCAGCCATAAGTCCCTGTGCAAACAGTTTCTCAACCGGCTCCGCGTAGATCAGAATGTCCAGAACGGGCGCCACCAGCCCCCACGCCAGAACATGTGCAATGATATGCGCCACATTAAAGCGGATCAGTTTCTTGCTGTCGATCCCTTCTTCCACGTTCAGTTTCATGGTCACAAGACCGATCACCAGACCTACAAATGCAGATGCGATAATCCAGCTCCACCAGGGGCCGTAGCTCGTCGCGTCAATCAGTGTATGGCCGATAAAACCGATGACAACGCCTGCAATGGGGCCAAACAGCGTAGCAAACACTGCCTCCACCGCATACTGTAAGCTGATGTTCGTGTTCGGTACGGGCGACGGAATCGCAACCTTACCCAGAACAAAGAACAGCGCCGCGCCGATACCAATCGCAACAACGCTCTTAACAGATAATTTTTTCATAAAAGACCTCCCTCATATGTATGTATTTATTTTAGTAACAAAACCATCTCTATTATAGTCTGTGGGACAACGGAATGTCAACTGACAACTAGTTTTTGAAACTGTGTATCGGCGCAGGAATCCTGCCGCCTCGGTTCACAAACGCCTCACAGGAAAACCCGTTCACGGGCATCACCGGCGCATAACCGAAAAGTCCGCCGAACTCCACCTTCTCCCCGATGCCTTTGCCGATAGCAGGGATGATGCGCACCGCCGTGGTCTTCTGGTTCACCATGCCAATCGCCATCTCATCTGCAATGATTCCCGCAATCGTGGTGTTCGGCGTGTCACCGGGGATCGCCAGCATGTCAAGGCCTACCGAGCAGACACAGGTCATAGCTTCCAGTTTTTCTATGGTGAGCGCGCCCGCCGTGACCGCGTCAATCATACCCTGGTCCTCACTGACGGGAATGAACGCGCCGCTTAAGCCGCCCACATAGGAGGAGGCCATCACGCCGCCCTTTTTCACCTGATCATTCAAGAGAGCAAGGGCCGCCGTGGTACCGGGTGCGCCCGCATACTCTAAACCGATCTCGCACAGAATATCCGCCACACTGTCGCCGATGGCCGGTGTGGGAGCCAGCGATAAGTCCACAATGCCGAAAGGAATCCGCAGCATGCGGGACGCCTCCTGCGCCACGAGCTGCCCCACCCTCGTCACTTTGAAAGCGGTCTTCTTGATTGTCTCGCAGAGCACTTCAAAGTTCTCTCCCCGCACTCTCTGCAGAGCCGTCTTGACAACGCCGGGTCCGCTGACGCCCACGTTGATCACCGCATCGGCCTCCGTCACGCCGTGGAACGCACCCGCCATAAAAGGATTGTCGTCCGGCGCGTTACAGAATACCACAAGTTTCATGCAGTCGGCGCTGTCCTGCTCTTTGCTGATGAGAGCCGTCTCCTTGATGATATCTCCCATCAGACGAACGGCATCCATATTGATGCCCGTCTTGGTGGATCCCAGATTCACAGAACTGCAGACCCGCTCTGTGGCGTGAAGCGCCTGCGGAATGGAACGGATCAACAGTTCGTCCGCTTTCGTCATGCCCTTCGACACGAGCGCAGAATAGCCGCCGATCAGATTGACCCCAACCGCCTGTGCCGCACGATCCATCGTGCATGCCAGCGTTGCAAAATCTTCGCTGCTTTTGCAGGCCGCTCCGCCCACCAGCGCCATCGGCGTGACGGAAATTCTTTTATTGACAATGGGAATGCCAAACTCCTTCTCAATGGCTTCACCCGTCTTCACCAGCTCCTTAGCCGTCCTGGTAATCTTCTCATAAACCTGGTCGTTTACTCTTTTCAAGTCTCCGTCAATACAGTCTAAAAGGCTGATTCCCAATGTGATGGTACGCACATCCAGATTTTCTTTGGCGATCATTTCATTGGTTTCAGCCACCTCGAATAAATTTATCATGCTTTTCTCTCCCTCTTAGACCCGATGCATCTGATCGAAGATTTCTTCCTTCTGACACTTGATGACAACGCCAATCTCCTCACCGAGCGCGTTCAGCTCATCCACGATCACCCCGAAATCCTTACCCGTCAGGTTCGTGTCCACGATCATCATCATGTTAAAAAAACCCTGCACAATGGTCTGGGAGATATCCAGAATGTTGATCTGGTTGTCCGCCAGATAAGTGCATACTCTGGCAATAATGCCCACTGTGTCTTTTCCCACTACCGTGATAATTGTCTTTTTCATCTTTCTCCTCTCTTCTTTCCCCGTCCCCGGCCGCCCGCTCTGTTTTTGCGGCCGTTACTTTGTGCCGAAAATTCGGTCTCCGGCATCCCCCACGCCCGGACAGATATAGGCGTTCTCATTCAGACATCGGTCGATATGCCCGACATAAATCTGCACATCCGGGTGATCCTTTCTCATCCGCTCCACGCCCTCCGGCGCGGCAATGATGCACATGAACTTAATGTTTCTGCCGCCATGCTCCTTGATAAAACGCACCGCTTGAGACCCGGAACCGCCCGTG
Source organism: uncultured Lachnospiraceae bacterium (assembly GCA_910579285.1). Classification (GTDB taxonomy): domain Bacteria; phylum Bacillota; class Clostridia; order Lachnospirales; family Lachnospiraceae; genus UBA3282. Next base: position 30,784 of record CAJTTT010000009.1, on the reverse strand, counting down.
GCAAGCATAGGATCAAGCACGATAATCGTCCTCTGTTCAATAGGCTCCGGGAGCTTACAATAATATTCGTGGGGCTCGTGTGTCTCCGGATCCCTGTAAAGTCCGATATGGCCCACCTTTGCGCTTGGCACAAGCGCGAGAATACCGTTTACCATGCCAAGTCCCGCGCGCAGGATCGGCACAACCGCCAGTTTCTTTCCCGCTATCCTCGGCGACATGCAGGACTCAATCGGCGTCTCCACCTCCACATCCTCCAGCGGAAGATCTCTGAGCGCTTCATAGCCCATCAGCATGGCAATCTCCTCAATACATTTTCTAAACTCACTTGTTCCTGTGTTCTTATCCCTGATCTGCGAAATCTTGTGCTGAATCAATGGATGTTCCATGACAAATACATTTTCCATTTTATCCTCCGTTGGTATCAGTCTGTAGCGGTATTTTTATCTCTTAATAGATCGTAGCGATTTCTATGCCGCCTGTCAACCATAAAAAATCCCCCGATCCATTACAGATCGGGGGTCGCTTCTTTTCCTCTCTCCCACAAGTATCTAATTTCCTGCCATTGCCTCCCTGAATTTATCTCCTTCTACCGGCTCCCCTGCTTTTTCACCAAATCGAAAAATGATACCGCCTTTCCCGTCAGATTTATATTCGACCGTCCACGTTTCCCAACTGTATCTGCTCTGTGCCCGGATTCCCACCGGCCGGCCAGAAGGCTTAATCAGCCCGGCTTCCTGCATCGCATACCATGCATAGTCATCAACTCTGGTATCTCCGTTGTTCGCCCCGCCATAGGAACCTCCATGTGCATTGTCAGGGCGGTCCTCTCTGTCATCCACCGCAAATGCAGTCACAGCCTGCCAATAATCCGGCGGCGGCAAACCATTATTTGAATCTGTCGCATACGTCTGTATTGCTGTCACAACTGCTCTGGCATTTTGCAGGTCGGAAACATTCCTTGCCCTTTCCACATATTTTAAGTACTGGGGCGCCAATACGGAAATTAGGACTGCCATGATTGCTACAACCACAATTAACTCTATCAGTGAGAACCCTTTATCCTTGCCCTGTTTCACCACAATGCCTCCCTGTCATTTTCGATCCTTTCTCCACAGATGCCCCTCTACTGGAATTCATTGTAGCATCTTGGTTATGGAATAAAAGGTGACAATTTTTTAAAACGGTGAAATATTTTTATTTATGGCACTTTGGATTACACCTATTGGTTCTGTTTTCTGTATTCCGAAGGAGACAGCCCTTTTATTTTTTTAAATACCCTGGAAAAATACTTCTCGTCCCGAAATCCCACTTTATAGGCTATCTCATACGTTTTCAGATAATTCTGTCGTAAATAGGCGCAGGCATGTTCTATGCGGATCTCGTTCAGATAATCGACAAACCCCTTAGATAACTGCTTTTGAAAAAGCGTGGAAAGATATCCCGCCGAAATACCGGCCTTCTGCGCCACATCCGCCAGCATCAGGTTTTCATAATAATGTTCCTCCACATATTCCCTGGCAAGCTCCACCAAAAAATTTTTCTCTTCCGCAGAATCTAACCGAATCTCTTCCTCCGCTCCAAACAGTTCATCTGCCGCATGATTTGCCTTTTCCAGAAGCTCGGACGACCTCACCGGCTTTAGCAGATACTCTCTGGCCCCCAGCCGCAATGCCTGCTGACAATATTTAAACTCTTCATAAGCGCTCAGTATCATTGTATAGGGCAGGGCATCTGCGCGTCTTGCCTCCTGCATAACCTCAATGCCTGTCATCAGAGGCATCTGCACATCCAAAAACATAATATCCGGCTTATCCCTGAATATCGTATCCAGAGCCTCCCTTCCATTGGCGGCACAATATATTTTGTCAAAGCGGTCCGTATGCAGCTGTATATATTTCGCAATGCCGTTGCGTATCGGATCTTCATCATCCGCAATCAATAACTTAATGCCCATTTTGTCTGATCTCCTTCAATCCACACGGAACAACGATATGCACGGTCGTTCCACGTCCTACCCTGCTCTCAATCCGCAGTTCATAATGCTCATGGTAAATAAGTTCCAGACGCTCCCTCACATTTTTAATCGCATACCTTCCGATCCGCTGGCTCGCGTACTTTCTGGCATCCGCTTTATCCCATATCGCTTCCAGCTGTTCCCCGCTCATGCCAATGCCGGTATCCTCGATACAGAAAACCATATTCTCCTCTTCCTTTCTTCCAGTCACGGACAGGGTATAGATTCCCTCTGCGCTCTCAAATCCATGAACAATGGCATTTTCCACAAATGGCTGTAAAATAAGTTTGGGAATCTCCTCCTCCAGAATACACGGTTCCAGCGATATCTCATAAGTCAGCCGCCTGCCAAACCTCATTTTCTGAATGTGCAGATACCGTTCCAGAAGCTCCGCCTCTGAGCGCACCATCACTATGCCATCTCCCCTGTTTAGCACAAGACGGAACAGCTGTGAAAGAGAAAGAATATCTTCCGCAATCTCATCATTACCAGATTCTGTGGCTTTCCAGTACAGGGAGTCCAGTGTATTGTAGAGGAAATGCGGATTGATTTGTGCCTGCAGCGTATCCAGCTCGCTCTCCCTCTCCTTAATTGCCAGAACATAGTTTTTGTCAATCAGCGCCCTGATATCGTCCACCATCCTGTTAAAGCCGGCCGATGCCTGTCCCACTTCATCCTGCGTCATTACCTCCACTTTCTGGCTGAAATCTCCCTGCATAAAATTTTCCATCGCAATCCGCAGCGTGTGCAGCGGTTTCGAAACAAGGTCGGAGACCAGCAGCAAAACGGGATACAGACCGGCAAGAAATCCGATCAACAGTGCAAGCGGCGCAAAAATAATCGTATCGCTCAGATCCTTCCACCCCACCCGGCGCACAATCTCATATACAATAGTTCCCGTGTCTTCGTCCTGACATTGATAAATGTTATAGATACCGCTGACGCTCTTTCTCACTTTTTCCCTGCCTGTCATCTCCGCCCCGCTCTCTGCAATTATGTCAGACAGCAGTCCGTCTTCTATATCTCCGCATCGCACAAGCTCCGCACCATATCTGCTCATCACTACCACAGATTCCTGTCTGCCCCGCAAAGAGTTCTGGCATATCTCATCAAATATTTCTGCCGAAGAACCAATCACCAGATAACCCAGCTTGTTTTTACGCGCCCTGTCGTAAATTTCACGATACATAACAATTTTGTCATTCTGGTTCACCTGATATGTGTCATTCTGATCGTTCTTGCAGCGTCCGACTCTCTGCCAGAGGAATTTCCCCTTCTCCTGCACTGCCAGAGAATAGATGTGTGTCTCTCTCACCTGATCCATATCCCCCAGGTAAGATGATGAGCGGTCAATACAGTTCAAATAGGGATTGATCCCGTTTTCCGGATAGAGGGCAACGCTTTTGATCTGTCCGTCTATCGCCACCATATCCTGTATGATCTGCATTGGCGCCCGATTTTGCCAGAGCCTGGCATCCCGGTTCAGCTCCTTCGGATCATCCGCCGTCAAAATCTGCCTGATCTCATCGTTGATACTGATATAGGTTCCCATCTCCATAATATTCTTCTGTACCACGCTGATACTGTCCGATATGTTCCGCACGTTCTGAATGCAGCGGTTTTCCTCATTTCTCACCGCTGACCGATAATTATGCAAAAGGAGAAGAATGCTGATCAAAAGTAAAATGGGCGTAATAATCGCGTAGCTGTAAAAAACCAGTTTCTGTCGAATGCTCAGCTTCGCAATCCAATGTTTCAGCCTTCCCATAACATCCCATCCTTTTTCTCAAATTTCACTTATTTTATCCTTTTACAGCCCCCATTGCAACACCCTTTGTAATATGCTTATTTAAGATTACATACACGATCACGGCCGGAGCCGCCGTCAAAGCCATCACTGCAAACTGCACCGCGTAGTTGGAAGAATATTCCCCCGTGAACTCCAATACGGAAAAAGGCAGCGTCTTCCACGTCGGTGTACTCAGATAAGTGCTGGCCATCATAAATTCATTCCAGTTATTTAAAAACGTCATAATCGCCACTGTTGCAATAGAAGGTTTTAAAAGCGGCGTAACGATCTGGAACACAATCCTGTAGATCCCACAGCCGTCCATCACCGCGGCTTCCTCCAGTTCCTTTGGCAGTGACTGGATAAATCCCGTCATCAGGAACATCCCCTGAGGCATGGAAAACGCCACATATGGAATCAACAGCGCCCAGATGGTATCCGTCAGATGCAGGTTACTGTATATTTTGTAGTTTGGAAGCAGCGTTGCATGAATCGGAATCATCATCCCGATGACAAGCAGCGTTCCCACAAAACCGCGCAGCTTCCATTTCATACGCTGACAGGCAAACGCTGCCATGATTGATATGAAAATGACCAGTATAACAGCAAGCGTATTGATTAAGACGCTGTTTCTCAGATAATGCAGAAAATTACCATCCACAAACGCCTTCACATAATTGTCCCAGCGGATCTTTTTCGGGATGATAAGCAGACCATTTGTAAACATCTCATTGCTGCTGCCGAGTGAAAAATCGACAAGCCAGATCAGCGGAAACATCTGTATCACCGCAACTACGGCAAGCACAATCCACAAAATAATTTTACCGATTTTCTCATGTTTCTCTTTCACTTCTCCACCCCCTATGCTTCCTGTTTTTCCTTAAATATCCTGTTAAGCGCAACCGTTGCCAGAATGCAGATCAGAATAAATACTACGCCGATCGCGTTGCCGTACCCGTACTGAAACGCCTTAAATGCCTGCTGATACAGATAGTTCGCCGCAAACTGCGTACTGTTGTTTGGTCCTCCGTTTGTCAGAAGGTACACAGTTTCCATCTGTTTCAAAGCGGAGATAACCGCCATTGTCACATTTATCTGGATCACTGGTTTCATAAGCGGAAGCGTAATCCTGAAAAAGGTCGTCCACCAGCCTGCCCCATCGATGGAAGCAGCCTCATAAAGGACCGGGTCAATGTTTTTAATGCCGGTATAGTAAATCAACATTCCCCAGCCAAATCCATGCCAGATCAGGACGATTAATACAGACCAGATCGCGTTCTGCTGTGACAGCCAGTTCACCTGTCCCGGATGTCCAAACGCCTTTAATACATTATTCAAAAGTCCAAAATCAGGATTGTAAATAAATTTCCAGAGGTAAGCAATCACTGCCACAGAAATCACGTTCGGGATGAAATAGATGCATCGGAAAATTCCTTCCGCCTTTCCCTGCAGTTTGTCAAGAACCGCCGCCACAATAATTGCCAGCGGATGCTGTATGCAAATAAAACCAATGGCAAGCAGTAAAGAATTTCTAAGTGATCTGCCGAATGCATGATCGCCAAACAGCTTTATATAGTTTTCAAATCCGACCAGATGCGCCTCACCCATTCCCGTATAATCCGTAAATCCGTAGTAGACGCTCAGACAGATTGGCGCCAGCACCGCAAACAGAAAAACCAGCACACCCGGCAGAATCAGACTAAAAATAACCGGCTTATTGCTATACAGTTTTTTCATAAAAATCTCCTTTCCCCAGATATAATGAAAGAGGATGTCCAAAAACCGTTTTCTTCGGACATCCTCCCGCTTATCATTCAATAAGTCTGCATTTATTTACATGCTGCGCCGATTGCTGCAAGGAAGTCCTCTACGCTTGTAGAACCGTTTGACACGCCCTGAATTTCAGTCTCAACCGCTGTCTTGAATGCGGAAGGTCCACAGTCGTTAATCGGTGTACCCGATATACTGCTTGCATTCCTCAAAATCTCCATCACCTGTTTCTGCAGCTCTGTCTCACTGCCGGTCAGATACGGTGTCTGATCCTGTGCAGAAAGGCCCACGCCATTCTCCCAGCCATACTTGGAAAGCTTATCCGGCTGATACATATAATTGAGGAATTTAACCGCCTCATCCCTTACTTTAGAATCTGCCGATACCGCATAGCCGCCGCCATTCCATGCTGCAATATCATTTGCACCGCCTTTTCCGCCTTCTACAACCGGCATCGTAAACGCCCGGATGTTTTCGCGGATCTCCGGGGCAATATCCTCATTTAAAGCCATCGAACAGTCCCAGCTTCCCATGCAGTACATTGCCGCCTGGCCGTTGGTAAACAGATTCATTGTCGTCCCGTAATCCTGAGAATCATATCCGATCTGAAACATTCCCGCATCTGCGGAATTTACAAGAATCTGTGTTGCCTGCTTGATCTCCGGCGCGCTGAAATCACCTGTAGCAACCGCGTTGCTGACAATGTCCGCATAGTTGATCCCGGCAACCTGTACCAGAATGTCTGTAAGGAAACATGCCATCGGCCAGCCGTCTCCGCCGTCCATTGCCACCGGCGTAAATCCTGCCGCCTTGATATCCGCACAGAGTGTCATCAGATCTTCATAAGAAGCGGGGACTTCCCAGCCGTTATCTTCAAACATCTTCTGATTGTAGTAAAACAGCATGATATCCGTATTTCTCGGCAGTCCGTACAACTTACCGTTCTTTTTGAAACCATCCAGGGATCCGGCAATAAATCCGTAATCCGCATAGTCTTCTTCATTCAGTTCCGCCAAAACACCGGCATCCAGAACTTCATCAAGAAAAGAGGGCTGTCCCCAGATGCTGACAACATCAGGCATGCCATCCATCGCATAAGCTTTAAATTTTGTCTTGTATGCCTCCTCGTCAAGCGCCTCCACCTCAATTGTGACGTTGGCGTTAGCCGCCATATACTCATCAATGATCGTCTGTTCTACCAGCCCCTGCCCGTTCTTTCTGTCAGGCAGATTGGAAAACAGCTTGATGGTAACTTCTCCTGCCTCATCTGCATCATCCGCCGATGCCGCAGCGCTCTCCTCTTCCGCCGGCTGATTCTGTGCATTGCCGGAGTCCTGTATGCTGCCTTTTTCACTGCCGCAGCCGGCAAGCATGGACGCCGTCATTGCCACTGTGAGTAATGTCGCAATCACTTTTTTCTTCATCTCTTATCCTCCCGTTTCCTGTTGTGTTTTGATGATTTTATCCTACCATTCCCACAAATGGGTTCACAGATATCTATCTTTCAAAATGGTGGAATATTTTCATTTTTCGAGACATAAAAAAGGGATCGCAAAAACGACCCCTTAACCCTCAGCTCTATCCGTTCACATCGACATTTCAAATTTTCTTTCAAAGAAAAAAGCGCATGTCCATACGCTTTCGCCCTTACCGCACCTCGATCGCTTGCGAAACTGTATCCCGTTTCGCCACATACAAGGGAAAATCATTGCCGTTGTAATCCGTGTCAGACATGGTGACCTCCACACGCACCGACTCGTATGCCAGCTCCGGCAGATTGTTTTCCTTGCTCAGATGCCCAAGCACAATGGCCTGCATATTGTCATGCAGAAGACGGCTCAAAAGCTTTCCCGCCGTCTCATTAGACAGATGCCCTCTCTCCCCCAGAATCCGCTGCTTCAGATAATAGGGATAAGGTCCCACCTGCAGCATATGCACATCGTGATTTGCTTCCAGATACAAAAGATCCAGATTCCGCAGGCACTCCACGGTATAGTCCGTATAACAGCCCAGATCCGTGAGAATCCCGATCCGCCGCCCGTCATGGCTGATCCTGTAGGCCACCGGGTCGGAGGCATCGTGGGAGGTGCGCACGGGATACAGGGAGAGATCCTTGATGATACATTTCTCATCCGGCGTAATAACCCGAAAGAGCGACTCGTCAATCTTTCCCAGGGACGAAGTATGCCTGATGGCTTCCATCGTCCCTTTCGTCGCGTAGACCGGCACCCCGTACTTTCTGGTAAGCACCCCCAGCCCGCTGATATGATCCGCATGCTCATGGGTAATACAGATCGCATCAATATCTCTCATGGTCAGTCCCAGCTCCGCAAGTCCTGCCTCCGTCCGCTTCCCGCTGATTCCCACATCCACCAGGAGATGGGTGGTATCGCTGCCCACATAGACACAGTTTCCGCTGCTGCCGCTGGCAATACTGCACAGTCTCATAATTATGTAAACCTTTTGCGGCCATGTTTCACAGCCGCCTCCTTCACTCTTATTTTTTCCAGTAAATCTCGATCACATCGCCGCTCTTGATGCTCTCCATATACTGTGCGCCCCTGCCGTTTAAGTTCGTCACGATACCGCTTCCCTCCGGCTTGGACAGATCAAAATCAATATACTCGAACACATCCACGAACACATAGTTTTTCTTGCCTTCCAGCCTGACCGGGCTGCCGTTTACCATCACGTTGATGGGAACCGGCGCATTTTTGTTCAGAAGTTCTTCCCTGCGCCTCTCCTCCTCGGCTCTCGCTTTGGCTTGCGCTTCCTCTCTGGCTCTCGCTTTGGCTTTTGCCTCCTCCTCAGCACGCTTCACGCCGGGACCCATCACAATTCTGGCTCCCTTCGGTTTCTGCTGTCCTGCTGGCTTCGCATTGTCTGCCGGGCTCTGTCCTGTTGCCAGGCTCTCTGCACCGTCCGCATTCTGTTCTGCCGTTCCGGCTTCCGCGCTGTCCGCCGCTGCACCCTCTGCCGTCTGGGCAGTTCTCGCCGCCATAGAGAATCCAGCCGTTCCGGCCGGTCTGTCCTCCACAGGTCTCTTTTCCGCCGTTTCCGTGTGCCCGTAAAACTCCACATCGGAGAGCTGCAGATCCTCCATTGTCCAGATCACCGAAAAGTTTTCATACACCTTCGTGTCCATATCCGCAATCTTGTTGTTGACATAGATATTCATGTTCCAGTCGATCGTCACATCCATAAACTCGGAAATCTGGCGCACCGTATAGTAGCCGAGAATTTCAATCTCATCATTCTCCTGAATCTCATAATACTCAGACTGCAGTTCCCCGTTGACACTGGCGAACTTGGGCAGATCCACCTTCTTCTCGTTGACCTCAACCCACATTCTGCTGCCAAACTCCGGCAATTGTCCAAGCGTTGCCCTTGCGGGTTCCCCGGCCGTTGATTCCACCACTCGGATCTGGTCGTTTGCATGAATCTGCGTGTAGATATCCGCCTCGTTTCCGTTTACGGTAATCCGGGCAGCCTCTCCCGGCTCCCCCCGGACAATGCGGGGTTTCCCGTTCACCGTAAAATTCAGTTCCCTGCCGCGCTTCGGGAACAGGCCGTCGCTGGCAAACTCCGCCTGCATCGCCGCGTCCACCACAGCCGCCTTGCTGTTATCATAAATCTTGACCCGCTGCTCATTGAAATAGACAAAGATAAAATTATTGCTCTGTTCGTAAAAGCTTAAGCAGATGCCGATGGGAGTCACCATCAGAGAGTCCTTTCTGGCCTCTTCCTCCAGAAACTCTATGCCCATCATCACTTCCTCGCCTCTGACCGCCACACGCTCGTTCTGAAGATCCAGTTTCGCCGCAAGCGCCTGCGTGTAGCCCGGCAGTCGGCCGCCGCCGCCCACCACAAACACGGCGCTGACAGACTTATCCCCGTTTAACTCTTTAATCTTGGCCGCCACCTGGCTCGTCATGTTTTCGATCACATCGGACACCACGCGCTCCACTTCCTCCTTGGTGATGGTCTGCTTCAATCCCATAATGTCCTTGTACTCGATCACATCCTTCACGCCCATGTCACGCTTAATCTGCTCCGCCGTGGTAAAGTCCACCAGACAGTGTTTTGCAACCACTTCCGTGAGAGAGTCCCCCGCAATGGGAATCATCCCGTAGGCAATGATACTGCCGTCCCTGGTGACGGAAATATCGGACGTACCCGCGCCCACATCCACCAGAGCAATGTTTAACATGCGGTACATCTCCGGGATTGCCACCTGGATCGCCGCAATCGGCTCCAGCGTCAGATTCACCACCTCAAGCCCGGCAACGGACACCGCCTTGTAGAGGCCGTCCACCACATCCTCGGGAAGAAACGTGGCAATCAGATCCGCTCCTATCGTCTTCGCCTTATGCCCTTCCAGATTTCCTATCGTGTAGCCGTTCATATAGTAACGTACAACGGAATATCCCACGCAGTAGAACTTCATATCCATGTCGTTCTTTTCCACAAACTCCTGGTAGGCTCTCTCCACACCAAGAGAATCCAGCGCATAAATATCCTCGCCCAGAATTTCCCTCTCGTTCTCAAGCTCCTGATCCATGCGCAGCGTCACTGTCTGCAGCACGCGGCCCGCCGCCGCGATACAGACGTCCTTAAGCGGTCTGCCGACGCGCTCCTCCAGCTCCGCCTTGACTTCCTTAATGGTGCCGCCCACCTTATAAATGTCATGGATCTGCCCGTCCAGCATGGCTCTCGTCCCATGCTCCCTGATGCTCTGCGACACCACATGAAACTTACCGCCCGTGCGGTATCCCACCGTACCTACAATACTCCTTGTCCCGATATCCAGACCAAACACCAGCTGTCCCGGAAATTTCATCGCTTCTGCCACTGATCTTCCCCCACTTCTTTTTCTATTTGTGTGTAAACACTTTCCAGTGTTCCGTTGTTCTCTATCACTACGCTGCAGTGTTTTCGAAATGCCTGCTCTGAAAGCTGCTTTTGCAGGATGGCATCTATCTTTTCGTCCGTGTACCCCCGCGTTTTCCGAAGCCTCTGCCGCCTGACCTCCTCGTCCGCATGAATGTACCAGAGCTCATCCAGAATCCCGGCATAGCCTTCCTCAATCAGAAGCGCCGCCTCTATGAACAGCCAGGAAAGCTGCCCCGCGTCCCGCTCATTTTCTATCTGTTCCGTCAGGTATGCCTTCACCGCCGGATGCACAATGCCGTTTACCTTAAGTAACAGCTCGCCATCCCTGAAAATCCGGGCCGCCATTTTCCGCTTATCAATCCTGCCCCCGGCATCCAGAATCTCTGTGCCAAGGAGCGCCTTTAACGGTTCATAGCAGGCTTCTCCCGGCTCCTCCAGCTGATGTGCCACCCGGTCCGCCATAATTACGCGGCAGTCCCGCCGCCGTTCCAGATAGGCCAGCACTTCCGATTTTCCGGCTCCCACGCCGCCTGTAATCCCTATGACTTTCATGTTATCCGCCTTGTGTTTTTCTTTTCGCCGCGGCACTGCCGCAGATTTCTGACCGCATCTCCTGGTGCACGCCGGTGTGTCCTACTTTGCCTCATACCAGTCCGCTCCCGTGTGCAGGTCGATCTCCAGCCGCACGGACAGCTCCGCCGCCTGCTGCATCTGCTCCGTGAGAATCCGCTGTACCTGCTCTTCCTCCCCGGCCTCCGTCTCAATCAGCAGTTCATCGTGCACCTGTAAAATCAGACGGGATTTCAGATTTTCCCTGTGCAGGCTTTCCCACACCCGGATCATGGCGATCTTCATAATATCAGCCGCCGTCCCCTGAATCGGCGAATTCATGGCTACCCGCTCACCGAAAGAACGCTGCATGAAATTGTTGGAGGAAAGTTCCGGGATCGGACGTCTGCGCCCGTACATTGTCGTCACATACCCCTTCTCCTTCGCCTCCGCCACCATATGATCCAGAAAACACTTCACCCCCGGATATGTGTCAAAATACTGCTCGATATATTCCGCCGCTTCCTTCTTGGAAATGCTCAAATCCTGACTCAATCCGAAAGAGCTGATGCCGTAGACAATGCCGAAATTAACCGCCTTGGCATTGCGCCTCTGCAAGTCCGTCACTTCCTCAAAAGGCGTATGGAACACCTTGGAAGCAGTAATCCTGTGAATGTCCTCCTCCATCCGATATGCCTCAATCAACTGCGCATCCTCGGACATATGCGCCAGAATCCGCAGCTCAATCTGGGAGTAATCCGCATCCATGAAAAGATACCCTTCCTTTGGCACGAACACCTTTCGGATCCGCCGCCCCAGCTCCATGCGCATCGGAATGTTCTGCAGATTGGGCTCCGTGGAACTGATCCGCCCGGTGGCCGTGATGGTCTGATTAAAGGTGGAATGAATCCTGCCGTCCGCTGCGATACATGCCGAAAGCCCCTCCGCATAAGTGGACTTCAGCTTCATCAGTCCCCTGTATTCCAGTATATCAGATACAATCGGATAGTCCGGCGCCAGCTTCTCCAGCACATCCGCTGCCGTGGAATACCCCGTCTTCGTCTTTTTGCCGCCCTTGATACCCATTTTTTCAAAGAGAATCTCCGCAAGCTGCTTGGGCGAATTGATATTGAACGTGCAGTCCGCCTGCCGGTAAACCGCCTGCTCCAATTCGGTGATTCTCCCGGTCAGCGCCTCCCCGTAAGCCTTAAGCTCCGCTGGCTGCACCATTACGCCGTACTGTTCCATATCGTAGAGCACCCGGGAAAGGGGCATCTCAATCTCATAAAAGAGCGTGTCCATTCCCTGCTCTGCAAGCTTATCCCGCAGAACCTTCCCTGCCGCCAGACACACATAGGCCTGGTAACAGGCGTACTGCGCAAAAGCCTCCGGCTCCTTCCCGTAAGCCTGCGCGTAAGTGCCCTTCCCGCAAACCTGTGTCCTGTCCGGGATGGTCAGCGACAGATACTCCCCGGCGATGTCTTCCGTCTGATAATCGCTCTTCAAAGGATTGACGAGATACGCCGCTATCAAAATATCAAAGTATCTCTGCGCCCGGTAAGGTTTCCGCACGTCCTGTGCGCCTTCTTCCCCGCGCCACATGCTCTCCTCTCCCGGTTCTTCTATCATATCATAAAGAGACTTGATATCAAACACATTTAGTTTACATAACTCATCTCTGTTCAAGGAAGTCAGACGCTCTCTCAGATAGCCTTCCGTCACCTCTCCCTGACAGGGAATAAAGGACACCCTGTTTTCTTCCAGCGCAAGGGCAATGCCCATACAGCCATTCTCTTCCCTGCTGTCCCGAAAAACTGCAAGCCCGATCTCGCAGCAGTCCTCCGCGCTTTCCGCCTTTTCCCGGCAGGCTTCAAACAGCGCCTCCACTTCCGTCTTTTCGGTCACGGTATGAAAATCTGCCTCCTGCCTGTTTGACACCGACACATCCTTGGAAAAGCGGGACAGGATATTCTTAAACTCCAGTTTCTTACACAGCACATAGGCTTCCTCGGTATAGAAATCACTGATCTTCGCCTTATCAAAATCAAAAGCAATCTCCGCATCCACGTTGATGGTTGCCAGCACCTTGCTCAAATCCGCCAGATCCCGGTTCGCAATCAAAGATTCCCGGATCGACTTTTTAGAAATCTCCTCCACATGGGCATAAATATTTTCCAACGACCCATAGGTGACCATCAGCTCTGTGGCTGTTTTTTCTCCTACCTTCGGCACCCCTGGAATGTTGTCCGCCGTATCCCCCATCAACGCCTTTAAGTCGATAAACTGGATCGGATTGACCTGATAAGCCGCCTCCACGTCCTTCGCGTAATAATCCTCCACCTGGGTTCTGCCGCCTTTGGTCTTCGGAATGCGGATGCGGATATGATCTGTTGCCACCTGCAGAAGATCCCGGTCTCCAGACACAAGGGAAACTTCCATCCCCTCCCGCTGCGCACGCTTCGCAATGGTTCCCAGTATATCATCCGCCTCCAGACCCGCCTGCTCCACCACACAGATACCCATAGCAAGAAGCAGTTCCTTCATCACCGGCACCTGTTCCCTAAGCTCTGTAGGCATGGGTTTTCTCGTACCTTTATACTCTTTATATATCTCGTGACGGAAGGTGGGCGCATGGACGTCAAAAGCTACCGCCAGATAATCCGCCTGCTCCTCCTCCAGAATCTTAAACATAATATTTAAAAATCCGTATATTGCATTTGTGTGGAGCCCCTGCCCGTTGGTCAGTTCCGGCACCCCGTAAAACGCCCTGTGCAATATACTGTGTCCATCTATCAAAACCAGTTTCAAAGCCATATACCCTCAAGCCTTTCTGTCTGTTTTACTCATACAGGAGCCCCCGCATTCCCTGGATCACTGCTGCCCTGCATCGGTTTCTCACACTGACACGATGACCAGCGCCGCAATAATTGCCGCCACAACAGCGGCCTCCAGCACCAGAAGGATATGCCTCAAAATGCGGTTGACACGAATCTTGTCATCCGCATCTTCCAGCTTCCATGTAAGCGCTTTCTGCAGATTAAAATTATTGCCCTGCTCCAGCTGCTCCAGCCCCTCGGCTACCAGAAACTGAATGGATAACTCCTCCATACACTCCGGGCAGTCCTCGATATGCTCCACAAACTCCGCCAGGCCCCTTCCGTCCAGTTCATCATCCAGAAACGGGGGTATTTTCTTTTCTGCCTCTTTACAGTTCATTCGCCGCCACGCCTTTCTAGCTGCAGAGAATGCCGCCTTTCAGGCATTCTGAATTTCTTTTCACTCTGCCCATACAGATTTTATTATATACTATCACCGCCATATTTAAAAGAGGTTTTCTCCATATGAAAGATAAAAAAGGACGCCCGTTTTCACCGACGCCCTTCTGTCATATACCCTTTATGGTCCGATTTTATCATGCTTTTTCCTGCACGTTCCCGGCTGCCTTTCTGCTCCCGGCAATCCGGCAGATATCCCCTGCAGCCTGTGTCCCTGCGCACTTACTGTGCCGGCTCCGCGTTGTCAGCCGGAATCGGCTGATCCTGTGTACCGTCTGCCGGCGCAGACGCGGCTTCCCCGTCCGCTGCCTGTGCGGGATCCGTTTCCGCGGGAGGCGCAGCCACAGCCGCCACACCATTTCCATCTACCGTGTAATCTGTGCCATCCACATTTACCGTCACATTTCTCTGTAACGCGCCTGTGGCCGGATCGTAATAATATACACTGCCGTTGGGTTTTGTCACCAGTCCCCGCTGCATCACCGCATTCTCATCAAAATAATAGTCCTGCCCCTCAATCGTCACATCCTCACGCAGCGCATGTCCGTCCTTTGTGGCAAGGAAATATCTGCCTGTCTCGTCCTCAAACCAACAGCCCTTCTGCACGAATCCGTTCTCGTCCAGATGATACTTTTTATCCTCCCAATTCGCCCAGCAGTTTTTCTGCATCCGATATCCCGCATAAAATACAGTCTGATCACCGCGGGGCGCAAAACCGTCCGCCACAATCAGCGATGCATAATCCTTGAACTGATAATTCATGTCCACCCTGGTGGGAATCCCCGCAACCTTGCCGTGGGAAGTGTTCTGCCAGAATGCCGCGCCGCCGTCATACTCAAGCGCATCCGCATACTGCGCCACCCATTTGTCGTACCCGATGTTGCCGATCTTGTCCCTGAACATATTCCGGCTGGAATAGACCACCGGGTAATAACCGTTGGCCTCAACAATCGAGCAGAACGCATTGATCAGCTCCTGAAGCTGCGCCTGGGACATATTCTTATGACAGGGCGCCTCCACATCAAAAACCACCGGGTAGCTCACTGTGTAGTTTCCGATCCACTGCATCAGCTGATTCGCCTCAGCCCTCGCCTGCTCCGCATTGGCCGCATAGGAATACAGATACACTCCCGTCCGCAGACCGGCCGCGTTGGCGCCGCGCATGTTCGCATCAAAATAGGGGTCAACACCTGAGTTCGTGCTTCCCGCCTTCACAAAAACAAAGGACACCCCCGAAGAGGGCACCTGACTCCAGTCAATACTCAGATTATGCTTGGACACATCAATGCCTCTGGCAATGGAACTGCCCGCTCCAATCGCCTCCGCCTTAATCCCCGGCGCAAATGCCAGTGCACCTGCCAGACAGAGTGCAGCCATCCGCTTCCTTCCCCTGTATAATCTATGTAACCATTCGCTATTTAATTTTATCATTTGTACCTTTGACCCGACGCTGTGCACCGAATCTTTCCCTTTCGTTTTCTCACATTCCTGTATTCTTTTGTCTTTTCAGACTGTTCCTCCATGTATACATTTGTAACAATTGTATTTCAAATTATTACAATTTGTCACATTTTGTAACAATCCTTAACAACTATATCATGTTTCTGCGAGAATGTATAGAGAATATTGCGAAATTCTGGCGGAAATTTCTGGAAAAATATGTCTGCCCGATCAATAGGACTTTATAAATACTTACTTACATCATTTTGTTCGATCACCTTTTTCCCTAACAATGTGATTGCCTGTGCCGGACATTTATTGATACAGCGGTAACACATCGTACATGTACCGCTTGAAACGGCAAGTCCATTTTTTACTGCAATATTACTCATAGGACATACTTTTTCGCATAAACCACAGCCAATACATTTGAAAGAATTGATTTTTAATTGATCCGTATATTTTGAGATTTTCCAAAAGAAGTACAGTCTCTGCCCAAATAGCCCTGCCAGATGACACGCAATTCCTAATCCCTCCTGCGGCGGTTTCCCGTTTTTTATATGGTACACGCATTTACCTATTTTTTCCTCTGCCCCCATTACCACTTTTCTATTTTGTTCAAAACTGCGTTTTAATACTTTCTCATCGCAAATGCTGTCCGGCATTTTCACATGCAGTCCGCCCACGATCACCGCGCCATAACTCTTTAAAAGCCGCGCCAGTATCCCTGCCCCGTCACCACTGAAAAGCCCCATTGTAGCGATGATAAAAATATTCTTCCCTTTCCAGAGATACCGATTATCCACAATATAATCCCGCAGTATTTTGGGGATGTTGCTATATTGCACCGGGTAACCTATCACAATTGTGCTGTCCTTTTCTATTTTCTCCACAGCGACCTTCTCTTCAATAGAAAATGAATTTTGGCTGTTATCATATTCTTTCATAAAATTATCAACACAAAATTTTGTGTTCCCTGTGCCACTAAAATAGATTCCTGTCATTACCCGTCTCCAACTGCCACGCTTCCATAAATTATTTTTCAAACTTCATTTTCACCAATTATTATATATAAATTCCAGCCGGAAAACAACCTATTTGACATTTTCCGATTGCTGCATCATTGAAATCTGCCCATATAAACTGCCAGTTTCAAAGACAATCTGCAGACACAAAGAAAACTGCGAAATCACTCCCGCAGCTTCCTTTCACATATGAATGAGGTTCCATATGTGTTCCCCTTTTACAGGTTACATAATATCACATATTTCGCGGTTCTGGTAGTGTTTGTTATCGCGCAAATACCGCGTAACATAACGCTTAACCGCAATAAATTTGAATTGCCTTATCGACAAATTCACTGGTTCCCTCGCCCCCTGCTTCATCAATGTTTTTGGTAAAATCACCGCCGCTGGAATACATCTTACCCAGTCCGCTCAAGATCTGCTTGGAACAGGTATACGCATTCTCCGTGATAAAGTCCTGTATCCTTTTCACAAGATCCTGTGCCTGGGGCGATGCCGGGTTCATGTCCTTCATCTCACCTGCTTCTTTGAAGAGCAGCATAAAGCGGTCTGCAATAAGCCTTTCCTCTTGGTCTGTCCTGTTTTTTGATTTCTCTGCATACTCTTTGTACTCCTGTGTATTTCCGAATTGCTCCTTCGCCTGCCTTGCGTATTCGTCCAGTTTGCTCCTATCAAAAGCTGAAAAATCCATATATTTCACTCCTAACATTTTTATTCCAATCGCGAACTTTATCAGGTTATCCAGATGTTCCTTCTTGAGCGTCAGCATTTCTATCTGCTGCTCCAGCGCCTTGCTCCGATCAAAGTCAGGACTATTTATAATTTCCCTGATATCTTTCAACGGAAACTCCAGCACACGAAACAGTAAGATATGCTGAAGGCGTTCCAGATCTGCATCGTCATACAGCCTGTAGCCCGCATCGGTGTATCCCGTCGGATGTAAAAGACCGATCTTGTCATAATATTGCAGAGTGCGTATACTCACCCCGGCAAGCTTGCTCACTTCATGTACTGTCATCATTGGCATATCCTCCATTCGCTTGGTAATGCCAGTATAAACTATTACGTTGCGTAATAGTCAACACTTTTATTCCTTCTTTTTTCTATTTCTAAAAAACATACAAAAAAACATTATGTCTCTTTTACATACTGATCCTGCTGCTCTGGGGTATCTGCTTCGGTGCATCCTCAGTCTCAGACATCACTGAGACTGTCTGCGGCGCGCACGGATATTATGTAAATCACTCTTCTGCCATCACTTCCTCAGCCAGACATCTTCCCTCGCAGGAATATCTGTCCGTCCGAGATTCCGGCACGACAGAGACACTGTCTGCTGCCAGAAACCGCAGCGTAAGAACGATATCGCGCACGGTGAGACAGATTGCGTCACATCTGTCAGCCATTCATCCAACCACAGGTCCGCACGCCCATTCCGGGCTGTTAATCATGCGCGGGATCCCCTCGCACAATCCCTGTGGCATCATCATCACAAACTATATTCACAGACAGGATGGGCAGAAATCCTAATCCTTTTTCACACGTTTTACCACTGATATAACGCACAAACCATGTAATGCTGTTCAGGCACGATATTCCAAAGTCGCGCTGTTTTTTGCTGTGCGGTTTTCACGGATTCTATGCCCTGAATCAGTAAAAAAACGTTTAAATTGTGAAAAAGGAGATTAGAATAAATATGAATATCGGACTTTTAATATTGGTTGTGATCGGCGGCGCTGCGGGCGGACTGTCTACGCTTTACATAGCAGTTTCCCTCTTTGGCACACTCGGTTTTAAGATTTTCAGAAAAGTAAAATACGGTACGTCCCTCTTCAATTAGAGTGATCTGTACGCATGCATCCCCCATATTTGGTTGTAGATGCTAAATATGGGGGATTTGCCCAGGTGCTGGTATTCTTTTTTAGAAATAAAAATTGTTTCTCCCGTTAACATTCCTCATTCATCCGAATCTCACAAAAAATACTGACACTTCTCCAAATAAAACTGTTGCTCTTTTTCAAACAGACTGATCATCTTATGCAAGGATTTTTCTTCCCTATATTCTTTTAAGGCTTCCAGATACTCATTTCTATTTGCATCTTCAATCACAATTGGCACAATTCCACTTTTTAGGCACTCTCTGAAAAGAATTAACCTGCCTGTTCTACCGTTCCCATCTTGAAAAGGATGAATCCTCTCATACCCGGCATGAAATTCAGCCAATACAGAAATGTCTACTTTCTGGTTATTATACCAATCCATAAGCAAATTCATTTCTTGTGTAACATTCTCAGGCTTTACAGTCTGATACATACCAATCATATTAGGACGCTGCTTATAATCGCCGATAGCATATCCATTGGCACGATCCTCAAACACCCCGGATTTTAACTCATAATGAAATTGCTTTATTAACTCTTGTGATAATGGCTCGCCCAATGTATCCAGCATCCTATTAAACATTAGGAAATGACCATTCATTTCCTCTACATCCTTTGCTCTGTAATAATCATCTGATTTTGGTAAAGTCCCATTATCAAACAAAGAAGCTGTCTGCTCCTCCGTAAGTGTGCTTCCCTCAATCTTATTTGAATTATAGGCAAGTAAACGCTGCGTATATGCATATATGCCAGATCGATCAAATCTCTCTCTTTCTATTTTAAATCTTTCCAGAAGAAAATCTAAAAATCCTTTTTCTTTAATCATAATGCTTACCTTTCTTAGCTGAAACCATCAAATTAGAAGTTTATCCATATATTTCATCCTTAAATTGCCATCAATGAATTTTATTGCAAGAGATATGAAAACAATAAAAAGATAAAAGTCTGAAACCCTCATTTTATCAAGGTTTTCAGACTTTTCATCAATGCTGGTGGTGGGACTTGAACCCACACGTGGTTGCCCACAACAGATTTTGAGTCTGCCTCGTCTGCCATTCCGACACACCAGCATATCCAACAACCGAATTATATCTTACCATAACAGCGGTTTGTTGGCAAGATTTTTCAACAAATTCTAGCCCCCAAAATTACAATCAAAAAATTCATCTAAGATCCGGGCTAACCTCTGCGGATTTTCCTCGTTTACGACATGTCCCGCATGCTCAATGATCTCCTCTTTCGCCCCCATGATATGTTCTGCTAAATAGTGCGCAGATTTCATGTTTGCGCGATCCTTCTCTCCACAAATGATCAGCGCGGGGCACTTCACATTTTGCACACTGTTACTGAAATCCAGATTTTTCATGGAGTTTCCCAAAAGGAAGGTATCTCTTTTGTTCATTGCCATATTTTCAAAAACGGATTCCGGCAAAAATTTAAAGATAATATTTTGAATGGCAAACATTGCTTTCGGCACTTTATGCGGTGTGCCGATCAAAACCAGGGAACTCACTTTTTTCGGAAAGTCTATGGCATAATTTAATGCCAGTATACCGCCCAGCGAAATGCCGCACAAATCAATCTGTCCATCGACCCTGTTACAGTATTCTGTAAAGGAAGCATATAAATTGGCATAAACCGCTTCCCTTCCATTCAAAACAGCCTCTAAATCCGGGCAGAGTATATCTTCACCGCACTTCATATTCTTGACGGTTTCATTCCAGCTTGCCGCTCTGTGCCCCGAACCATGAACAAAAATTTTTTTCATTGAAGGCCCTCTGCTTTCTACATTAGTGACTGATACACCTCAAACCCGTCCAGCGTAGCGAAATAATCCTTCGGCGTCTCTGCCCTTCGAATTAACTGCACGCTGCCGTCCTCTTTCAGCAAAAGCTCCGCCGACTTCAACTTGCCATTGTAGTTATACCCCATAGCATATCCGTGCGCTCCCGTATCATGGATTACCAGATAATCCCCTTTCTCAATTTCCGGGAGCATCCTGTCTATGGCAAACTTGTCATTGTTCTCACACAGGGAGCCGGTCACATCATACTTGTGGTCACAGGGCGCATGCTCCTTGCCCAGCACTGTGATATGATGATATGCACCATACATGGCCGGCCGCATCAGATTTACCGCGCAGGCGTCCACACCGATATATTCCTTGTGGGTGTGCTTCTCGTGAATCGCCTGTGTCACAAGCGCGCCGTAAGGGCCTGTCATAAAACGCCCCATCTCCGTATAGATCGCCGTCTCTCCCATACCCACAGGCACAAGCACCTCATCATAAACCTTGTGTACACCCGCTCCGATTGCCCTGATATCGTTGGCCTCCTGATCGGGCTGATAAGCAATTCCTACACCGCCGGAAAGGTTGATGAAAGAAAGCTGCACGCCAACCTTCTCCTTGATCTGAACCGCCAGCTCAAAGAGCTGTTTCGCGAGCTGCGGATAATACTCGTTGGTCACCGTATTGCTGGCAAGGAACGCGTGAAGGCCAAAACGCTTCACTCCCTTTTCCTTCAAAATGCGGTACCCTTCGAAAAGCTGCTCTGGGGTAAAACCGTACTTGGAATCTCCCGGATTGTCCATAATGCCGTTGCTCAACTGGAACACGCCGCCCGGATTGTAACGGCAGCTCATGGTTTCTGGCAGCTTACCCAAAATCCCCTCCACAAAATCTATATGCGTAATGTCGTCCAGATTAATGATGCCTCCCACCTTCGCGCAGTATTCATACTCCTGCGCCGGGGTATCGTTGGAGGAAAACATGATATCCTCCCCGTTGATTCCCAAAGCATTGCTTAACATCAATTCCGTCATGGAGGAGCAGTCACAGCCCGCGCCGTACTCATGCAGAATCTGCATCAGAAACGGATTCGGACAGGCTTTCACCGCAAAATACTCCTTAAAGCCCTTATTCCAGGAAAAGGCCTCCTGCACGGCTCTGGCATTCTCCCTGATACCCTTCTCATCGTAAATATGGAAAGGTGTCGGATACGTTTTTACAATCTCCTCTATCTGTTCCTTTGTCACAAAAGGTAATTTACTCATGTCTGCTTTCTCCCTCTGTTATATTTTCGATCTGCCAGTCAATCGGCGCAACACCGTTTTTCTCTAAAAACTCGTTACACTGGCTGAAATGTCTGCATCCAAAAAATCCACGATACGCGGATAACGGACTCGGGTGCGGCGCTTTCAGAATCAGATGCTTTGGATTGGTCAGCATAGGAATCTTGCTCTGCGCAGGCCGTCCCCAAAGCAGATACACAATCGGCCGGTCCTCCTCATTTACCGCACGGATCACCGCATCCGTGAACTCCTCCCACCCTTTTCCCTGGTGGGAATTTGCCTGATGCGCCCGCACAGTCAGCACTGTATTCAACAGAAGCACACCCTGGTCGGCCCACTTCTGCAGATACCCGTTATCGGGTATGTAACAGCCCAGATCGTCCTGCAGCTCCTTGTAAATATTCTGCAGGGACGGCGGTATCTCTTTCTGATCCGGCAGCACCGAAAAGCTCATCCCATGCGCCTGATGCTCATTATGGTAAGGATCCTGCCCCAAAAGCAGCACCTTCACCTCATGCAGCGGTGTAAAGTGGAAGGCATTAAAAATATCGTCTGCAGGCGGATATACCACCCGTTTACTGTACTCCTCTTTCACAAACATGTAAAGATTTTTGTAATAAGGTTTCCGAAATTCACTGTCCAGAGCCTGTGCCCAGTCATTTGCCAGCATCGCCATTGTACTTTCTTCCTTTCTCAAAAAAGGGCATAGAACCTCCTCACTCCTGTTCCTATGCCCCCTTGCATACGATCGGTTCTCCCAGCCCGCTATCTGCCAGCCCCAGAGAGTCCGCCTTCTATATTCTTACGGAAATACCTTTCTCCCGCAGATACTTCTTTAAATCCCGTATCTCCATCTCTTTAAAATGAAAGAGGGATGCCGCAAGCGCCGCCTCTGCCTTTCCTTCGGTAAAGGCCTCATAAAAATGTGCCATTGTCCCTGCGCCGCCGGAAGCAATCACTGGGATCGATACGTTCTCCGCAATGGTTCTTGTCAGCTCCAGGTCATAGCCCGCCTTCGTGCCGTCCCCGTCCATGCTCGTCAGAAGAATCTCTCCCGCGCCCAGCTTTTCCGCTTTCATAGCCCATTCCACGGCGTCGATCTCCATATCCACCCGTCCGCCGTTTTTATAAATCGTAAAGCCTGTCCCGTCAACACGCCTTTTCGCGTCAATGGCAACCACCACACACTGACTGCCGAATTTATCCGCCGCTTCACTGATGAGGTTCGGATTCATAATTGCCGCCGAATTAACAGAAACCTTATCCGCGCCCTCACGCAGAATCACCTTAAAGTCTTCCACCGAGCGGATGCCGCCGCCTACCGTAAAAGGGATAAATACCTTCTCCGCCACCTTGCGCACCATCTCTACCGCGGTGTTTCTCGCATCGGACGAAGCCGTAATATCCAGAAAAACCAGCTCATCCGCACCCGACTTGTCATAGGCCGCGCCCACCTCAGCCGGATCGCCCGCATCTTTAAAATTTATAAAATTAACGCCCTTAACAACCCTGCCGTTTTTCACATCCAGACAGGGGATAATCCGCTTTGTGTGCATGTGCGCCGCTCCGTCCTATATTTCCAAAAAGTTCTGCAATATCTTAAGTCCCGTCTCCGAGCTTTTCTCCGGGTGAAACTGGCAGGCAAAGAGATTATCTCGTTCCACCGATGCGTGAATCAATGTACCGTACTCCGTGGCCGCCTTTACAATCTGCGGCTCATCCGCCTGCAGATAATAAGAGTGTACAAAATACACATAAGCCCCCTCCGCAATCCCTTGAAACAGCCGTCCCGGGTTCGGAAAGCTAAGGGAATTCCAGCCGATATGGGGAATTTTCAGATTCTCTCCATCGGGAATACGCACGATCTTACCCGGCAAAAGCCCTAATCCCGCAACGCCAGGCGCTTCCTCGCTGCTCTCAAACATAAGCTGCAGACCCAGACATATCCCTAAAAACGGTATTTTCTTTTCAACAACTTCCCCGATTGCAGAAACCAGTTCATACCTGTGCAGTCTGGCCATAGCCTCACCAAATGCGCCCACTCCCGGCAGAATCACATGGTCTGCTGCAAGGAGCTCCCCGCGCTTTCTCGTCACTATGGCATCATGCCCTAACAGGGCCACCGCCTTCTCCACGCTTCTGATATTACCGGCATCATAATCGATGATCGCTACCATCACTCTGCCCCTTCATCGGCATTCTCATCTGCCGACATATCTTCCTCTGCATTTTCTCCTGCCAGTGAATCCTCTGCTTCCATTTCCTCAGACTCCAAATCTGTCATCGCTTCTTCCGGCAGCATATCCTCTTCCGAGGACTCATCCGTCTGCACATCCATCACCTGGTCAGCTTCCGGCTCAGACTCCAGTCCGTCAATTCTCTCGATGATCTCCTCTTCCTCCGGCAGGATGTCCTGTCTGCCCGTTGGCATTTCCTCGTCAGAAACCGCGCCGTTTATAATCGCCTCAAGTCTCTGAGAATAGATCACATCATCTTCCACTGCAATGATTTCCAGTGCATCCGCTTCAGAAACGCCAAAGTCTGCCGATAATCGCTCCAAGATCTGCGTGTAAACCGCACTGATCTCTCCTACCACATTATAGGTTTCCGCCTGCGGCAGAATCTCCTGGTAGCGGTCCACACCACCTATCAGCGCATGCAACGCCTCAAGGCGCATATTCAGGTTTACATAATTATCGTAAGAGGTAAGCTTCCGATTCATCTGCAAAATCAAATTACTTCTCTGGAAGATAATTTCGTCCTGTTCATTTAACTTCTTTCCGTAAAGAAGATCATACACTTCGGCATAGTCTTGATAATCGTATGCCATATGCGCCCCCTTCTTTTCCATAAAGTCAGGCAGGAAAGAGGCCATCAGTACAATACAGGCCGCAATTGTACCACAGAACACAAACACCGTTATCACTTTCTTCTTGGAAAGCTTCTTCTCCGGCGGTGCAAACAGATCTACATCTTCCTCTTCTTTTTTCTTTTTCTCTTTCTTCTTTTTCTTCTTCTCTTTCTTGGGCTCTTCCTCTTCGCCCTCGACTTCTTCTCCTTCTCCCTCTTTGCCTTTCTTTCCCTTTTTCTTATCTTTCTTTTTCTTCTTTTTCCCCTTCTTGTCTTCTTCCTTCAGCTCATCCAAAAGTTCCCTGTTCTCATCGGTAACGGCTCCCATCTCACCGCCGTTTTCCGCCAGAATCTCCGCTGCAACAGGGTCTTCATCCTCATCCGACTCCAGCAGGAAATTCATAAACCTTGCAAAAGCGCCTGGTTTCTTTTCCTTGGCCTCCGCCTTCGGCTCCTCTTCCTGCTCAGCCGTTTCTCCCAAAAGCGACTCCAGCTCATCCACTGTCTCTTCGGGTGCGCTCTCTTCACTGTTTTCCTTCTTCCTCTTTCCAAACAGCTTCTTACGTTTCTTTTTCTCCTTTTTGGGCTTCTCTGCGCCTTCTCTTTCTGCTATCTCTTCCGGCGTAAGTTCCCGAATGCTTTGCGCCTCTCTGGCCGCCTCATCGCTCTCAAAGAAATCAAAACCGCCATCGTCCGCACCCTCAAGCATCGCCAGCATGTCGTCATCCGGCGAAACGCCCTGTTCAGATTCTTCTAACAGATTATTAATTTCAGATAAATCTTCATCATGGTCCATTCCCGCTAACAGCGCGGAAAGATCTTCATCGGTATCCCCTGTCTCTTCCAGGGCAAATCCATCCATACCGCCATCATCAGATAAATCACCACTCAAAAGACGGTCAATATCCTCCTCCGACATCATTCCGTCCATCTCACCATCTGTACCCTCTGATTCATCCAGCGCCAGTTCATCCAACGCCAGTTCATCCAGGGACAACTCATCCATTCCTGCGTCTTCTATTCCGCTTTCCCCCAGATCCAGGCCGTCAAGCGATAGCTCTTCCATTCCTGCACCGGCTTCCGTATCTTCCATATGGAAGTCATCTAACTCCAGGCCGTCAAGCGACAGTTCTTCCATCCCTGCGTCATCGGCTCCGCCCTCTCCAAGATCCAGGCCGTCAAGCGATAACTCTTCCATTCCTGCACCGGCTCCCGTATCTTCCATATTGAAGTCATTTAACTCCAGGCCGTCAAGCGACAGTTCTTCCATTCCTCCGTCATCGGCTCCGCCCTC
>CAJTTT010000009.1:113-4843 GCA_910579285.1 uncultured Lachnospiraceae bacterium | reverse complement strand
CGCCCTCTCCAAGATCCAGGCCGTCAAGCGATAACTCTTCCATATCTTCCAACATGCCCTCTCCGGCATCTGTCTCAGTCAAACCAAAATCATTCTCTGGGGCAAAATCAGACGCACCTTCGCTATTCTCATTCATCAGATTGAGCATAGCCTCCATATCCTCTGCCTCGGTCTGCTCCTGCTGCTCTTCTTCCGTGCCGCCAAGAGTGCCCATAGACACAAGCATCTCCTCTATCTCCTCAGGAGACATGGCTTTTCCGCTGTCTGCAGATGCCGTTTGACTGTCTCCGCCATCTGATCCAAATGCAGGCTCTTCCTCCGATTTCCCGCCTCCCAGTATGGAATCCAATAAACTGTCTAAATATTCTTCACTCGAGCTCATAATTTCTCCCCATTAACTTTTAATGTCGCACTACCTCACATTTTATCACATCTTACCCCATTTAACAAATCCCTTTTCCTAATGACCCAAGAAAATCAATGGGATTTTCCGCAATTCCACTGCCTCTGTCCGCAATTTCCTCCCCCAGCTGATACAAACGGGGATGCACACGGTACAAAAAAGCTTTTTTATTATAATAAACCGTCTTTTCAAAGGGGAAACGGATGATACCGGGATAGCCCATGCCTGCCCCAATCTCCAGCACACACAGCCGCTTATTCACAGTGCCTTGCAGCCATTTTGTGTAGAGATTCCACTGATCCAGATATCCTTCCTGCGCATACCGTTTCACGCCGAGTTGATTGAACCGCAGCTTTTTGCCGCATTTTTTGCAGACCGGCTCCTCCAGATCCGACAGGGCCAGTTCTCCCCTGTAATACCGCAGTACCGCTTCATATGTCTCCGTTGGTATTTCAGTCAATTCTCCTGCACAGTTCTGGTCGCACTGCATCCTTCGAAAACCGCCGCAGGGCGTCACCAGCCTTTTCTCATCAAGCCCGGCGCCGTACAGATAATCGTCTATACAGAGTGAAACCACAAAATAATTTTTGTCCGTTAAAAGCGCCCGCAATGCCAGATACGCCTGATTCCATCTTTCCTCCAGCCCCCGGCTCAATACCATCTTCTGTAAAAAGGGCACAATCCAGACATAGCGCTCATCATCTCCCATTTCCCGCTCGATTTCCTGGAACCTGGCGTCCTGCACAAGCGCACCCCAGCTATACTGAACCTCTTCTCCCAGTCCAACTAGAACCAGCTCTGCATCCTGTATCTTTTCTCTTATTTCCTCTATTTGTTTCATCATTCTCACATTTCCTCTGCGAAATACCATCTATACGGGGCTTCGCCGAATGTATTCCTGCCGCCTCCAACAGCTTTATTATACCGCCAGCAGTTCCGTAAATCAACGATGGCTTCGGAAAACCTTTTACCCATGCCTTTCATAAAATTTTCAAAAATATATGAACCTCCTGCCTAGTTATGACGAATATAAAGTGAACGGACAGAGGAGGTGAAGCTGTGAACGCAGGCGAAATAGCAAAGTGCATGGATGATTTCGGTACAGACATATATCGTTTTTGCCTAAAACTCTGTCTGGACAAAGCGGATGCCGAAGACTTATACCAACAGACTTTCCTAAAAGCGTTGGAAACAGATTTGACACTGGACTGGCAAAAAAACCCAAAAGCATTATTTTTCTCCCTCGCCCATAATCTTTGGAAAAGCGATAGAAGAAAACAGGTGCGCCGAAATGAAATTGCTCCATGCAGCAACTTAGATGAGGAATCGGAAGCCGCCATACATTCTGAAGAAAGTGTTGAGGACAATTATCTGCAAAAAGAACTAGTTACCGCGGTTCGTCGAATCATTCAGACACTCCCGGAAAAGCTGCAGGTGCCTCTGATCCTATTTTACCTTTCCGATTGTCCCATAGAGCAGATCGCCGCCATTATAAAAAAACCGCCTGGTACTGTGAAAAGCAGACTGTTCAGAGGAAGAGCCTTAATAAAAAAAAGATTGGAGGATGCCGGTTATGAAAAATTATCATTCTAACATAAAACTTGAGGAAGTGATCCGTGCTTCTATGAAAATGACTGACACACCTGCCCCGGAGCTGAATCATAAGCTCAGAGCTGCCCTGTATCAGCAAGAGTCCGTTCTGCAATCCAAGCCTGCCACACATAAATTGTCACTCTGGTATTTGCCGATGGTTTTGAATGCAGTCACATTTTCTTTGCTGGCTATTTTAGCCCTGCTTATAATCGAAAATATCTATCTGTCCTATTTTGCTGCCGGCATCTGCTTTTATATCTGTGCAGCCGGCATATTGCTTACCATAATTGGCGTAAAAAGAGCAAACATAAAAGAAAGCATTACAATCCACATTGAGAAAAGAGGTGTATTGACATGATTCAAAAAAACAAGCTTCCACTTTATATTGGTATTCCCGCTATTCTTTTGCTGATTTTTTTACGATTTGGTCTGTATTATATGAAAAGCGATGGCTTCAGCGGTCTTTCCATGATACTTCCCGCTCTGCTTCTCTGCTTTATTCTTTCTGCGCTTTGTACCTCTGCCCTTTTTGCGGCATGGGTATATCAAGACTGCAAAAAGCGGGGCGATGACCCGGTACTATGGGCAGTTGTAATTTTTGCAGCTACCCCCTTTATCGGACTGCTGATCTACTTTCTACGCCGTCCAGTCCCCAAAACAGTGTGTCCGTCCTGCGGACAACAGATTTCCGTAAAAGCAAAATATTGTGAGAACTGTGGAACAGAAATTGAAAAGGAGGATTATCCCATTATGTTGAAACAAAAAACACATCACTTAACATTTATAATAGCCGGAATGATGAGTATGGCGCTTATGCTCATATGTTTGACAGGCTTCATTGCAAGCGCGGCTGCTGGAAAAGGAATTAACACAAATGCAGCTTCCGATGAGCGGGTATGGAACCTGGGTACAATCAGCATGAACTATAACACGAACATAAATGATATCTGGAAGCTTGATTTCAAAAGCGCCAGTGAAGGATTCGTAAAAGAACAGACCATGACAATTGCGGCCGCAGACACCCAGCTGCTCTGCGCTGATATTTCCTGCGGCACAGTGCCGGATGACGCAACACTGATCTTATGGCTGGTACAGGGAGATATGGTCAAATCTATTGATGTTACAAATCTCTCCGAACCGTTAGCCTATCCTTTGAATGAATTTGAGAACGGAAAAATTCGCGTCAGACTGCAGATCAACGGTGTGGAAAATACGGTTTCAGAAATTTATATTCAATAATCAGCATACCAATCGAAACATAAAAAGGTAGAGGCGGAAATTTCCCAGCCTCTACCTTTTATATGTTCTAATTATTTATTGGCTAATACCAATTCATCCACCACACGCACCAGATTACCGATCTCCGGCTTAGAAAGCTGCGCATTGGCTCCGAGTGCCTCTCCCTTTCTCTTCATGTCATCATTGACAAGCGAAGAGAAAATAACAATCGGAATATCTCTTGTCTCATCATCAGACTTCACAAGCTTCGTCAGTCTGTGACCATCCATAATCGGCATCTCAATATCAGTGATAATACACTGTACATGCTCCTTAAGCGTGCCCTCTTTCTTGCACTCCTGGATCACGTCATATGCCTGCTGGCCGTTCTCTGTATGAATCAGGTTCACATATCCAGCCTTATGTAAGGAGTCTACGATCAGCTTATTCAACAGCGGGGAATCCTCCGCAATCAGAATCGGCACATCAATTCTGTGTCTCTCGCCAAGCTCCTCAATATCAGCAACTTTAAGACCTGTCTCAGGATTAATATCCGTCACAATCTTCTCAAAATCCAGAATGATGATCAGTCTGTCATCAAACTTGATAATACCCGTTGACACGCCGTCTTCCGATGTGGATATCGTAGTACCCGGCTTAATGATCTCTCTCCAGGACACACGATGAATACCCACCACAGAATCCACATGAAACGCGATATCCAGCTTATTAAAATTTGTTACAATAAAAAGACCGCCCGGCTCAGATACGCCTCTCTGTAAGCAGTTTTTCAAGTCAATCGCTGTTATCATCGTATCGCGCGGCATAAAAATACCTTCAACACTCGGATGCGCATTCGGTACCGGCGTCACTTCCTGATAATTGATAATTTCCTTGATCTTCGCCACATTGATACCGTAAGCATTTCCGTCCAGCTTAAATTCAAGTACCTCCAGCTCATTTGTTCCATTTTCAAGCAGAATCTTTGTATCCATGCAATCCACCTCACGTTATATATTTAGAAAAAGCCCTCTCATCTTCCAGATTGCTCATTCATTTCCCTCAAATTTAAGCAAATTTCGGCGCAATCTCAGATTTATCTTATTATATCACAAAAATTATAAAAAAAAAACACTAATTACATTTTTTTGCAAATAGTGTTAAGAAATTTATCACATACCCTCAAAACCGAATCTGAAGATCACTTTGTTCTGGTTAAGCCCTGGACCTATTAGTACATGTCAGCTGCACACATTGCTGCGCTTACACCTCATGCCTATCTACCTCGTACTCTCCAAGGGGTCTTAGGATTTCTCCTGGGATATCTCATCTTGAGGGGGGCTTCACGCTTAGATGCCTTCAGCGTTTATCCCTGCCGGACTTGGCTACCCTGCCGTGGGTCTGGTACCCAACAGGTGCACCGGCGGTCCGTCCATCCCGGTCCTCTCGTACTAAGGACAGCTCCTCTCAGATATCCTGCGCCTGCGCCGGATAGGGACCGAACTGTCTCACGACG
>CAJTTT010000009.1:0-103 GCA_910579285.1 uncultured Lachnospiraceae bacterium | reverse complement strand
ATCGAGGTGCCAAACCACTCCGTCGATGTGAACTCTTGGGAGTGATAAGCCTGTTATCCCCAGGGTAGCTTTTATCCGTTGAGCGATGGCAATCCCACTTTAT
>CAJTTT010000008.1 GCA_910579285.1 uncultured Lachnospiraceae bacterium | reverse complement strand
CTTACAAGCAGAGGGTCATAGGTTCGAGCCCTATAGGTCCCATAGAATTTGGATGGATTCCCGAGTGGCCAAAGGGGACAGACTGTAAATCTGCTGCAAATTGCTTCGGTGGTTCGAATCCACCTCTGCCCATTTAGTTTCAATTGAATATCGCGGGGTGGAGCAGTCTGGAAGCTCGTCGGGCTCATAACCCGAAGGTCATAGGTTCAAATCCTGTCCCCGCTACTCAATGCCCAGATAGCTCAGTTGGTAGAGCAGAGGACTGAAAATCCTCGTGTCACTGGTTCGATTCCGGTTCTGGGCATTCACTAATGGAGATCCTTGTAATTGCTATGTTTATAGTGATTACAGGGATTTTTCTTTTTGTAGGACTTTTCTTACTTTTTAACCTAATCCTATTATCATAAAAAGTACGGAGAAAGAGGAGAAAACCCTATGGAGAAAATTACAATGTCCAAATAGTAAAAATTATGGAAATCAGTAACTCTTTGAGGTATAATATAATACGAAATTTGATGTTGGGAAATTCATATTTTGGAAAAGACAGAAGGAAGCAGATAAAGGTTTATTATAAATTTAATCATTAAAACGGAGGTGATAACTATGAGATACATATTTTTTTGTCCTAATTGTGATTTTACTGGTAGTGATGAGGAAACTAAAATCAATAGTTTAACTAAATGCCCTGAATGTGGAAACATATTAAAATATACAGGCGTAACACAGAATGATTGGCGGGCAAAATCTAAAGAAGAGAAAAAAATTTGGAAAGATAAATGGAAAAGTGAACCGTCAAAATTGGATAGAAATATAGAGGATATCATAAAGCGCAATGCAAATCATTTGTTGACTTCTGGATATAATTTTGAGGGACATAAGATTGTATCATATAATGGTATTGTTTCAGGGGAAGTAGTTATGGGTACGGGATTTTTATCAGAATTTTCGGCTTCAATAAATGATTTTTTGGGGTCTACATCTGAGGAGTTTAGTGAAAAAATTGTTAAAGCAAAAGAAATTGCATTATCAAAAATGGTGAATGCTTCTTGTGCAAGAGGTGGAAATGCAGTAATAGGAGTTGACTTTGATTATACAGCTTTTGCAAATAATATGATTGCTGTATCTGCTAATGGGACATCTGTTATAGTAGAAAAGTTGAATAATAGTGATAATATTTAATTAAAACATCACATTATAAGAAATTCGATATTCTGGAGATGCTGCCATATTAGTGAAAAAGACGTTTAATAATTATGAAATAGGAATTGATGAGCGATTTTGCAAGACAGCAGAACCAGTGTCCACTGCAAAATAATTAAAAATATTGATTTGTGTGGGATTACGGCAAAACACCGTAATCCTTTTTTTAGATTATACCAAAGCCATGATATAGAGCTTATGATAGGGAGCGGGAATGACAGTATTTATAGAACTTTACGCGAGGCTGGACATGGTGCATCTATCGGATTTTAGAATAGAAATTTCTAACGGAGTATGATACCATTAGTAGACGAATATTTTTTGGTCATTTTATTCATAAGGAAAAGAAGGGCAGTGGATGGTGAAAGGATATGAGTAAGTTAAAAAAAAGCATTCTGGCGGCATTTGATCATGTAACGGAGTGTATGATGCCTATCATACCGATTCTTCTGGCGGGCGGCATCCTGAAAATTATTGTGATGCTTTTAACCGCGGTACATATTCTGACGGGGACAACAGAGGTGATTATGTCGGCGCTGGCGACAACGCCGTTCTATTTCCTGCCTGTATTTGTGGCCTATTCGGCCGCGAAACATTTTGATACAGATCCGCTGCTCGCGCTTGCAAGTGTGTGCGTTATGCTGCTCCCCGATTTTGCGTCTCTGATGGAGAGCGGAGAACGAGTTACGTTTGTGGGCATACCTGTGGCAGCGGCGACTTATGCCTATAATGTGATACCGATTATTTTACTGATTTATTGTATGTCCCATATTGTGAAGTGGCTAAAGAAGCTGATTAAGGAGAGCCTTCAGCCCTATTTTCTGGCAGTATGCGCGATTTTTATTACATCGCTTCTGGGCATTCTTGTAATTGAACCGATTGTTAGTCTGCTGAGCAGTCTTCTGGCGGACGGGCTTGACATTATGCAGATGAAGGCGCCGATGATCGCCTGGGCTGTGTTTGCGGCGCTGACAACGTTACTGGTATCCACGGGAATGCACTGGATTTTTATCACGCTGGCGATTACACAGATTGGGATGACGGGGGTCGACTATGGCATTATGGTGGCGTTTCTGATATCCAATATTTCGCTTGCGGGCTGTGATCTGGCGGTGTTTGTCAAGTCAAAGACCGCGGATAAAAAGGCGATGTCGATCAGCGCAATGATTACGGAATTTGTTTCCGGGATTGCGGAACCGTCCATTTTCGGCGTGTGTTTTAAGGAGAAAACACCGTTACTCGGCAATATTTTTGGCTGTATGATTGCGGGAGCCGTGCAGGGGCTTCTGACGGTACACTGTTATACTTTTGCATTCCCCTGTATTTCTACGATACTGATGTTTTACAGTGTGGATGATCCGGCCAATTTATGGAAGGCGGCCGCGGTAGCTGTTGTATCATTTGCAGCCAGCTTTGTTATCACGGCGCTTGTGTACCACGATACCGAAAAGGTTTAGGCGGATTGATTACAGGGCGCGCGGTTTTGCGGCAGATGTGTTATACTGAAAAGAGGGGCCTGACGCCGGGCTATGCAGGACTTGGAAATTCAGCGTATGTTAAAATGGTTTGACGGAAAGGGACTGCTCGGTACAGGAATTGTGAAATACAGCCGATATAAAAAGTAGTTGACGGCACAACAAAAAGGAGTGCGGCGATGAAGAAGCTGTTGTTTTTTACGGGAGACATTGAAACCCAGGGGTATTTTTCCCTGCAGATTGCCGAGGCCATGAAGGCGATCGGGCATGAGACGTTTATTTACGATCTGAGCAGGCCCTGGGAGAGCACAGAGAAATTTTTTCGTTTTTTTGAAGAGGATAACACGGCGCTCATCAATTTTAATTTCCACGGGATGAGCGGGGAAACATATTTTCTGGATGAGAACGATACAATGATGTGGGAGGCGCTGCGCATCCCCAGTTATAATATTGTGGTGGATCATCCGATGTATTATCATCATTTTCTGGAAAAGGTTCCGGCGAATTATCACCATATCAGCATTGATAAGAACCATGAGGCTTATATGCGCAGATTTTTCCCGGAAATCAAAAACGGGCCGTTTCTGCCGCTTGCGGGCACGAAACTGCACCCGAAAAAATCAAATGTGCCGATTACCTGCCGGAAGTATGATGTGACAATGGTGGGGAACTATTGCAGGCCATCTACTTTCGATAAATATATTACAAGGATTGACGATGAGTACACAGCCTTTTATCATGGAATGATAGAGGATCTTTTGGCGCATCCGGGCAGGACGGTGGAAGAGGTCGCAGAGGCCCATCTTCTTGCGGAGCTTTCCGAGGTGCCGGAGGAGGAGCTGAAAAAGGCTATGGCAGCGCTCACCTTTATTGACCTGTATGTGCGCTACACTTTCAGAGGGCGCGCGGTGCAGGAACTGGCGGACGCCGGGATTAAGGTTCATGTTTTTGGTGACGGCTGGGATCTTCTGGAGTGCAGGCATCCAGAGAATCTGATGATTATGAATAATCTGAACTCGGAGGGATGTCTGAAAAAGCTGTGCCAGACGAAGTTGGCTCTGAATGTGATGCCCTGGTTTAAGAACGGCGCACATGACCGAATTTTTAATTCCATGTTGAACGGGGCAGTATGTCTGACGGACAGCAGCGTGTATCTGGATGAGATTCTGCATGACGGCGGTGACTGCAGACTGTATTCGCTGGCGGAGATGGAGCGGCTGCCAGAGCTAGCGGAAGAACTGTTGAAGGACACAGAGCGTATGCAGTCCATCGCAGACGGCGGTTACGAGCTGGCGCAGGAGGGACATACCTGGGCACACCGTGCAGAGATACTGCATAAGCTGGTGGAAGAAAAACAGTAAAAGGAATTTATCAATAAAACCCGCAGGAAATGGAGGAAAAGAAGAATGGAACTGTTGAAGAACCATAAAAGAAGACGCAGGGAGCGTCTGCAAAGGCTTTACGAACGCCATAAGAGAATCCATGAGCTGCTTCGGGAGCACGGCGAGGACATCCTGAGATCTGAAAATTTTATGAGAACCAGAATGCACATCCAGCACGGCACCATGTCGGTGCATAATCACTGCATGGATGTGGCGCGTTACAGTCTTCTGTTAAACAAAAAGCTGGGGATTGGATGTAACATGCATGATCTGATCCGGGGAGCGCTGCTGCACGACTATTTTCTCTACGACTGGCATGATAAGGCATATCTGTCCCAGAGAAAGCGTCTGCACGGTTTTCATCATCCTATGACAGCGCTTCGCAATGCGGAAAAGGAGTATCATTTGAACGATGTACAGCGGGAAATTATAAAGAAACATATGTGGCCGTTGTCGGTGGTGCCGCCCACCTGCAGAGAGGCCTGGGTCGTGACTGCCGCGGATAAATACTGCTCATTGATGGAAACTGTGGGCGTTCACCGGGGACACGGGGCCAAAGCGTCATGACGGCGCGTAAGAGCCTGTATCAGGCATTATCAGACTATGCGGCAAGCGATTTTTATCCCTATCATATGCCGGGACATAAACGAAACCCGGCAGGCGGCGAGATGGCGGAGTATCATAAAATCGACATAACGGAGATAGACGGTTTTGACAATCTGTATCAGGCGGAGGGGGTTCTGAAGGAGGCACAGCTTCGGGCAAACAGCCTTTACGGGTCGGATGAGACGTTCTTTCTGATAAACGGTAGCACCAGCGGGGCGCTGGCCGCTATTATGACGGCGGCGGAGCCTCTGGATGAGATTTTAATAGCGCGCAACTGTCACAAATCGGTGTACCATGCAGCCATTATGCACGGACTCATTGTGCGGTATTACTATCCGAAGATGATTTCGGAGTACGATATCTGTGACGGCGTGTCTGCGGAGGAGATTGGCGTTCTCCTGGATACATATCCTGAGGTGAAGGCAGTGGTAGTCACATCACCCACTTACGAGGGCGTTCTTTCCGATATACCTGCCATTGCAGCCGAAGTACATGGACGGGGTAAGATACTGATTGTGGATGAGGCGCACGGAGCGCACTTTGGCCTGTCGACCCATCTGCCTCAGGGAGCTATTGCAGGGGGAGCGGATCTGGTGATCCATAGTCTGCATAAGACGCTTCCGGCAATGACACAGACGGCGCTGCTTCATGTGAACGGCGACAGGGTAAACAGAGAGAAACTGCGCAGATACCTCTGCATGCTGCAAAGCAGCAGCCCTTCCTATGTGCTGATGGCCAGCATGGACTCCTGCATCAAGTTTCTGGAGGAGCAGGGGCAGGAGCGTTTTGCTGCGATGCGGGGGCATTATGTGAGCTTTTGTGAAAAGACGGCGTCCCTTGCCCATATCCGCATTGGAAAAATGACACGAGTGTCATCAAAGAAGCACGAACTCAAGGGATGGGATCTTGGAAAAATGGTGATTTCTGTCAAGGGAACAAATATGACAGGAAAGGAACTTTATGACATTCTGCGGGAAACCTATCATCTGGAAATGGAGATGGCGGGAGAAACTTATGTGCTGGCGATTATGACGCTGATGGACGAAGCGGTGGGATGGCAGAGATTGGCTGACGCACTCTGTGAAATAGATGATAGGATAGAGGAGAGTGCAGGCGCTGAAATACCGGCAGCGGGGAAAAAGCCGGTATTTTCAGACAGGCAGCTTAAGGGCGGCATGACCCTTGCCCGGGCATTTCACAGTGAATGGGAGCAGATTCCCATGCAGAAGGCCATAGGCAGGATCGCGGCAGGTTTTATCAACCTTTATCCACCGGGAAGTCCGATTGTGGCGCCGGGGGAGATTCTTGATGAAACGGTGATAAAACGGATCGAGGAATGTCGGAAAATGGGGCTGGCCGTGCAGGGCGTAACTGAGCAGGGTGAGGTTGTTGTGGTAGCGTTATAGCGGTTGAAATTCTTGTTATATTAAGGTAAGATAATGGCATGGGAAAAATAGTATGCCTGATGGGGAAAAGCTCATCGGGAAAGGATACCATATATAAGAGACTGCTGGCGCAAAAAACAGTGCCTTTAAAGACGATTGTGCCGTATACAACCCGTCCGATCCGGGCGGGGGAACAGGATGGCGTGGAGTATCATTTTACGGATGAAGAGGGTTTTCAGAGCTTTCTGAGGCAGGGCAGTGTGGTGGAGGCGAGGGCCTATGACACCTGCTACGGCGTCTGGCGGTATTTTACCGTGGCAGATACGGAGATTGATCTTTCTGCCCATTCTTATGTGCTGATAGGCACGCTGGAGGCTTACGATCAGCTTCGCGGGTTTTACGGAGCGGATAAGGTGCTCCCGGTTATGATCGAGCTGGATGACGGGGTGCGCCTGCAGCGTGCGCTGGACCGGGAAAAGGCGCAGGATCATCCGAAATATGAGGAGCTGTGCAGGCGGTATCTGGCCGATGCGCAGGACTTTTCTGAGGAAAAGATGGCGCTTTCCAAAATAGACAGGACTTTTTATAACGATCAGCTGGAAGGCTGTTTGAACGAGATTATGGATTATCTGCAGGAGCGCTTATAAAAAGAGTCAGTGGTGAGGGAGGTGACGTGAGTGGACATTAAAGTAAATCAGGTGCAGCAGGCGCCGCAGATCGAGCAGCCGATGCAGCAGCAGGAGACAGACGGCACTTTTAAGTTCACTCTGGTCAGCAGGATTGAGGAACAGGATCTGCAGAATGCCCTGGTCGGCATGATGGAGGAGATCACCAGACAGGGAGATAAGCTTGCCAAGCACCGTGATATTAAGGACATGAAGCGTTACCGCACGCTGGTGAAAGATTTTCTGAATGAGATCGTCAACAGATCCCACGCCTTTTCCAGAGAAAATTTTTTGGACAGACGGGGGCGTCACAGGGTTTACGGGATCGTCCGGCTGATTGACCAGAATCTGGATGCACTGGCGCAGGAGCTGGTGAAGGATGAGCAGGACAATCTGGCGATTCTTGAAAAAATCGGTGAAATCCGGGGGTTATTGCTGGATATCTTTACTTAACTGCGGGCAGCGGTTGGGAACTTACAGGGGGATAAATGTATGGCAAAATTTTCGGATATTGTCGGTCAGGAAGAACTGAAACAGCATATAAAGAATGCGATTGAGATGGACAAGGTTTCCCACGCTTATATCATTAACGGAGAGCGCAATGCGGGCAAAGAGTATATCGCCCGTCTCTTTGCGATGGCCTTACAGTGCGAAAAGGGAGGGACGGAGCCTTGCGGGGAGTGTCATTCCTGTAAACAGGCGATAAACCGCAACCAGCCGGATATTATCTATGTAAGCCATGAAAAGCCCAACACCATTGGAGTGGAGGATATCAGGGAACAGATTAACAATGACATCGGAATCAAACCCTACAGCAGCCCACGCAAGATTTATATTATGAACGAGGGTGAAAAGATGACGCCGCAGGCGCAGAATGCACTCTTAAAGACGCTGGAGGAGCCGCCGGCCTA
The DNA here is from genome assembly GCA_910579285.1 of uncultured Lachnospiraceae bacterium. GTDB lineage: Bacteria > Bacillota > Clostridia > Lachnospirales > Lachnospiraceae > UBA3282. The sequence goes on along the minus strand of CAJTTT010000008.1, from coordinate 112,245 downwards.
CGCGGTGATTCTGATTCTTACCTCCAATGTGGAGGAGCTTTTGCCAACGATTATCAGCCGCTGTGTGGTGTTAAATATGAAGCCGGTGCCGGATGCGCTGGTAAAAAAATATTTGATGGAAGAGCTGGCGGTGCCTGACTATAAGGCGAACATCTGCGTTGCCTTCGCGAGGGGAAATGTAGGTAAAGCGAAACATCTGGCGGGCAGCGAGGAGTTTGAAAAGGTTAAGGAGGAAGCCATTTCGCTGGTAAAATATATCAACGACATGGAGATCAACGAGATCGTCAAGGCGATCAAAAAGATTACGGAGTACAATCTGGATATCAATGATTATCTGGATATTTTGACGGTTTGGTATAGGGATGTGCTTCTGTTTAAGGCGACAAAAGATATGAACAGTCTGATTTTCCGCAATGAGATTCAGCAGATCAGGCGGGTGGCGGACAGGAGTCCTTATGAGGGCATTGAGAAGATCGTGAATGCGCTCCAGCAGGCGAAGAGAAGGCTGGAGGCCAATGTCAATTTTGACCTGACGATGGAGCTTTTACTGCTCACCATCAAGGAAAATTGATAGGGAATGAAGTGACACTGCGCTTACTTTTTTGAAAAGGTAAGCGGCAGGTAATGTGGAGGTTGATAGATTATGACTAAGGTAATAGGCGTGCGGTTTCGTACCGCCGGTAAAGTATATTTTTTTGATCCGGGAAAGTTCGAGATCAAGCAGGGGGATCATGTGATCGTGGAGACGGCCAGAGGGATTGAATACGGCACGGTGATCGGGGCTCCCAGAGAGGTGGAGGACGAAAAGGTCGTGCAGCCTCTCAAGTCAGTTCTCAGGATAGCGAACCAGAAGGATGATGAACAGGAGGCGTCGAACAAGCAGAGAGAGAAAGACGCCTTCAAAATTTGTCTGGAAAAAATCAGAAAACACGGGCTGCAGATGAAACTGATTGACGCAGAATACACTTTCGATAACAATAAAGTTCTCTTTTATTTTACGGCGGACGGGCGCATTGATTTCAGGGAGCTGGTGAAGGACCTTGCGGCCGTGTTTAAGACGAGAATTGAGCTGCGCCAGATCGGGGTGAGGGATGAGACGAAGATTCTGGGCGGAATCGGTATCTGCGGACGACCGCTCTGCTGTCATACGCATTTGTCGGAATTTGCGCCGGTATCGATCAAGATGGCAAAGGAGCAGAATCTGTCTTTAAATCCTACGAAGATTTCCGGCGTCTGCGGCAGGCTGATGTGCTGTCTGAAAAATGAGGAGGAAACTTACGAGGAGCTGAACAAAAAGCTTCCGAATGTGGGTGACTTTGTGACTACGGACGATGGGCTGAAGGGTGAGGTGCACAGTGTGAACGTGCTGCGGCAGCTCGTGAAGGTCGTGGTGGATGTAGGAGATGAAAAAGAGATTCAGGAGTATCGGGCGGAGCAGCTTCGGTTTAAGAGAAGACACGGAAAGAACCGCAAGGCGGAGACGAACGATGCGGAATTGAAAGAACTGGAAAAGCTGGAAAAGAAAGATGGGGCAGGAAAATAAATCGGAGAACGGATGGTGCGGAAGCGGGATATACCTTTGAAAGAGAATGAGCGGATTGATGATTTGCAGAGGAACGGGTACCATATCATACAGGACCCGGATCGTTTCTGCTTCGGGATGGATGCGGTGCTCCTGTCAGGTTTTGCGGTGGTGAAGGATGGGGCGCGGGTGCTCGACCTGGGAACAGGGACGGGAATCATTCCCATTCTGCTGGAGGCGAAAACACAGGCTGCGCGTCTGACCGGGCTGGAGATTCAGGCGGACAGTGCGGAGATGGCGGGGCGGAGCGTAGCCTTAAACGGGCTGGAAGAAAAGATAGATATTATTACCGGGGATATTAAGGAGGCAGATAAGCTGTTTGACGCTGCTTCCTTTGACGTTATTACCTGTAATCCGCCTTATATGATCGGGCAGCACGGCCTGCAGAATCCTTCGGATGCAAAGGCCATAGCAAGGCATGAGATTCTCTGCACGCTGGAGGATGTGATATCACAGACGGCCAGACTTCTCGTGCCGGGAGGCAGGTTTTTTCTCGTGCACAGGCCGTTCCGGCTGGCGGAAATTATCGTGATGCTGACCAAATATAAGCTGGAGCCGAAGCGTATGCGGCTGGTATATCCGTTTGTGGACAAGGAGCCGAACATGGTTCTTCTGGAGGCGGTACGGGGCGGCAGGCCGCGGATGACGGTGGAGAAGCCGCTGATTGTGTACCGGGAACCGGGGGTGTATATGCCGGAGATTTATGAGGTGTATGGCTACTAACGCAAAAAGTACTTCTAAAGACGTCCCGCCATTGGACAGGAACAAAGTCAGCACAGCTGACTTGGAAGTACTACAGTTTGCGTAAGAGAATGCCTGACAAGCGGCATTCTCTGCGTGGATTTGAGAGGATAAAGAGACCAGAAATGGCAAAAGGGTGGGCGGATAAAGGAGCAGAAAAGACAAATGATTAAGAGGATGAAGGATTTGAAAGGATAAAGTATATGCCGGGAATGTTATATCTGTGTGCGACGCCGATTGGGAATCTGGGGGATATGACGCCCCGTGTTGTGGAGACGCTGCAGAATGTGGATCTGATTGCGGCGGAGGATACGCGAAACAGCATTAAGCTTCTGAATCATTTCGGGATCAGAACTTCTATGACAAGCTACCATGAATATAATAAAGTAGAAAAAGCAGACTACCTTGTGGAACAGATGCAGCAGGGAAAGAATGTGGCTCTGATTTCAGACGCGGGAACCCCGGCCATTTCCGATCCGGGAGAGGTGCTTGTACAGAAGTGCCAGGAGAGGGGCATTGCGGTCACTTCTCTGCCCGGCCCGGCAGCCTGCATCACGGCGCTTACGCTTTCGGGGCTTTCCTCCAGACGGTTTTGTTTCGAGGGTTTTCTGCCTTCGGATAAAAAGGAAAAGACGCAGATCCTTGCGGAGCTTAAGGAGGAATCACGCACGATTGTCATTTATGAGGCGCCCCACCATCTGGTGCGGACGCTTGGTGAGCTGTATGGGGCTCTGGGTGAGCGCAGGATCACACTTTGCAGGGAGCTGACGAAAAAGTTTGAAACGATACTGCCTACCACTATTGGCGAGGCCCTTTCCCTCTATGAGCGGGAGGAGCCGCGCGGAGAGTATGTACTTGTCGTGGAGGGAAAGAGTCTGCGGCAGAAGGAAGAGGAACGGCAGGATTCCTGGCAGAGCATGACGGTGGAGGAACATATGGCTCTTTACGAGAAGGGAGGGATGGATCAGAAAACAGCCATGAAACAGGTCGCGAAAGACCGCGGCGTGCCGAAAAGGGAAATCTATGCTGTCATTCATGGCCCGGGAATGCACTGATTTACGCATTCCATGAGGGTATGACTAAATTTCTTAATATTTATGATCAAAGTAATTGACAAAAAGCCCAGAATCCGTAAAATTAGGATTGACAAATGTTGGGACAGATAATATACTTTGAATGTCAAACTATTTTAATGACGAAAAGGAGAACAGGAAAATGTTAGAGAGAGTGATTGAGATTATTCAGGAACAGTTAAACTTGGACGGTGTAGAAATTACCGAGGATTCTTCTTTCAAGGACGATCTTGGTGCGGATTCCCTGGACTTATTTGAGCTTGTTATGGCTTTCGAGGAAGAGTACGGCGTGGAGATTCCTTCCGAGGACTTAGAGCAGATCACGACAGTAGGCGCTGTAGTTGAGTATATGAAGAGCAAGGGTGTAGAGGCGTAAGCCGGGCGGCAGTTTATGGTTTAGAAAATCGCCACAGCGTAAAACATGGAAGGAGAATGCGGAGCATTCTCTGAATCGAGCATGAGCGCCCGATATGGGATTTGAGGTTTATAGAATGAAGACAAAAATAACAGAACTTCTGGGGATTGAATATCCGATCTTTCAGGGCGGAATGGCCTGGGTTGCAGAATATCATCTGGCAGCCGCTGTATCGGAAGCGGGCGCACTCGGTATTATCGGCGCAGGCGGCGCACCGGCAGCTTTCGTGAGGGAACAGATCCAGAAAGCGAAGGAACTGACGAAGAAGCCTTTTGGGGTGAATGTAATGCTGATGAACCCGGAGGCAGACGAAATTGCAAAGGTGATCGTGGAGGAAGGCGTTAAGGTAGTGACCACAGGCGCAGGGAATCCCGGTAAGTATATGGCCATGTGGAAAGAGGCGGGGATCAAAGTGATTCCTGTAGTTGCCAGCGTGGCTCTTGCAAAAATGATGGAGCGCGCGGGCGCGGATGCTGTGATCGCTGAAGGCACGGAGTCCGGCGGACATATCGGTGAGGCGACCACAATGACCCTCGTACCGCAGGTAGTGGATGCAGTCAGCATTCCTGTGGTGGCAGCAGGCGGCATTGCGGATGGCAGAGGCTTTGCGGCAGCTATGATGCTTGGCGCAGATGCAGTCCAGATGGGTACACGTTTCCTGGTGGCGGCAGAGTGTACCGTACATGAGAATTATAAAAAGAAGGTGATCGCTGCGAAGGATATTGATTCCGAGGTCACCGGCAGGGCAAATGGCCACCCTGTCCGTCAGATCCGTAATAAGCTGACAAGAGAATATCTGCAGATGGAAAAGGACGGCGCATCTTTGGAAGAGATGGAAAAGCTTACACTCGGTTCCCTGCGCAAGGCGGTAGTGGAAGGCGATGTGGTGACGGGTACCCTTATGGCCGGGCAGATTGCAGGCATGGTCAGCAGAGAGCAGACTTGTGCAGAGATGTTGGCGGAAATCATGGATCAGGCGGAAATTCTGTTAAAGTTAAAATAAAAGAATCGTCGCTGCAGGGCGGCGATTTTTTTCAGATAAATACTTTGAAATTCAAAATATTTATGGCAGCACGGGGAATCATACAGGAAAGGAAAGGGATTCAGTTATGGGAAAGACAGCGTTTATGTTCCCGGGACAGGGAGCACAGTATGTGGGGATGGGAAAAGATTTCTATGAGCAGATTCCGATCTGTAAAGAGATGTTTGAGCTTGCGGGCAAAGCCAGCGGCCTGGATGTGGCGGCGCTCTGCTTCGAGGAGAACGAGCAGATCAATATTACAGAATATACGCAGATCGCTATGCTGGCAACAGAGGTGGCTATGCTGAAGGCTGTGGAAGAGAAGGGTGTGAAACCCGATGTGACAGGCGGCCTGAGCCTCGGTGAGTACGGCGCGCTTGTGGCAGGCGGCGTGATGAGCCCGGAGGATGTGTTCAAAATTGTGCGAAAGCGCGGCATTTATATGCAGGAAGCGGTACCTCAGGGCGGCGCGATGGTGGCTGTGCTCGGCCTGGATACGGCTGTGATAGAGCAGATCTGTGAGGAGACGGACGGCTGTGTGACGATCGCAAACTATAACTGCCCGGGGCAGATTGTAATTACGGGCGAGGAAGGCGCAGCACAGGCGGCGGTGGAGAAGCTTACGGCGGCAGGCGCAAAGAGGTGCATTACGTTAAATGTCAGCGGTCCTTTCCACTCTCCTTTATTGGCGGGTGCGGGCGAGAAGCTGGCCAAGGAGCTGGAGACAGTGGAAATCCACGATATTGCCGTTCCCTATATCGCCAATGTGACGGCGGACTATGTGAGGGATAAGGCGGATGTAAAGCCTCTGTTGGAGAAACAGGTTTCCTCTTCCGTGAAGTGGCAGCAGAGCGTGGAGCGGATGATTGCAGACGGCGTAGATACATTCATTGAGATTGGACCGGGCAAGACGCTTTCCGGGTTTATGAGGAAGATCAGCCGGGATGTGAAGGTGATCAATATAGAGAAGGTAGAGGACCTGGAGAAGCTGTCCTAAACGGCAGGGATGTCTGGGCAGCGGGAAATGCGTCTGCTCCGAAAAGATTCGGACGGAGGTTTGGAATGAAAGGGAGGATCGGAGAATGCTGACTGGTAAAGTAGCTCTTGTGACAGGCGCGGGGCGCGGAATCGGGAGAGAGATTGCACTCACGCTGGCATCGTATGGCGCGGATGTGGTTGTGAATTATAACGGCTCGAAGGAGAAGGCGGAGGAAGTCGTTTCGCAGATTGAGGCGATGGGAAGAAAAGCGGCGGCCGTGCAGTGCAGTGTGGCGGATTTTGAGGCGTGCGGACAGATGATTACGGATGTGCTTGCCGAATTTGGGCACATTGACATTCTGGTGAACAACGCGGGCATCACGAAAGACAATCTGGTGATCAAGATGACGGAGGCAGATTTTGACGCGGTCATTGACACCAATCTGAAAGGGACATTCAATACCATAAAGCATATGTACCGTCCTTTCTTAAAGCAGAAAGCGGGCAGAATTATCAATCTGTCCTCTGTCAGCGGCGTGCTGGGCAATGCGGGACAGGCTAACTATGCGGCGTCCAAGGCAGGTGTGATCGGCCTCACCAAATCTATGGCGAGGGAGCTTGCCAGCAGAAATATCACGGTGAATGCGGTTGCTCCCGGCTTTATTGACACGGACATGACCCAGGCTATGACGGACAGCGCAAAAGAGGCGACTCTTGCGCAGATTCCGTTGAAGCGGGTGGGCACGACGAAGGATATCGCGGAGACGGTGGCTTTTCTGGCGAGTGATAAAGCGGGGTATATTACGGGACAGGTGATTTCCGTGGATGGCGGAATGGCTATCTGAAAATGGGAATGATATGGCAGGGCGATGGCTGATTGCACAGGTTAAGAATATGACAGAAAGTTGAGAGGATAAAGGAAAGAAGGAGTTTGAGTATGAGCAGACGAGTGGTTGTAACAGGAATGGGGGCTATCACCCCGATTGGCTTGAGCGTAGATGAATTTTGGGCGGGCGTGAAGGAAGGCAAAACTGGTTTTGCGCCCATCACAAAGTTTGATACGGCAGATTTTAAGTGTAAGCTTGCGGCTGAGGTCAAAGACTTTGACGGCAAAAACTACATGGATTTTAAGGCGGCAAAGAGAATGGAGCCTTTCTCCCAGTATGCGGTTGCGGCGACTAAAGAGGCGCTGGAAGATGCGGGTATTGACATGGAGAAGGAAGATCCTTACCGCGTAGGTGTGGCAGTAGGTTCCGGCACGGGTTCCCTGCAGGCAATGGAGCGCTCGCACACAAGACTTGTGGAAAAAGGGCCGGGTAGAATCGAGCCGCTGTTTGTACCGCTTACGATTTCTAACATGGCGGCGGGCAATGTGTCGATCCAGTTCGGATTGAAGGGCAAGAGCATCAACGTGGTGACAGCCTGCGCGACAGGCACAAATTCCATCGGTGAGGCGTTCCGTGCGATTCAGTACGGGGATGCGGAGGTGATGGTGGCAGGCGGCACGGAGGGCAGTGTGTGCCCTATCGGCGTTGGCGGTTTTTCCGCATTGACGGCGCTTTCCACCTGTGAAGATCCCGCAAGATGCTCCATTCCGTTTGACAAGGAGAGAAGCGGCTTTGTTATGGGCGAAGGCGCGGGCGTGGTCGTGCTGGAAGAACTGGAGCATGCGAAGGCGCGGGGTGCAAAAATATACGCGGAGGTAGCAGGATATGGCTGTACTTCTGACGCTTATCACATCACTTCCCCGGCTGAGGACGGCGCAGGCGCGGCCAAGGCTATGGAATATGCGGTGAAGGATGCAGGGCTGAACCTGGAAGACATTACCTATATCAATGCCCACGGAACAGCAACGCACCATAATGACCTTTTCGAGACGCGGGCCATCAAGCTCCTCTTCGGTGATCACGCGAAAGACATTAAGATCAATTCCACCAAGTCTATGGTAGGCCATCTTCTGGGCGCGGCGGGCGCGATTGAGTTCGTTACCTGCGTGAAGGAGCTGCAGGATGGCTATATTCACAGAACGGTGGGCTACCAGGTGCCTGATGAGGAGTGTGACCTGAACTACTGCAAAGAGGCTTATGAGGAGAATTTTGAGTACGCGCTGTCCAACTCTCTCGGGTTCGGCGGACACAACGCAAGCCTGTTAGTCAAAAAGTATCACGAATAGGAAGGAGACACGACATGTCATTGATGGGTGCAAAGGAAATCATGGAGATTATTCCCCACAGACAGCCCTTTATGCTGATTGACACCATAGAGGAGATGGAGGAGGGAAAACGAGTAGTCGCTAAGAAATGCGTGAGCTACAATGAGCCTTTTTTTGCAGGGCATTTTCCCAAGGAGCCGGTGATGCCGGGCGTGCTGATTGTGGAGGCGCTGGCGCAGACAGGTGCGGTGGCGATCTTAAGCCAGCCGGAGTTTAAGGGAAAGACTGCTTATTTCGCGGCGATCAACAACGCGAAGTTTAAGGGAAAGGTAGTTCCCGGAGATGTGCTGACGCTGGAGACTGAAATTATCAAGATAAAAGGCCCGATCGGCGTAGGCGCGGGAAAGGCCTATGTGGATGGGAAACTGGTGACGCAGGCGGAATTGACTTTTGCAATCGGCGAGGCGTAAGGACTGCACGGTTCCAACACTGCGTAAGGCTTGGAATGAAGCTGGCGCAGTAACTTTTGCGGAGCGCGGCAGCAGCGGATATTGGGCGAGTATCGGAAGGACAGGGAAAAATAGATGGGAAATGTGAAACCGTTAAAGATAGGTGATTTGCTAGCCCGTGTGCCAGTGATTCAGGGCGGCATGGGAGTGGGGGTCAGTCTTTCCTCACTGGCCGGAAATGTGGCGAAAGAGGGCGGGGTCGGCGTGATTTCCACGGCGCAGATCGGCTACCGGGAACCAGATTTTGACACGGATCCGATTGGCGCGAATCTGCGGGCAGTCGGCACAGAGATTGCGAAGGCCAGAGAGATCGCAAAGGGCGGAATCCTGGGTGTCAATATCATGGTTGCGACCAGAAAGTATGAAGAGTATGTAAAGGCGGCGGTAGCGGCGGGCATCGATCTGATCATCTCCGGCGCTGGGCTGCCTATGGATCTGCCGAAGATTGTGGGGGCTGCCAAGACAAAGCTTGCGCCCATTGTATCCAGTGTGAAATCAGCGCAGGTGATCATGCGGTACTGGTGGAAAAAGTATAACAGGCTGCCCGATGCGGTGGTGATCGAGGGGCCTTTGGCCGGCGGCCACCTGGGTTTTCACAAAGAGCAGCTTGCAGATATCGAAGGCCTGCATTATGATGAGGAAGTGGAAGCAATCATTGCACAGGTCAATGAGACGGCGGCGGAGCACGGAACGGAGATTCCCGTTGTCATGGCAGGCGGTATCTATACCCGCGAAGATATGGAACACTATCTGGAGATGGGCGCTTCCGGCGTACAGATGGCGACACGCTTTGTAACGACCTACGAGTGCGATGCAGATCCGGCTTACAAGCAGAGTTATATTGACGCGAAGGAAGAGGATATCGTCATTGTGCAGAGCCCTGTGGGTATGCCGGGGCGGGCGATTCTGAATCCCTTTATGAAGCGGGCGAAGGAAGGACAGATTCCGCACGAGAAATGCCATCTGTGCATCAGCACATGCAAGGGGGCGGAAACGCCTTACTGTATCACGGACGCGCTTGTCAATGCCGTGAAGGGAAAGGTGGATGAGGCGCTGCTTTTCTGCGGCGCGAACGCATACCGCGCAACGCATTTGGAACATGTGAAAGACATTCTCGGAGAGTTTGCGTGACAGCATTGAGCAGTGCGCAGACAGAGGAATAGGCGTAGCGGCACTGCGTGATGAAGGGAAGCAGACAGAGGAATAGGCGTAGCGGCACTGCGGGATAAAAGGAAGCATAAATTATGGGAGAGACGGTGTGAAGACAAGAATCATAGGAACAGGGAGCTGTCTGCCAGGGACAGTGGTGACAAATGATGATCTGTCCAAGGTAATGGACACTTCTGACGAGTGGATTAGCAGCAGGACAGGAATCCGGGAACGGCATCTGGTAAAGGAGGAGACAACCACCAGCATGTCTGTGGAGGCGGCGAAGCGCGCCATGAAAAACGCGGGAGTGGCTGCGGAGGAGATAGATCTGATCATCCTGGGCACGGTGTCGGCGGACTTTGTGACGCCTGCCTGCGCCTGCGAAGTGCAGGCGGCAATCGGGGCGGCGAATGCGGTTGCTTTTGATATCAACGCGGCTTGTGCCGGATTTATGTTCGCTTTGAATATTGCAAACGCGTATATACAGGCGGGCATATATCGGACGGCCTTGATTCTGGGGGCGGAGACGCTCTCAAAGATCGTGGACTGGGAAGACAGGAGCACCTGCGTGCTCTTTGGAGACGGCGCCGGTGCGGCAGTTGTAAGGGGAGATGAGCAGTATGGACTGCTTGCCTTTGATCAGGGTTCCGATGGAACGAAAGGCGATGTGCTTGCCTGTCCCGGCCGTACGAACAACAATCCCCTGATCCAGACGGATCAGAGGCTTAAGTTTGTGCATATGGACGGACAGGAAGTTTATAAGTTTGCCGTAACGACGGTGCCCGCTTCCTTACAGAAAACGATTGAGGCGGCAGGACTGACGCCGAAGGACATAGATTACTTCGCGCTGCATCAGGCGAACATACGAATCCTCCAGTCGGTGTCAAAGAGGCTCCATATTGAGGAAGACAAATTTCCGATCAGCCTTGATCACTGCGGAAATATTTCAGCGGCCAGTGTGCCGATTCTGTTAGATGAGATGAACCGCAAGGGCCTGCTAAAGCCTGGTATGAAGGTTGCACTCAGCGGTTTTGGAGGCGGCTTGACCTGGGCATCCGCAGTGCTTGAGTGGTAAGGGTTTAATTGCTTTTGAGCGTCAATGCAAGGGATGAGATGCGTTCCAGAACTTCCTTGCAGGCGTTCATATTCTCAACGGATGTTTCGGAGGTGCGAAGCCCCTCAGTGGAGGAGGCGGCAACCTCTTCGCTGGTGGCGGAAAGATGCGATATATTTTCTGAAATGGTATCTGTGGAGGTGAGGATCACATTGACACTCGCCTCCGTATTTTTTACCTTGGCGGCCAGAGCGGTCATTTCCTCATAAATTTGTTCAAAACGGACGCGCATATTTTCTATCATTTCATTTTGGGTGCGGACAGACGCAGCAGAGTTTTCAATGCTGTCATTTGCGGATCTTGCATCAGCGTTCAATTTGCTGATGATGGCCGTGATATTGTTGGAGGCCTCCTTGGTCTGCTCCGAGAGCTGCCGGATTTCCTCGGCAACAACGGCAAACCCTCTGCCGGCTTCTCCTGCCCTTGCCGCTTCAATGGAGGCGTTTAAGGCAAGGAGATTGGTTTTGCCGGCAATATTTAAGATGGTGCCGATAAATTCCTGCACATTGTTGATCTGGGCGGTCAGTCTGGAAATCACCTGTACGGTGGTGTCACTTGCGGCGGCCACATTCTGCGCCTGCTCTTTCAAATGCTGTATTTCATCGGAACCCTCGGTGATGGTCTGCATCGTTCTGTCGGAGGCAGCCATCATCGCCCGTATTTCTCCCTCCGCCGTATCGGAGGCGGTGTGGATCTCCACGCACATGGAAGCCTGCGCCTGAATGGATTCGGCGGTGTTTTCCGTGCTGTCTGCAATGTTTTCCATAGCAAAGTTACAGGTGTCCACGCACTGTTTCAGCTCATCCACCATCTTCATGGCTTCCTCGAAGTGGACAGATATTTCATCGGCTACCTGCGACATGGTCTGACTGGTTATTTCCTGTGCTTTTGCGGCCTCAGTAATGGAGGCCATGTTTTCTTCGTTAAATCGGATCAGAAGACGTGTCACCGTGATGGACGTGACCGCCATCAATAACAGGGCAAAGACCTCCACGATAGAGCGGCTGATATAATCTCCTTCTGTGGTAAAATTGATAAAAACGCGCAGCAGATTGGCGATGATGGCAACGGTATTGCCCCAGACAGCAAGCCTCACATTCAGAAAAGCCATAGAGGAAACGATCAATGCAAACACATATGTATATACGCCGGTGGAACTGTTTAACAGGACGATTACCACATAAGTGAGTGCGCAGGAACCCATAAGGGCGATAGAACAGGCTTTGGTTTCCCTGTTTTTGATGAGAGCGAAATTACTGACCAGAATGGCTGAAAGAGTGAAACCAATTTGAATCCATATCTTCCATGTGTGGCTCCCCGCCAGAATGGAAAGAATGAAAGTGATGAGAAAATATCCCAGTATAATCATAACGACAGGGAAAATTTTCGAATTGGCTGCCCGGTATTGTTCTTTTGTCATAGAAAGAGACCTCCTGTCAAGAAAAAGAGTTACAAGATTTACACAAATAAACGCAGATCGGCTGACCTGCGTTTATTATAATACGTTCTGTACTAATACACAATAAAATATAAATAATTGTGAAGAAATTGTATATTATTGCCAATTCCTATTCCTGGTTTCTGATGCGGTCAATCAGACTCTCTTTTTTCATTTTCCTGCTGATAAACAGTGTAATTGCAATCTGGCCGACCAATAACACCAGAGCGAGTCCGACGGTTTCCCAGAGGGGATAGTGGTAGCGGCTGATACTCATAATGTGCTCGTCCTTTGCCCAGAGGAACAGCAGATATCCGGCTGCGTTGCCGAGAGTCAGGCTGATAAAGAGCGTGCCCGCTGTGAAAACAAGCCCTTCCCCGGAGAGCATGTGCACGAGTTGTCTGTCGGAGAGACCGAGAGCCTGCAGGATGCCCAGCTCCTTCTTTCGCGTGACAATACTGGTGATCATCGTGTTGATCAGACTGATAAAACCGATCACGGCGATCAGGATCAGAAGCAGATAGAGCGGATTCTTCATCAGATCTATGGAAGAGTGTCCGATCGCCAGTTCTACATCCATGGCATAGAGCGTAAAATGTTCATTTTCCGCTACAATTTCCGTAAGCGCTGCCTTTACGCTGTCATAGTGTGCGTCGTCTACATGCAGATAAATGCTCGTGGTTGGATCGCAGGTCAGTCCCAGACTGTTCCATGTATCCTCTGTCATAACCAGATAAGTGAAATTGGCATCCGGCTCTGCCAGGGCAGCGAGCGTCACCGTCATGGGAATTTCCCGGCTGCCATCGTGGAGGGTGATCGGGAGGACATCGCCTATGGAAAGACCATACTGCTCAAAAGAGTAAGCATGGGTGCAGACGATTTCATTGTTTGCCGTCATGCGGTCGTAGTCGATGCTGCCCTGTTCCAGACAGGCGTTTAATTCCGTCACATCGTCTCTGGTAAAGTAGGAGAGCGGCAGGTGGTTCTCGTAGTCCTCGTACATGGCAGACTCCATATCGGTGGAGGAAATAATTTGACCGGGTGCCCGCTCCACGGATTCTACGCCCTCTATGGAGGACAGTCTGGAAAGAAATGCCTCACTAAAGTAATCCTGCTGTACCAGATTTTCCAGATTGTTTTCGGGATATTCTTTATCATTATAAAGGGCAGAGTCCAGAGCGATGCGGAAATCGCCTCTGGGAATGCTGCGTCTTGCGAGGTCTTCTGCGCTGATGCTGCTTAAGACGGCGGAGACACAGATAAAGAGCACGCAGCTCAATCCCATAGTGAGGATGGTGACGGCGGTACGCTTCCTGTTGCGCGTCAGATTGGCCAGGGTCAGTGTGGACACCTTTACCTCGGTGTGTCCCTTGCGGCTCTTGCGGTCGTTTGTGTTTTCCTGATAGCGGATCGCCTCTACCGGGGAAACCCTTTTCGCCATGCGGATGGGCTTTTGCAGGGAAACCGCCACAGTGATCAGCGAAGCCGCAGCCGCTATGAGCAGCACAGGCAGGGAAAACATGTGAAGCTGTCCGATAATTGCATCCGCCGTGTCGCGGGAGTAGGAGCTGATGGCGGAGCCGCTGCTGTATGCCCACAAAGCCAGCGGAAACAGCAGGTAAGGAAGCAGGAATCCGAGTAACAGCCCGACAGGAACTGCAAAGGCGGACACGATGGCGCCCTGCCAGTAAAATAATCTGGCGATCTGGCGCCCCGATGCGCCCAGCGCTTTTAACTTGCCGATCTCCTGCACGTCGGTGATCACGCCCACATAGTAAATGCTGTAGATCACCAGAGAGGAAAAGAAGATCACGATCAGACCGATGACAGCCATGATCGCTATGGTTTCCGTACCCGGGTTAGTCGCGGTGAAAAGATACTCCTTGTTTATATTTACCCTTCCCTCGTCCAGTCCGATATCCGCGGCAACCGCGTTGATTCGGTCTGTCATTTCATCAAAGGTCAGCTCCTCTTCTCCGTAAACGCGCAGGGTGGCATCCGGCTCGGATTCATAAAGTCCGTCCGCCCTGCAGCTGTCTAAAAGGGCTTTGGAGATGCGGCCGGTCCACATCAGGCGGCTGTCGTCGATCTTATCGGAGATTTCCACGTCCGGCTCCAAACCGCTGATGGTAAATTCTCTGGTTAAAATTTTCCCTTTGCCGTCTACACGGAAAGACAGTGTTACCTTGCCGCCGATGACAGGCTCTGCGCCAACGCGGCGGAAAAAGGCGGGGGAGGAGCAGATTTCGTCCTCCGTTTCGGGGTAGTGCCCGGAGGACAGCTCCACAGAGTGGAGAGAATCATCGCCGTCTGCGGAACGATCATCCTTTAGGGTTTCCTGATAGGAAAGGGCGCCGTTCATCTTTCCGTTTTCGATACTTGCAAAGACTTCCGTGGTGGTTATGGTTTCCACCTGAATATGTTTCGACAGGACATTTACCTGATCGGGCGTTAAGCCCCCAAAGCGGGCATGATAGTCCGTCAGAGCGTACATCTGACGGTTCATATCTAATAAGCCGGTGCCGACCGTGCCGATTGCCATGAGCAGCATGGTGGTGAGCATGACAGCGATGCCGGTGAGCATGGTGCGGCTTTTATTGTAGCGCAGCTTACTTAGTGCCAGACTTCTGACCGTGTTAGTTTTCTTCATCGGAAACCACCTCGCTTTCCCCGGAGGAGAGAATGCGTCCGTCCGCCAGAATGATCGTGCGGCCGGCCATCTGCGCCACTTCTTCATTATGAGTGATGACCACGAGAGTCTGTCCGTATTTGGCGGCGGACGCCTTTAAAAGGGCCATCGTTTCATCGCCGGTCCGGGTATCCAGATTGCCGGTGGGTTCATCGGCCAGAATGATGGAAGGTTTGGCAGCGATGGCTCTGGCGATGGCGCACCTTTGCTGCTGGCCGCCGGATAGGGTGTTGGGAAGATTTTTCATTTTTTCCGACAGCCCTAATGTTTGAATGATATCGTGGATAAAGGACTCGTCCAGGGGTTTGCCGTCCAATCCAAGAGGAAGGACAATGTTTTCCCACACGTTGAGAGAAGGGATCAGATTGTAAGCTTGAAAAATAAAGCCGATTTTGCGGCGGCGGATTTTTGAGAGCTTTTCTTCTTTGAAGGAGGCAATGTTTTCCCCGTCGATAAAGACGCTGCCGGAGGTGGGATTGTCCAGTCCGCCCAGCATGTGGAGCAGGGTGGACTTACCGCTGCCGGATTTGCCGATGATGGAGACAAACTCGCCCTGTCTGATTTCCAGATTGACATGATCCACGGCTTTGACCTGATTGTCGCCTGTGCCGTAGTATTTGCATAAATCCTCAGTCTTTAAGATAATGTCCGAATGTTTTTTCATCGTGTTCTATACCTGCCTTTCTACCTGTGTTTCTTATAAGATAAGCATAAGGCGGTAATCTTACAGGAGACTTACAAATAGAAAAATAATTACTCATCGGATTTGCTATCTGCCGTAAATCCTGGCAGAGGGATATGGACAATGAAAACACTTCCCTTTTTGGAAGCGGATTTTACGCTGATCGTACCGCCCTGTTCTTCCAGGATACGCCTGGCGAGATAAAGTCCCACGCCGGAGCCTTCTGTCTGCTTTATGGAAGGGTGGCTGCCGCGGTAGAAGCGTTGGAAGATTCGGCCGGCTTCCTCCCTGGGCACGCCGATGCCCTCGTCCTCGACTTCCAGGCTGATATAGCTGTAGAACCGATGGAGCCGTAAGGTTACCGTACTGCCCGGAGGAGAATACTTGACGGCGTTGTCCAGAAGGTTTGCAATGGCTTCCGAAGTCCAGCGTCTGTCCAAAAACAGCGGTGTGCGGGCTTCAAATTCCTGGTCAGGATTAAGCAGTTCGATGGCAATATTTTTGGGAAGGGTTTTTTCATATATTGTATTGACGGCATCGGTGAGTACATCGGACAAAAAGACGGACTCCCGTTTCAGCGTAATCAGAGAGGTTTCCAGGCGGGATATATTGACTAAATTGGTCATTAAATTCTCCAGACGATCCATCTGTCCGGCACATCTGCCTAAAAAGTCCATGCGTTCCGGCTCGGAATCAGCTTCCATGCACATGGCGAAGCAGTTTTTCAGTGCGCTGACAGGGGTTTTCAACTGATGGGAGATATCCGTTACCAGTGTTTTGGTGTGGTCCCGCTCTTCAGCCAGCGCCTGTGTCTTTATCTTCAGCTTATGTCCCAGTTTGAGGAGCGTGTCAGTGAATGATTCGCTGAAAATGGGAGTAAGGCTGTTTCGATCTGCAAAACGGGAATAGTTGTCCGAGAGGTAAGACTCCAGCAGTTCATGCAGACGCTGTTCCTGTTTTTGGTGGTTTTTAGCAAATACATAAAAGCAGAGCGCGGTGATTGACAGATAGAGAGTGAGAATGGCGGTCAGAAGAGAAAAAAACGACAGAAGAGCGTCACGGTAGTAAGGAGCATCGGTCATCAGCAGGTTTTCCCGATAGCCGTATTTTTCAAGGATGGTGAATCCCCTGCCAAGCTGGCTGTATTGTGTGTCCTGCATGGCGTCTAACAGCGTCTGTTCTGCATCGGGGTACTCGGAAAGAATGGCTCCCGCAATATTTCCATACTGTTTCAGTTCCAGAGAATACTGCGCGCGCAGCAGGGAAAAGCCCCAAAGGCCGCATATAAAAATAAGAAGTACAGAAATTCCAGAAATAACCGCACAGGTTTTCCAGGCAAATCCAGATGTTTTGACAGTGGTTTTCATCGCTTTTCACATTTCCTTTCCCAAATATAGCCAAGTCCCCGGATGTTTTTTAAGATGGCAGGGCTGGAAGGGTCGTCCTCGATCTTTTCCCGAAGCCGCCTGATATTGACAGAGAGGGTATTCTCATCGACAAAATTTCCCTCGATATCCCAGATGGACTCTAAGAGCTGTCCCCGTGACAAAATCCGCATCGGATTTTCCATAAAGAAAGCGAGCAGAGAATATTCTCTGGCGGTCAGAGACAGGTTTTCACCGTTCTTTGCGGCACGCTTTTCTTCCGGGTAGAGCGTGATATTTCCTGAGATAACCGTTTTCGGCAGTTCTGACGGGAAACGCTTTAAGAGTGCACCTACTTTGGACACAAGCGCAGTCAGGGAAAAGGGCTTCGTGATATAATCGTCGGCGCCCTGTCCGTAACCGGCCATGATATCCTCCTCCCGATCCAGGGCGGTCAGAAACAGAAAAAGGACATCGCTCTCCTGCCGGATGCGGGAACAGAAATCCAGGCCGCTTCCATCCGGCAGGGTGATATCACAGATAATCAGGGCGGGTGAAAACTGATGGAAGAGTAAAAGGGCCTCCTTTATCGTGAAGGCGCTGCGGACCGTATACCCTTCCTTTTCTAATTTCAGACGGACAGAATGGTTGAGGCTGTCATCATCCTCTAAAAGTAAAATTTCCTGCTGCATTTCAGAAGGCCTCCAGTAGTATATATGATTTGGAAGGGCGGCAGTTCCACCCTCAAAAAGACAGATAAGCAGATTATAGCATGGCGCTGTACGCGCGTAAAGCGGAGGATGGGCAGCGTCATTGAGAACCGCGGAGTTAAATGCTATAATAGCATTACCACAGGATTGTAGGTAAAAAAGACTGCAGAGGGCGTCGATATGCGTATTTTAATTGCGGAGGATGAAGTAGAACTGGCAAAGGGGCTAAAGTTTCTGCTGGAAAAGAATAAATTTACCGTAGATATGGTGCATGATGGCGAGGAGGCTCTCGCGTATTTTCGGTGCAGGGAGTATGATGTGGTAATTCTGGATATTATGATGCCGAAGGTGGACGGCCTGGAGGTTTTGAGGCAGATCCGCGAGGCGGGCTCCGGGGTTCCCGTGCTGATATTGACGGCAAAGGCGGAGATTGAGGACCGGGTGGCAGGCCTGGAGGCGGGAGCGGACGATTATCTGCCGAAACCCTTTGCCAGCCCGGAATTTATCGCCAGAGTGAAAGCTCTTTCACGGAGGAATGCATCATATACGGAGCTGTGCCTGTCCTTCGGAAATGTGGAGCTTGACTGTAACCGCTACGAGATGGCATGCAAAGGAAAGTCGGTGCGCCTGAACAATAAGGAATTTCAGGTGATGGAGCTTTTTATGCGCAACCCCCGGTTTGTGTTTTCCACGGCACATCTGATGGATAAGATATGGGGACAGGACTCGGAGGCGGATGTCAGTGTGGTCTGGACTTATGTGGGATTTCTTCGGAAAAAACTGAAGGAGCTGGAGGCTGATATTGAGATTCGGACAGCCCGAGGCGCGGGGTATTTTCTTGATTTGTAAAATGGAGGCTTGAAAGGGAGAGCAGATGCTGAAAAAGATACAGAGACGTTTTATTTTGGCGGCGATGGCGGCGTTTGGCACGGTGACGCTGCTAATTATTGTAGGAATCAACGCGGCAAATTATTACAGGACAACTGCCATACAGGATGGTCTGGCAGAAGCGCTGCTTTCGCATGAGCAGACGGTTCCGGCGAAACGGCAGACACCGCCTCCGCCTCTCAGGGAGATGGAGGGGAGAGACCCGGAGGCAGCGTTTATGACCCGGTTTTTTACGGTTCACTGCGATGCGGACGGCAGGATCAGGGCGGCCTCAAGGGACTATATCTCTTCTGTGGATGAGATGACTGCGGAGGCATACGCACAGGCCGTTTTGTCTAAAGGCAGGGAAAAAGGGTACTATGAAGGTTATCGCTACCGGGTAAAGCGGGAAGAAAATGGAATCTCGGTTCTCTTCCTCAATTCCACAATCCAAATACAGTCCATGCGTTCTCTGCTTTTTGTATCGCTGTTGATAGGAGCCGTCAGCCTTTTGATGGTATTTTTTTTGACCGTTTTCTTTTCAAGGCGCGCGGTCAGGCCCTACATAAAAAATCTGGAGCGGCAGAGACAGTTTATCACGGACGCGGGGCACGAACTTAAGACGCCGATCACTTCCATTGCAACCAGTGCGGACATCGCGGCAATGGAACATGAGGGGGACGAATGGATTGACAATATCCGCAGGCAGGCCGCCCGGCTCACAAAGCTGGTGGAGGATATGGTTGCGCTGTCAAGACTGGATGAGGAGACGCCGTTCCCGGATAAGGACAGATTTTCCCTGAGCGAGGCGGCGTGGGAAACCGCCGAGCCTTTTGCGGTTCTTGCGAAGGCAAAGGGGAAACGTTACAGCCAGCACATTGCGGAAGATTTGACATTATACGGTGACAGAAATTCCATTCAGCGGATGATATCTATTCTGCTGGATAATGCAGTCAGATATTCTGACGATGGCGGCGAAATCCAGATGCGGATTTACCGCAGGCGCGGCAGAATCTGCGTGGAGGTGTCTAACACCTGTGATCTGGCGGATATCTCTGATCTGGACAGGCTGTTTGATCGGTTTTACCGCATGGATGAATCCCGGTCTGCCGCCACGGGCGGCACGGGAATTGGGCTTTCTCTGGTGCGGGCGATTGCGGAAACGCATGGAGGGAAGGCGGCGGTACAAAGCGCCAATGGAAAGGAGATATGCTTTCGGGTGATATTTTAGGGCAGAATCATTGTTCATCAAAAAATCACAACTGATTTTAAGTACATTTTAGGAAACCCTTCTATACTTTACCCATGCTTTCAGCTGAGCAGAGAATGTCTTCCTGTTCATTTCAGGAAGGTGCAAAGCAGTGATAAGACAGCAGGGAAAGGAGAGGAGCGGGTGAAGCAGGAATATCAATTCCGGCATGAATTGAAGTATCGGATCAGCTATGCGCAGTATATCGAGTTGAGAAACCGCCTGCGGACAGTGATGCAGAGCGACATACATACAGGCGTAGACGGCAGATACCTGATACGGAGTATTTATTTCGACAATTATATGGATAAAGCGTTGTATGAAAAGAGGGACGGCGTTCTTGTACGGGAGAAATTCAGAATCAGATATTATAATGATGATTTTTCCTATCTGACGCTGGAAAAAAAGATTAAGGACGATGATCTGTGCATGAAAGTGGATGCGCAGATTTCGGAAGAGGAGTGCAGAGAATTGCTGGCGGGAAGAATGGACTGGATGGAGGAGCATCCCTCGCCGCTTGTGCAGGAACTTTACGCGAAAATGCGTTACCAGATGCTTCGGCCGAGGGTACTCGTATCTTATAGGAGAGAACCTTACATTTATCAGGCGGGAAATGTGAGGATTACCTTCGATTCCGATATCCGCACGACCCTGTTTCACAGAGACTTTCTGGAAGAGCAGGTATTGGATGTTGACACGGCGCAGACGCCGCAGGACATGATTCTGGAGGTAAAGTATGATGCCTTTCTTCCGGCAATTATCCGCAGGCTTGTCCAAATAGACACACTGCGGCAGACGGCGTTTTCAAAATATGAGGCATGCAGACGGTTTGGTTAAAGAAGGAGGATATATGACTTTTAATGATATTTTTAAATCCAGCTTTTTGGAAAATGTAACGCAGTTTTCACCGATAGACACGTTGATCGGTATGCTGTTCGCACTTGTCATCGGCCTGTTTATTTTCGTGGTCTACAAGAAGACTTTTAACGGCGTGATGTACTCGTCCGGGTTTGCCCTGACGCTGGTGGGACTTTCCCTTGTGACAACACTGGTGATCATGGCGGTGACATCCAATGTGGTGCTGTCTCTCGGCATGGTGGGCGCGCTTTCCATTGTCCGTTTCCGGGCGGCAATCAAGGAACCGATCGAGATTGTGTATTTGTTCTGGTCGATTGCTTCGGGCATAGTCATCGGTGCGGGTATGATTCCGCTGGCGGTGATCGGCTCTGCAATCATCGGTGTGATTCTGATTCTCTTTGCGAATCGGAAGACACATGAAAATCCCTATATCCTCATTCTGAACTGTAAGGATGAACAGGCGGAGGATACGGCGGTGCAGATAGCGCGGACGGCATTGAAACGGTTTCTGGTGAAATCGAAAACGGTAAGCGGCGGGGGCATTGAGCTGACAGCGGAAGTGCGTCTGATGGATGCGGCAACATTCTTTGTGAACAAACTGTATGATATAGAGGGGGTGCATAATGTTACCCTGGTAAGCTATAACGGCGAGTATATGTCCTGACAGCGGGAGGTGTGCAGGCCCGCCGTCTGCCGCAGGCCCTCTTATGCATGGTCTCAGCAGGGCTGCGGTCAGGGAAGCGTAAAAGTGAGGTGAATTATGATTTCATACAAGCATATAGCAAAGCTGGTCAGTATAATCATGGCGGCCGCTGTCGCGTTCTGTCTTTGGATGACAGCCTTTTCCCGGCAGGCGGTGGAGGCGCTCGGCGGGGTGAGTGTACCGATGGCGTATGAAGAAGCATTGTTTGATACGGAAGAAGTGATGCGGATTGATATTCAGATGAAACAGGAAGAGTGGGAGGAAATGCTGGAGAATGCCGCAGCGAAGGAATACTACGCCTGTGATGTGCAGATTAACGACCAGAAACTTGGCAATGTGGGACTCCGCACAAAGGGCAATACGAGTCTGTCAGCAATTGCCATGAATCCCGATACAGACAGGTTCAGCTTCAAGCTGGAGTTTGACCATTATGTGGAAGGGCAGACCTGCCTAGGGCTTGATAAGCTGATTCTGAATAACAACTATGCGGATGCCACCAGCATGAAGGAAGCTGTTGTCTATGATATGTACCGATATCTGGGAGTGGATGCATCCCTGTACAATTATGCCGAACTTTCTTTGAACGGAGAATATCTGGGCGTATACCTGGCACTGGAGGCTGTAGAGGAGAGCTTTCTTCTGCGAAATTACGGAACCGGGGACGGCAAACTGTATAAGCCCGACAGCATGAAGATGGGAGGCGGCGCCAAAGGAGCGTTTGGAGGAGAGCCGCCCCAGCCAGGGGAAAAGGACGCCGCTGCATGGAAGGAAGAGCGGCTGGAGGAAGGGGATGAAAGGAAAAAGACAGCGCGGGGAAAAATGCCAGACGGCGGCCCTTCTATGGGAGGCGGAAACGGCGCAAACCTCAACTACACCGATGAGGAACTTTCCAGTTATTCCGATATCTGGGATGGCGAGGTGACAGATACTGGAAAAGCGGATCACAGCAGGGTAGTTACGGCTCTCAAGAATATTGGCAGTGGAACAGCTCTTGAAAAATACCTGGATGTGGACAATCTGCTAAAGTATATGGCGGTGCATGCGTTTTCCGTAAATCTGGACAGCCTTTCTGGAAACATGGCGCACAATTATTATCTGTATGAATACAATGGAATGCTGAATATTCTCCCGTGGGATTATAACCTTGCTTTTGGCGGAATGTATATGGGGCCTGAGAATGATGCATCGGAGGTCGTAAATGATGCGGTGGATACTCCTTTTGCGGGGACGACATTTTTTGACGGCCTGCTGGAGAATGAGACATATCTTTCCCGCTACCATGAGTATTTAAACCAGTTGGCGCAGGAGTATGTTCTGGGCGGAAGGTTTCAGGAAGTTTACGAGGGAATCCGGGAACGAATTGACACACTGGTGGAAACAGATCCCACCGCGCTCTATTCTTATGAGGAGTATGAGGCGGGCGCGGAAATGTTGTATCAGACGGTGATGCTGCGGGCGGAAAGCGTCAAAGGACAGATTGCAGGCACCATTCCGGCTACGGACGAGAAACAGCGGGAAGACACTGCAAATCTTGTAGATGCATCAGAAATCGACATCTCCGTTATGGGGGTGATGGATATGGGAGGAGGCGCAGAGCAGAAAGCGCGAGGCCGGCAGACAGGCGGTAAACATATTATGCCGGGAAATTCATAGAATGGAAATAAGAATATCATTTTTATCGGAGTTTTCATGTTAAATTATATCTGGGCTTTTATGATTCTGATTGGCGTTGTGTACGGTGCGTTTACGGGGAAAATGGCGGAGGTGACAAACGCGGCGCTCGACTCCGCCGGGGACGCGGTGTCTCTGTGCATCACCATGATCGGCGTGATGGCGCTGTGGGTGGGACTTATGGAGATTGCGCAGAAATCGGGCCTGATTGCAAAGCTGACGAGAGGGATACAACCCTTCATCAGCTTTCTTTTTCCGCGCATCCCGAAAGGCCATCCGGCCAGAGAGTATATTGCTGCAAATCTGATTGCCAATGTGCTGGGGCTTGGCTGGGCGTGCACGCCTGCCGGGCTTAAGGCTATGGAGGAGCTGGCGAAGCTGGAGGCGGAGAGAGGGACGCCGGGATATGTGCAGGCAGGGGAAGGCATTTTCACAGACGGAAAGAAAAAGGGGAACAAGACGGGAAAAAGCGGCGGCGAGCTGCCTGCGGCGGTAAATGGAAAGAGCGGCAGGGTTGCAAGCAATGAGATGTGCACGTTTTTGATTTTGAATATTTCTTCCCTGCAGTTGATACCAGTGAATATGATCGCGTACAGGCAGCAGTACGGCAGTGTGAACCCGGCGGGGATTATTGCACCGGCGATTGCGGCGACGTTTGTGAGTACGCTGACGGCGGTGGTGTATTGTAAGGTGAGGGATAGAAAGCGGAGAGCGTAGGCTCTCCGTTTTCATATATGAATTGCCTTTGCAGGATTCTGTTGATATAATTGTACAAAGACAGGCAGCGCCTGCTCAGAGAAAAACGGGGTATGATATGGATAAAGTAATGGTGCTGGACCATGACGTAAAGGATATAGGCTTATATACAAGATCTGTGACAGAGGGCGAAGAGCTGGAGCTGGTAAAAGAATTTATCGACTATTATATCCATCGGTTTTTAAAAAATAACAAGATAAATAATTTGGCAGTATTTATAGAACCGCAGATTTCATCGGGATTTCCTGATATTGTATTTGCGTCCTATTCAGCAAAGATACTTGATCACTGGTCAGTCGAAAGAGAAAAACTGAATACAAATGATCTGAAGGTACTGTCCTATTTGCTTCTATCTGGAGGATGTACCGGGGAAAATCTGCTGGCGAAGCTCAGGCTGCCTGAGAAGACGGTTTTGGAAGCGGTCGGGAAACTGCTGGATGCAAGGATGATAAACCGCACTTCAGGCATGTGGAAACCCGTGGATGTGAGAAACATTTATCATATAAAAAAATTGGTTTCCGTAGAAGCGAAAATGGCAGATATAAAAAAGGCCGCAGAACAATCATTGATTAATACATGGTTCGCGTCCCAATCCTATGCGGTGGTTAATACCGCAAATCCCAAGGACAGCACGATTAAAAGTTTTGAAAGACAGGGCACGGGTTTATACTGCAGGCGCAAAGGATTTCAGAAAGTGGTGGAAGCGCAGAAACTGAAATTACCATCCAGCTATTTATCATTACAGTTTAATGAATGGATCGGGAAAATGGCAGCGTATCAAAGCTAGAGAGGTAAACTACAGATGAAAAAATTTCAGGACATTTGCTCGGACGAATTTGAGAATGTGAAGCTGCTAAAGCGGTGCGGCCAGAAAACCGTTTATGAAGGGAATCATAAACGGTATGGAGAGAGTGTCGTTAAATTATATTTTTTTTCCAACGATCCGAGAGCCAGGCGGGAAATAGAGATTGAGAAATCACTGGATCTGCCGATGATTCCTAAAATTTATGAGACGGGAACGGTCGAGTACGAGGGCACGGAAACACTGTACATGATAGAAGAAAAGATATTTGGGACAGAGCTGAGGCAGTTACTCAATCAGGGAATCAGATTTTCTCTGAAAGAAGCGGTTTACTTTTTGGAGCAGGGACTGCAGTTCATTGCGTGTATAGAAAAACAGAAAATCGTACACAGAGATATCAAGCCGGAAAATATGATCCGCACGGAGGAGGGGAAGGTCTATTTTCTTGATTTCGGGATTGCGAGAGTCATAGGAGCAGATTCCCTCACAAACACGGGGGCGCTGATGGGACCGCATACGCCCGGCTATTCTGCCCCGGAACAATTCAATAACTTTAAAAAGGAGATTGACTCCAGAGCAGATATCTTTTCGTTAGGCGTGGTTACATACGAATGCATTACAGGCGCCAATCCGTTTCGGGAAGGCGCTTCCAATGCGCTTGAAGTCTTACAGAAGACAGAGACCATTACGCCGGTGCAGTTTCTGATTCAGGGGGACAGCCAAAGCCAGTTTATGGCTTTGCTGGGTACGATGATGGGTAAGTATCCTTCCCGGCGGCCCAAGACGGCTGAACAGGCGTTGGGATGGCTGAATGCAGCAAGGCCCACATTTATTTACAGTTAAGGGAGAACCGATATGGAATTATATATACAAATGGGGCATAACACCGGGAAACTTGCATTAGAGCACCTGGAAGACTTCGGGGATGGCACGGTTATTCTAAGCCCTATGAACATTCTGCCTAATAACATAGGAAATTTTTCGGATAAGGTGCATAAAAAAAACGGCAGGGTGTTCCTTGATCCACAGCTCTATTATCCGAGAAAATTCCACAAGAAACTGTCGGAGTATGCCTATTGGCCTAATGAGGATATTACGGCATTGGAGGCGGGGCAGTTTGATCAGGTGGTATCGGGACTTGCGGACCTGAATAAGGAAATTGATTCGGATGTATTTATTTTACCATCGAATACGGCGAAACGGATTGACAGTCTGTGGAATAAAGTCCAGAAACTGATTATAGAGAGCGCGCAGAAATATGCGCCGGATATGGAATATATGCATACCATTGCCATATCCAGTGAGGTGGCCAATGACGAAAACCAGATAGAGCAGATTACGTCCTTTGTGGAAGAGTGGGATATACCGGGAGTCTATATTGTCTGTGAACATCCAGAGAAATTTTATCTGGTCGACAGGCCGCTGTGGGTCTCTAACATCATGTCACTGGCGGCAGGCATTAAGCGGCAGCATAAGAAGGTCGTCATAGGATACGCCAGCCATCAGCTCCTGTGTATGGCATTGACAAAATGTGACGCTGTGGCATCGGGAAATTATTTAAATGTCCGCTGGTTCAAGCCGGAACATTTTGAGACAACAGAGGAGAAGAAACCCGGCCGGCGTGCGTTATGGTATTACTGTCCGCAGGCGCTGTCAGAGTACAAGATTCCTTTTTTGGATATTGCCAATCGGATGAAATTACTCAATCGGATGGAACCGCCGGCAACCATGAGAAATCCGTATAGCGACATGCTTTTTAGCGGCGGTCTGCCCTCTTCTACCGGCTTTGGCGAGAAAGAAACGTTCCGGCATTACCTCTATTGTCTGCGAAAACAGTGCCAAAACAGCGTCAGAGGGACATACGAGGAGACAAAGGATGCTTATCTGGCATTATTGGGAACTGCGGAACAGTTGCTGTCTGGATTGGCGGACAAGGGGATCAGAGGCCAGGACAGGGACTTTACGGAGATCTGTGATGTGAACAGGGCCGCTGTTTCTGCCTTTGACATGGCATATCAGTTTTCTCTCTCCAGAGAATGGGGAGAGCTGTAGGGAGAATAAACATGGGTAAAATTAACCGGGAGGATATGCTGGAACTGACCAGACGCATGACTCTGAAACGAAACTGCTTTGACAGGATTGCAGGGGCATATCTGGATGAAGAGGGGTTTGTTGACGGAACTTTTAATAAGCATTTCTTAAAGTTGTCCCAGAAAGACCAGCAGATCAACCTTGACATTGCAAAAGCGATCCCTTTTTCTGATACCAATGTGCAGCTGAAGGAGTATGGGTTTGGAGAAGGGGACGGGCAGCCGGGGCGTATATGGCAGCTTCTCATGGCGTTGAAGGAGTGCGGCCTGAAAAATGATGCAATGTTGGATGTGTTTTATGAGGAATTTGGTCAAAAATACCGGGCTGACGGCAGCTACGCCATTTATTTCTTTCATGGCAGCTACGATGTCCCGCTGAAAGCAAACGACAAGGAAAGCCTCTGGGAATCGGAGGAGGTTTACCAGTTCCTGATCTGTGCGGTGTGCCCGGTCAGCGGTGACTATGAACCGGGGAAGCCGGAGTGCGGGTTTTTGTTTCCAGCCTTCAAGGACAGGAGCAGTGATATACACAGGATTGATGTCTTTGCGGCGGAGTCACAGCAGGCGGAGGATCTGCGGAAAGTCCTGTTTCCATAGTCTGAAACAGATACGGGAAATGTTGTGATTACCCTTCCCACCTTCTTCACTTTGTTTTCGGGAACTGCATAAAATAAGGTAAAACGATGCAGGAATCATTTATGGAAATTTATGTGGTACAATCTGGAGACACGGTAGATTCCATCGCGGAAAGTCATGGGATTTCTGTGTCTTCCGTTATCTATAACAACCAGCTCTCCTACCCTTATCCGCTGGCGGTGGGGCAGGCGCTTCTATTGTCTTCGGGGGAGGCGTCTGAGTCTTCCTATCCAGCCTGGGTAAACGGCTATGCTTACCCATTTATCCGGCAGGATACGCTGAATGAAACGCTCCCCTATCTGTCTTCGCTCTCTGTCTTTTCCTATGGTTTCACCACGGACGGAGATCTGATTCCACCTGCGGTTGACGATACCTTTATGATTGACGCTGCGCTGGTGCAGGGTGTGCGCCCGGTTCTCACGCTGACGCCGATTGGGCCGGATGGAAACTTCAATAATTTTCTGATCACCTCTGTGGTAAACAATCAGGAGGCCATAGATAATCTGCTTGCAAATCTTCTTACAGCCGTACAGGAAAAGAATTTCCAGGGGGTGGACATAGACTTTGAGTACATTCTCCCCGAAGACCGTGTTCCGTTTGCCGGTTTTGTGGCGGATGTAAGAGATTTTCTCTCGCCCTACGGCTATCATGTATCTGTGGCGCTGGCGCCAAAAACTTCTGATGAGCAGGCGGGCCTTCTGTATGAGGGAAAGGATTACCGGCTTTTGGGGGAGGCGGCAGACAGTGTTCTTCTTATGACTTATGAGTGGGGCTATACTTACGGGCCGCCGATGGCCGTGGCGCCTGTCAATAAAGTGCGGCAGGTGGTGGAGTATGCCGTCACACGCATTGACCCCGCTAAAATTGATCTGGGAATACCGAATTACGGATATGATTGGACACTGCCCTTCGTGCAGGGTTCCTCCAGAGCAACGACTGTGAGCAATCTGGAGGCCGTGCGGATCGCCATAGAGGCCGGTGTCCCTATTCAGTTTGATGAAACGGCCATGTCGCCTTTTTTCCAGTATGAAAGAGACGGACAGCTCCACGAAGTGTGGTTTGAGGATGTGAGAAGCTACCGGGCAAAGTTTGCCCTTCTGCCAGAATATGGTCTGAGAGGGATGGGTTACTGGCAGATCATGCGGTTTTTCCGGCCGAACTGGCTGCTGCTGGAGGACACGTTTGTGATACAGAGGCCGTGACGTGCAGACGGCTTTCTGTGACTGTGATGTATTATTTGGAAGAAAAGTGGTATCTTAAAATTTCACATACAAAATAATTCGGAAACGGTTGTTTTCGCAATAACATTCAATCGTCCCGCCCATCTTATCACAGAAAGCCTGTACGCTCTGCATGCCAAGGCCGTGGCCTTTGCCGCGTCTGCTTTTGGGAAGTCCCGTTATGGAATCGAAGCGAATTTCCTGCACGCAGTCGTTTTCTATATCAATCAGAAGGTATTCGCTGGTACAATGCATTTTTGCGTTAATAGGGTTCTTGGAAGGCGCAGCATTTTTGGCGCTGAACACGGCATTTTCCAACAGGTTGGCGAGAACCATCGCAAATTCATATTCATTGACAGGGAGCTGCCTGGGTATCAGTGCATCCAGGCGCAGAGTAATCTGGAGAGACTTTGCCTGCTCTGTCATTTTCATAAGAATTGTGTTGACAACCAGGTTTTCGCAGTATTGGTCCACTTTATTTTCATTTACCACTTCGTTGATGTGCCCGGTGATGTTTTTGATCTCGTCATATTCTTTCTGGTCCAGGAGGGAGTCTATCATCATGGAAAAATGTCTCATGTCATGCCGCAGTATTTTGAGGTTGCGCGTTGACTGCTCCGCCAGATAGTTCTGGCTTTCCAGGCCCTTGATATAGGACTCAAACATCACATTTTTCCAATATTCTTCCATATGCTTTGTTTCGCTGTTCAGATAGCGCAGTACCACCACATAGGAGACCAGCATGGTAATCATTAAAAAAATACTGACAAGAATGTTTTCGGGGTGGTCGTAAAGGGTATATGGGAAAAAGGCGATGCTGGAAAGACTGCAGTAAAAGAATATGGGAATCAGGCAGATTTCCCATCTGCTCTTTTCCAGATCCCGCTCGCAGAATTTAAAAATCATATCTCTTATTTTAAAGCAGAGTACCAGTAAAATAACCACATGAGACAGCAGACTTCCAGCCATCGCGAGACCGATGCTGCCTGTAAAAATGTAGAGGATAGATGCGGTTATGCTTCCGGCCGCCACATAGTTGGAGGCGCTTAATCCCACAAAAAGCGTTCTGCTGTCCCGCTTTTCTGAGATGAGGAGGCCCGTAAGCTGTGCGACGGCTATCTGCGCGATTGTTGTAAAAAAGTAAAATAATGGGCTGTCTGTGATAAAATTCAGTTTCAGCTGATTCATTACGGTTGTCAGAAGAAAGGAAAGGAAGCAGACTGCCAGCGTTTTCCTCCTGGAAAAGCGGTGTAACGTAAACAGATAGACGAAAACCAAAAAGAAAACGTGAGTCATCATATAAGATATATTTTTAACGTAGATCATGTCATTCCTCCACCGATATTGCCGGAGACAAAGAGAAGATATTCCCGCTTGACAGTGGCAGCCTTCGCCCGGCTGACGGGCAGACGCATGCCGGATTCCATGATAATGCTGTCAGGGGTCAGCTGCTTTACATAGTCCAGATTGACAAGAAAGGATTTGTGAATCTGCAGAAAGTTTCGCTGTGCAGTGATTTCCTGCGTCTCCTCCTCAAAGGATTTTCTGATAAACAGGCTTTTTAGGATCTCACCGTCCGTCATATGCACTTCCAGCTTCCTGCCTGCGTTTTCCACATACTCGATCTTGGAATAAGGTCTCTGCAAAAGACCGTCCTTTGTCTTGATCAGACAGAGGGAATCGACCCTCAGCTTTGCGTAGGAAAAGGAATAATCCAGCGCTTCAAACAGCCTGTTCTCATCAATGGGCTTAAGGAGATATCTTACCGCATGTACACCGTAGGCATCCAGGGCATAATCCTCCGAGGAAGTAATATAAATAATCACACTTTCACAGCCGGACATGCGAATCAGGTTGCCTATGTCAATCCCGGTCCGCCGCGGCATCAACATATCCAGTATATAGATATCTGTCAATTTTCCTGTTGAAATCTTCTGGTACAGTCTGGAGGGATCGGAGAATTTCTCCAGTTCAAACTCTTTGTCAGGGTGCAGCGATTTATATTTTAATAACAGCTTCTCCGTATGTAGAAGATCTTTGATGCTGTCATCACAGATGGTGATTTTCATAATAGGACTGATTCCTTTCCGTTTAACCGTATTTTAAAAAGCATGTCGAAATGTTGTAATGCTAATATAAATTATATCGAGCCTGGGGAGAATTTATCAACCGATTCTTAAGGGAAAATCAGGGATGATTGCGAAAAATTAACAGTAAAATGCGAAGAAGTGAAATTGACGGAAAAACTGGGGCTGGATAGTATAGAAAGAGCAGATCAGAGAACCTGTAAAGTGGTCTGCATTCTTATGAAAAGAGAAACAGACAGGAGGAAGTATTGTGAAAAAATGGAAATGGTTATTGATTGTGGGAACATTGATTGCAGGATGCGCGGGCTGCGGTGCACAGAAGCCGGAGGAGACCGGGGCGGTGGATATCAAGGCCGTGGATGTGGTACAGCCGGAGAGTGAGGCAGAAAATGTGCAGACAGAGAGCGGGATGGATGCGGCTGATGCAGCGGCAGAGCGTGAAGCGGAAGAAAAAAACGACAGCTATGATGATTTAGGGGAAAAAGCGGCGGAAGGCGATGTATCGGATTTTGCGGCGCAGATTCAGCTGGTGGTGGCAGCAAAAGACATGGAGGGTCTCGCGAAGCTGTGTGCCTTTCCCCTTGCGGTAGAAGGTGAGGCCGTTGAGAGTGAGGAAGATTTTATGGCTCTTGGCGCCGATACCGTGTTTACGGAGGAAAGATGCGAGGTTATTAAGGCGGTGGATCTTTCTGCGCTGGAGGAAACGATGGCGGGCGTTATCATGGGGGATGGGACGCCAAACATCATTTTTAAGTCTGTGGACGGGGAGCTTTGTATAACAGGAATCAACTGATCATGCGCGGAAAGAATTACGAATGCATAGGAAATCCGATGCAGGTGCAAATGATCACAAAGGAAAAGCAGAGATTCAACAGGATCTCTGCTTTTCAAATTTCCGTATCTGCATTATACTATAATTAAAGTAACCGAAGCGGAGCGGGGAAGGGAAGCCTGTGGCACTGACTGCGGCAGACTGAAAAAACGAATGCAGTGAAAAAGTTTTTCTAAAAGTGAAAGGAATCGGCTTTGCCAGACGTATTACTTATGAAACGACTCAAACAATTGAGAAATAAGTAAGCGGAGGTAGATGGGTATGAAAAGGAAATTGGCAAAGTTTGCGGTGACGATGGCGGCGGCAGCGTTCATGGTTGGCGGTACAACGATGGTGGCATCGGCAGAGGAAGGCGGCAGCTACTATTACGACTATGAAACGGGAGCCATGATCTGGTGCGGCGGCTACGATGCATCTTATGATGGGGGATACTATGATGGCTATTATCACGAAGAGTACCATGATGATTATAATAGCTATCACCATGAAGAACCCAGTCATAACAGCAGTTCCAGCCACCACGGCAGTTCCGGCCATCATTCCGGCCACCACTAAGGGAAAAATATAAAACCCCGCTGCAGACCAGCGGGGTTTTGTATGTGTGTGGGAAAATCTTTCCCAGCCCGGCTGGGAACAGAAGGAGAACAGCCTTGAAAAGCGCGGAAGAGATTAACGCTGCACTGGAAGCCTATGCGGACATGGTGCGGAGAATATGTTTTTTACATTTGAAAAACGGTTATGATACAGAGGATGTGTTTCAGAACGTTTACATGAAATATATGCTCTATGAAGGGGTTTTTGAGAGCAGCGAGCATGAGAAAGCGTGGTTTGCGAGGGTCACCATCAACGCTTGTAAGGATATGCTCAGATATTTTTCGCGGAGGAAGTGGGTGCCGCTGGATGTCATTGCAGAGGAGCGCGAGGCGCTTGATGACAAGGATGAAGGGGTTCTGGAAGTGGTGCTGAAGCTTCCCGAAAAATATCGGAGTGTCATTTATCTTTATTACTATGAAGGATATTCGGCCACTGAGATTGCGGGAATACTTGGCCGGAAGGAAAATACGATATACACATGGCTTGCCAGGGCGAAAGCTTTGCTGAGGGTGAAGCTGGGGGGTGAATGGGCATGAATCCGATTCGGGAAAGCCTGGAAAAGATACAGGCAACAGAAGAACTGAAACAGAATACATTACAGTACCTGAACGAACAGCGGCAGAAGAAAAGCCGTGTCCGGGCACATTATGTGCCGCAGGCTGCACTGGCTGCAGTAGTATTGTTCTGTCTGATCGGAATAGGAGGGTATTCCGTATACAGGAAGCCTGTTTCCTATATCAGTATTGACGTGAACCCGTCCATCGAACTTGGTCTCAATTGTTTTGGGAGGGTGGTTTCCGCCGAAGCGTACAATGATGACGGCAGAGGAATGATAGAACAGGTGCCTCTCAAGAATGTGTCTTATATGCAGGCTATCAACCGTCTGATAAATGACGATAAATATAACAGTTATCTGGATGAGGATGCGGTTCTGGTATTTACGGTTATTTCAGACCGGCCGGATAAGATTCTGGAGGAACTTCATGCCAGCGGACTTGCGGAACAATATGAAGCCCTGACATATACGAGCGACCCTGTCTGCCGGGAGGAGGCGCACCGGCATGAAATGTCCTTTGGAAAATACAGAACCTATCTGGAGCTTTTGGAATATGATGAGAATGTTACAATCGAGGACTGCCACGGGATGACAATGGGCGAGCTGCGTGACCGGATTGACGCATGTACGCATGGCGGGCAGACAGGCAGCGGAAAGGAACATCACAGAAGAGAGAACGAGAGAGGGCATGATTGCGCCAACTGAGTCTGGAGCAGGCTGACAGATACAGATTGACCGGCGCGGAAATGAGGTGGAAAATGAGAAAAAGAGTGATATTTTATGCAGGAATTTTTACGTTGCTGATACAGACACTTTTCTCCAACACTCTGCCATGCCATGCCGCGGAGACTGGCTTTGGCGCTTACCAGACGGAAAGCGGGACGGCGGCAGAAAACGATCCCTATGTTTTGGGCGTGGATAAAACGCAGATCAGTTTCGGCGCACTGGAACAGGGAATCACAGCGCTTGGGCAGGACATCGTACTGTCCAACCAGGGCACAGAGGATATTACTCTTCAGTGGAGGGAGGCCGATTACCACGACTCGATTGCTGTGGATGCGCCGGAAACAGATTTGCTGGCTCCCGGTGAATCCTGTATTTTTACGCTTGAACCGAATACTTCCTTAGAACCCGGGATTTACAATGCGTTCCTTTTGTTTGGGGATAAGGCGGATGCCTATTTCGAGAGAGGTATTCAGGTCACGGTTTCGATGGAAATTACAAAACCGGCTCCGGCTGCGCCTGTGATAACCTCAATCAGTATTTCTCCCGGAACGGTGGTGGTTTCTAAGGGGAAAACCTGTAATTTTACCGCGTCTGTATCCGGGGAAAACGATTACAGCAAAGAGGTGGCTTGGAGTGTATCCGGGCAGAAAAGCCGGAATACCTTTATGGATGACAACGGCGTTTTGAATGTGGCGTCCGATGAGTCGGCTCCGGCTCTTGTAGTGAAGGCGGTTTCCAGACAGGACAGCAGATACAGCGCCTCGGCGCTGGTTTCCCTCCAGGCGTCCAGCTATTTTATCCGGCTGAAAGCCTCACCCGAGAACGGCGGCGCTGTGTACGGGAGCGGGGCGGTAAAGGAAGGCGGATATGCGGTGATCTCCGCAGCGCCAAACAACGGGTTTGTCTTTGACGGGTGGTACCGGGGCAGCGACAGGGTCTCGGGAAATTCCCAGTATGTAGTGGATAATATAAGGGGAGACGCCGAATATGAAGCCCGGTTTAAGCCGGTCAACTGCCGGATCAGCGTATCTGTAAATAACAGCAACGGCGGAACGGCAACCGAGAGTAAAACCGTAGGATACGGAGAGAGCATAACGCTGGAGGCGTCGCCTAAGGACGGTTACCAGTTTGACGGCTGGATGGAAAATGACAATATTGTCAGCAAGGACAGTAAGATGCAGCTAAACCATGTCACGGATTCCAGGAGCTTTACCGCCATGTTTTCCCAGAATAAATTCAGCCTTTCCCTCACCTGTTCCCCGGCAAATACAGGAACGCTGTCCGGGCAGGGAACTTACCAGAAGGGAAGTGATGTCAGGATCAAGGCGGCGCCTGTGCGCGGTTATCGGTTTGCCGGATGGACGGAGAACGGAACGACCATCAGCACGGAACAGGAATATATCGTGAAGAATCTTTCGAGGGATATGTGCCTCTCGGCGGCATT
The DNA here is from genome assembly GCA_910579285.1 of uncultured Lachnospiraceae bacterium. Taxonomy (GTDB): domain Bacteria; phylum Bacillota; class Clostridia; order Lachnospirales; family Lachnospiraceae; genus UBA3282. Next base: position 77,537 of record CAJTTT010000008.1, on the reverse strand, counting down.
CGAGAAGGAACAGGCGAAATCTTACACCATCACGGCGGCGGCTTTAGCCAACGGGACAATCACGCCGGAAGGAAAAACCACGGTGGCGGAGGGGGCATGGATTCTGTACACCATCACGCCCAAAAGCGGATATCTGATTAAGAATGTATACATAGACGGCAAGGCGATAGGAGCGACGGCCTCTTACAACTTCGCGCAGGTAGGGGAAAACCATACCATTTCCGCAGATTTTGCGCCGATACCAGAAAAGGATAAAAACGGCGGCTCTGCGGCGGGAAACCATGCTCCTGAGAAGCCGGAGAAAGATCCGGCAGGCAGTGCGGATGCGCCCGACCGTGAAGAGGAGGAAACGGACGATCAGATTCAGGCGGTGGAAATGAACCGGCTGACGGGTACGCTGCAGTATCTGAATATTTCCGTACAGGAGGCGCAGAAGCGGATTGCGGAAAGCGATGAGGTCGAACTGATGAAGGGCGCGCTGGAAACCGGCGATCTGCAGGTGACGATCCAGAATGACTTTGCGGACACGGAGCAGGAGACCTCTTACAGCAGTTTCTATGAAAATTCCGGCGTTCCCAATTTTGAGATTGTGCTGGAGCATCTGCTCAGCGCGGAGGAAAAGATGGAGATGCTGCAGGGCGATGTGCCGGTCTCCATTAATCTGCATATTGAGGACGCTAACGGGGAAGAGACGCCGCAGGTGCAGAAGGCGTTCGCGGAGAAAAAACTGCCAGGCATGAACATTGGGCAGTATTTCGAGGTGTTTCTCATGGTATCGAAGAACAATGACACGCAGATGGTTTCCGAGCTGCCGGAGCCTCTGAAAGTGGTAATCAATGTGCCGGATCACCTGAAGGTGGAAAATCGGAAATTTTATATCTTAAGGCTGCACACGAAGGCGGATGGCGGGCAGGAGTTTGCCCAGCTTGCGGATGAGGACAACAACCCGGATACGATTACTTTTTCAACCGACAGATTTTCCCCCTATGCGATTGCCTATATTGACTGGCAGCCGGAGAGCAGTGAGATCCCTGCAGTCGTGGAGAAGAACCCCGATGACCGGCGTCTGAGAAACGCAGCCGGGATCGTGATTGTTTTTTTGGCCCTGGCGGTGACTGCGACGGGAATCCTGTATATTGCCGGAAAAAGAAAGCGATAGGAGAAAAGGGTGGAAAGCAGGCGGTTTTAAAGACCCACTACAAATGCAAAGTAGCCGCGCCCGGTGTTGAACAGCAGGCTGTAATCAAAAGCGCCTGCGTAAAATGCCTGCCGGAACTGTTCGGGGGTCATAAAGTGACTGTTTTCCAGATGATACTGTAAAGCAAGATCACAGCGTATGGCAACCTGCTTCGAGATCTGGATGGCAAGTTCCTTTCCGATGGCCATGACAAGTTGATCCAATTTACTCAAAGGAATGTTCAGAATGGAACTTACGGCCCGCAGGACGAGGCACTCTTCCAGCGCCATAAAAATCTGTACCTCCTCATGGTCTATGGAATGGTAAGTCAGCCGGATAATCATGCTTTTGCCGAAATTTTCCCCGCTGTAATGTTCGCTGACGATTTCTGTCGGCAGCTGGAAGATTTCGTGTATAGTGCCTGACAGGGCATTTTCCAGCGCGTCCATGTCTGCACCCATATGATCCGTTTTCCATTTGTTTGAAATAAGACCGGCGATGGCGCGGTCCTCAATGATAATATGGGCGGTGAGCCACCCCACACAGATACCGATAAAATGCTGGATAGATTCCTCGGAATAGCCGGATTCCCTGAGATCTTTTTCGAGGGCCGGCAGTGTTTTATAACGCAGGTCATCATGCAGGCGTTTGTGTATTTCATACCCTTCGTAGCCGATTGACTGCATGTAGGCTTCTTCGTCTGCGAAGTGTTTTACGGCATAGTTTTTAAAGTATTTGATTCCTTCGGCACAGGCCCATTGTCCGCTGCTTTTATCTTTGCTCAGGCCGATTAGTTTGTGTACGATAGAAAAAAGCTTTCGGTGTGCTTTGTCGATGGAATCGACGCCGATCTTAAATCGGTCGTCCCATTCCGCTTCTTTGGACATTTCTGCTCCTTGCTCCATTGCTTGCAAAGGCTTTTCGGGTTCGCAAGTGGGTTTTCTGTTACTATAATATATGTCGAAATGTGAAAAAACGTGTCATATGTGATCGGTCTGGAAGACAGTCCGCGCTGACAGGGAGGTTGAGCATATATGCAAATCACAGAGATAGGCGCATTACAGATTGCAAAGAGGGTAGATGCGATTCTGCATGTGCCGGGGAATTATCGCGGCGGAAACCTGGAAATGACGATTGTGATAGACATGTCGCTGGAGCAGGCGGATTTCCGGGAGCCGGTGGCTTCGGTGGTCAGGGCGCTGAAACGGAGCAATGAGATTTTTAGAAACGTGCGGCTGAACCTGGTGTTCTGGGGGCAGGAGATGGCATCCAGTGTGACGCCGATGGCTATGCTGCTGACAGGAGCCGCATTTCAGACGTACCGCTGCAGTCCGCAGAAAAAGCGGTATGAAGATTTGTTTGCCTATCTGAAGAAATTCCATGCCAGAAGTAAGGTGGCGCTTGTATTTACGGATGGGAACAATGAGGCGGCGGACATGCAGGCGGCCAGGGAAGCGCTCACACCGTTTTTAAAGAGTAAGCTTCTGCTGATATCGGACCGGGTTGTGGGCGGAACGGAATTTCTGCTTGGGAAGCAGTCTGAATGACTGCGGATGCACCACTTCGCAAAAGCGTCATAGAATAACTCTAAAACACACGGGAGTTTTTCTATGCCCAATTACGATATCACACCGGGAACCGCTTTCACACAGCTTCTACTCCACAATCATCCGGGAGCGATTGCGTGGGTAAGCGGCAGCGAGCAGTACCCCGGCTTAAGCGGCGCGGTCAGATTTTATCACACCACCTACGGAGGCGTTCTGGTGGAGGCGGAAATTTTCGGGCTTCCCAACAGTAACCTTCCGGGTTCCAGCAATTTTTACGCCATGCATATACATGATTCGGGGGACTGCAGCGATCATTTCAGCCACACGGGACTGCACTATAACCCGCAAAATGCGTTACATCCCGACCATGCCGGCGACATGCCGCCGCTTCTCGGCAATCAGGGATACGCATTCAGTGTCTTTTATGATAAGCGGTACACCATTCAGGAAATCATTGGAAGATCTGTAATTATCCATGAAAAGCCGGATGATTTCACTTCCCAGCCGGCCGGAAATGCCGGTGACAAGATCGCCTGCGGAACGATAGAATGGACGGCATAAAATTCTAATATTGTCTTTCCTTTACGGCGGTAAATCTGTATAATTGAATATAGGGAATTTAACGGAGCCGAGTAAAGGACGGAGAATTGGAATGGGCAAAAAAGTAATTGCGGCCGGACATATCTGTCTGGATATTACGCCGGTCTTTGACGGGAAAAAGGCGAAACAGCTGGGGGATATTCTGACGCCTGGCAAACTGGTTCATGTAGGGGAGGCGGACGTGCATACGGGCGGTTCTGTGGCAAACACGGGACTTGCCATGAAAATTCTTGGCGCGGATGTTTCGCTGATGGGAAAGGTCGGAGACGATGTGTTCGGCAGGATTGTATGCGATGTGCTCAGGGCTTACGATGCAGACGGAGGAATGCTTGTTTCCGGGGAGGAATCCACTTCCTATACGGTGGCGCTGGCGGTTCCCGGAATTGACCGCGTTTTTCTGCATAATCCGGGGGCGAACCATACGTTTTGCGCGGCTGATATTCCACAGGAGAAGCTGGAGGAGGCGGCGCTGTTTCATTTCGGCTATCCGCCGATTATGCGTTCCATGTATGAGCGGGACGGCGCAGAACTGATAGCCATGATGAGGCGTGCAAAGGCGTGCGGCGCCGCCACTTCCCTTGACTTTGCGGCAATAGACCCGGATTCGGAAGCGGGACAGGTGGATTGGAGGCACATTCTGGAACAGGTGATTCCCTATGTGGACATTCTCGTTCCCAGTGTGGAAGAGCTTTGTTTTATGCTTGACCGGGAGCGTTTCCAGGAGTGGCAGGAGCGTGCCGCGGGCAAGGATATTACGGAGATTCTGGATGTGGAGAAAGACGTTGTGCCGCTGGCACAGCAGTGCATGGATTTCGGGGCCAGGATCCTCCTGATTAAGTGCGGCGCGCCGGGTATTTATTATCGGACGGGCAGTCAGCAGGTTTTATCGGAAATTGGCGCAAAGCTGGAACTGGATACGGCTGCGTGGGCGGATCAGGCAGGGTTTGAGGCAAGTTATGTGCCTGAAAAAGTGCTTTCCGGCACAGGCGCGGGAGATACGAGCATCGCTGCCTTTCTGACGGCCATACTGGAGGGATATCCCCCGGAGATGGCCATGCATCTGGCGGCGGCGACGGGGGCATGCTGCGTGGAGGCTTATGACGCGCTTGGCGGCTTAAAGCCTTTTGAAGAGCTGGAGCGGAAGATTGCACAGGGATGGAAGAAATATAACGGACATTAGGATGGCGGAGGAGAGCATATGTTAGTAACCTTAAAGGAAATAATGAAACTTGCAGAGGAGAAGAACATTGGGATTGGCGCTTTTAACGCGGCGAATCTGGAAAGCCTGCAGGCTGTACTGGGCGCGGCCGAGGAGCTGGATGCCCCGGTGATTATCCAGTTTGCACAGTGCCATGAATCGTGGGTTCCGCTGGAGCTGATCGGCCCGGTTATGGTGGAGCAGGCGAAGAAGGCTTCCGTTCCCGTCTGCGTGCATCTGGATCACGGTGAGACGCTGGCGTATCTGGAGCGTGCGCTGGAGCTTGGTTTCACGGGAATTATGTATGACGGCTCCACGCTTTCCTACGAGGAAAATATGAAAAATACAAAACAGGCGGTGGCCCTTGCGGCGAAAACAGGCGCATCTGTGGAGGCGGAGCTGGGCAGCATGGGCAGGCGTGAATCAGGCGCCGGAGATACGGGCACAGAGCCGGATGATACAAAGATTTATACGGATCCGGAGCAGGCGAAGGCCTTTGTGGAAGAGAGCGGAATTGATGCGCTTGCCTGTTCGTTTGGGACCACGCACGGCATCTACCTCGCGGAGCCGAAGCTGGATTTTGACGTGGTGAGAAACGTGCGTGCACTTGCGGACGACATTCCCGTTGTGATGCACGGAGGCTCCGGCGTCAGCCGGGAGGACTACCATAAGGCAGTCCGGGCAGGTGTGCGCAAGATTAACTACTTTACTTATATGGACAAGGCCGGGGGAAACGGTGCGGCGGAATATCTAAAAACCCTGCAGGCGCAGGAGCCTGTCTTTTTCTCCTCCCTTTCTATGGCCGGAAGGGACGCCATGAAGGAGGACGTAAAGGCGGCGATACGGATGTTTGCGCTGGCAGATTGATCGCGGGATAAGCCGGACCATATGTTTTCATGCCGCGGTGAGCGAACGGCTGCACGCAGCGGCAGAAAGAAAGGATTTCGCATGAAGAATTATTCGGAGGATGCAGACAGACAGTATCACATACAGGTGGCGGCGGGGGAAGTGGGGCGTTATGTGATTATGCCCGGTGATCCCAAGCGGTGCGTGAAGATTGCACAGTATTTTGACGATCCTGTTCTGATAGCGGATAACAGGGAATATATTACTTACACTGGAACGCTGGACGGAGTAAAGGTCAGCGTGACTTCCACGGGCATCGGCGGCCCTTCTGCAGCCATTGCGATGGAGGAGCTTGTGCGCTGCGGTGCGGATACTTTCCTGCGCATCGGCACATGCGGCGGTATGCAGAAAGAGGTAAAGAGCGGTGACGTTGTGATTGCCACCGGGGCGATCCGCATGGAGGGGACGAGCAGGGAGTATGCGCCCGTTGAGTTCCCGGCGGTGGCGAATCTGGAGGTGGCCAATGCGCTCGTGGAGGCGGCGAGGGTGAAGGGCTGTCCTTTCCACACGGGCGTGGTGCAGGCCAAGGATTCTTTTTATGGACAGCATGAGCCGGAGACGAAGCCGGTAAGTTATGAACTGATGAATAAGTGGGAAGCATGGAAAAGACTTGGATGTCTGGCCTCCGAGATGGAATCGGCGGCGCTCTTTACGGTGGCGAGTTATCTGCGGGTGAGGGCCGGGGCCTGTTTCCTTGTGGTGGCAAATCAGGAACGGGAGAAACTGGGTTTGGAAAATCCGGTGGTGCATGACACGGACATGGCGATCCGGGTGGCTGTGGAGGCGGTGCGCGGCTTGATCGGGAGAGACTGAGAGAAGGAAAACGTGTCACTGCAAAACACGGTTCCGATATGGAGGTGTATATGAAATATGACGTAATTATCATCGGCGCGGGGCCGGGCGGCATCTATTCGGCTTACGAGCTGATGCGGCAGAAGGCGGATCTGAAGATAGCAGTATTTGAGGTAGGACATGCGCTGGAGAGGCGGAAGTGCCCCATTGACGGAGACAAGGTGAAATCTTGTGTGAAGTGTTCCTGCTGCTCAATTATGAGCGGTTTTGGCGGCGCAGGCGCCTTTTCTGACGGAAAATATAATATTACCAACGATTTCGGCGGTACGCTCCACGAGCATGTGGGGAAGAAAAAGGCCATAGAGCTGATGCGCTATGTGGACGAGATCAACATGAAGTACGGCGGCGAGGGGACGAGACTGTATTCTACGGCAGGAACCCATTTCAAGAAGCTGTGCCTGCAGAATAATCTGAATCTGCTGGACGCTTCCGTGCGCCATCTGGGGACGGACATCAATTATATTGTTCTGGAAAATCTGTATGCAGAACTGAAAAATCAGGTGGAGTTTTACTTTGATACGCCGGTTCTTTCGGTGGAGCGGATGGAAGACGGCTATCGCGTGATCTGCGAAAAGGACGCCTATGAATGTGACAAGTGTGTCATATCTGTTGGGAGAAGCGGCAGCAAATGGATGGAGAAGGTCTGCGGGGAGCTTGCCATCCCCACGAAATCGAACCGGGTAGACATCGGTGTGCGCGTGGAGCTTCCGGCGGTGATATTCTCCCATCTGACAGACGAACTATATGAGAGCAAAATCGTTTACCGCACAGAAAAATTTGAGGACAGTGTGAGAACTTTCTGCATGAATCCGCATGGAATTGTGGTCAATGAGAATACGAACGGGATCGTGACGGTCAACGGCCACAGTTATGAGGGGGCGGAGAAGCAGACGGAAAATACAAACTTTGCCCTTCTCGTTGCGAAGCATTTCTCAGAGCCGTTTAAGGACAGCAACGGCTACGGGGAGAGCATTGCCAGACTGTCCAATATGCTGGGCGGAGGTGTGATTGTACAGCGGTTCGGAGATCTGGTGCGGGGCAGAAGGAGCAACGCCAAGCGGATTGAGGAGGGGATCATTGAGCCTACTCTGGCCGCAACACCGGGAGATTTAAGCCTTGTGCTTCCGAAGCGCATCCTGGACGGCATTATCGAGATGATCTATGCGCTTGACAAGATTGCGCCCGGCACGGCCAACGATGATACGCTGATGTATGGTGTGGAGGTTAAGTTCTACAATATGGAAGTGGAGATCGATGAGCATCTGGAGACGAAGTACAAAGGGCTCTACATCATCGGGGACGGCAGCGGGGTGACCCATTCCCTGTCCCACGCGTCCGCCAGCGGGGTATTTGTGGCGAGAGAGATTGTGGGAGCGCAGTAGAGGGCGTTCGGATGACGGATGGACGCCTGGGGGCCGGCGAAGAGTTTTACAGCACAGGCAGTTAGATGTGCATGATTACAAATACAGGAGGCGTGGAACGTCTCAGAATGGAGGTATTACATGGTATTAGGAGCATTGGAGGCAGGCGGCACAAAGATGGTGTGTGCCATCGGAAACGAAAAAGGTGAGATTCTGGAGCAGATTTCCATTCCCACAGAGACGCCGGAGATTACTGTGCCGAAACTCCTTTCCTTTTTTAAGGGGAAAGAGATCGAGGCGCTCGGCATCGGGTGTTTCGGACCGATTGACGTGGACAGAACGTCTGAAACGTACGGCTATATCACTACCACACCGAAGCTTGCGTGGCAGAACTGTGATATCGTGGGCGCCTTTAAGAGGGAACTGGGTGTGCCCGTAGGATTCGATACCGATGTCAATGGCTCTGCACTTGGTGAGTACACCTGGGGTATTGCGAAGGGACTGCACAGCTGCATCTACATCACGATCGGCACAGGTGTGGGCGTGGGCGTGATCGTTGACGGCAACCTCATACACGGAATGATGCACCCGGAGGGCGGACATGTGCTGCTGAACAGACACCCGGAAGATACATACGAGGGCTTCTGCCCTTTCCACAAAAACTGTATGGAAGGTCTGGCGGCCGGTCCTGCCATCGAGGGAAGATGGGGAAAGAAAGCAGTCGAGCTTGCCGACAAGGCCGAGGTCTGGGAGATGGAGGCGTACTATATTGCACAGGCGCTTGTGGATTATACCATGCTTGTTTCCCCGCAGCGCATCATACTTGGCGGCGGCGTCATGCATCAGACACAGCTTCTGCCGCTGGTGCGTGAGAAGTTTAAGGAGCTGATGAACGATTATATCAGGACGAAGGAGATCGCAGATCTGGACAGCTATATCGTGGTGCAGAGTCTGGACGATAAGCAGGGCATCATGGGAGCGCTGAAGCTGGGAATGATGGAGCTGGAAAGAAAATAGGATGAAATAAGGAAACGCCTCTTTGCGCAGTTGACAGAGAGGCGTTTTTGTGTCAATTATGGATTCCTGAAAAATAATCCTGCAGATATTCTGTCAGCAATCGTGCTGCCCGCCGATGGGAAGGCTCTCCCGGATGGTTGTTGGAGCCGACGGTTTCCTCGGTGAGGTGCGGCAGCTGCAGGTAAATGACGTTGTGATCGCCGCTTTCCTTCATATAGCGGGTCATGGCGTCATTGATCGCGAAGGAAAGATCGTAGCCAATCATACCGTAGCACCAGACAATATGTGCCTGCGGGTTACATTTCCGAAGCACCTGCAGGAAGGAGACCACGGCATCCTTGAAACGGTTTAAATCCGCCTCCATAAAAGTGCCGTCCGGGTTCAGATGCTGCTTAAAGGTCTGTCCCGTGGCGGGGTCATGCCAGGCAGGCTGCTGGAAAGCGGAGGCATCGTTGGTTCCCAGATTGACGATCACTGCGTCCGTCTTTCTTGCGGAAAAGTCGTAAGGCGTGAAAGCGCCGAGGCTTTCATTTTTCGGACCGCAGCAGAGACCGCAGAGCTGTTCGTATCGGGAGGGAATTTTGCAGTTCGGGTTGTTGTCCCAGCCGGACAATACGCCCCAGCCGCCCTTGGAGATGATATAGGCGTCCGCGCCGAGGGCTTCTGCGGTCATTTTCGCGTAATCGCGGCTGTAGCTCATGTACATCGGAATCCAGTCGAGATCCCCTTTCGCCCCATAGGTGCCTTCCCCGGAGGTAATGCTGTCACCCACAAATTCCAGGGTATATTTTCCTTTGGGAACAGGATAAAAGCTGCCGTTTGCCTGAAAGCCGCGGACGATGAGGCAGCAGTCCTCGTCTTCAATCATGGCCTGTGTTTCTCTCGTGATACGCACATTTTTGACGGGTTCTTCATTCATGCCGCGGAACAGACACAAAGATTGGACTCCCGACATGAGCATCTGCCGGCTTATAAGTTCCTGGTTGACTTCTATGGTCACCCACATTTCAAGAGTGTGCCAGCTGACTTCCAGATCAACCCAAAGTTCAGAGCCGGACACGTTCAGTTCCACCGCGCTTCCATTAAAAAAGAGCGGCAGCGGGCATGTTCCGGGGACTGTGCGCCCGTGCACTTTGTAATGGGGGATATCGCTGAGAGGGTATTTCTTTAGTTGGGACATAGGCTGTTACCTTCCTTTTCTTTTTTATCCGGGACATGAAATCAAACTTAGGATGACTGATGCTGCCGGCTGTTTCGAGAGCAGCTTTCTTCCATCATGGCGTCCATATATCCTCTGTCCCAGAGCAGAATGCGCAGTTTTTTCGCGGCTTCCACGGCGGGTGAGGTAAAATACTGGTTTGTCATAACGGCGCCAACCATGCGCTCATAGTAAGCCTGACCGCCATAGGTGCGAAGCACAGCCTCCACGCCGACGGGGCTGTTGTAGCGTTTGCACTGGACAGCATAGGTGACACCGTCCTTCTCCGCCAGAATATCTACGCCGAAGTCACCGCTTCCACGGGTAACTTCCACATCAATAAAGCCCTGGGCCCGCAGAAGATCAGCGCAGAAAAATTCAAAATCATGTCCTTCCAGCTCGTCCATTCTGCTGGCGCGCCGGTCCCGCCTGCGGCGGAGGAAAAAATCAATCAGTATGATGAGCGCTGCCATAAAGGCGATGAAGCCGATCAGGGCAGCGAGAACCGTTATATTTGACTGTGCCATAAAAATCTCCGTTCTACAGCTGTGCAGGCGTTTCTTATGGCATGTGCCGATTTATGCCGGGTTAAGCCGAAAGACCGCCGCTTTTTTGCTGACATGATATATCGTAGCAGTATTTCTGTCATTTATCAACATTTGTGCAGGGATAAAAGCGGCGGATTGAGCATAAATTTTTACAAAACCAGTTTATGGGTCTGCGTATGGCATCTGTCCTATCCAATATTTCCAACATCATTATTCCGGTCATTCTTTTTTATATTGTGGCTTACGGCATCTCCAACCGCTGTAACGTGTATGAGGATTTCATCCGGGGCGCGAAGGATGGCTTTCAGACGGTAATTCAGATCATGCCCACCTTAATCGGGCTGATGGTAGCGGTGGGCGTTCTGCGGGCTTCCGGCTTTCTGGAATTTGTCGGAGGACTGTTTGGCGGTGTTGCGGCCAGACTCGGATTTTCTTCCGAACTGGTTCCGCTTATGTTCGTTAAGATGTTTTCCTCTTCGGCGGCCACAGGGCTGGTCCTGGATATATTTAAAAATCATGGGCCGGATTCCCTGGCAGGACTCACCACGTCCATAATGATGAGCTGCACGGAAACGATTTTTTATACGATGAGCGTATACTTTCTGGCGGCAAAGGTCACAAAGACGCGTCATACACTTAAGGGGGCGCTGCTGGCCACGCTGGCAGGAATTGCGGCAAGTATTGTGCTGGCAGGGAAGATGCTCGCTTAGTGTTGGGGGATATAAGAAACGGATTTTCGTTCTTGACATATCAATTTAAGCTGTCTATAATAAGCACAAAGCATATTAGTTTCTCGATAATAAATGTTCGGCGCGGCATTTTGCGCCGGAGTCAAATAAAACCGGCATATATGTTTGGTTTTCCAGTCTGCGTTTCAGAATTTCTATGCTTTTAAATCCAACCAACACAATTTAAAAGCGGGAGATTCAGTGCAGATGTCTCCTGCGGAACAGGAGGAAGGTTTATGGACTATGCACGAGCGGAAAGAGAGGAAAGATTTGTGGTAATGGAAGGCGGAAAACGTTGCACATTTGAAGATGTGGATGCGCTTCCTGGTGATGTGAGGGCGGAGCTGGTTGACGGCGAGATGTTTATCATGCAGGCGCCTGGGGAATCCCATCAGGATATTCTCGGGGAGCTGTTCTGGCTGATCAAGCTGTACTTAAAGAAAAACAACAGACAGTGTAAAGTTTATATGGGGCTTGGCGCATTTATTAAGAGGGATAAATATAACTATCTGATCCCGGATATATCCGTGGTTTGCGACAGGTACAGACTGGAGGAGAAAGGCTGTCAGGGTTCGCCGGACTGGGTTATTGAGATTGTGTCGCCGTCCACCAGAAAACAGGACTACGAGCAGAAACTGGCGCTTTACCGGGAAACGGGGGTGCGGGAATACTGGATTGTAGATCGGGAACGGGACGCTGTCAGTGTGTATCGGTTTGAACTGGGCGAAGAGGCTGAGCGGTATTCTTTTTCAGACCGCGTTAGAGTGGGAATTTATGACGATCTGTATATAGACTTTTCGGAGCTGGAACTGGATTAGCGTAAGAAACTTTGCATCATAAAAGTCAACATATAAATTACATCAGAAACGGCGCTCCATATGGGGCGCCGCTTCTGTGTGTGAGAAGGATAGAAATGTTGGTTCAAATATATGTCAACAGCAGCTTTAAAGGCATGCTGTTATGGTTAGTCGAAGCCGGTCGGCACCAGTCCAGCGCCGGCGACTCCATTGTAAGTGTAGTATAACCACCGCCGAAGAATCTGATTCATAAATTCCTGCGGGCCGGATTTTGTATCTGGCTCTGTCTTAACTACAATTAATACTATACAGGCCATTTGTGAATGTGATGTGTCAGAATTCGAAAGAAAAAAGAAAGAAAATATAAATTAAAATTTATAATTAGTACTTTCGTCAGGCAGACCTTTAAAAAAGTTTGACTTTCAAACTATTTTTTGATACACTGTTTGAGGATTAGAGACTTATTTTGCGTTGCAGGGGAAAGACAATGGACATTAACTATACGTTAAACGAGGTGCTGGTCAGACTGTTCCGGGATATTAACGCACTTGAGGAACGAGCGATCAGGACGGAAGAATATCAGGACGTGACAGCCAACGATATGCACGTCATAGAGGCGATCGGCCCGGACTCTGCAAAGAATATGACCACTGTGGCGAGGGAGCTTGAAGTGACCACTGGGACACTGACCATAGCGGTCAACAGCCTGGTAAAGAAAGGATATGTGGACAGAACCCGAAGCGAGGAGGACAGGCGGGTCGTGCTGATTTCGCTTTCCGGGAAAGGAAAAAAGGCATATCTCCATCACCGCAGATTCCATGAAGAAATGATTGACGCAGTTCTGAAGGAACTCTCCGAGGAGGAGCAGAGAGCGCTCGAAAGCGCCCTCTTCAAGCTGACACGGTTTTTTAGGGAAGTGGGATGAAAGCGTGTTTCACGAATCGCATCTGCCGGGCAGGAACAATGTGCGCCGGCTGCTTTCATCAGACATCACTCTGCCGCCAGCCGTCTCGCCAGGGTCTGATAGTCGGCGGGGCCGTTTTGCAGCAGAAAAGAATGAAAACGGTATAAAAATTCCTTATCATTGTAGACAGCGGTTGTCTGGTTCGGTTCTGACCAGAGGACGGCTGCCTGTTTTTTTAATTCAAGAATCTCCAGATATCCCAGATAATACTTCAAATAGTTGCATGGCTCTTCCGCGATATACTGATAGAGGGCGGCCAGACCTGCGCTGTCGTTCAGCCCAAGACAGTAACAGAGCTTCTGCACATCCTCGAGGGAGGCGTTGTCATAATGGATGGCGATATCCAGAAGGGAATAAAGGCCAAGCCGGAATTGTCTGTCGAGACGGCAGACCTGATAGTAGGCGGCCGCCTCTGGATGGGACTCCGCCGCCAGCTCGATGGCGCGGTTGTAGGAATCCAGCTCCACATACATCGCCCAGCCCTCCACGAATCCGCCGTAGTAGAGGACATTACCGAGAGGCAGGATATTTTCCTGCTCCTGGTACCGTTTGCTGTATACGGTCTGGTACAGGTGCCCCGGGTAGCCTTCGTGGGCCAGCGTGGTGTAGAGGGCCAGATCATCCTCGGTATCCCGCGCATTTAAGCAGATCAGATTGTTGCATATGTTGTCAATGGGCGGCGTCATGTAGAAGGCAGGTGCGCTGTATGCCTCCAGACTGGCATCCACATACTTTATGGTGGAGCGGATGGGTGCGCTGTTTCTGCCGGCAGGAATGGGTGGATAGGCCTCTCCGATCTCTGTCTGCAGATCAGCCAGAATTTCCTCGGGCGTCATTTCCGGCAGGAGGGCGGGTGTCTCGGTAATCATATTTTTGAGTTCCGGGTTAGCGGTGAGCAGCGCTAGCAGCGATTCGTAGTGAAAGCGCAGATCTCTGGCGAGAAGTTGCTTGATTTCGTCCATATCCCGGTAAGAGCCTGTGCGCAGACGGACGAGTGCCCGGTAGTAGTCCCGGCCATTTTCATGTCCGGCCAGGCCGCACGTCACTTTTCCCGACCCTTTTAGGACGGTCAGACCGTCAGCCAGCCGGTCGTACGCGGGAACGACCAGCGTAGTCAATAAGCGGTTATGCTCTGATTCATAGGAAGCGGCCTCGTCGGCGGTGAGTATCTTTTTCTCTGTAAGCTGCTGCAGCCGCTCCTGAAAAGTGATTTCCAGAAAATGAGTGCCGTTCTCCAGAGAGGAGGCGTCCAACAGCTCTGCACATTGTTTGATCACCCGGTCGGCAGTCAGATCGGACATAAAAAGCCCGGCCTGTGCCTTTTCCTGCTCATAGAGAAGAAGGCCGTCAAAATAGGCGGGAATCTGGGTGAGGATCGACAAATAATTCTCAATGTCAGCCTTGTCGTCCAGGCGGTATTCGGAGAACAAAATCGGCAGCTCCGAGGGGACGCCGGAGGAGGGGGACAGAGGCTCTGAGAAATAGGGGTAAGCGGCGGTGGAGGCCGAAGCCGCGAGATAGCTGTCCAAAAGTTCGTAGAGCCGGCGGTTCTCGCTGTTTAGGGCATCGGGATCAATGGCGCTTAAATTTTTTCGGGCCATAGACAGTGCGTACACCTCACCTGACGCATCCCCGGCTTGATAGACAGGCAGCGTAAGGGATGACTCATCCACGCCGTAGGCGGATGGATTATCAATGGTATAGTGAAAGTGAATGGGGTTGGCCTGCACTTCTTCCAGGAAAAAGGCTTCGGCAAACGCACGGAATTTTGAGTCCTGATGGGTACTGCCATACCAGCGCAGCGTCAGAATACTCAACAGGGTAAACAGAATAAGAACCAGAGTCCATTGTCTGGAAGAGAGGGAATGTTTCAAGGGAACACCTTCAGAAAAGAATTTGTATTACTATATGAAAGAAGGGCATAAAAAATGAATGGCAGTTCAGCACACGCCATTCGCAAAACGCGCTTTCAGCGCTTCCCGCTGCTTCGCAGCTTTTTTGCTCATAAAAAGGTGTTCCCTCAGAGCGTTATCTGTCCGTCAAATTCGTGCAAGCGCGATTTTTTCGGCCGGATATGGTCTGAGGGAACTGCAGCGGCTAGAAAACGATACGGTCACGCCCGTTTTCTTTGCCCACATATAGTTTTTCGTCCGCCTCTTTTAGAAGCGTGGTAATATCGCTGTGATAGTCGTATTCCACCAGCCCGTAGGTGAGTGAGATGGTAAAGTTTTCAAAGCCGCCGTCAAAGACGAGTTCTCGGATTTTCTGCCGGAGTGTCTCCAGTGCGGTGATGGCCTCGTCACCATTCAGACGGGGGAAGATCAGCAGAAATTCTTCGCCGCCCCAACGGGAAACAAAGGTGTCGGGAGGCAGTCTTTTATGGAAGGTTTCTGAAATCTTTTTCAGAACTACATCGCCCACATCGTGTCCGTAAGTATCGTTGACCCGCTTGAAATGGTCAATATCGCACAGACAGATACTGATCTGCGTATCCGCGGACTTGAGAAGATTCTCCAGATATTCCATAGTTCGCCGCCGGTTGAAAAGGCCGGTCAGTGTATCGGTGTTGGCCTGTTTCATCAGTTTTCGGTTATACTCGATCAGCTTGCCTTCCATCTCCTGTGTGCTGGAGCTGAAAAGATAGGCAATCAGACCAAGGGACAGGAAAACAAAGAAAGTGTTTAACGTCTGCAGGGCGTTGCTCAATCCGCTGTCAAGAGGAATGACCGGCTCGTGGGAGCGGCAGTAATAATATAAGTACAGACGCAGTAAAAACAGGCCTGACGCAAAGAGAATCTTAATCAGTTCGTGTCTGTATTTACAGAAAAAGACAAAGACCAGAAGCACCACCAGAAAATGCTGGATGCCGATATTCCAGCCGAAGCAGTAAACGTTCATGCAGGACCAGAATAAAATACAGACATTTAAAATGCAGTAAGACACAAAAGTGCTCCACTGGTATGACAGTACAAAAACAGCCAGAAACAGTATGGGAGATGCCACCGAAAACACCAATGCGCCGGTGTGCCCAGTGATAGACACCAACACACAGCACACCAGAGAGTGTGCCAGCATGGAGAGCGTCAGTAAGCGCACTACGGCAATCAGCTTGGCAGATTCGTTCTGTTTCCCGGTATCCCGGCAGATATTTTCATAAATAGTGGCTAAAACGGAATTTTCTTTCATTTTAAATTCTTTCATCAAAGTATTTTTAAAAATCGACACACTTCCCTAATATAATACGAAAGCATATATACATTCATAATACACCTTTGTGGTCGATATTGCAAATAACATTATAAAAAAATAATTTATCTTTTGCTGAAAAATTGGTAAAATAGACAAATAAAGGAGAAACAGATATGCAGCCTGCGAAAGTGAAGTATTCCATCAAATATAAACTGATCCTTCTTTCCGTTGTCGTGGTCGTGCCCTTTCTTGTAATGGTGCTGTACCTGATCTATGGCCTGCATAACTATAGCAGAGCATATGACGCGATTGTAGGAAACATGACGGTAGCAAACAACTATAATCTGAACTTCAAGGAAGAGATGGATGAGAGCCTTTATAAACTGGTGGTAGGTTTTGTCACCTTTGACACGGTTGGAAATGACGGAAGTCTGGTAGATCCTTACGAGCATCTGGATAAACTGCGGGGTGAATTTAACAACCTTATGAGCATCACCACGGATGATGAGAGCCGCGTCAGACTGCAGATTCTCCTGCGGAACATCGACACGCTGGAGGACCGCGTGGATGACATACGGATGAATCTGGAAACGGACGTGGGGTATGATACCAATATTGAGATGCTTGACAACAATATTTATATCCTTACGGAGCTGATTCAGGATAATATTCAGTCTTACATCTATTATCAGACGAAGAGTATGGAGCACTTGACGAGCCAGCTGAACGTGAAAGTACACAATTTCACCTTGCTCTGCGGGGTTTTGCTCATACTGCTGCTCTTCATGGTGGCAGTGCTGATTGTGATGATTGTGATGGATATGATAAGGCCGATCAGAGAGCTTTCCAGAATGACGGAGCAGGTAGCGGAAGGGGATTTCTCGGCGAGGGCGGAAGTGGAGACACAGGATGAGATGGCAGTTCTGGCGGACAGCGTGAACCTGATGACGGAGAGCCTGGAAGGTCTGGTGTCGAAGATCAAAGAGGATGAGCGTAAGATGAGAAAGGCGGATCTGCGTCTTTTACAGGAGCAGATCAATCCTCATTTCCTCTATAATACACTGGACACCATTGTCTGGCTGATTGAAGGCAACGATTCCGATAAGGCGGTAAATATGGTGATGTCCCTTTCGGAGTTTTTCAGACTGGTTTTAAGTAAGGGAAAAGAATATATCACCATTCAGGAGGAAGAACTTCACATTAAGAGTTATCTTGAGATCCAGCAGGTGCGCTACCGGGATATTCTTGAATATGAGATTCGGATTGATTCTGAATTGTACCAGTATCAGATATTGAAGCTGACTCTCCAGCCGCTGGTTGAGAATTCGCTCTATCATGGCATCAAATACAAGCGGGCCAAAGGCCGCATCATTGTGACGGGACAGATGGACGGACGGCAGATCCTGCTCTGCGTGGAGGATGACGGAGTCGGCATGGAGGAGGAAGATCTGCGCAAATTGCAGAGAGAAATTGAGAAACCCTGCAAGGATACGGAGAAGGGATTCGGGCTTGCCAATGTCAACGAGAGAATCCGCATGAATTTTGGTGCAGAATACGGCATGAAGATTGATTCTGTCAAGGGAAGTGGGACGCGCGTGGAAATCGTTATCCCGGCGGTTCCCTGTTCGGCGGAGAAGGAGGGCTAGTGTGTTTCGGAAAAGATCGTACAGTTTGATAGTGATCGGAATCCTTCTTATAATGACTTCAGCGCTCCTGGTATATGGGAGCAGACTGTTTACGGATATTGAGGAGGAGACACAGGTGACGCAGGAGAACCGCATTGTGGTGGGTGTGTCGCAGCTTGGCAGCGAATCAGGATGGCGGACTGCAAATACGGAATCCGTGCAGAACGCGTTTACGCAGAATAACGGATATTTTCTTATCTATAACAATGCCAGGCAGAAACAGGAGAACCAGCTGAAGGCGATCCGAAGCTTTATTTCCCAGCGGGTGGATTACATTATTTTTTCCCCTGTGGTGGAGACGGGATGGGAGACCGTTCTTCAGGAGGCGAAACAGGCAGGGATTCCTGTTATCCTCATGGACCGCAATGTGGATGTGGGGGACGAGAGTCTTTATGTGACATGTGTGGGCAGCGATTTTGAGAAGGAAGGCGAGAAGGCTGGACGCTGGCTTGAAAACGAACTGGTGCAGCAGAGAAGATCGAGCCAGTCCATCAATATTGTGATACTGACGGGAACGGAAGGATCTTCTTCCCAGATTGGCCGGTCGGCCGGGTTTGCCTCTGTGGCCGCAAGACACAGTAACTGGAATATCCTTGAAGAGAAATGTGCGGAATTTACATCCACAAAAGGCAAGGAAGTGATGAAAACATTTCTGCGCAGATACCCGGATATCGACGTGGTGGTGTCCCAGAATGACGATATGACATTCGGCGCGATTGAGGCGATCAAGGAGTCTGGCCGCACGGTGGGCGTAAATGGAGACATTATGATCCTCTCTTTTGACGCGGTGAAGGGCGCGCTGGATATGGTGGCGGACGGCACAATTAACGTGGACATCGAGTGTAATCCGAACCAGGGGGAGTATCTTCTCCGGGTGATAGATATGCTGGAGGCGGGCGTGACAGTTGAGAAAAAGTATTATGTGGAAGAGGATGTCTTCACAATAGAAAATGTGACACAGGAGCTTTTGCAGGAAAGAACGTATTGACGTCTGCGGAAATGAAGGAATGACAGGGGATGTGGAGCTGTGATGGAAGGAACCGGCTCTGATATGGAGGATTGCTATGCTGAAAGTTTTTTTGGTGGAAGATGAGAGTATTGTTCGGGAGGGGCTTAGGGATAACATCCCCTGGCAGCAGTACGGCTACGAATTTGTGGGAGAAGCCAGCGATGGGGAGATGGCGCTTCCGCTCATCCAGAAGACAAAGCCGGATGTTCTGCTCACGGATATCAAAATGCCTTTTATGGACGGCCTGTCCTTAAGCCGTCTTGTGCATCAGGAATTTCCAGATATGAAGATTATCATTATCAGCGGGTACGATGATTTTGAGTATGCCCGCGGCGCCATTCTGGTAGGTGCGGAGCAGTATCTTCTGAAACCGATCACCAGGGCGGCGCTGCAGAAAGTGCTGGCAGAACTTAAGACAAAGATTGAGACAGAGCGGGAGCAGAAGACATATCAGGAAAAGTTCCAGAGCGAAGTCAGGGAGTACGAGCAGTTTTCCCGGACGGATTTCTTTGTCAAGGTGTTTGAGGGACGGATGCCGGTGCAGGATATCTATGAGGAAGCGTCCAAACTGTCATTGAAAATAAATGCGTCCTGTTACAATATTTTGTTGTTTAACTTGCAGGAAAAACGCACCGGGGAAAACAGCGGCATGGAGTCTGAAGATTTTGCCAGAAAGCGGGAGGAGCTTCTGCATTACTTTATACGTTACCCGGAAAACCTTGTTTTCCGATGGAACGTAAATACTTACGGCGTTCTGATCAAAGGGAGCCCGGCGCAGATGCAGGAGCTTGGCGCGCGGTGTCTGGAGAATGTGGACCGTATCTGCCATCCGGCGGAAGAATTTCTGGACTGGTATGTTGCTCTGGGGGAGCCGGTGGAACGCTTAAGCCTTCTGGCTGAGTGCTACAGCAAGGTGAACCATCTTTTTGCGTACCGTTTTCTTCGGCCGCAGGTGCATGTCTTTACGGGGGAGACGGTGGGGCGGAACATGCCGGAAAAAGAGGAAGGCGGCAGCATTCGGGATATTGACCCCGCGAAGATGGAGGCAGAGCTGATCCGGGACTTTCTTGTGCAGGGTGCAAGGGACGAGATTGCCGATTTTGTAGACAACTATCTGCTGGCGGTGGGAGAGGCGCTGCAGTCAGCCATGTTCCGCAACTACCTGACGATGCATGTCTATTTTGTGTCGGTATCCTATGTGGATTCTCTGGGATGCGATAAGGAGGAACTCCTGCAGCTTTTGAGTGACGAGGGTCTGACGCCGGAAGGACAGTATGATGTGGACACCCTGCCCGATTATTTTTGCGGACTGATCGAGAAAGCGATGGAGCTTCGGGACAGGGAGTCGGACAACCAGAGCAGAAGGATTTTGAAGAAAGCGCTCACTTATATTGAAGAAAACTATTCACAGGAGACTTTCTCCTTAAACTCCGTGGCAGGAGAAGTCAATGTCAGCGCCAACTATTTCAGCGCGATCTTTTCCCAGGCCATGCAGGTTACCTTTGTAGAGTATGTGACGGGCCGGCGCATGGATAAGGCAAAAAAACTCCTGCGCCAGACCCAGATGCATACCGGGGAGATCGCTATGGAGGTAGGCTACAAAGATCCCCACTATTTCAGTTTTGTTTTCAAGAAGACCCAGGGCTGCACGCCGAGAGAGTACAGGGCTGGCGGTAAGAGCTGAGGCATGCAGCGGAGCGTTTCCGTGTTCTGAAGGAAGCGCCTATGTCTGGGCGGGGCCGTCGCTCTCTTTCCGAACGAGTTCCCAGGGAATTTCCTGGGAGACAACGGGGATTCCCTGCAGCATCTGTATCATGGTTTCGGCCACGCAGTTTCCCATTTCGTGCGGCCGGTGAGTCAGGGTGGTGATGCGGACTTTGCTCAGCTCGCTCAGATAGCTGTTGTCGAAACAGACGACGGAGACATCGCGGGGGACCCGGATGCCGGCGTAGGACAGTTCCTTGATCAACCAGTAAGCAATTTCATCGTTGTAACAGATGACGGCTGTGCAGCCCGAAAGGTGCTCGCTGATATAGGATGCGAGAAAACGGCTGTCCTGATTCTTTTCCAGCTTTTCGATATCAGAACTGCAAAACCAGCCGACATTTCTGTCGGAAAGCTCCACATTTATATTCCGCAGACAGCAGAAGGCGCCAAAATAACGTTCCGGCCCCTGTTTGTCATCCGATTTAAAGATGCCTGCGATATGGGTATGCCCCAGTCCTGACAGATGATTGGCCAGAAGGTAGCCGCCGTAATAGTTGTCATCCTTGATGCAGACTTCGTCCGGGAGGGCGTCATACTTATTATGTAGAAAGAGGAGCTTTGTGCCGGCGGCTTTCAGCTTCTCATAGAGATCGTTGTTGGGTGTGGGGAGCGCGCTCTTTGAGCCTTCCACGATGAGTCCACGCGGGGGGGATTCGAGCAGGGAGAGCAGAAGATGCCTTTCCCTGCAGGCATCGTTTTCTGTAGGGTGAACCTGCAGCTGATAGCCCTTTTCGGCAAGGCGGGAGCGTATGTCGGTGAGCAGATGGGGGTAGATGTACTCCTGACTGCTGGCGATGAGGATGGGAATGACATTCTGGGGCGCCTCGGGAGACAGTCCTGTGGCGTAGGAACCGCTGCCCCGGCGGGTCTCAATCAGTCCCTGGCTCTTGAGCAGAGAGAGCGCGGCCCGAACTGTCTGGCGGCTGACCTGATACTGTTCGGCTATGGCGGTTTCGGTGGGCAGTGCGGTGATTCCCTGCTTTAAATTTCTGGAAATCAGCTCGGTGAGCTGTTTCGAAAGTGTTTCGTACTTGTTCATAGTAAAAAAATCTCCTTTTTGTTCATGGTTTATTAACAAATTACATCAAAATTATTCACAAAGTTTGCTCCGATCGGAAGAAAACACCTCGTGTCCCTCTGGTTTGATAAGAATGACCATAGAGGAGAACCTGTTATAATTGGAAAATTCTTCGTCAAAATCTATAAAAGAATAACCAAATCGTAAAAAAATACCCTAAAAATTTAAATTTGTACTATTTAAATTTATTATAGCATAAATTTGTATTGTTGAACTCAGCCAAAATGCACAAAAGGATGATTTTGGGTGTTGAAGAGTGTCGTGCATTTTGCTAAAGTGATTTCAGGGACGGGGAAACATGAAATCCCGCCACCTAAAAACATATTCCCTCATCACAGGGATGGGGGTCAATGAAAGGGAGGAAACAAAGAATGAAGAAAAAAATGGCAGTTTTACTGACAGGCGCTATGGTTATGGCTACTCTGGCAGGCTGTGGCGGTGGCGAGGCAGCTCCTGCGGCAACTGAGCCCGCAGCAGAAGAGGCACCCGCAGCAGAAGAGGCACCCGCAGCAGAGGAAGCTCCTGCAGCAGAGGAAGCTCCTGCTGAGGAAGAGGCGCCCGCAGAGGAGGCTGAGGCTCCTGCAGCAAGCGGCGAGCTGATCACTGTTGGTATCATCAACAACGATCCTAACGAGTCCGGCTATCGTACCGCTAACGATGCGGATCTGAAGGCTACCTTCACAGAGGAGAATGGTTATTCAGCATCCTTCGCATACAGCATGAAGAACGATGAGCAGATCGCAGCAGCTCAGAAGTTCATCCAGGACGGCGTTGACTATCTGCTTCTCTCCGCAGCTGATACATCAGGATGGGATTCCGTACTGACAGATGCTCAGGACGCAGGCGTTCAGGTTATTCTGTTTGACCGTACCATCGATGCAGACGAGAGCCTTTACCTTGCATCTATCGTATCTGACATGGACAAAGAGGGCGAGACCGCTGTTAACTGGTTAGAGAGCCAGGGTCTTGAGACCTACAATATCATCCACCTTCAGGGCGTGATGGGTTCTGCAGCGCAGGAAGGCCGCAGCGGCGCTCTTCAGGCTAAGGCGGACGCAGAAGCTAACTGGAACATCGTTGAGCAGCAGACCGCTGAGTGGAACGCAGAGAATGCACAGCAGATCGTTCAGTCCGTAATCAGCTCTGGTAAAGAGTTCAACGTAATCTACGCTGAGAACGACGACATGGCTAAGGGTGCAGTTGCAGCTCTGGATGCAGCTAACATCTCCCACGGCGTTGGCAAAGACGTTATTATTATGGGCTTCGACTGCAACAAGTGGGCACTTGAAGAGCTGCTTGCAGGCAACTGGAACTACGATGGTCAGTGTAATCCTTTCCAGTCTTCTTACATCGACGATGTAATCAAGAATGGCGCACCTGCTGAGAAGACAATCATCATGGATGAGAAGGGCTTCGATGCAACTACCATCACACAGGAAGATGTAGATACCTACGGCATCTAATCCAATCCGGGATAATTGCTAGATGATAAAAAATATGCTATAATGTATAAGACGAGCGCGGCGCAGCGGATAAGCCTGCCCGCGCTCGTTTTTACGAAAAAATTATATAATTTTGGGAGGTGGACCTGAGAGTGGAAGGAAATGTTGTATTAAAAATGAGAAACATTCACAAGATCTTCCCCGGAGTGCACGCCCTGCAGGGTGTGGACTTCACATTGCGTAAAGGTGAAATCCATGCGCTGATGGGGGAGAACGGCGCCGGGAAATCGACGTTGATCAAGGTTCTTACCGGGGTTTACGGCAAAGAGGACGGAGAAATCTTTTTGGACGGCAAAGAGGGCGCGGTTGCGATTCACTCGCCTCAGGATGCACAGAATATGGGCATCAGTACCGTGTACCAGGAGATTACGCTCTGCCCGAATCTGACTGTGGCTGAGAATATGTTTATCGGCCGTACGGCAGGCGCAGTACAGAACTGGAAAAAGATGAATGCTGACACAGAAAAAATTCTGCAGTCCTTGCAGATTCCCGCGAAAGCAGCGCAGCAGCTTGGGACTTGTTCCCTCGCGGTGCAGCAGATGATCGCTATCGCGCGTGCGGTTGACATGGAATGTAAAGTTCTGATTCTGGATGAGCCTACTTCTTCTCTGGATGAGCAGGAAGTTGAGAAACTCTTTAAGCTGATGCGGGATCTCCGCGCCAAAGGCGTAGGAATTATCTTTGTAACACACTTTCTGGAGCAGGTGTACGAGGTCTGCGACAGGATTACTGTTATGAGAGACGGTAAACTTGTGGGCGAATATGAAATTGAAAATCTGCCCCGCGTACAGCTGGTATCCAAGATGCTCGGTAAAGAGGTGGATGATCTTTCCGACATCAAGAGCGAGGTTAAGACATTTGACGCAGGGAAGGATGCGGTTCCCGTGCTGGAGGCGGAAGGTCTTGTCAGCAACGCAGGCATCAAGCCTTTCGATTTCCATATCAACAAGGGTGAGGTAAACGGATTTACCGGGCTTCTCGGTTCCGGGCGAAGCGAATGCGTGCGTGCGATTTTTGGCGCGGACCGGGTGATCGGCGGAAAAGTCAAAATGGGCGGCAAGGATGTAAAGATTGCGAAGCCGCTTGACGCTATGAAGAATGGTATCGCATATCTGCCAGAGGATCGTAAGGTTGACGGCATTGTGGGAGATCTTTCCGTGCGCGACAATATTATCCTGGCGCAGCAGGTGCTTAAGGGCTTCTTCAAACCTTTCTCCAAGGCGGAAGCAAATAAGGTTGCAGATGAATACATAAAACTTCTGAATATTAAAACGGCTTCCAAGGACACCCCGATTAAGTCTCTTTCCGGCGGTAACCAGCAGAAGGTTATTCTGGCGAGATGGCTCTTCACTCATCCCGAATATCTGATTTTGGATGAGCCTACCCGTGGTATTGACGTGGGTACGAAGGTCGATATCCAGAAGCTGGTATTGAAACTGGCGTCCGAAGGTATGAGCGTAACCTTTATTTCCTCGGAGCTTGACGAGATGCTTAGAACCTGTTCCCGTCTGATCGTCATGCGTGACCGCAAGGCGGTAGGCGAGCTGACAGGCGATGATCTGAATCAGGGTACGGTTATGAATACGATCGCGGGAGGTGACAAATAAATGGCAAATAGTGAAAATGCTAAAACATCGAGTGCGAGCTTCTTAAAAAATCTGGTTAGAAATCAGTGTTTTATTCCGGTTGCGGCGCTTTTGCTGCTGGCGGTTTTCAACTTGATTGCAGATCCTTCTTTCTTTAGAATTACATTGGGTTACAACAGCGCGGGGAATCCGGTGCTGTCCGGCTTTATCATCGACATTGTCAATAACGGTTCCGAGCTGGCGATTCTGGCGATCGGCATGACGCTTGTAACAGCGGCTTCCGGCGGACAGGATATCAGTGTGGGCGCTGCTATTGCCATTGCGGGCAGCGTGGTTCTGCGGGTGCTCTGCGGAGGAAATGCCCGTCCCGAAACACTGCAGGCTCCTATTATTGTTGCATTTCTGGTAGCATGTGTGGTGGCAATGCTCTTTGGCGCATTCAATGGCGTGCTGGTGGCTTATTTCAAGATTCAGCCCATGATCGCAACGCTGATCCTGTATACGGCGGGACGTTCCATTGCGGCGTGGATTAACAACAATGAGCTTCCCGTTATCAGCGATCCCAAGTTTGCTTATTTCGGCGGGTTTATCCCGGGAATCCCGATCCCGACGCCCTGCTTTATCGCGATCGCATGCATGATTGTGATTGGTATTGTGCTGAAAGTGACAAATCTGCGGCTGTATACGCAGTCGGTTGGTATTAACCAGAGCTCTTCTAAATTGAATGGTCTGAACCCGGAGATGATCAAAGTGATGGCTTTCGTGATTCTGGGCTTGTGTGTGGCGGTTGCGGGATTGATTAAGGTAAGCCGTGTGTCTTCCATCAACTACTCCGTTATCGCGAAGGATATTGAGATGGACGCGATCCTTGCGGTTGCTCTCGGCGGTAACGCGCTTTCCGGCGGTAAGTTCAATATGGCGGCTTCCATTATCGGTGCATTTGTAATCCAGTGCCTGACGACAACACTTTATAAATTTGGAGTTTCCTCAACGGCGCTTCCTGCTTACAAAGCGGTAGTGGTTATCCTGCTGGTAGTTGTCAGTGCACCTACTGTGAGAGAGTATTTAAATAAGATTTCACAAAAAATGAAACTGAGCAAGGAGGTGGCTTGAGATGGCAAAGACAGATAAGAATAATGCATCTGCGGGCAAGGGTCTTGGCGCTAAGCTGTCGGGCATGACCGACACCAACCTGCTCCTCACAATTACAATTGCCGTGTTTTTCCTGCTGTACATAGGTGCAATGGTTTTTCTTCGGTCAGGATTTTTAAAGCCTCAGACTTTCTTTAATATTTTAAATGCCAATGCAGCGCTGATCATTCTTGCCTGCGGCATGAGCCTTGTTATGATCACCGGCGGAATCGATATTTCCGTGGGCGGCGTGACAGCTCTCGTGAGCATGTGCTGTGCGGTTTATCTTGACTACAAAGGCGGCAACGTATTTATGGCAGTTGTCATCGCAATTTTGATCGGCCTGGCATTCGGCGCATTTCAGGGCGCTCTTGTAGCGTATCTGGACATCCAGCCTTTTATTGTTACACTGGCGGGCATGTTCTTTGCGAGAGGTATGACAACGATTGTTAACACCTCGCCTTTCAATGTGGAGAACGAGGCGTTTGTAGCATTAAAGATGACTCGTGTGAATGTGCCCGGTCTCGGTTCCGTAAATAAGCTTGGCAAATATGTGCCTGCTTATGTGGAGATCGGTGTGCTGGTAGCGCTTCTGGTAGTAATCGTAATGTTCGTATTGCTCCGCTGGATGAAGCTGGGACGTAACTTCTACGCAGTCGGCGGAAACAAGCAGAGCGCATTGATGCTCGGTATCAACGTGAAGAGAACGAAGTTCCTCTCTCACTTGATCTGCGGTCTTCTGGCAGGTATCGGCGGTTTCGTCTACTTCCTGCATGTAGGTTCCGGCTCTCCTTCTCATGCATCGGGCGCAGAGATGGACGCAATTGCCTCCTCTATTATCGGTGGTACCATGCTGACGGGTGGTGTAGGTAATGTGCTCGGTACATTTTTCGGTGTGCTCTCTCTGAACACGATTCAGAATATCGTATCCTCCGTGGGATTTGATGAAGCATGGTGGACCGGTATCACAAAAGCGGTTATGCTCTGCCTGTTCCTTGTGGTCCAGAGCGTGGTTATGTCTGTGAGAAAGAAGAGAAACGCCGCAAGTTAATTTGGTAATAAATGACGGTAGATACATGACGCAGCCCGGTAAGGGCTGCGTTTTTTGTGGAAATGTGATAAATATTCCTGCGAGAGGACTATCTTTGTGCAACACAATGTGGTATACTCAAAGCAATGCAAAAACAGGAGAAGGCAGATTGCCGCCTGCCTGCAGAATTGATTGTTCTCACATGGGAGGATTTTTACATGAGAAAGATTGGTTTCAAATTTGCATCTGCAATCATTGTGCTTGCGCTGATTTCTATCATTTCGCTGGGACTTCTGGCCAACAGTCTGACGGCGATTACGGCGGAAAGCCAGCAGGTTATGAACAATGAGGTTGAAAAAATCAATCTCATTCACAGCATATATGAAGACTATCTGGATATGTACATGAATGTGTATGCCCATGTGAACGCAAAACTGCTGCGGACGATGGACAAGCGTGCGGAGGATATTATGGAGTGCCGGGCGCAGATGTGGGAGTCTATGGAAGCCTACAATGCAATGACACTTTCGGAGGAGGCACAGGGTGTTTACGACTCGCTGCAGGGGCGGCTTACCAGTTTCGACACCTATGTGGATTCTATCATAGAGCTGAGCAGGTCGGGGGATAAAGAACGCGCCAACAATCTGATTGCCAACAATCTCGGCATGCTGAACAACACCATCGGCAACAGCATGAACGACTTGCTGGAGTTTTCGGATGCGGAGCTTGCCAATGGAAAGGCTTCCCTGCAAAGCAAAGCGGAGGGCTCCTATGTGCTGATTGTTTCGGTTATCGTGATCTTGATTGTGACCGCGGTTCTCGTTATGATCATAGCAAACCGCGTGATTGTGGTTCCGATTCAGAAGATTGCCCAGGTAATCAACGGCATGATCGAAGACATACATAATAATAAAGGAAATCTGCACGAGAGGGTGCCGGTACAGACGAAGGATGAAATTGCCACGCTTGCTATGGGTGTCAATGAATTTCTGGATATTCTGCAGGATGTGATCGGAGGGGTTATTTCCTGCAGCGATGAGATTAACAGACAGCAGATGCATGTCAATGAAGTGGTGGAGGAGACGAACCAGAATGCCAGCGACACTTCGGCTACGATGGAAGAGCTGGCAGCCAGCATGGAGGAAGTGTCTGCAACCGTAGGTTATGTCAGCGAAAATACCAGAGAGGCAGAGTCATCTGTCGGAGAAGTGGTTGATCAGGCAGTCAAGGGCACAAAGTTTGCGGAGGAGATCAGAAACCGTGCGGAGGAGCTTCGCAAGCTGGCACAGGACAGCCGCGCGACAGCGGACGGCATGATCAAGGAATTTGACGTTTCCCTGAATGCGTCCATAGAGGACAGCAGGCAGATAGAAAAGATCGGAAATCTGACGGCGGATATTCTGAGCATTGCATCCAAGACGAATCTGCTTGCCCTGAATGCGTCCATAGAAGCGGCAAGAGCGGGCGAGGCCGGCAAAGGGTTTGCTGTGGTGGCCGATGAGATCCGCATGCTGGCGGACAGCTCGAAACAGACAGCCGGAAATATCCAGCAGATTTCGGCTGGCGTTGTGGCGGCTGTTATGACACTTGCGGAAAATGCGGGCAGTCTTGTGAAGTTTATCAACGAACGCGTGATGCCGGATTACGAGATACTGGAGCGTACAGGGGAACAGTATCTGAACGATTCCATTACGGTGGATCGGATGATGGGTGAAATGCGCGATTCTATGGAAAACATTGGCGGAATGATGCGCACGGTGGCAGAGTCCAATGAAAATATTACGAGCAATGTGAGAGAGAGCGCCCAGGGTGTGGGCGGCGTGGTGGATAATACGGCGGCGCTGGCTGAAAATATGAAGGGCATCGTGGAGGCTCTGAACCAGGTTTCGGATGTAGTGAGTCATCTTTCGGAGCAGACGGCCTGCTTCGAAGGATAGAGGCGGAGGAAGAGATTTTGGATGAAAATGTAACAGAGAAGGAAAAAGGAGAACCGTCTGAAACAGAGCGGAATGTATCTGGCGGCGGGAGCGGAACCAGAAAAAGCGGCGACACCAAAATAGGACTTACCCTGCGCATTCTGGTGTCGGTCTATGTGCTGTATCTGGCTTACGGCTTGATACAGGGGTTTGGAGAAGCTGCAGGGAACGACAGGATATTTATAGCAATAGCGATCGTTGTCTTCGTGGCGGCCGGCGGTGCCATCCTGATCTTATCGGCAAAAAAACTGATTCGGAAGGAGTATGTGGATGCAGATGGAGAGACAGCAGAAGATGAAGAACAGTAAAGGAGCCGGAATCAGACTCAAGATCAATGCCTGTATTCTTGGTACGTTAGTTGTGCTGGTTGCATTGATGACGGTGGTAATCGGCAGGGCCAGCCAGTATAATGCGCAGTATTCCCAGATTCTTGACAGCATCAGTAAAGTGACTTTCGTTAAGGACAACGCCTCCTATCTTGGGCGGACTGTTGTTGTGAAGTGCAGCACGGGCGGTGATATTGCCTCCAGCGGGCATGTGGAAATCATAGATACTATGGAGCAGTATGTGGCGGAAGTCGGAGAGAATGTGCCACAGGAGGCAGAATATTCGGAAATGCGCAATCAGTTTGACAAATTTTCCTCCGAAGCTGGAAAATTTATTGCGTCTTTCCGGGAACTGCAGGCTGCCTGCGGCGCCTCCTACTCCTCGGCAGGGCTGAATGCGGCCCAGGATATGAGCGGCGGCATGAGTTTTGTCAGCACCAGCGCCGAGACGCTTTTGGCATCGGAGATAGCAAGAAGTGAGCTGATTGCCGATGAGATCCAGAGTGATTTCAGGCGCACGCTTACCATTATCGTGGCGGCAGTCGTGGTTACGGCAGTCATAGTCATAGCGGCGGCATTTGTTCTGACCCAGAGCATGACTGCGCCGATTATACAGCTGCAGAAAAATCTCACGGTTATGTCTGAAGGGAATCTGACAGGCGAGGATATCAAGGTAAAGAGCCAGGATGAGGCGGGGCGCGCCGCATCAGCTTTTAATAAGATGAAAGGCAGTCTGGTGCATCTGATCAGCAAAGTGGCGGCCAACATGTCGGAGTTGAAAATGGCTACGGCGACGGTCAACAACAGTGTGGATGAGAATGCCCAGGGCGGTACCCGTATTGCGGATGCGGTGGATGGAATGCTGTCCGCTCTGGAAAGGCAGCAGGAAGAAGTGAGCCGTGCCCAGGAGCAGATCAGCGATATGGGAAATATTGCCGGAAAAGTGGCGGATTACGCGGAGGCAATCCACGGAAATGCGGAAAAGACGAGGGACAATGCCAGAGACGGTATGCAGAAAATCGTGGCTTATGTAGAGCAGATGCAGGAGGTTAACCGCTCTATGCGGGATATGGAGAGCGTATTTGCTTCCTTTGGTGAAAACACAAAGGGAATGACGGAGGCGCTGGCGTCCATTTCTTCTATCGCTTCACAGACCAATCTGCTTTCGCTGAACGCATCCATTGAGGCGGCGAGAGCCGGGGAAGCCGGGAGAGGATTTGCGGTAGTGGCTACGGAAATCCGAGATCTGGCGGATGACTCCCAGGCCGCAGCCGCGCATATAGGGAAAATGATCGAGGCTGTCAGCAGACAGGCAGATCAGATGACGGAACGGTTACGGGAAAGCCTTGACCAGCTGGAGAAAGGAAACCAGATGACGGGAGAGGCCAGGGAGAGCTTCGAGATTATCACTTCGGGCACGGATGAGGTCGGCAACAGCGTGGAGGACATCATAAGCGGCGTGGAGGTTTTGAGCGAAAGAATCCGGGAAGCGATGGACAGCATGGGAACCGTGAAGGAAGCCGCAGACAGTAATGTGACAGAGATCAACGAAGTCAGTGCGGTGGTGGCTGAGCAGTCTGCGAATCTGGAAGAGGTATCTGAAGCTATGGATAAGCTGCTTGTACTCACGGGCGATGTGGAAGGGCTGGTAGGCGAATTTAAGATTTAACGGTTGTCTGGCATTGCAATCTAATATTATATAAAGTAGAAACTCCCCCGGGCGGCCCGATTCGTCCGGGGGAATTTTTGCAGACCCCGTAAGTTGTACACTATACAACTTACCAAAGATGTATGCAAATACTGAATAAAACGATTGACAATTTATAGGCGCATAGATATAATGGATATATCATCTGATAAAAATGGTGGTAAAAATGTACAGAATAACTTGCAAATTAAGTGCCGATTAAGCAAAATGTCCTAATTGATGATTTGCCTTACTGCTAAAAATTTTTAAAAACTGGCAAATTGTATAGTGTACAACTTAACGTCGCGAATAGACAAGTTCTCTGTATCAAACAATTATTCCAAGGGAGGAAAAAGAATGAAAAAGAAAGTTTTAGGCACACTTCTGAGTGTAGCAATGGTTGCTTCCATGCTTGTAGGCTGTGGCGGCGGCGAGACACAGACAGCAGCTCCCGCAGCAGATGCGGCTCCTGCAGCAACTGAGGAAGCTCCTGCAGCAGATGCAGAGGAAGCTCCCGCAGCAGATGCGGCTGAGGCTCCTGCAGCAACTGGCGGCAAGAAGGTTGGAGTGGCAATGCCTACCCAGTCTTCCGAGAGATGGATTAACGATGGCGCTAACATGAAGGCTCAGCTCGAGGCTCTTGGCTACGAGGTAGACCTTCAGTATGCAGAGGATGATGTACAGGCACAGGTTTCCCAGATTGAGAACATGATCGCTTCCGGCGTAAACTGCCTGGTTATCGCTTCTATCGACTCTGACGCTCTGGTTAACGTAGAGGCGCAGGCGAAAGAGGCAGGTATTCCGATCATCGCTTACGACCGTCTGCTGATGAACACGGATGCAGTTTCCTACTACGCTACTTTCGATAACAAGGGCGTTGGTACCGCAATCGGTAAGTACATCGAGGAAAATGCAGGTCTTGATCCTGCAGACCCGAAGACCATCGAGTTCTTCATGGGTTCCCCTGATGATAACAACGCACATATGCTTTACGCAGGTCTGATGGAGGTTCTTCAGCCTTATCTGGACAACGGCGCACTGGTTTGTAAGTCCGGCAGAACTTCTTTCGATGATACCTGTATCTTAAGATGGTCTCAGGAGACCGCTCAGCAGAACTGTGAGAACTACCTGACAGGTTTCTACGCTGACGAGGATCTTGACATCTGCGCTACCGCTTTCGACGGTTTCGCATACGGTTGTAAGGCAGCTCTCGAGGGCGCTGGCTACACAGACGAAAACTGGCCGATGATCACTGGTCAGGACGCAGAGCTGATGGCTACCAAGAACATCATCTCCGGCAAGCAGACCATGTCCATCTACAAGGATACCCGTCTCCTGGCTGAGAAGTGCGTTACGATGGTGCAGGCAGTGCTTGAGGGTGCAGAGCCTGAGATCAACGATACCGAGCAGTATGACAACGGTAAGATCGTAGTTCCTTCTTACCTGTGCACACCTGTAGCAGTTGACCAGTCCAACTATGAGAAAATCATTGTAGAGGGCGGTTACTATACAGCGGAGCAGTTAGCTGAGTAATCTTTCATAAGATTTTAGGAGGGCGGCGGCAGTTTTGCGGCCGCCCTTTTTCAACAGTTTGGAACCAAGCGGATTTTCAAAAACAGAATGCCATTGGGTCTGGGCTGTCAAGAAAAATAGATGGAGAAGGGAGTTGGGAAAATGTCGGATTACATCTTGGAAATGAACCACATTGTCAAGGAATTTTCAGGTGTCCGGGCGCTGGATGATGTGAATCTGAAGGTGAGACGCGGGGAGATCCATGCTCTGTGCGGTGAGAACGGTGCGGGAAAATCTACGCTGATGAACGTTCTCTCGGGCGTCTGGCCTCATGGTACATATTCCGGCGATGTTGTGTACAAGGGGGAGACATGTAAGTTCCACAATCTGAGGGACAGTGAGGCGAAGGGTATCGTTATTATCCATCAGGAGCTCGCGTTGAGTCCGCTTCTCTCGGTGGCGGAGAATGTGTTCCTGGGCAATGAGCAGCTGGCGGCAAAAGGGGTTATAGACTGGACGAAGACCAGACAGCGTGCGCAGGAGATGCTTGCCAGGGTAGGTCTGGAGCATGAAGATGTCAATGTGCCGGTTAACTCTCTGGGTGTCGGTAAGCAGCAGCTCATCGAGATTGCGAAGGCGATGGCTAAGAAGGTAGAACTTCTGATCCTCGACGAACCGACAGCGGCGCTGAACGATGAGGAGAGCAAAAAGCTTCTGGACATTATGCTGGAGCTTAAGAAACAGGGAATTACCTGCATTATTATTTCCCATAAGTTGAATGAGATTGAATATGTATCTGACTCTGTAACGATCATCCGTGATGGTAAGACCATTGAAACGCTGATCAAGGGTGAGGATGACATGTCCGAGGACCGTGTGATTAAAGGCATGGTGGGACGTGAGATGACCAACCGCTACCCGATGCGCGAGGGCGTTAAGATTGGCAATACCATTTTCGAAGTCAAGGACTGGAATGTTTACCATCCCGATGATGCGGAGCGTCAGGTTTTGAAAAATATTAATATCAGTGTTAAGGCGGGCGAGGTAGTGGGGCTTGCCGGACTGATGGGTGCGGGGCGTACCGAGTTCGCCATGAGCGTATTCGGACACAGCTACGGGCAGAAAATTTCCGGGACCGTTAAGATTAACGGCAAGGAAGTGGAAATGAAAACCGTGAAACAGGCGATTGACAGCAAGCTTGCCTATGTGTCTGAGGACAGAAAGGTGTACGGTCTGAATCTGATCGGTGAGATCAAGGAGAATATGACGATAGCGGCCCGTCCGAAATTCTTTTCCAGGCACGGTGTGATCAACGGAAACGATGAGATCGTTGCGGCGGAAGAGTACAAGAAGAGGATTAATGTCAAGGCTACTTCCATCGAGCAGGTGGTTGGCTCGCTGTCCGGCGGTAACCAGCAGAAGGTAGTTCTGGCGAAGTGGATGCTGACACAGCCGGATGTGCTGATCCTGGATGAGCCTACCCGCGGTATCGACGTGGGTGCAAAGTATGAAATTTACTGTGTCATCAATGAGCTGGCAAAAGCCGGCAAGGCAGTGCTCATCATCTCCTCCGAAATGCCGGAAATCATCGGTACCTGTGACAGAACCTATGTTATCAACGAGGGACAGATTGCAGGTGAGCTGAATCACGAGGAGCTGACACAGGAAAAAATTATGCAGTGTATTATGGCACATAATAGAAAGGGTGATGGAAATGAATGAGAAGAAAAAAGTAGTCAATCTTGACATGAAACAGTACGGTATGTTTCTGGCGCTTATCGCCATCTATGTTATTTTTGCCATTATGACGGGTGGGAAAAACCTTTCCCCGGCTAATATCAACAACCTTATCATGCAGAACGGTTATGTGGTTATCCTGGCTATCGGTATGCTGCTGTGCGTGCTGACCGGTAACGTTGATCTGGGCGTTGGTTCTGTTGTGGCTCTTACAGGTGCGGCAGCAGGTATTATTCTGATCGACTATAAGCTGAATATGTGGGTAGCAATCTTTGTAGCGCTGCTGATCGGTCTTCTGGTAGGTATGTTTGCAGGCTTCTTTATCGCATATCTGGACATCCCGCCTTTCGTTGTGACGCTGGCTACGATGCTGATGGGCCGCGGACTTACATATACGCTTTTGAAAGCACAGACTAAGGGCCCTCATCCCGACAATTTTGTATATCTGGGCGCGGGCTTCCTTCCCACAGCTAAGATCAGTTTTGGGGACGGCACACTGGATCTGGTTTGTATCGCTGTAGCAATTGTTGCCTCTGTTGCTCTGGTTCTCAATGAGATCCGCAGCATCAAGACAAAAGAAAAATACAACTTTGCGACCAATCCTATGTGGCAGGTTGCTCTGAAACTGGTGGTTATGCTCTTTATCATCTGGTTCTGTTTCTTCAAGCTGGCGCAGTACAACGGCCTTCCGTTCGTGCTTGTCATCATGGCTCTGCTGATTGCATTGTATGGATTTATCACAAGCAAAACGGTGGCGGGTCGTCAGATCTACGCGCTGGGCGGCAACAGAAAGGCGGCAAACCTTTCTGGTATTGATACGAAGAAAGTGTTCTTCTGGGTGTACACCAACATGGGAATTTTAAGTGCGGTTGCAGGTATCGTTTTATCTGCGCGTAACTCTTCCTCTACTCCGAAAGCTGGTGACGGTTTCGAAATGGATGCCATTGCATCCTGTTACATCGGCGGTGCGGCAGTGGCCGGCGGTGCCGGTACAATCATGGGTGCTGTAGTCGGCGCGTTTATCATGGGTATCCTGAATAACGGTATGTCCCTGTACGGCTGGTCTACGGATATTCAGAAGATCGTGAAAGGTGCGGTTCTTCTCGGGGCTGTAACCGTGGACGTTATCTCCAAGAGAAAGAAAGGCTGATGATCTGACAGAAGATATATAGCAGATAAGGGCAGCGGGGGGAAACGCAGACCTTAATGTACGAGGGCGGCCCGAAAGGGTGGCCCTCTGCGTGTCTACGCAGAGCCAGAAAATGACAGGAGTAAGCGATGGAAAAAACAACCTCTAAATATATGGAGCTTGTTGGATGGATCAACGAGCAGATAGAAACAAAAAAGCTTGTTCCGGGTCAGAAGATGTATTCGGAGAACACGTTGAAAGATATGTTTGGCGTGAGCCGGCAGACTGTCAGACACGCCATTGGCGTTCTGGAAAATGAAGGAATCATCCGGCGTGTACAGGGGAGCGGCACCTACATCAACGACAACCGCCTGGCGAATCTGACGAAGCGGATGCGGGTTTCCGTGGTGACTACTTATGTGGACGGTTATATTTTTCCGCGGACCATACAGGGTATAGAGAAAGTGCTTCTGGAGGCGGGGTATTCAGTGCAGATAGCTTTTACAAACAACCAGCATGGCCGGGAAAAGACGATTCTGGAGGATATTATCAGCCGTGACGAGGTATCGGGGCTGATTGTGGAGCCGACGAAGAGCGGGATTCCCAATCCCAACCTGCGCCTTTACCAGGAGATACGCAAGAAGCGGATTCCGGTTATTTTTATCAACAGTTTTTATCCCCAGCTAAAGGTTCCGCATGTGTCCATCAACGATCACATGGCCGGGTGGAAAATGACGAAATATCTGCTCTCTATGGGCCATGACAGGATCGGCGGTATTTTTAAGCTGGACGACGGGCAGGGACAGGCCCGGTTTTCGGGTTACATGGACGCGATGATGGACGCCGGATACGAGGTGGAGGACGGGCAGATCATCTGGGTGGACACGGAGGAGAAACAGCATCTGGATAAAGTGGCGGGAAAGGTGCTGGAGCGGTTTCGGGATTGTACGGCGGTGTTCTGCTATAACGATGAGGTAGCTTTTGGCCTTTTGGATATTTTCAGGAAGAACGGCATACGGGTGCCTCAGGATATTTCGGTGGCCAGTGTGGACGATTCAGAGCTGGCGATTCTCGGGGAAGTTCCGATTGCATCTACACCTCACCCGATGGAGCGGCTTGGCGGGAAAGCAGCCGAAAACCTGCTGCGCATGATAAAAGATCCGGGATTTGATGCGAACTATGAGTTTGAGGTGGACGTGGTGCCGCGCAGGTCGGTGCGGAAGATAAAATAGACAGAATACAACTTGATTATTTGTATGTACAAGTAGTAAAATGTAGGGTAAGAAAAAATTTGAGTTGTGCGAGAAATGTTGTAAAACTGTATACAAAAATTGTATATGTGTACAACTTAAAACCCAGTCGCAGGAAAAACAAGCGGCTGCAAAAAAAGAAAGAGAGGGTATCGTATGATCGCAGCAAAGAACTACAAATTTTGGTTTTGCACAGGATCTCAGGACTTGTATGGGGATGAGTGTCTGAGAAAAGTGGCGGATCATTCCGCAAAGATCGTGGAGGGGTTAAACGCTTCCGGCAACCTGCCTTTTGAGGTGGTGCTGAAGCCTACGCTGCTTGGGCAGGCTTCTATCCGTAAGGCATTCAATGATGCAAACAATGATCCTGAATGTGCGGGCGTGATCACCTGGATGCACACGTTCTCCCCGGCTAAGATGTGGATTCTGGGATTGAAAGAGTTTCGGAAACCGCTCTGCCATCTGCACACACAGTTCAATGAAGAACTTCCCTATGATACCATTGACATGGATTTTATGAATGAGAACCAGTCCGCCCACGGCGACAGGGAATACGGTCATATCGTGAGCCGTATGGGGATTGAGCGTAAGATTATTGTGGGACACTGGGCGTCCGAGCGCGTACAGAAGCAGCTTGGAAGCTGGATGCGCACGGCAATTGGCGTGATCGAGTCCTCCCATGTGCGTGTCTGCCGCTTCGGCGATAACATGAACAACGTGGCAGTGACTGAGGGCGATAAGGTAGAAGCGCAGATCAAATTTGGCTGGGAAATCGATCACTACTGTGTGAACGATGTGGTAGAGTATGTGGATGCGGTTGCACAGGGCGATGTGAACGCGCTTGTGGAGGAGTATTACAGCAAGTATAAGATTATAGATGAAGGCAGGGATGCGGACGAGTTCAGAAGGCATGTGGCTGTGCAGGCGCAGCAGGAGATCGGTATCGAGAAATTCCTGGTGGAGAACGATTATCATGCGGTGGTAACGCATTTCGGTATGCTGGGTGGTCTGAAACAGCTTCCGGGTCTGGCAATCCAGAGACTGATGGAGAAAGGCTACGGCTTCGGCGCAGAGGGCGACTGGAAGGTAGCGGCTATGGTTCGTCTGATGAAGCTGATGACGGCGGACATCAAGGGGGCGAAGGGCTCTTCCCTGATGGAGGACTACACCTACAACTTAGTGCCTGGCAAGGAAGGCATCCTGCAGGCGCACATGCTTGAGGTCTGCCCTTCTGTGGCTGACGGCGATGTGGCGATCAGAGTGTGCCCGCTTTCTATGGGCAACAGAGAAGATCCCGCCCGTCTGGTATTTACGGCGAAGGAAGGACCGGCAGTGGCATGTTCGCTGGTGGATCTGGGAACCAGATTCCGTCTGCTGATCAATGCGGTAGACTGCAAGAAGGTGGAGAAACCTATGCCGAAGCTGCCGGTTGGTACGGCGTACTGGACACCGCAGCCGAATCTGGAAGTTGGCGCTGCGGCGTGGATTCTGGCAGGCGGCGCACATCACACGGCGTTCTCCTATGATCTGACCGTGGATCAGATGGCTGACTGGGCGGATGCGATGGGCATTGAGAGTGTTATCATTGATAAAGATACCAATATCCGTGACTTTAAAAATGAACTGAGATGGAATGCGGCGGCATATGTGTGATGGCAATGAGCACTGCGGATAAAAATAAGGAGGTAAAAGGGTAAATATGGGAGCAAAAGAATGTATTGCAAGCGGTAAGGCGGTGCTGGGCATTGAGTTCGGTTCTACAAGAATCAAGGCGGTTCTGGTGGACGAGAACAACAAGCCCATCGCATCAGGGGCGCACGACTGGGAAAACAGACTGGAGAATGGCATCTGGACATACAGCCTGGATGACATCTGGACAGGACTGCAGGACTGCTACAAGAAGCTGACAGAGGACGTGCAGGCACAGTATGGAGAGAAACTTGTGAAGCTGGGGGCGATCGGCTTCTCGGCAATGATGCACGGCTATATGGCGTTCAATGAGAAGGATGAACTGATGGTTCCTTTCCGCACCTGGAGAAATACCATCACCGAGGAAGCATCCACAAAGCTGACTGAGCTTTTCAACTATCATATTCCGCAGAGATGGACGATTGCGCATCTCTACCAGGCGGTTCTGAACGGTGAGGAGCATGTGCCTGATCTGAAGTTTGTCATCACGCTGGCGGGATATATTCAGTGGAAGCTGACGAACGAAAAGATTGTCGGTGTGGGAGAGGCTTCCGGCATGTTCCCGATCGACATTGCGACAGGACAGTTTAATGAAAAGATGATCGCGCAGTTTGATGAGGCGGTTGCAGACAAGGGCTTTGCGTGGAAACTGAAGGATGTGCTTCCGGCAGTATATACGGCGGGGCAGCAGGCAGGCGCACTGACAGAAGAGGGCGCGAAACTGTTAGATCCCACGGGTACATTGCAGGCGGGCGTTCCGTTCTGTCCTCCCGAGGGGGATGCTGGAACAGGAATGGCGGCGACCAACAGCGTGGCGCAGCGTACTGGTAACGTGTCTGCTGGAACGAGTGTGTTTGGCATGATCGTTATGGAGAAAGAGCTCTCCAAAGTGTATGATGCGATTGACCTCGTGACAACCCCGGACGGCAGCCTGGTGGCGATGGTGCACTGCAACAACTGCACTTCGGATCTGAATGCATGGGTAAACCTGTTTAAAGAGTATTCCGAAGTGATGGGCATGAAGGTGGATATGAACGAGCTGTACGGCAACCTCTACCGCAAGGCGTTAGAGGGAGACGATGACTGCGGCGGCCTGCTGGCTTACAATTATTTCTCCGGCGAGCATGTGACGGGCTTTAATGAAGGACGGCCTCTGTTTGTCCGTAAGCCCGATGCGAAGTTCAATCTGGCAAACTTTATGAGAGTACATCTGTTTACCTCTCTTGGCGCGCTTAAGACCGGCTTTGATATTCTCTTCCAGGAGGAGAAAGTGGAAGTGGATGAGATTTTAGGACACGGTGGCTTGTTCAAGACCAAGGGCGTGGGACAGAGCATTCTTGCGGCGGCAATGAACGCACCCGTGAGTGTTATGGAGACGGCAGGCGAAGGCGGCGCGTGGGGCATTGCGCTTCTTGCTTCCTATATGATTAACAAAGACGCGGACGAGAGCCTTGCAGCTTTCCTTGACAGCAAGGTATTTGCAGGCCAGAAGGGTGAGAAACTGGAGCCGAAGGCGTCAGACGTGGAAGGATTCAATAAGTTTATGAAGGTTTACAGCGCAGGACTGGCGATCGAGAGAGCTGCGGTGGAATCTATGTAAAGGCGCAAAAGAGAAGAAAGCGGCTCTGAAGGAGGCGTTTACTTCTCTTGCGAGTCTGGAAACGAAAGGAGCTGAAACAAATGTTAGAAGAATTAAAAAAACGGGTCTACGAGGCGAATATGCTCCTCCCGAAGTATGGGCTGGTTACTTTTACCTGGGGCAATGTCAGCGAGATCGACAGGGAGAGCGGTATTTTTGCGATCAAACCGAGCGGTGTTGAGTATGAGAAGCTGACTCCCGATGATATGGTACTTGTGGATCTGGAAGGCAAGAAGGTGGAG
Source organism: uncultured Lachnospiraceae bacterium (assembly GCA_910579285.1). Classification (GTDB taxonomy): domain Bacteria; phylum Bacillota; class Clostridia; order Lachnospirales; family Lachnospiraceae; genus UBA3282. The sequence goes on along the minus strand of CAJTTT010000008.1, from coordinate 37,480 downwards.
GGGAAGTACAATCCTTCCTCTGATACTGCTACCCATGTGGAGCTTTATAAGGCGTATCAGGAGATTGGCGGTGTGGTACATACCCATTCTTCCTATGCGACAAGCTGGGCGCAGGCGGGGAGGAGCATTCCCTGCTACGGAACTACCCATGCCGATTATTATTATGGAGAAATCCCTTGCCTGCGCTGCCTGACTAAGGAGGAGATTGCGGAGGCATACGAGAAGAACACGGGCATTCTCATTGTCAATGAATTTAAGCGGATGGAGAAGGATCCTGTGGCGGTTCCCGGAACCCTTTGCAAGAATCACGGACCGTTTGCCTGGGGTAAGGACGGCCATGATGCAGTGCACAATGCGGTTGTTCTGGAAGAGGTGGCGAAGATGGCTTACCGCGCGGAGACAATCAATGCAAGAATCCAGCCTGCACCTCAGGAACTGCAGGATAAGCACTATTTCCGCAAGCATGGGGAAAACGCGTATTATGGCCAGAAATAAGCAGTGACGGACAATAGGGACACTGCGGCTGGTTTAAAAATTTCAGCGCAAGACGACATATGCCGTTGCAAGGAACCTATTGATGTGAGAAGATGATCTTATAGACAGCGGTTAGGGCGGCATATGTGCATGGAAAGAAAAGTGTGGCAAACGGCACATATATTATAATCAAATGGAGGACAGCGATGAACAAATTAGAGTTACAAAAAACAGCTAATGAAGTCCGCAAAGGAATTGTTACCGCGGTGCATGGCGCAAAAGCGGGACATCCGGGCGGATCTTTGTCGGCGGCAGACATTTTTACTTACCTGTATTTTGAGGAGATGAATATTGACCCGAAGGATCCCAAGAAAGCGGACAGGGACCGTTTCGTGCTCTCCAAAGGCCATACGGCTCCGGGACTTTACTCGGTGCTGGCAAACAGAGGCTTTTTCCCGGTAGAGGATCTGCCTACGCTGCGTCATCTCGGTTCCTATCTGCAGGGGCATCCCTGCATGCAGGAGACGCCCGGCGTAGATATGTCTTCCGGTTCTCTGGGACAGGGTATTTCTGCGGCGGTTGGTATGGCTCTGGCTGCTAAGATGGACGGCAAGGATTACAGAACCTACACACTGCTCGGCGACGGCGAAATCCAGGAAGGTCAGGTGTGGGAGGCATCCATGTTTGCGGGACACAGAAAGCTCGACAATCTGGTAGTGATCGTGGATAATAACGGACTGCAGATCGACGGTAAGATTGATGATGTGTGCTCGCCCTATCCGATTGACAAGAAATTTGAGGCGTTTAATTTCCATGTAATCAACATTGATGGCAATGACTTTGACCAGATTGATGCGGCCTTTAAGGAAGCGAAGGCAACCAAGGGGATGCCGACGGCTATCATCTGTAAGACTGTGAAGGGCAAAGGTGTTTCCTTTATGGAGAACAGTGCGGGATGGCACGGCAAGGCGCCCAATGATGAAGAGTACGCAGCGGCGATGGCAGATCTTGAGAAGATCGGTGAAGAGTTAGGAGGTGCAAACTAATGGCAGATGTTAAAAAGATTGCAACAAGAGAAAGCTATGGTAATGCACTTGCCGAGTGTGGTGCAGAATTTCCCAATCTGGTAGTTTTGGATGCAGACCTTGCGGGCGCGACGAAGACGGGCGTGTTCTTAAAGGCGTTTCCTGACCGCCATGTAGACTGCGGTATTGCAGAATGTAATATGACAGGTATTGCGGCAGGTCTTGCTACCTGCGGCAAGATTCCTTTTATCAGTTCCTTTGCCATGTTTGCGGCGGGACGTAACTTTGAGCAGGTTCGTAACTCCATCGGCTATCCTCATCTGAACGTAAAGATCGGCGCAACCCATGCGGGTATCACCGTAGGTGAGGACGGCGCGACCCATCAGTGTAACGAGGATGTGGCTCTGATGCGGACCATTCCAGGCATGACTGTTGTTGTGCCCTCCGACGATGTGGAGGCGAAAGCGGCAGTGAGAGCGGCGATCGAGATGGAAGGGCCGGTATATCTGCGCTTTGGACGCGCGGCAGTTCCTGTGATCAATGACAGGCCGGATTACAAATTTGAGATTGGCAAGGGCGTTCTTTTGAGAGAGGGAACAGATGTGACAATCATTGCCAGCGGCATCACGGTTTCTTCCGCTCTGGAGGCGGCAGAAATGCTTGCTGCAGATGGAATCAGTGCAGAGGTAATCAACATCCATACCATAAAGCCGTTGGATGAGGAGCTGGTGCTTGCATCTGCGAAGAAGACCGGCAAAGTGGTTACGGCAGAGGAGCACACCGTGATCGGCGGACTTGGAAGCGCTGTCTGCGACTGCCTGTCTGAGAAGCATCCCACGCCTGTTCTTCGGATCGGTATGCAGGATGTCTTCGGTGAGTCCGGCTCTGCGAATGCACTGGTAGAGAAGTATGGCCTGGATGGTAAGGGCATCTACGAGAAAACAAAAGAGTTTGTAAAATAGAAAGGCACCGAAAATGGGTAAGAAAATTTTGTCTCCCTCCATTCTGGCAGCGGATTTTGCCAGATTGGGGGAACAGATCAAAGAGGCTGACGAAGCCGGAGCAGAATATATACATATTGATGTAATGGATGGGGTGTTTGTACCTTCCATTTCCTTTGGAATGCCAGTGATTCGTTCCATACGCAGCGTTACGGACCGGGTTTTTGATGTGCATCTGATGATTGTTGACCCGGATCGGTATTTAAAAGACTTTAAGGCGTGCGGTGCGGACAGTATCACCTTCCACCTGGAGGCCACAGACGATGCGGAGGAGACCATTGATCTGATCCGCAATCTCGGCTGCAGGGTAGGCATGTCGATCAAGCCTAAGACGCCGGTGGAGGTTGTACGGAAATATTTGAGCAAACTGGATATGCTTCTGGTTATGACGGTGGAGCCGGGATTTGGCGGACAAAAATACATACCTGAATCTACGGAGCGTGTACGGCGGGTGCGGGAGATGGCTGATGAGATGGGGCTTGATCTCGACATTCAGGTAGACGGCGGTATCACGGTGGACAATGCGAAAATCGTGATGGATGCCGGAGCCAATGTGATTGTGGCAGGCTCTGCGGTTTTCGGAGGCAGCATCACAGAGAACGTAAAGCAATATCTGGCACAGTTCTGATCTAAAAATGTGCGGCGCAGTTGTTTAGACTGCGCCGTTTATTTTTCGGCCTGCTTCCGCCCTGCCGAGGAGATACAAAAAAGCGATGGCAGGGACGCGGAGTATGGGAGTGGCTGTCTGGTGTTTTGCAATACCAAAATCATCCAGCTCTTTCGTAATCAGAAAGGCGTGTGTCACCTTTGCGGTTTTATCCCGGCATAATTCCACAATGGCATCTGAGGCGGGTATGTGAGAGTTGCCGCGGTATTTTACTTCGCAGAGAATCTTCTGCCGGGGCAGTTCCACTACAACATCGACTTCTTTGTGATTGTCTCTGGCATTTCTGAAATATCCAAGCTGTGCCGGAGTGCCCTGATAGAAGGACGTCATGTGTTTATATACCGCAGTTTCCACGATCGCACCCAGTTCAGTCTCATCTGACAACACATCATCGATCATCAGCACCGCATTTCGGATAGCGGCATCAGCGATAAAAATCTTAGGTTTTCCCTTTAGCGCACCTTTGCTGCCCACGTTCATAGGTTTGGCCAGATAAATCAGGTTGGACATTTCCAAAGCCTCGATATAACTGTCAATCGTGGACACGGAAATATTTTCCAGTTCTTTTGCGGCTGTAGTCGCGCTGAAAATTTCCGTGGTGTTCATGCACAGATATAAAAACAGCTTTTCCATAAGAAGTGGATTGCGGATGTTAAACAAGGATAATACATCGCGCTTAATCACCTTATCCACGACATCTTCACGGAGCATCCGCTGTGCATACAGATCATCGCCGGAAAGGACCAGTTCCGGGAAGCCGCCGATGGTCAGATATCGGTTAAAATGATTCCGCAGGGGCAGAAACCGGCTTACCAGATCGCCGAGCTGTGAATCATCCATTCCTGTGAGATCACAGGGCTGGATGGGATCGGAGGGCAAAGGGTCTTCCAGTCCGAGTATTTTACAGTATTCATAGAAGGACATGGTGGGAATTTTCAAAACATTCCACCTGCCGGTTCCGCTGTCAGTAGATCCTTTTTCCAAGATAGGACTTGCGGAGCCTGTGGCAATCATGCGAATGTCCTTCTTGCTGTCATAAATAACCTTCATCCACAATTCCCAGTCATCCGTGTATTGTATTTCATCGAAGAAAAGATATTTCTCCCCGGTAATCGGATACATGGATTCATAGACCGAGAGGACAGCCTCCACGCTGATCAGTTTGAGGATTGGATTATCAAAAGAAACATACAGGATATTTCTCGGATTCACGCCCTCGTCAAGCAGCCGGTCAATTATCTGGTAGAGAATCGTGGTTTTACCGACCCTGCGCACCCCGGAAAGAACAATAAAACGGCGGATGCTTGGATGCTTCAGCATTTGAAGCGCCTCATAATAAGCCAGACGTCTCTGGGGTTTCGCGTCTTCTTTGACGCTGGCGGGTGATCTCCACCAGGGATTATACTGCCATAATACTTTTATGATTTTTTCTTCGCTTACAATGGCCATGAGACACCTCCGTTTCGTATATAGGCTAGTATTTCTGTGTAAAGATAAAGTATACCAATCAAACAGTAAGACTATTGACTAAGTACATTATACTAATAGAATTGAAATTTTACAAGTATATTATTAAAGTTTACAAACAAATAGTAAAGTATAATATGATAATAGCACGACTGTTGTGCTGTTATGATATAAAAACACCCAGACTATTTCGGCGTTATGACACGAAAATAGTCTGGGCGTTTGATAAATACATTTTTTAATAGAAAAGCGGAGTCAGGATACAATATTCTGCAGCCAGATGCCCTTTTTAACAAGGATAAATCCGATCACACATTTGATCCAGTCGCCCATCTGCACAAAGGCGTAAACCAAAATGACGGGCAGCACGGTGTAACGGCTTAGGATAAAGGCAATCACCACATTGACGCACCAGATAAACACGCTGTCAAAGAGGAAGGTGATAATGGTTTTGCCGCCGGAGCGCAGGGTGAAGTAGGATGCGTGCAAAAAGGCATTCTGCGGCATAAAGAGTGCAGATAGCATAATGAAGTTTGTGGCCAGCGCTCTCGCTTCACTGTTTGTATTGTAGAGCAGGGGGAAAAACTGCGCCAATAAAAGCATAGCAGTGGCGATAAGGACACAGCTGAAGACGGAAAAGGCAATCATCTTGTTGTCCGTATCCCGTGCCTCTTTCATTTTGCCCGCACCCAGAAGCTGGCCGACAATGATGGCGACGGATTCTCCCAGCGCAATAAATACGATGTTAAACACGTTGTTGATCGTATTGGAAATATTGAGCGCAGCAATCACATTCAGTCCGCGGATGGAATAGCATTGTGTCAACATGGCCGTTCCTGCCGCCCAGAGCGTTTCGTTTAAGAGGAGCGGCATACCTTTTGTGATGATCTTTAACACAAGCGGCGCAGGAATCTTCAACGTGGTGTAAAGTCCCTGGACAAAAGGATTTTCCTGGGCATGGCGGTGCGTGTGGATGAGTACGATAGCGCATTCAACGAAGCGGGAAATAATCGTGGCAATGGCGGCGCCCTGCACGCCAAGAGCCGGTACGCCCAATTTGCCGTATATGAATATGTAATTCAGTACCAGATTGACAAATACAGCGATTACGCCCGCTTTCATGGGCAGAATCGTCTGTCCGCACTCCCGCAGGGTGCTGGAGTAGACCTGGACCAGCATAAAGGGAAGCAGGCCGGGCAGCATAATCCGAAGATATTCCCTGCCGTAGCGCAAGGTGGCGGCCGCGCTTTCGGCGCTGCCATATCCCTGCAGGTACAAGGTAATCAGCGGGTCACCTGCAGACAGAAGAAGGATTACGGTCAATAAGGTAATCAGCGAAACCATCCATATTTTAAAGAGGACAGTCTGCCGGACGCCTTCCTGGTTCTTCTGTCCGAAATACTGCGCAGTAAAAATACCAGCGCCGGATACGCCGCCGAACAGACAGAGATTGTAGACAAAGAGGAGCTGGTTTACGATGGCCACGCCGGACATCTGCTCCGTACCAATCTGTCCGATCATAATATTGTCCAGAAGGCTCACAAAGTTTGTGATACCGTTCTGAATCATAATAGGTACGGCAATGGCGAGCACCATTTTGTAAAAGCGCCTGTCTCCGATGAACTTGTGTCGTGTTTTTTCTAAAAGTCTCATTTCATCATTCTACAGTATCCATAGCGCGGATGCAACTTGTTTTTCAGCGGATTCGTTTATTATAAAAAATATAGAAATCATTGATTAAATATAAAATTCCAGCTTGCTATTATGTAGATGATGAAATATGATGAAATAAGCGAAAATGCACAAACTATAAACGGATAGGGACGGAAGGAGAAGGCACATATGGAGTATCAAAGCTTAACGAATTGCGAAGAGGTTGTGATGAAGATAGTGTGGGACGCGGAAAAAGAGCTGGATCTGTCAGGGGTGACACAGCGGGTGAATGAGACCTATCACAAAGAATGGAAACCGCAGACTGTTTCCACGTTCCTTGCAAGACTTGTCAAAAAAGGATACCTGAAGCATTACAGACAGGGGCGGGTGTTTTTTTATCAGATACTCGTTTCACAGACAGATTATCTGGAGAATATGGCGAAACAGTTTTTACAGTTTTGGAAACAGGAAAACGTGGATATCTTTTTGGAGGCGTTGAAAAAGCAGGCTGATTTTAAGTAAAAACAGGGGCATCGCAGAATAACATGATGATATGCGGTGCCCCTGTGTTCTGGATCCTCGAAATTTTACGGGCTGACATATTGCCCGACAACATCGGTCGTGCTATAGTAGTGTACGAACAATCAGATTGCAAAAGATATGGAGGTAAGATGTTATGGCGGAACATAAGAAAGGCTTAAACTCTGGGCTGGTAGAACAGGATCTGGAGAACTGCTGCAGGAAAGAAACGACCTGTGGACAGTGTCAGAAAAGTGACTGCATCATAGGATATGGCAGGCAGTGTATCAACAATTACATAAAAGAGCCGAAGCGGGATGTTGCGCAGGGGATGGAGCATATTCCTACGATGGACTTTAAGGTGTTTGATGAAGTGGAGCTGGAGACGGCAATTGCACATATATTAAAGGAATGTAAGGATTGCAAGGAGGAGCACGCCGACGACTGCATTATTAATGTAATAAGAAGCTGTTATGAGGTGGGACTGCTGGGAGATGTGCAGAAATATGAAGGAAGCGCCCTGCAGTATCTGATGTACCTGAACGACAAATTCCCGGAGAAATCCCTTCGGATTGCTGAAATTTACAGGAGCTGATTTTATCAGCCTGTCATATATGAAGAAAAGCGGCCCCCTGCAGAATGTTCTGCGGGGGGAGTTTTTCGTTCAGGTTGTAATTTTAGGAAAAGTAAGATAGAATAATAGGAAGACATAAAAAGGAGTCACTGATTGTTTTGGAAATGCCGTATGAGATAAGAAGCGCGTACCGGGAAGAGTGGGAGGACGCCATGTCGCTGGCCTGGCGCACTTTTATGAAATTTGAGGCGGATGTTTATTCGCCCGAAGGCGTGAAGAATTTCGAGAACTTTATCACCGATTCCACGCTCTATAGAATGTTTGTCATGGGCGCATACCAGATGTTTGTGGCTCTTGACGGAAAAAAGATTGTGGGGATGATTACGCTCCGCGACAGAGTACACATCTCTCTGCTGTTTGTGGATGAGAAATACCACAGAAGGGGAATTGGACGGGCGTTGATACAATATTTGGCTAACTATCTCCTGACGGAGATGCAGGAATCTCGTGTGACGGTGAACTCCTCACCCTACGGGATCGCGTTTTATCACCGGCTGGGTTTTCGGGATCTGCGGCCGCAGGAGAAAAAGGACGGCATTATCTATACACCGATGGAGTTTGTGCTGTGATGGAATGGGAGACGGGGGAAATTTATGGAGTATATTAAGAGCAAAGACATTTATCTGTTAATGAGGGACATTCTGAAGCTGATCAATCCCACTCTGATGGAGCATGGGTCGAGGGTGGCCTATATGGTTTATAAGATGCTCCAGGAAGAGAACAGATACGAAGAGTTTGAGCTGGCGGACATCGTTATGGTTGCAACGATGCATGACATCGGTGCGTATAAGACGGAAAAAAACAGAATTAACGATATGCTGCAGTATGAGACGAGAGACAGCATGGCCCATTCCATTTACGGATATCTGTTTTTTAAATATCTGTCCCCGGTGCCGGATCTTTCCAGGGTGCTGATGTATCACTGCAGGGATTATGAAAAGCTGCAGACGGTAGATTATGCATATAAGGATGTGGCGGCTTATATCAATATTGCCGAAAAGATAGACATCTATTCCAATACGATGGGCGCGCAGTTTGATCCGCGCATGTTCCAGAAACAGGCAGGTACCAAGCTTTCGGCAGCAGGGCTGGAGCGGTTTTATCAGTGTGATGCGAAATACGGTATGCTGGAAAAGCTGAAGGACGGCTCTTATAAAGAAGAACTGGATGAGATTGCGGAGTACATGATTTTTTCCAATGAGGATAAAAAGACCTTCATGGACATGTTGATTTACTGTATGGGCTTTGTCAGGGAGAGCATGGTGTTAGATACGGTTACCACGATCTGTATCTGCAGGGAGATTTCCGCCAGATTGTTTCTGCCCGACCAGGAGAGGGAGATGATCTATTATGCAGCCCTGCTCCATGATCTGGGAATGATCGGCATATCGCAGGATGTCCTGCAGGCGCCGCGCAAGCTTAAGCCGGAAGAGGTTAAGCATGTGCGCACTCATGTGAGCATTACACAGGAAAAGCTGGAGCATAAGGTGGACGCTGAGGTAGTAAATATTGCTCTGGCGCACCATGAGAGGGGCGATGCGAACGGATATCCCAAACGTCTGAACGATCATCATATCAGTCTCCAGCAGAGTATCCTCCAGGTGGGTGACGTGGTCAGCGCTCTCGTGAACAAGCGCAGTTATCGTGACGCTGTGCCGAAACAGCAGGTACTCCGATTCTTGAATGACGAAGTTGCGAAGAAACGTTTCAAGAAGCAGCCGGTTATGGTGCTGGTGGAATCTTATGATGAAGTTATGACGCATGTTAAGAAGGAAACCGCCAGAATCCTGAAAATGTACCAGACGCTGAATATGCAGTACCAGCAGGTCAGCACGAAATATAAAATCTAAATGAGTATGTCTTTTTACATATTTTTCTGTTTTTTATAGATTTTCGAGCTTTGGTGATATATAATCTTATATAACCAAGTAGATTATTGGAGTGACAAAAGTGGGTAAATTTTTGGATATGGACAGCCCTGTCATGCGGTTTCTTAATCGTGTGGGGGATCTGATGATAATGAATTTTCTGATGATGTTATGCTGTATTCCCGTGATAACTGCCGGAGCGGCATTCACGGCGATGCACTATGTGCTGCTCAAGATTGTGCGCGGTGAAGAGGGCTATCTGATCAAAGGGTTCTTTAAGTCTTTCAAAGAGAATTTCAGACAGGCTACCGTGATATGGCTTCTGATGCTTCTGGTAATCGCAGTTTATGCAGGGGATTCCCTGATTTTCAATTATTCCGGACTGACGTTTCCGAAGGCGCTGGTGGTTGTCGTTGTTGCAGTTGCGCTGGTGCTGCTGATGGCGGCGGTTTATGTTTTCCCGCTGCAGGCAAGATTTGAAAATTCGGTTAAGAACACCTTGAAAAATGCGATGATACTGGCTTTTGCCAATCTGCCAAGAACGCTGCTCATGCTGGGGTGCTACATTCTGCCTCTTGTGATCGCGTACTTTTCAAATTATGCGATCCTGTTTGTTTTTCTCTTCGGCATTTCAGCGCCGGCATATGGGGCTGCGTGGATTTACAGCGGTATATTTAAGAAACTGGAGCCAGAGACAGAAGAGGTCTCTGATCTGGATTTTTCTTTAAGAATAGATGAGGGGAACAAGGAAATCGATGAATAATCAAAACAGGTCAAGTGTATTACAGTGGCTGATTCCGACGGGCATTATGATGGTGGTCGTTATTGGCATGCTGCTCAGCTTTTCGTCAAAGAGCAATAAAGAGGCGGAAGCGTCAGTTTCCAAGACACTGATTGCCTCGGCGGAGGAATACGGGGATCGTTTCCTGCATGAGCTGCAAAAGGTCGGAAAAGTTGGGGAGACGGTTGCTGAACTGATTGAGAGAGAGGGGACGGAAGACAGTGAACGTCTGGCAGAGCAGCTTGGAATCGCGGCGAAATGTGCCGGGGTAGAAAAGGTCATTTACAGCAGCGCAGACGGAAAAGCGGTGGATCAGACAGGCGCGATGTTTGAAGCCGGGCAGGAGGCCTGGTTTGTGCAGGTTCGTGAGGGCGAGTTTCCTTATGCATATGCGAAGGAGGAACAGGCAGTTATTGTAGTAAATAATATTGGGCGGAATGCGGAACAGGGATATGTGATGCTTTATTACCCGGTGGAAAGATTTGCTGACATGCTGCTGCAGTCGGGTTATGATTCCGTTACATTTCTTGTGATTGTGGATTTGGAAGGAAATATTCTGGCAGTGAGCGGTGCGTCGGAGAACGCCTGTGTGCAGGGAGGGAATCTTTTCACGGATATAGAGGCAGAAAATAAGGAGAACGCCAGAACGATCCGAAACCGCTTGAGCAATAATTCCCGGGGCAGTGTGGACATACAGACAGGGAAACAGAGCTATGTTCTTACATCCGTGCCGATGGGAACGAACCGCTGGAGTCTGGTGCTGGGCGTCAGCGAGGCCTATGCGGAAAGGCAGGCAAATTATCTTCGGAAGAACACGAGAGATATGGTTCTATACCTGGTTATTGTGATTGCGGCATTTTTCTGCGTCGTGATGGTCATTAATATTGTCGGAAAGATACGCAGCAATGAGAAAAAGAAGGAATTGGAGGACAAGGCAGATACGGATCTGCTGACCGGGTTGAATAATAAGCTGGCCACGGAGCGCAAGATTAAGGACTATATGGCGCGGAATCCAGATAAGCAGTCCATGATGTTTATCCTTGACATTGATAATTTTAAGAAGATTAACGATACGATGGGACATGCCTTTGGTGATGAGGTGCTTCGTTCTCTGGGACTCCAGATCGGGGCGATCTTTAGAGCCAGCGACATCATAGGCCGTGTCGGCGGTGATGAGTTTATGGTTTTCCTGAAAGATATTCCGAACAATGAAGCGATTCTGAAGGAGGCCAAAAAGGTAGAAACTTTCTTTAAAAATTTTCAGGCCGGCGAGTATGTGAAGTATAAGGCGACAGCAAGTATCGGCGTGGCGATCTTCCCTCAGGAGGGCAATGATTTTGAGGCACTCTACAAGGCGGCTGACCAGGGTCTGTATAAGGCAAAGAAGAGAGGAAAGAACCAGCTTGCGTTTTACCGGGACAGGGAGCCTGCGGGGCAGAGCACAGCGTCTGAAGCAGCAGAGTGAGTGACTGCTTTGATGAGAGAGCAACTTTTAAGGGACGGATTGATGCCGTCCCTTTTTGCGTAGTCATTTATGAAAATTTGCAGTCAGAATTAGCAGAAAAAATATTGAAGAAACGCGAGAAAACCGCTATAATATCCACGGGCTGTCCTAAATGGGAAGATGTCTGCGGATAGCCCTAAGCTGCTTTGATATGGAGGTAATTATGAGAAAGAAAATCAGTACCTTTTTAATAACTGCCTTGTTGGCAGCGTCATTGTCTGGCTGTGCCGGAACTGACAGAGAAAGCAAAATGACGGATGCTGATGTGGAAGGACAAAATCATGGAGAAAACACGGATGAAGCGGAAGCATTGGCGGAAACCGGGGATGTTGAGCTGACGGTCTGGGGAGCGGAAGAAGATGAAGCGCTGTTAATCCGGATTATTGAAGACTTTCAACAGGAATACAGGGGACAGGCAGATTTCCATATTACATTTACGCCCCAGAGTGAATCTAACTGTAAAGATGTATTAATGGGAGATCTGGAAGCCGGCGCTGATGTTTTCGCGTTTGCAGATGACCAGCTGAATACACTTGTGGCGGCGGGCGCACTGGAACCGATCGAGAATGCAGAACGAATCAAAGCAGAAAATCTGCCCGGCGCGGTAGAGGCTGCTTCGGTAGGAAGTACACTCTATGCTTACCCTTTAACGGCAGACAATGGCTATTTTCTTTATTACAATAAGCAGTTTTTCAATCAGGAGGATTTAAAAACCTTTGACCGTATGCTTCAGGTGGCAGAGGAAAACGGAAAGAAGATTACGATGGACTGGTCTTCTGCCTGGTATGTCTATTCCTTTTTCGGCAATACCGGCCTGGAAGTCGGATTAAACAGTGACGGTATTACCAACTTCTGTACCTGGAACCAGACGGAAGGCGACATCAAAGGCGAGGACGTTGCCAATGCCATGCTCACCATTGCAGGCAGCCCGGCTTTTCTCAACACGGTGGAGGAAGGCTTCCTTGAAGGAGTCTTGGACGGTTCTGTGATAGCCGGAGTCAGCGGCGTATGGAATGCAGTCGCTATGGAAGAAGCGTGGGGAGCAGATTATGGCGCGGCCAGACTTCCAACCTATACCTGTGCAGGGAAACAGATTCAGATGGCATCCTTTTCCGGCTATAAGCTGATTGGCGTCAATGCTTATTCCGAGCATCATACATGGGCCGTGCGGCTGGCCGAATGGATTTCCAACGAAAAGAACCAGCAGCTGCGCTTTGAAATGCGGGGACAGGGGCCGGCAAACACAAAAGCGGCGGCGTCCGCCGATGTGCAGAACTCTCCCGCCATCACCGCCCTGCTTGAGCAGTCGGAATTTTCCTGCCTGCAGCGCATTGGCGGCAATTTCTGGGATCCGGTATCTGCATTTGCCCTGAATATGGCGGCGGGAAACCCGGAAGAAAAAGGCCTGCAGGAGCAGCTCGATTCTATGGTGGAAGGAATAACCGCGCCATAAAAGCATAGACATCTTTTGGAGGACACAGGGATTATGAAGAAAAAATTAAACATCAAATATCGTTTAATACTGCCCATTGCCCTGCTTGGCATAGTGGCGCTTATATCCAATCTGCTGGCAGTGACCAATATCAAAAACGTCAATGACAACGCCGCAAACATAGCAGATAACTATATGGAGGGAAAAACCCGTCTGGCCCAGATTCATCAGTCCGTTATGAACATACATAAGATGGCGTTGTCCCATATCGTGGCTACTGACTATAACACGATGATTACTCTCGTCAACGACATAAAGGATGCGGAAGAAGAGCTGGACGTCATGCTTGCTGATTATGAAATTTATATCAGTGATGATGACAGGGAAACTTACAATACACTGCTTGCCGATTATGATTCCTTGAAACATTCTCTCGTTTTCCTTGTATGCGCCAGCGCTGCCAGTAAAACGCAGGATGCCTATGCTTTCGCCAACGGTGATGTGGCCGCCTGCAACTCTGCTGTGGAAAACAGCATTCGCATTCTGGATGAATCCATCAGCACGAGAACCGAGCAGGCCAGAACACAGCTTGCTTCCGTTTATCTCAGTTCCATGATTACAAATGGAGCATCCACCCTTGCCTGTATTTTCCTCGTCTTATTTACAGTATCTCTCATTTTAAGGTCTGTAGTCAGACCCATAGCAAGTGTTCTCGATACGCTTCAGGCCTGCTCCGGGCGTATCAGCGGTGTAGTGGAAGAAGTCTTATACCGCACACAGACTTCCAGTAAAAACGCTACCGATTTATCCGCCCTTTCCGAAGAACTGGCGGCAACCATCCAGGAAGTGTCAGACAGCGCTTCCCACATCAACCAGAATGCCAAAAATGTGCAGATGGATTCGGAAAATATGGCGGATGAATGTGAAAAAATCACGGCTTACTGCGGTGAAATGAATACGCGGGCTGAAGAAATGGGACAGTCTGCACAGAAAAGTCTGGATAACACCAATGCCAAAGTCAGAGAAATACTGGATGTTTTAAATGAGGCGATCGAGGGAAGCCACAGTGTCGATCAGGTAAGCCTCCTTACACACGATATCCTGGAGATTGCTTCCAAGACCAATCTGATTGCTTTAAACGCTGCCGTGGAAGCAGCGAGAGCCGGAGAGGCGGGAAGAGGTTTTGCGGTTGTGGCGGACGAGATCCGCCAGCTTGCGGCTTCCAGCAGCGAAACGGCAAACCACATCCAGGAAGTTAACACTACTGTAAACCACGCTGTTTACAATCTTTCTGAAAACGCACAAAATCTGGTCACATACATAGAGGATTCCATCTTAAAGGAATTTCTCTCTTTTGTTGCTTCCGGCCGGCAGTATCAGGAAGATGCCGCCTATATACGGCAGACGATGGACTCGTTTAATGCGAGTACCCGTGGTCTGAAAAGTTCCATGACTGAAATCGTTGACGCCATAGAAACCATCACAACGGCCATTGATGAGGGAGCGGCGGGTGTTTCTGGCGTAGCTGACAGCACACAGCGTCTGGTGAGCGACATGACGGAAATTACCAAGCGGATGGATACAAACCACAAAGTGGCATCCGAGTTGGAAAAGGAAACAATAACCTTTGCCAACTTATAAAAAGTGCCAGAGTCACTTTTGTTGACAGGAGATAAATACAGTGTAAAAGGAATCGAGTGCGCAAGCGCTCGATTTTTTGCGTGAAGCGCAGTAATCACGGGAAATTGCGATAACGAAAACCATTTAGCAAGAATGGGATATTTTATCGCAATATGAATAATAAAGAGGCGTATAAACAGAAAATGAAAAAGGAAATTTGAGAAAAAAGGAAGAGTAATATGTAAATTGTATAAAAAATTTCAAAAAAAGGTTGTCAATATAGGAAATATGTGCTAGACTATCATTACGAAAACGTTTAAGTAAAACGTCTTTCAAGTTGCATCTTTAATTCTATTTTTAAAGGAGGAAATGAAAAAGTATGAAGAAAAAAGTGGTTAGTATCTTACTGGCAACATCTATGGTAGCGGCCCTGGCGGGCTGTGGCAGTGATCCCAATCCGGCAGCAGAGGCAGATGCGCCTGCTGCGGCTCAGGAGGAAGCTCCGACAGAGGATGCAGAGGCACCTGCAGCGTCAGAGGAGGCTCCCGCGGCAGATGCCGGTGCAACATCCGGCGATCTTGCTTACAGCGGCAACATCTCCATCATGCACTATTCTACATCTGAGGAGTCCGAGGGTAACGGCGGTTCCGACGGTTTCAGAACATGTCTGGCAAACTGGCAGGATGCGCATGGAAACATTACTCTGGATGAGGAAGTTCTTGCAAACGACGATTACAAGACGCAGATCGCTACCCGCGCGGCAGCAGACGATCTTCCCGATGTGTTCCTGCTTCAGGGTATGAATACGATAAGCTGGGCCAATCAGGGACTTATGTATGATCTGACGGATTCCATCAAGAATTCTCCGTATGCAGATCAGTACAAGATGGACTACATGATTCCGTTCACTGCAAATGACAAGTACTGGGCTTATCCGGCTTTGACGGGTGGTACCTGTACAGTAGTAATCTACGATGAGGCTATGTGGAAAGAGGCGGGCTTCGATACTTTCCCCACCACCTGGGCTGACGTAGAGAAGGCGGCTGAGTACTTCAGCGGACAGGGCATCGACACCATCGCGTTTGGTAACTCCGGCCAGTGGCAGCTGAACTCCTGTTTTGTATCCTGTCTTGGTTATCAGTACACAGGCACACAGTGGTTTGCTGATATCATTGCAGGCACAGGAAACTTTGAAGATCCCAACTTCGTGGCAGCTCTGACAGAGACACAGCGTCTCTTCCACGACACAAATATCTTCAACAAGGACTTCAATGCAATTAACAATGAGGATGCGCGTGAGTACTACATCTCCGGCGATGCGGCAGCGTTCATCGGCGGTAACTGGGACGCTTCCTACATACAGGCGACTCTGGAAGGTGATCCGAAGAAGGATACCACAAAGTTTGCGGTTCTTCCTCAGGCAGCAGATGCTGGCAAGTATGAGAAGTTCCAGAACATCGGTCTCGGATATGGTATGGCAATCAGCGCGAAGGCAGCTCAGGATCCCGACAAGCTTGCGGCTTGTATTGATCTTTGCCAGTATATGACCGGTCCTGCGTTCTCTGAGTATGTGGGCGCGAACTATGCACTGGCTGGTTTCTGCAGCTCCGATGTGGATCTTTCTGCATTCGACCAGTACACACAGGATTTCTACAATTTCTCCTATGTGGACACCAAGGGCTGTGAGATTTATGACTCTTATGTAGACGGTTCCGTTTGGTCCGTTCTTAACACGGAGATGCAGGAGATGGTTAACGGTGACAAGGATCCTGCAACGGTTGCAGCAGATACACAGGCTGCATACAAGGCATATTTAGGACAATAACAAATTGAGCGTGACCGCTCAATTGCGAGCGCCGCTGACGCGGGCTCGGAGAACAGTATCTATTTAAACAATTGATTGTGAGCGCCGCCTGGGAGATTTCTCCCGGGCGGATGCTTACCTAAAAGGGTCTTTGATTAAGCGTAGGCTTAATAACGGCGAAGCGGTAGAAAACGTCTTCGTTTCGCTTTTGGGGGATGGCTCAGATGAGCACTAAAAATGAGCATGAAAAGGAAATGGGGGCGAATCTATGCTGAAATCTATTAAACCAAAGAAATGGGTAGTGGCTGCTTATCTTGCCGTGCCTGTGGCGCTGTATGTGTTCACAGTGTTTGCACCGCTTGTCGCAGCTCTTTTTTACAGCTTTTTTGAGTGGAAGGGCGGGCCGGTGAAAACCTTTAGCGGTTTTGCCAATTATGCCCAGCTGTTTAGCGATGAGGTATTCTGGAGTTCCTTCTGGCACAATATTTTTCTGGTGATTGTCTGTATCATTGGACAGATCGGTCTGGCATTTATCGTTGTACTGCTGATTAATTCCAAAGTGACCAAGCTGCAGGGCATCCACAGAACTTTTGGATTTTTCCCGAGCACAATTTCGGCAGTCTGCATCGGTTTTATCTGGCAGATGATTTATGATTCCAGAAGAGGCCTGTTAAACTACTTTTTAGAGAAGATCGGAAGGGAAGATTTACAGAAAGTATGGCTCAATGAGCCTGAGCTGGTAATGCTTTTGGTGTCCATTCCGCTGATCTGGCAGTTTATCGGTTACTATATGGTAATCCTGTTGTCGGCGGTGTCCTCTATCAGCACAGAAGTTTTGGAGTCTGCAGAGATTGATGGGGCAACCGGCATCCAGCGAGCGCGTTACATAGTGTTACCTTTGATTAAGAATACACTGCTTGTATGTATTACCCTCTGTGTGGCGGGTAACATGAAAGCATTTGATAATATTTACGTTATGACATCGGGTGGCCCAGGCTACTCGTCTATGGTTATGGCGATGTACGGATATAAGGTCTCCTTTGAACAGTCAAACCTTGGTTACGGTTCCTGTATTTCGGTGGGCATCTTTGTTCTGGCGCTGGCTGTGATCGGCGGTTCCCAGGTTCTTATGAATTATTTTATGACAGACCGATATGACAGAGCAGAACAGAAACATTTGAAGCAGATTGAGAAGGAAAGAAAACAGGCAATCAAAGCCCGCAAGGCAAATAGGTAAAGGAGGGGATCTGCTATGGCTAAAGAAATGAAAATAACGAAAGTGGAAGACAATTCGGCAGGCACCCGTGCAAAGAGAGGCGTGCTTACGGTAGTGATTAACTTTTTCCTGTGGTTCTTTTCGCTGACCTGTATATTCCCGCTGTTTTGGATGTTCTATTCTTCTTTGAAGGAGAAAAGAGTGTTTAATGCGGATGTTATGGGTCTGCCAAAGGATCCGACATTAGCAAACTATACGAAAATCCTGTCAAATAAGGATTACCGTCTGATGCAGTCGGTAGCTAACAGTGCGAGAACTACGATTTTGTCAGTTCTTCTGATTGTACTGATTGCGTTCATTGTTGGATATATTCTGTCGAGGGTTGATTTTGCGCTGAATAAGCCTTTGTATGTGATGTTCCTGATGGGAATGCTGATTCCGATCCATTCTCTGATGGTTCCTATTTATATTATCTTTTCCAAGATGGGATTGTCCAACCACTGGTACACCCTGCTGCTGCCATATGTCTCGTTCGCACTGCCCATGTCAATCTTTCTGGTGCAAGGTTATGTGAAGGGGATACCCACAGAGCTTGAGGAGGCTGCCGCTATCGATGGTTCCACCTTTTCAAAGACACTGTTCGGCATCATCCTGCCGGTATGTAAACCGATACTGGTGACGGTTGCAATCATCAACGTGTTCAGCTGCTGGAACGAGTTCTCTTTTGCGTTGATTCTGATTAAGGACAGAGCACTGTACACGGTGCCGCTGGGACTTAAGCAGTTTACCGGCCAGTTCACTTCTGACTATCCGAAGATTATGTCGGCTATGTTAATTACTATGGCGCCTATTGTGATTTTCTACTTTGCATTCAGCAAACAGATCATCAAAGGTATGGTTGCCGGTGCAGTGAAAGGGTAAATGGTTTTATGAAATTTCGTTGATATTACGCTTTTTGTCAGATGTTGCACCGACAACTGGCGGCAGGATAAACGGATCTTGTTTTTGTTAAACGCTGGATTTATAGGGCCGGAGACGAGTAATCGTCCCCGGTCCTTTTGCGCGAATGGGTACAGTTAAAAATGGAAAAGAACACGCGCATGTATGAAATAAATATTGACGTATACCCCCAGGGGGTATATGATGTGTGTAGATAATTAAAAATAGGAGAAAATATATGAGTGAGGAAAAAAGCGCAGCAGGCAATGTATGCGCCTGCTGCAGGCATAAGAGCACGCCGCGGAATGCGGGAGAACAGAAAAATTTACAGAACCGTATCAACCGCATTATCGGCCAGTTGAAAGGAATCCAGAGCATGATCGAGGATGACCGCTACTGTGGTGATGTTCTGATACAGATCGGTGCAGTGGAAAGCGCGCTTCAAAGTCTGGGCTATGTGATTCTGGAGGAGCATATGATGACATGTGTAGCGGAAAGCGTACAGCAGGGGAATACGCAGATTCTTGCGGAGGCAGTGGAGCTGATGAAAAAAATCAAATAACAGATTGAGCAAAGCGTAATTGCGAGATTTGCTTCGCGAACGCGGCGGGCTGAAAGTGAACGATAATTTGGGGGCTGAGTATGAAAACAGAAAAATTTAACGTGACAGGCATGACCTGCGCTGCCTGCAGCGCACATGTGGAGAAGGCGGTGCAAGGGGTATCGGGTGTCGATGCGGTCAGCGTGAACTTACTTATGAACAACATGGTGGTTTCCTATGATGAGCCTGCCACGGTGGATGAGATATGCCGGGCTGTGGAAAAAGCCGGATACGGAGCAGCCCTGTCCCGCACAGGCGGCGGGCCGGGCGGGGATGGAAAGAATGGCAGACCTGTGGCTGGGGAGCAGGATGCATTTGCGGACCATGAGACACCGAAACTGCGGCGCAGGCTGGCTGCTTCTCTCTGCCTGCTGATTCCGCTTATGTATGTGTCTATGGGGCACCTGATGTGGGGCTGGCCTGTGCCGGAAGGGTTTGGAAGCAGTCCGTGGGCCATTGCACTGTACCAGCTTCTTCTGACAGGCATGGTGATGGTTATTAACCAGAAATTTTTTGTCAGTGGTTTTACCGGGCTGATACACCGCGCCCCAAACATGGATACGCTGGTGGCGCTCGGAAGTACGGCGGCATTTGTGTACAGTGCGGCAGTCATGTTTCACATGGGCAGCGCATATAGCGCGGGGAACACAGAAATGGCGGTGCACTGTTTGCATGATATGTACTTTGAGTCGGCGGCAATGATTCTTACATTAATTACTGTAGGAAAGATGCTGGAGGCATACAGCAAAGGAAAGACAACGAATGCGGTCAAGAGCCTGATGGATCTGGCGCCGAAAACAGCCCATGTGATCCGCGATGGCGAGGAAGTGACGATAGACGCGGATGAGGTGGCGGCGGGAGATATCTTTGTTGTAAAACCGGGTGAGAGCATTCCCGTGGATGGCGAGGTTGTTTCGGGCGAGAGCGCGGTGGATGAGGCGGCGCTCACTGGCGAAAGCCTTCCTGTGGATAAAGGGGCGGGAGACAGGGTCAGTGCGGCCACTTTGAACCAGAATGGCGCGCTTACCTGTGTGGCAACGCGGGTCGGCGGGGACACGACTCTGCGCCAGATCATAGATATGGTGGAGAACGCGGTGGCCACGAAAGCGCCTATTGCGCAAGTTGCAGACCGCGTGTCTGGTGTTTTTGTGCCGGTAGTGATTGGGATAGCCCTGCTTACGGGAGCGGTCTGGCTGCTTGCGGGAGCGGGCATCGGCAAGGCGCTTTCCTATGCAATCAGCGTGCTTGTGATCAGCTGCCCCTGCTCGCTCGGACTGGCCACGCCCGTGGCGATCATGGTGGGGAACGGCAGAGGCGCAGGACAGGGCATTCTCTTTAAAAACGCGGCGGCTCTGGAACAGACAGGCAGAACGAATTTTGTGGTGTTGGATAAGACGGGAACCGTCACCGAGGGAAAACCGCAAGTGACGGATATCTGTCCGGCGGACGGCGTTTCCAGTGAGGAACTTCTGCGAGTAGCGGCATCCCTGGAACGGAAAAGTGAGCATCCGCTTGCGCGGGCGGTCTGCGAGCGCGCCGGCGAGGAGCAGATTGTGCCGGACGAGGCTGTGGATTTCCGGGCACTGCCGGGCTGGGGTGTGGAAGGCGTGCTGAAGCAGAATGCCGCCTGCTGCGTGGGAAACGTTTTTGAGGCGGAGGCTGTCTGCGGAACGGAAAGCAGCGAAAGCGGAATACCAGCCCTGGGCGGAAAGGCAGCTCTGCTTGAGGAGCGTGGACTGATGACGGAAACGTTTCTGCGGCAGGGAGAGAAGATGGCGGAGGAAGGGAAGACACCACTCTATTTTGCCGCTGACGGATCTCTGCTTGGCATGATTGCCGTGGCGGACGTGGTGAAATCAGACAGCGCACAGGCTGTGAAAGAACTTAAGAACATGGGGATCCATGTGATTATGCTGACGGGGGATAACCGCCGGACGGCGGAGGCTGTGCGGGCACAGGTGGGGATTGACGCTGTGGTGGCGGACGTTCTTCCGGGAGATAAGGAAACTGTGATTAGGCAGCTTGCAGAGCACGGAAAGGTCGCTATGGTGGGGGACGGCATCAACGATGCGCCTGCGCTTACCAGGGCGGACGTGGGAATTGCCATAGGCGCGGGTGCGGATGTGGCGCTGGATGCGGCGGATATCGTTCTGGTTAAATCGAAACTGACCGATGTGCCGGCGGCAGTGCGCCTTTCCAGACAGGTGCTAAAAAATATCCATGAGAATCTGTTCTGGGCATTTTTCTATAACTGTATCGGCATTCCTGTTGCGGCGGGTGCGCTGGTGCCGTTGACCGGGCTTTCCCTCAATCCCATGATTGCGGCGGCGGCCATGAGCCTGTCCAGTGTCTGTGTCGTTACAAATGCCCTGCGTCTCAATCTGTTTTCCGTACGCAGTGCGGCCAAAGACCGAAGGGCGCATATGGTTCCTATGCCGGATTTAACAGACGGCTTTACGGGGATAGAGAATAAGAAAACCGACAGGAAAATAAGAAAGGAGAATGTAAGTATGGTTAAAGTATTGGACGTAGAGGGAATGATGTGCGGGAAGTGTCAGGCACATGTGCAGAAAGCGCTGGAAGGCGTTGCCGGGGTGACGGCTGTGGAGGTCAGCCTGGAAAATAAGCAGGCGACGGTGACGATGGAGAATGAGATTGCAGATGAGACACTCAGCAGCGCGGTGACAGAGGCCGGCTACGAGGTAAAGGGGTGCACAACTGCGTAATGTCAGAAACTGGGAGCATTGGTATCAAACTGTGCAGATGATACAATGTGCGGTTTAACGCATGGCGTGATGCGTCTGGATGTCTGTAGACACTATTTAGTCAATGTGCACAGGAAAGCGGTATATTCTTAGGCAAATTGTCGTGTGCCCGAAAAAAAGTATCATAAAGTAAGCAATATTTACAATCGGAAACGAAATCTTTGTGGAATAGTGGTATGGTAAAGGGGACAAAAGTTCGTTATACTAGTCTACAGAATTAATCGTCCGTGAAACGACTTCTACGGATGAAGAGCAAATAAAAATAAAAAATTAGGAGGCAATCATGGCAAGTTTATCTTTGAAAAATGTTTGCAAGGTATACCCTAACGGATTCGAGGCAGTAAAAGATTTCAACCTTGAAATCGCAGATCAGGAGTTCATCATTTTCGTAGGCCCTTCGGGCTGCGGTAAGTCTACCACTCTTCGTATGGTCGCTGGTCTGGAAGATATTTCTTCCGGCGAGCTGAAGATCGGTGACAGAGTTGTTAACGATGTAGAGCCTAAGGACAGAGACATCGCGATGGTATTCCAGAACTACGCTCTGTATCCTCATATGTCCGTGTATGATAACATGGCATTCGGCCTTAAGCTGAGAAAGGTTCCGAAGGATGAGATCGACAAGATGGTAAAAGAGGCAGCAAAGATCCTTGACCTGACAGCTCTTCTTGACCGTAAGCCGAAGGCTCTTTCCGGTGGTCAGAGACAGCGTGTGGCTATGGGCCGTGCAATCGTTCGTAACCCTAAGGTGTTCCTGATGGATGAGCCGCTTTCCAACCTGGATGCGAAGCTGCGTGTGCAGATGCGTGTTGAGATCTCCAAGCTGCATCAGAGACTGGGCACCACCATCATCTATGTAACACATGACCAGACAGAGGCTATGACCCTTGGTACCAGAATCGTTGTTATGAAGGACGGCGTGGTACAGCAGGTTGATACCCCTCAGAACTTATATCAGAAGCCTCAGAACCTGTTTGTAGCAGGATTCATGGGATCTCCGCAGATGAACTTCCTTGATGCGGTTGTTGAGAAAAACGGCGACACTGCAAACCTTAAGGTTGCAGGCCAGACGATTCCGTTACCGCCCGCTAAGTCCAAGAAGCTGATCGATGGCGGTTATGTAGGCAAGACCGTTACATTTGGTATCCGTCCTGAGGATGTATATGATTCCGAAATGTTCATCGAGACTGCTAAGTGCGTATTTGAGTCTACCATTAAGGTTTACGAGCTGCTCGGTGCAGAAGTTTACTTATACTTCGACCTTGCTGAGTTCCCGATTACCGCAAGAGTAGATTCCCGCACGACAGCGAGACCCGGCGACACAGTTAAGTTTGCTTTCGATGTTGAGAAGATCCATGTATTTGACAAAGAGACAGAGCAGACCATCACTAACTAGTTGAAACAATTGCAGGGGAGGGAGGCGTAAGCACCCCTCCCTTTTACGCGTATAAGCAGAGCCGTAGCGGAGAATGCGGATAAGAAATGCGAAGCATTTCAAACCATTTTGTTTGCATATGGAGGAATGTATGATTTCAAGTCAGATTATTAAGGCCAGTATAGAGGAACTTTCAGCAATCTCCAAGGTTTCCCTTGCGGTATGGGATCCGGAGGGAAAGGAGATTACGGCGACCTTTGAGACGGATGACATTTCCCCGTCGCTTATTTCGGGTTTTGTGGATTCTCCGGCCGACAGTCAGGTCATTGGAGTGCATCACCTTCTTAAAGTTCTGGATGAGGAGGAAGTGCTTTTCGTTCTGGATGCAAAGGGCGGCAGTGAGGACACCTATATGATCGGGAGGATCGCGGTCAGCCAGCTTCAGCATCTGATTGTTGCCTATAAGGAACGGTATGACCGCAATAACTTTTTCCAGAATCTTCTTCTGGATAATATGCTTTTGGTGGATATTTACAACAGGGCCAAGAAACTTCATATTGAAGCTGTGGTTCCACGCGCGGTATTTCTGATTGAAACCGATAAGGAGAAAGACGGTACGGCGATGGAGCTTCTGAACGGTATGTTTACAGCCCAGGTCGGTGATTATATTACGGCGGTCGATGAGAGCAATGTGATCCTTATTAAGGCCCTTGCTCCTGAGGATGATTATGAAAGGCTGGAACAGATTGCCGATACGATTGCGGATATGATGAATATGGAGGCGATGCTCAATGTGCGTGTGGCTTACGGCACAATCGTGGAGGAACTCAAGGAAGTATCGAAGTCTTATAAAGAGGCAAAGATGGCTCTCGATGTAGGGAAAATCTTCTACGCGGAGAAAAAAGTGACGGCGTATAATACGCTGGGCATCGGCCGACTGATTTATCAGCTCCCGATTAATCTGTGCCGGCTTTTTATTGACGAGATCTTTGGATCGAATGTGCCGGCTGAGCTGGATGAGGAGACCTTGACAACAATTAACAAGTTCTTTGAGAATAACCTTAATGTGTCCGAGACGTCAAGACAGCTCTTTGTGCATCGAAATACACTGGTTTATCGAATTGAGAAATTGCAAAAGAGCACGGGACTGGATATTCGCGTCTTTGACGATGCGCTGACGTTCAAAATTGCGCTGATGGTTGTGAACTATATGCGCTATCTGGACTCCCGGGATTACTGATGCCGATAAGTTTGAATAAAAGAGATAGGAGCGGTCCGACAGGGCCGCTTTTTTATGTGCAGACAGAGCCGGAAAACAGGTTCTATTTTATTGATGGTATGCATATATATGAAGGGAAGGATTATAAATCGGTGAGTTGCGTCATCTGGCTGCACGGACGTTCCGGGATGGAGGAGCTTATGTATCAGAAGGAAATCATATATCTGGGGTTGTATAAAGATGGGGACAGACTGGGAAGCGCGGGTTTTCTCAAGGTGGAAAAGAGGGACAAGGCCGGTAATTTGTCCCTGGTTGTTAAAAACGTACCGCATTCCATAAACGGGAAATATCCCGTGCGCTATTACAATGGCTCAGACTGGAAGGAACTGGAGGGAATCATAGTGCGGGAAGGCGGTGGACAGTGGGAAAAGCAGGAACCCGATTCTTCGGAACAGATACGTCTGCAGATTATGCTGCCGGGCGGCTATCTGGTAGAGGGGGTCAGCAAGGAGACTGCGAGACTGGCATCATCCCGAAACACGGAGGAGAGTGGCGGACAGCCCGCCAACGTGGAACCGGCGCATGACACAGGGAAGAGGCCTGCTGTTGTGGAGCCAGAGGTGCCTTTGCGGGAAAGAACTGCCGCTGTGGAATTGACCGCGCCTATGCAGGAGAGGACTTCTGCTGTGGAATCGGCCGCGTCTATGAGGGAGGAGCCTGACGCTGTGGAATCGGCCGCATCTTTGCAGGAACCTGTCATGCCGCAGGGGCATCCAAGAAAGGTAGAGCGTATCGTAGTGCAGAGACAGAGCGGCCGGGAAAACGCGGCGAAGCTGGAGTCGAAGCAGGCACAGAAACCCCTGATGGCGGATTCTCTTGCCATAGAGGGGTTAAAAGAGGATAAATGGGAACAGATTCTGGATACCTATGACAATCTTCATCCGTATGATGACGGGCGCGTTTATGTGAAGCTTGAGCCCAAAGATTTTATTATTTTGTCCGGGAAATATCAGCATCTGGTAAACAACAGTTTCCTGCTGCATGGTTTCTACAATTATCGCCATGTCATTTTGGGAAAAGAAGGGGAAGTGCATTATCTGGGCGTTCCCGGTGTGTTTTATGAAAGGGAAAAGATGGTGGCTCTGATGTTTGGTTTCGAGGCATTTGAGTGTGGGAGCAGAGAACCGAAAGCGGGAGAATTTGGTTATTATCTGAGGCAGGTGGAACTGTGAGAGTGGTTCCTTCTTTTATCGCAGACGGTCTATGTGCGGAGGGCTCGTTTGGGGAGGCAAAGCAATTGATGCGGCCGCAGGTCAGACACCTTCACAGTCAAAGGGAGGAACAAAGCTTTCCGAGGCGGTTTCCCCTTCTTGGATAAACCCGTTTTCAATGCCGATTCGGATGGCGTAGTCCACGATCCGCTCATATTCTTCATCCGATACCTGGCGGTTCAGCGCGGGAATGCCTGAAACTTGCGAAAGCGGCGTATACTGGTTCATTATGCTGATATAGATGCTGCTTTTGAACGTGTCGTGGAGATAGCGCAGAATGCGGCGGCTGTCTCTGCCACAGCCGGGCAGAAGCAGATGACGGACGATGACACCCCGCTGCATCGGGGAATCTTCTCCGTCCGTGAAAAGGGGAACGCCGGCCTGGCGTACCATTTCAGTGATGGCGGCCGTGGCTGTTTCAAAGTAATCGGAGGCGTGGGAATAGCTTTCGCTTAAGGACGCATCATGGTATTTTAAATCGGGAAGATAGATATCGACCAGTCCTTCCAGCATACGGAGTGTCTCCACTTTTTCGTAGGCGGAAGTATTGTAAATAACAGGGATGGATAATCCCTGTTTTTTTGCGGTCTCTAGTGCGGTTATGATTTGGGGAACAAAGTGGGCGGGTGTGACGAGATTGACGTTGTGTGCACCCTTTTCCTGCAGTTCCAGAAAGATTTCGGATAAGCGGTGGGTCGAAATTTCCCGGCCTGTCTGTCCCTGCGCGATATCATGGTTCTGGCAGTATACGCAGCGCAGATTACAGCCGCTGAAAAAAACAGCGCCGGAACCGTTCGTGCCTGACAGACACGGCTCTTCCCAAAAGTGAAGGGCGGCCCTTGCGGCCGTAAGCGCTGCAGTCTGTCCACAGTAACCGATTTCTCCGGCGTTTCTGTTAACGTGGCACTCTCTGGGACAGAGCACACAGTCTGTCAGTTCCGGCCACGTTTCTTTTTCATAAATTGGTTGACTCGTGTTTTCCATTTCTGATTTTCATATCTTGGGATTGACAAAAGTATGTTTCCATTCAAAACCGTGCGCTTTATGTCGAGCCGAAACCCATGTACGTTACCTTTACAGTTGACTCCGCCAGGCACCCTCACGGCACATGAAAGGTTCCACTTAGTGCTGCTGTGTTCCCACCCTGACACGGTTCATGGATTCTCATTGCGTGAGACCCAAACTTCAACGCCACTTGTAAAGGGCAGCTACGCAAGCGCAGGCCCTCGATAAAGCATCACCCCCACTAGAGCGGATTGTGGGTACAGGGCACCGCTAACGCCCCGGCTGCACGGTTTATTCAGTATACTGTTTTTTTGGAAGTTTGTCAACTTGAAAATCGTTCTTTGGGCAAGGGTAATTGCGCCTGTTATCACTGAATTTGGGGATGTAATTTTATATCAATATCTCATATGACAAACGGAAAAACGTTAGAAAGAAACCGAAAATGCTATTGACATCCCGGTGTGAACACTTTAGAATGAATTTATCAAAGAAATTCTAACAGGTGTGCGTTCTGCACGTTCAAGACAGCTTCTGTCGGATTTTCTCTTTGAGATTTCATAGAAAACGGCAGGAGGAAAAGCCGGCGTTTGCGTCATATTTTATCCTGCCACAACAAGGGAGGGTACATATGGCGAAACAGCAAAGAAAGAAACGGGCAGACAGGAAAACGAACCAGCGGCATAATGAAAAACAGATGCAAAGGAATGTAAAAGACAGGCTTTTTCGCTATCTGTTTGAGAAAGACAGGGAGGCGCTTCTTGATCTGTACAATGCGCTGAACGGAACAGAATACAGAGATCCTTTACAACTTGAAATTGTGACGATTGAAAGTGCAGTTTATGTAGTGATGAAAAATGATCTGGCTTACATTCTGTCTGGGACATTAAGCATGTATGAGCATCAGAGTACCTACAGCCCGAATCTCCCGGCAAGGTTTCTGATCTATCTGGCACAGGAATATCAGAAGGTGATAGAGCGAGCGGAGAGGAGTCTTTATGGAACTGAACAGATCAGTCTGCCGACTCCGCAATGTGTTGTATTTTATAATGGCATCAAGGAGATGCCGGAGGAGCGGACGCTTAAATTGTCGGACACCTTTGAAAATAAGAAAGTGAAAGCGGACGTGGAGTTAACGGTACGAATGATCAATATCAACTACGGACATAATGTGCGGCTGATGGAAAAGTGCAGGACTTTGGAAGAGTATTCGCAGCTGGTAGCCATAACGAGAGATCACATGCTTGCCGCGAAAGACATGCAGACCGCCCTGAGCGGAGCGATAGACTACTGCATAGAAAATGATATACTAAAACAGGTTTTGTCAGAGAACCGTGCGGAGGTGCTGGGAATGTTATTGGAAGAGTTTGACGCGGAAAAATATGAGAGAACCATTCGGGGAGAGGGTCGAGAGGAAGGAAGAGAAGAAGGAAGAGAAGAAGGAGAAATAAAGGTCAATCGACTAGGCACTCTGATGACAGAAGCAGGCCGGAGCGATGACTTCCTGAAGTCCCTGTCGGATCGGGAATTTCAGAAAAAGTTATTTGCAGAGTTTGGGCTGGAGGAAGAGAAGAAAAAAGCCTGATCCTGGGTTCTGATGTAAAGTATGCGCTGATCTGTCTTCCTGCCGGTTTCGCATATGCGGCAGGGATAAATTCATAAGGTTATCACACAAAAAGCCAGAGCAGATGCTCTGGCTTTTCAGCGGAGACGGAGGGATTCGAACCCTCGTGCCCCGGAGGGCTAACGCATTTCGAGTGCGCCCCGTTATGACCACTTCGATACGTCTCCATACGAATTAGATTATAAGTTGAAATGAAATACTTGTCTACTGTTTTTCAAAATCTTTTCTAAAATCTTTTGCGGGGTACGCTGCGGCCGGCATATGGAGATGCCAATTCATTTCTTTTGCGTCCAGGGTATGTTATAATATCCGCAATGAGCAGTACACGGACCGAAGCGGTGCGCAGACAGTCCGCGGCAGAGAATAA
The DNA here is from genome assembly GCA_910579285.1 of uncultured Lachnospiraceae bacterium. Taxonomy (GTDB): domain Bacteria; phylum Bacillota; class Clostridia; order Lachnospirales; family Lachnospiraceae; genus UBA3282. Next base: position 8,655 of record CAJTTT010000008.1, on the reverse strand, counting down.
GTGGAGAGGGGAGTCTGCCATGACGCAGGATGAAAAATATATGAAAGAAGCCATAAAGCAGGCGAAAAAGGCATATGCTCTTGGTGAGGTGCCGATCGGCTGCGTGATTGTGTACCGGGATAAGATCATCGGCAGGGGATATAACCGTCGAAATACGGATAAAAATACGCTGGCTCACGCTGAAATTACTGCGATCAATAAGGCGAGCCGGGCGATGAAGGACTGGCGGCTTGAGGAGTGTACGCTTTATGTGACGCTGGAGCCCTGTCAGATGTGTGCCGGGGCGATTGTGCAGGCAAGGGTTACAGAAACAGTGATTGGAGCCATGAACCCCAAGGCTGGCTGCGGTGGTTCGATTTTGAATATCTTGGAAATGCAGGAGTTTAATCATCAGGTGCGTGTACGCAGGGGGATTCTGGAGGAGGAGTGCCAGTCGATCCTCAAAAAATTCTTCCAGGAACTGCGGGTGAGAAACCGTACAGAAAAGCAGCAGCGCTTGGAAAGACAGAAGGCAGAGGAGGCGGATTTGCCTATAAAAACCGACGACGCACAGAAGCCCCAGGGAGCGGGAAATCCGTGAAATAGAAGTTGTGATAATATAAAAAATAAGCTATAATAATGAGTGGCATGGGAGAATGCAAAAGAACGGGCATTCCCCGTAAAAGTCTTTGGGTATAAGAAGGAGGATGCGGAATGAAGAGAATCGGAATGTTGACCAGTGGTGGGGATTGTCAGGCATTAAACGCTGCGATGCGCGGTGTAGTGAAATGTCTTGCCTGCAGTGGCGAAGACGTGGAGATTTACGGATTTTTGGATGGCTATAAGGGAATGATTTACGGAGATTTCCGTATACTGACCGGAAATGATTTCGCGGGCATTCTGACGAAGGGCGGCACTATTCTCGGCAGCTCCAGAACTCCTTTTAAACTTATGAGAGAGCCTGATGAGAACGGGCTCGACAAAGTGGAGGCGATGAAGCAGAACTACTTTAAGCTGAAGCTTGACTGTATGGTGATTCTTGGAGGAAATGGTACACATAAGACAGCGAATATGCTCCGTGAGGAAGGACTCAATGTCATCACACTGCCGAAGACGATAGACAATGATCTGTGGGGAACGGATATGACCTTCGGTTTCCAGAGTGCGGTGAATATTGCCACGGACTGCATCGACTGCATTCATACCACGGCATCCTCCCACGGGCGGATCTTTATCGTGGAGGTTATGGGACATAAGGTAGGCTGGCTCACCTTGAATGCCGGGATCGCGGGCGGCGCGGATATCATCCTGATTCCTGAGATTCCTTACGACATCAACAGCGTGATTAAGGCGATCAAAGCGCGGGCGGCGAGAGGTTCCCGCTTCACCATTATGGCTGTGGCGGAGGGCGCGATCTCCAAGGAGGATGCGAAACTTTCCAAGAAGGAACTGAAGGAGAAGATGAAGAATAATCCGTATCCTTCCGTTTCCTATGAGATAGCAGACAAAATTATGAAAAAAACAGGCATGGATGTGCGTGTCACGGTTCCGGGTCATACACAGCGCGGCGGAAGCCCCTGTCCTTACGACAGAGTGTTTGCCACCAGACTTGGCGCGGAAGCCGGCCGGCTGATTTTGAAGGGTGAGTACGGTTTCATGGTAGGCTACAAAAACAGGGAGATCGTGAGAGTGCCTTTGGAGGAAGTGGCAGGTAAGCTGAAAATGGTATCACCTGATGCTACCATTGTTCAGGAGGCGAAGATGGTCGGTATCAATTTCGGGGATTAATTTATGTCATATACAGCGCTGTATCGTAAGTTCCGCCCGGGCTGTTTTGAGGATGTCAAAGGGCAGGAGCACATTGTCACCACTCTGCAGAACCAGATTAAGGCAGACCGCATCGGCCATGCATATCTCTTTTGCGGAACGAGGGGGACGGGTAAGACTTCTATAGCGAAAATTTTTGCCCGGGCGGTGAACTGCGAGAATCCCGCAGAGGGAAGCCCCTGCGGGGAATGTGCGAGCTGCAAGGCTATTGCGGCTGGCATCAGTATGAATGTGATTGAAATTGACGCCGCTTCCAATAACGGTGTGGACAATATCCGTGAGATTGTGGAGGAGGTATCCTATTCTCCTGCGGAGGGCCGGTTCAAGGTTTATATCATAGACGAGGTGCACATGCTTTCCATCGGCGCCTTTAACGCTCTTTTAAAGACTCTGGAAGAACCGCCCTCCTACGTCATTTTTATTCTGGCGACCACGGAGGTGCATAAGATACCGATTACCATTCTGTCCCGCTGCCAGCGTTACGATTTCCGCAGAATTTCCATAGAGACAATTGCGGAACGGCTGCGGGAGCTGATGGAAAAGGAGCAGGTGCAGGTGGAGGAGAAAGCGCTCCGCTATATTGCGAAGACTGCTGACGGTTCCATGCGCGACGCGCTGAGTCTTTTGGATCAGTGCATTGCCTTTCACTTTGGGCAGGAGCTGACCTATGATAAGGCGCTCGATGTTTTGGGGGCGGTGGATACGGAAGTATTCAGCCGGCTTTTGCGCCATGTGATCGGGCGTGAGGTAGCCGGCTGCATCGGACTTTTGGAAGAGATCGTGATGCAGGGGCGTGAGCTTTCACAGTTTGTTACGGACTTTACATGGTATTTAAGAAATCTTCTTCTGCTGCAGTCTTCCGATGATATCGAGGATATCATCGACGTGTCTTCTGACAACCTGCTGCGCTTAAAGGAAGAGTCCAGGATGCTGGAGACAGAGACTCTTATGCGCTATATCCGCATATTCTCGGAACTTTCTGGACAAATCAAATATGCGCTGCAGAAGAGAATTCTGATAGAAATTGCGCTTGTCAAACTTTGCAGACCTGACATGGAGCGGGACATCGGTTCTGTGGTGGAGCGGGTCAGAGTGATTGAGGAACAACTGGAAAATGGTGTGCCGGTTCCTGTGGATATGCAGGGATATACCGTGGGAGGCAGAGCAGCCGGGACGCCTGGGGTATCTGCGGTTAAGGAGCGTCCGCCTCTGCCCAAGGCGATTCCAGAGGATGTGCAGGCGGCGGTAGAGCGATGGCAGGATATTGTGGCCAATGCGGCTATGCCTATGAAACAATATCTGAAAGAAGCGCGTTTAAGTCTGGGCGGGGACAGCCGGTTGATGCTGGTTGTGGAGGATGGCCTGGCCTCGGACTATTTTTTGCGGCAGGAAGGGCATAAGGAACTTCTGGAGCAGCTTCTGGCAGATATGACAGGCCGGGAAATTGACGTGTCGGTGCAGACAGTCTCAGACCGGGAGACCTTTGAACAGAGTTATGTGGATTTGTCACAGTTGATTCATATGGAAATTGAGGAAGAGTAAAAGGAAAGAAACGTAGAAAGGATAATGGAAAAATGGCAAAGCGAGGCGGATTTCCGGGTGGTGGAATGCCCGGCAATATGAGTAATCTGATGAAGCAGGCGCAGAGAATGCAGCGTCAGATGGAGGAAAGCCAGAAAGAGCTTGAGACAAAAGAGTTCACAGCGAAAGCGGGCGGCGGTGCAGTGGAAGTGACCGTGACAGGAAAGCGGGAGGTGACGAAGGTGAAACTTTCCGAGGAGGTAGTGGACCCGGAGGACATCGAAATGCTGGAGGATCTGGTGATGGCGGCGGCTAACGAGGCGCTTCGCATGGCGGAGGAGGCTAATTCCGAGGCTATGAATAAGATGACCGGCGGGTTAGGACTTGGCGGAGGCCTGCCCTTCTGAATTTTTACGCATATTGGTCGCAGTCCTGACGAAAGGTTGAGTTTTTTCTGATTATGGAACTTTACAGCGGACATATCAACAAATTGATAGAGGAGTTGGCGGGGCTGCCCGGTATCGGACATAAGTCGGCGCAGCGTCTTGCTTTTCATCTGATTAATATGCCACAGCAGCGGGTGGAGCGTCTTGCGAAGACGATTGTGGAGGCCAAAGAAAATGTTCGTTATTGTCAGTCTTGCTTTACCCTGACAGACAAGGAGATTTGTCCTGTCTGTGCGAATGCAAACAGGGATCACGGTGTCATAATGGTGGTGGAGAATGCGAGGGATCTGGCGGCATACGAAAAAACGGGAAAGTACACGGGTGTTTACCATGTGCTGCACGGCGCGATCTCGCCAATGCTCGGAATCGGGCCGGGAGATATCAGACTTAAGGAACTGATGAAACGGCTGGAGGGTGACGTTGCCGAAGTGATTATCGCAACCAATTCCAGTCTGGAGGGCGAGACTACTGCGATGTATATCAGTAAGCTGATTAAACCTACGGGAATTAAGGTTACGAGAATAGCCAGCGGTGTGCCGGTGGGAGGAGATCTGGAATATATCGATGAGGTGACGCTCCTGCGGGCGCTGGAGGGCCGCGTGGAGCTGTGACAGGTCGAATGCAGGACAGAAAGCGCATGGTGTGACGGCAAAAAATAGGCCGAGGGGGATTTTGCGCGGTGCAAACAGCAGAAGCGAAATGGAATATAAGTAAGAAGGAGGGTATTGGGAAGTGGGGATCATAAAAGAGAAGTTCGGAACAATGAAGACAGGAGAAGAGATTCACCTGTATACCTTGAAAAACGGGAATGGCATGGAGGCGAAGATCACTAATTTCGGGGCGGCGGTGGTGAATCTTATGGTGCCGGATAAAGATGGTGTGTTTGCGGATGTGGTTCTTGGGTTTGACAAGGCGGAGGATTATTTTTCTAATCCCAGTTTTTTTGGTGTGACCATAGGGCCGAATGCGAACCGTATCGGCGGGGCGGCGTTTACGTTGAACGGGGAAGAGTACCATTTGCCTGTGAATGATGGACCGAATAATCTGCACAGCGATATGGACGGCGGATACCAGAAAGGGCTTTGGAAGGCAGAGGTGGACGGGGACAGCCTGAAACTTATGATCGAGGGAAGGGACGGTGACCTTGGATTTCCTGGCAATAAAAAGATAACCATGACCTATACGCTTACGGATGATAATGAATTGAAGCTGAAATATCATGCATCTTCTGATAAGGAGACACTGATCAATCTGACCAATCATACCTATTTTAATCTGGCAGGACATGACTCGGGCAGTATTGAAGGACAGTTTCTGCAGCTGCATGCGGCTCATTTTACGCCGGTACTTCCGGGAGCGATTCCCACAGGAGAGATTGCGCCTGTGACGGGTACACCCTTGGATTTTACGGAGAAGAAGCAGATCGGTAAGGAGATAGGCGCTGACTATGAACAGCTCAAATTGGTACAGGGTTACGATCACAATTTTGTGATTGACGGAGCCGATGGTACAATGCGTGAGGCGGCGGAGGCCGAGGATGTGGAGAGCGGACGTAAAATGAAGGTATTTACCAATCTGCCCGGCATGCAGTTTTATGCCGGCAACTGTATTGTTGAGCAGAGTGGAAAGGGAGGCGTGCAGTATGGCCCTCGTACAGGATTTTGCCTGGAAACCCATTATTTCCCTGACAACATACACCATTCTGGTTTTCCGCAGGCAGTATTCGGTCCCGGGAAGGACTTTGAAGCGGAGACGATTTACCAGTTTGTATAAAACAGGTCAGCGCGCTGTACTGTTAAATTAAGATTGGGAATTAAAAGCCGTTGTGTGAAATGCACAGCGGCTTTTCTGTGTGCATGGGCAGAAATACATCGTCTGTGCGCTTTCTGTCAGGCATCGCGCTTTGCGCCATTTTTTTCAGGCTGGATATGATATACTCGCCACAAAAGTAAAACAAATAACGGGCGCAGGGGGAAAAGATGGAATCCGGGTCGGCAATGATTGGGAAAGATGAGAAAAGAAAAAAATATCATATTTATGTGGAAGAATATGTTCTGTCATATTTGAAACGTGAGTCGGATTCTCTGGAACTGTCCGAAATTTATTTTTATGGATCCAGACAGGAGAACGGCACGAAATTATATGTTTACGGAGCGGGACGGGACAGGGGAATTGCCGCGTTTTCGGGCTATGAGCCGCTCTCGGAGCTGGTATGCCGACTTACCCAGGCGGGCCCGGTGTTTTTGGTGCGGGAGCCGGATGGCGAATGCAGGGCATGCGGGTTTCAGATTTTTTATGATAACAATGAAGCGATGCAGAACTATCTGCTGGAGTGGACAGGCAGTCCGGGCAGAAGACAGGCTCTGGAGAAGAGCAGCGGCCAGGAAATAATACCGTCCCCTGCTGTATTTTCAGAAAAAAAGAAAAAAACCGCATCCTACAGCGCAATGTCTGTGCAGCTATGCCTGATTCTGATGGTGCTGGTGGCTATTGTCATCACCTCCACGGACAGCTATGATAAAATGGAAGAATTGAGCCGTTCCGCAAAGGAGGTTTTTTTCGCCATAGAAAATCAGGAGGCGGAAGAGGCCGCAGGGGATTTTGCGAAGCAGGATATCGTGGTAGAACGATACGCAGAGGTGTCAGGAGCGGCAGGCCGGGAAGAGTGGGAAGAGGAGGAACAGACGCAAGTTACAGATGTACCAGAAGAAGATGATGCTGATGCGGAAGATCTCGAAGAGGCAGAGGAGCAGGAGGATGTTTTGAAGGCGGCGGAGGATCCTTCCGGGGATATGGAAAGACAAAATCCGGGAAACGGGGACGGGACAGGCCTGACACAGGCAGAAGCAGACACATTGCAGGAGAAGGACACATCGGCGGAGGAGGAAGCCGAAGAGAATGAAGCGGCAGCAGAACAGAGTGAGGAGAAAAACGAGGAGGCGCTTTCCAGAAGCATAACCAGATATTATGAGGTGGAGCAGGGGGACACGCTCTATACAATCAGCCAGAAAATTTATGGGGATATCTCAAGCGTGGAAAAAATCTGTGAGGCGAACCAGATTTCGGATCCAGATCAAATCCGTTCCGGGCAAAGAATCATCCTGCCGTAGAAAAGTAAGTAAGCCTGTGGTATAATGTACGCGTTGGCGATGAGCAGACAAAATTTAAGGATACAGCAGATGGCAAATATCAGAGAGTATTTCAGAAAAAAAGACAAGCGGGACAATGGACAGAAGCCGCCCAGAATCAGCTATCGGGAAAGGATTAAGAGCCATAAGTTCACCGTGTTTTACAGGGTGACTCTGGTTCTGACACTTTTTGCAGCGATTGGCGCTGTGGTTTTTATACAATGGAAGAACAAGGTCTATACGGAGAGCGTGGAGCTTTCAAGCGTGGAAATTAAAATTCCGTCCGATGCGCAGATGATGCCTTTTGCGTCGCATCTCCTTACCTATAGTAAAGACGGTATTAGCTGCATGGACACCAAGGGCAATGCGGTTTGGAACCAGACCTTTGAAATGCAGAACCCTATGGTGGATATCAATCAGAATGTGGTGGCAGTTGGAGACTATAACGGCAGAGAGATTTATGTGATGAACACGGAGTCTGTGCTGGGTAATATTACAACCAACCGTCCTGTGCGTGATTTTTGTGTGTCTGCAGGCGGCGTGGTGGCGGCTGTGCTGGATGACACTAATGTCACGTTAATCTGCCTGTATGATGCGAAAGGGAAGGAATTGGTGCGCTTTCGCACGACTATGAAAGAAAGCGGATATCCGGCAGAGGTATCCATTTCGCCGAGCGGGGAGCTGGTATGTGTGTCCTATCTGTATGTGGACAGCGGACATATGAAATCCAGTGTGGCCTTTTACAATTTTGGTGCGGTCGGACAGAATAATACGGATAATTATGTGAGCGGGTATGATTACATAGATACGGTAGTGCCCTATGCGCGGTTTCTTGATAACCGTTCTATCTTTGCAGTGTCCGATGACCGAATTATGTTTTTTGGCGGTTCCCAGAAGCCGGTCAGTATAGCGGAAAAACTGCTTGACGAGGAGGTACGGGGCGTTTATTACGGAAGCGAATATGTGGGGCTGGTCTTTAGCAGCAGGGAGAGCGGCAGCAGATACCGCTTGGATGTGTACAATAAGTCTGGGGAATCTGTATGTTCTATTGCATATGATATAGAATGCAGAGACATTGTATTTCACGATGATCAGATTATTATTTATAATGAATCAGACTGCCGGATCTATAACAGCAGGGGCGTGGAGAAGTACGCCGGGAAATTTAACAGAACGGCTTTGATGCTGATACCACAGAGCGCGTCTTACACTTATATGGTGGTGACGCCGGAATCTATTGATACGATTGAACTAAGATAAAACCGGGTTGATATTACGATGAGACAGGACATGATTACGTTCGCCTTTGCGGCGGTTGTAATTTTACTATTTATATGGAGAATGCGGGGTGGATATGCCTGCGGCATGATGCAGGAAATTGTGAATCTATTATCGGGAGCGGTTTCCCTGGTATGTGTGGCGCTGGTTTTTCTTGCAGTCAGCAGTGCAATGACCAAATCCATTCATATTTTGACGGCTTGTATGATTGCGCTGGTTTTGCTTGGGATTTTTTTCAAGCTGTGCCGTTTGATTTTCACACCGCTGCTGGCAGTTGGCAGCATTTCTGTAGTAAGCGGTATTAACAAAGTGCTGGGCGCGGCAATGGGCGCGGCGGAGGCCTGCCTGCTGGCATACTTTGCCTACTGGGCGCTGGATCATTTGGGAATTTATGTACTTTAATTTACGCTTTAAAAATTTTTCTAAAAAATTCCTAAAAACCCGTTGACATCCAATTATTCATCTGCTATTATATG
>CAJTTT010000007.1:86091-125476 GCA_910579285.1 uncultured Lachnospiraceae bacterium | reverse complement strand
CTTATCAGGGTTCGTAATGCCCTGTGGGAATATATAACACAAGGGAAACCTTAAGGGAAAGTTCACCTGCAATAAACTTAGTGTTTTCAAGGGTTAGCGGATATTTTAATAATAAAATATAACAGCTAATATTCCCCTTAAAAATCATCGAATCACAATCGGAATTTGGAGGAAAATATAGCTCTGTGCCGGGAGCTGGGCCTGCAGTTTGTGGAGCTGAATATGAATTTTCCGATGTATCAGATTCCGCAGTTGGAGCAGACGGCTTTTTTAAAAAATCTGGCGCAGGAAAACAGAATTTATTACACCATTCATCTGGACGAGAACCTGAATGTCTGCGATTTTAATCCACTGGTGGCGGGTGCCTGTATGGAGACGGTGGAGCGGGCGCTTAAGGCGGCTGCAGCGCTTGGCGCACCGCTCTTAAATATGCACATGAATCACGGTATTTTTGTTACGCTGCCGGACAGAAAGGTGCGGCTGTTTGGGGAATACCGGGAGCCGTATATGGCGGCGGTACGCAGATTTCGGGAAATGTGTGAGAAAACGGCGGGAGATTCCGGCGTGAAGATCTGCATTGAAAATACGGATGGCTATCAGGATTTTGAGAAAGAAGCGATTGACTATCTGTTAGCGAGTGAAATGTTTGCGCTGACCTGGGATATCGGCCATTCGCATGCCTGTGGCAATGTGGACGAGGATTTTCTCATGCAGCGCAGGGACAGGCTGCATCATTTCCATATCCACGATGCGAAAGGAACCGGGAATCATAAGACGCTTGGATCCGGGGAGATCGATCTGGCAAAGCGGATCGGGCTGGCAGGGACGAACGGCTGCCGGTGCGTGGTGGAGACGAAAACGATTGAGGCGCTGAGGCAGTCCGCACAGTGGCTTCGGGATAACGGATATCTGTGAGGAGGTGTGGCAATCGGCCAGGAAACACTTTGGTCTGTATACGGCCGGCGGCAGATCTGCACATAAAAAGGGCAGGCCGAAACAGCCTGCCCTGCCTGGTTAGCCATATATGAAGGGAGTTAATTTCTCCCTGATTCCCTCGTCGTCCGAATCATAAGTGAGTTGGAGCGGACGGGTCAGATCAAGCGCCATCACGCCAAGGATGGATTTGGCATCTACGACTCTTCGGCCTTCCCCCAAATTAAAGCACGAATCAATCTTATCAATTACATCTACAAACTTTCTGATCTGGTTCACATCATTGAATTTAACATTTACCTGCTGCATAATCTCGTGTCCTCCTTAATCATTATTGGTGACTGAAAAATAGAATAATCAATGATTTACAAATCAATCCGATTAACAGCAATTCCCCTATATGCAGAATCCTCTGACAACACATCTGTTAGTTTGTCGTTTGTTTTTCGTGTGAGCCTCCTTTCTCAGCGAAACAAATAATTGATATTTCGTGAGAATATAATATCTGCCAACTTTCAAATTGTAAATAGGCGGATTCAACAAACTTTTTGGGAATATATTATACAGTATGCCCAGAAAAAGGGAGATAAAACAGAGAAATAAAAAGGACGTCCCATCAGAAGACGTCCTTTGTCATGTGATATTTAGTTGTAATTGTCAATGCAGGGCTGGAACATATCCTTAGTCACGCCGCAGAGAGGGCAGCACCAGTCTGCCGGGAGATCCTCAAATGCCGTGCCGGGCTTAATGCCGTGCTCCGGATCACCCTTCTCAGGATCGTAAGTATAGCCGCAGGGATTACAGAAATATTTTTTCATATCACATTCCTCCTTTGTATTTCATAGATATGTGGCAATTAGCCAAAATATCTCTTTAACAGACCTTCAAATGCTTTGCCGTGTCTGGCCTCGTCTCTTGCCATCTCGTGTACGGTATCATGGATTGCATCCAGATTGGCAGCCTTTGCGCGCTTTGCAAGATCAAACTTACCTGCGGTTGCGCCGTTCTCAGCTTCCACTCTCATCTCCAGATTCTTCTTGGTGGAATCGGTTACTACTTCACCGAGCAGCTCTGCAAACTTAGCAGCATGCTCTGCCTCTTCCCATGCAGCCTTCTCCCAGTACAGGCCGATCTCGGGATAGCCCTCTCTGTGAGCAACTCTCGCCATAGCAAGATACATACCAACCTCGGTGCACTCGCCGTTGAAGTTAGCTCTCAGATCAGCCATGATATCCTCGCTGACACCCTTTGCTACGCCTACTACATGCTCAGCAGCCCACTCCATTGTGCCGCTCTGTGCTGTGAATTTCTCAGCAGGTGCATTACACTGAGGGCATTTCTCCGGTGCCGCATCTCCTTCGTGAACATAACCGCATACCTGACATACAAATTTCATAATGTGATCTCTCCTTTTCTTTTTTCATATTTTAACCCATGATAGATGGGTTTACCAGCATATCCATTGATAAATTTATTCCCGGTTTTTGGAAGTTTTATCCAGACATTTTTCGCAAAGCCCGTAAAAGCAGGTGGACTGCCGCTCAATTCTGCCATCAAAACCCTGCTGGGCTCTTGCCAGTATCTCGTCTATACAGGCAATCCGCATATCGGTCACACTGCCGCACTCCGAACAGACAAAATGGCAGTGCCGCGAGGTATCCGCATCAAAGTGGTCAGCGCCGTCGCCTACCTGTAATCTTAAAATCTCACCTCTGTCAGCGAGCAGCGTCAAATTGCGGTAGACGGTTCCCAGACTGATATTCGGGTATTCCTGTCTGACATTCTGATACACCACGTCAGCGGTGGGATGATCCTTGCGGTTCATCAGAAAGTTATGGATAAGCTGCCGCTGCCGACTATATTTCACCGTCATGGCAATTCCTCCTGATCCGTCAGATCTTGTCATAAAACGCAAAACTAGGAATCATTACTGTTTTATATGTCCATTATAACAAATGAAACGGACATGTCAATCCAGATTTTGAAATTTATAAATATTTTATAAGATTATCGTAGATGTTTTATTTTCAACTTTGTAAATTGTGGTATCATAATGTGAGAAGAGTTTCTAAAGACGTCCCGCCATAGGACGGGACGCCAAGAAACTCTAGGAGTTGCTTCGCAACTCTGTCTCACATGGGAGAATACCCTAAATACGGGCATTCTCCGCGCAGGTTATGAACCATACATGTATAGGCGGAACGAAGAAAGAAGGTTTTTAAGTGAAATTTAGAACAAGGCTTCTGATCACATCATTGACGATGGTGCTGCTGCCGTTTCTGCTCACAAGCGTTGCGCTTTTGGTGGTGGGCAGCCATATAGAGGACACAGAAACGCCTTACGGGTTTTTTGACCGCGATAACGCTTCCTATATATACACGATAGAAAATTACAGCCGCATTTCGGAGGAAGTGCTGGAGAAAGTAAGACAGCAGATCAAGGAAGATCCTTCCCGGTTGGAGGATACGGATTATCTGGATGAGATGACGCTGGATCTGAAAGATAAATCCTCCTATATCATAGTGAGAAAAGACAACGAGATTTATTATACCGGCAACAGCAGCGCAGCCAGGAAAATATTTCCGGCATTGCCGGAGCATGGCAATGAAATGCCGGGTTCAGAGGCGGGCTATTACTACAGCGATATCAAAAAGCTTGTGAAAGAAGTGGACTTCCGCTTTTCAGACGGCAGCGAGGGAAGCTTTTTCGTTGTTACCAGCATAAATTCCCTGCTTTCCCGAAAGACACTCTACAGGATGACGTTCGCTTTTATTTTGGTTCTTGTTTTTACAAGCATACTTCTGACCCAGGGAATACAGAGAGGCATTTTTACCCCGATCAATCAGCTGAACACAGCGATGCAGAATATTGCCGAGGGCAATCTGGAATATATGCTGACTACGGAGGAAAAGGGTGAAATCGGTGAACTTTACCGCAATTACGAGGATATGAGACTGCGGTTGAAAGAATCTCTGGATGAAAAGTTTGAGCATGAAAAAAAGAACAGAGAACTGATCAGCAATATTTCCCATGATCTGAAAACGCCTATCACTGCCGTAAAAGGGTATGTGGAGGGCATTATGGACGGAGTTGCGGACACGCCGGAGAAGATGGATAAATATATCAAAACCATCTATAATAAGGCTAACGACATGGACCGCCTGATTAACGAGCTGACTACTTATTCCGGTATTGACAACAATCGGATTCCCTACAATTTCCACCGCATCAATGTGGCAGAGTATTTTGGGGACTGCGTGGAGGAAGTGGGGCTTGATCTGGAGTCTAAAAATATTCAGTTAAACTACGAGGATCTGGTGGAGCCATCCACGCAGATTATTGCAGACCCGGAGCAGCTCAAACGGGTAATCAGCAACATTATCAGCAACAGCATCAAATATCTGGATAAGGAGAGAGGCGTCATCGACATCCGTATTCTGGATGAAGTGGATTCCATCCGGGTGGAGATCGAGGACAATGGAAAGGGCATTGCGGCCAAGGATCTGCCGAATATATTTGAGCGGTTTTACAGGACGGACGCGTCCCGCAATTCCTCCCAGGGAGGCAGCGGAATCGGGTTGTCCATTGTAAAGAAGATTATAGAAGACCACGGCGGTTATATATGGGCTACGAGTAAGGAGAACGAAGGCACCTGTATGCATTTTGTGATAAGAAAATGGTTAAGCGAGCCGGAAAAAAGCTGGGAGAAAGGACAGGACAGTGAGTAAAATTTTAATTGTGGAAGACGAAGAGGCAATCGCAGATCTGGAGAAGGACTATCTGGAGCTGAGTGATTTTGAGGTGACGATCGAAAATACGGGGGACAAAGGGCTGGAGGCGGCTCTCTCGGGAAACTTTGATCTTGTGATTCTGGATCTCATGCTGCCCGGTATGGACGGATTCGAGGTCTGCAAACAGATCCGTGAAGAAAAAAATATTCCCATTATCATGGTGTCTGCGAAAAAAGATGACATAGATAAAATCAGAGGCCTTGGTCTTGGTGCGGACGATTATATGACGAAGCCTTTCAGCCCGTCCGAGCTGGTAGCCAGGGTGAAGGCGCATATGGCCCGCTACGACAGACTGGTGGGCAGCAACCAGAAAGTCAATGATATCATAGAGATCCGGGGACTTAAAATTGACAAGACGGCCAGAAGGGTTTATGTGGATGGAGATGAGAGGATTTTCACCACCAAAGAGTTTGACCTTCTGACTTTCCTTGCGGAGAATCCGAACCATGTATATTCCAAGGAAGAGCTGTTCCGCGAAATCTGGGATATGGATTCCATCGGGGACATTGCCACCGTCACCGTGCATATCAAAAAGATTCGTGAGAAGATCGAGTTTGACACCGCAAAACCGCAGTATATTGAGACGATCTGGGGCATCGGATATCGGTTCAAGATTTGACGCGAAAGCAAAGAGCAGTGCGCAGACAGCGGAAAAAGGAGGAGGGCAGCTATGCATGTAAACAGAATCCTCCATGAGGATAATGATATAATCGTCTGCCGCAAACCCGCCGGTATTGCCACTCAGACAGCAAGAGTCGGGCAGGCGGATATGGTGAGTGAGATTTCCAACTATCTGGCATCGAGGAAAGGCGCCTGCGGCAAATCCCCTTATGTGGGAGTGATCCATCGGCTGGATCAGCCGGTAGAGGGGATTCTGGTTTTTGCCAAAAACAAGACGGCTGCTGCAGAGTTAAGCAGACAGGCGGCAGGAGAGGAAATGAAAAAGGAGTACCTTGCCCTGGTCTGTGGAGAAAATCTGAAGGAGCAGGGAGAGCTGACGGATTATCTGTTAAAGGACGGGAAGACAAACACTTCCCGTGTTGTGCCGCCGGAGGTGAAGGGCGCCAGGGAGTCAAGGCTGTCTTATGAAATTTTGGAGGGAAAGGGACAGCAATGTGCGCTTGTAAGGATCTGTCTGTACACGGGACGGCATCACCAGATCCGGGTGCAGATGGCGCATGCGGGAATGCCTCTTTTGGGGGATCGTAAGTATGCTGACGGGGCGGCCCTGGCGCTTGCGCAGAAACTGGGGATCCGGGAGACGGCGCTTTGCGCTTACCGTCTGTCTTTTATCCACCCGAAAACGGGAAAACACATGCAGTTTGAGATTCAGCCGGAAGGGACAGCGTTTCGCAGGAGGAAGCAGGAAACAGAGAACTGTTAAAAGGAAATTTGAAGTATAAGATTTTAGAAAAATCAAATAATAAGAGTGCAGCATCAGAGTAAAGAAGCAGGTATCATCCCTGCTTCTTTTTGCGCGTTTCATAGAAGAGTCAGAGGAGGCAGGACTACATGGTATTTTGGGAAAAAAACGGTCTGATTGATGGGCTTTGGAAAAATAAGCTGGCGAGGGGATGCCTTGTCACGGCGTTTGTCTGGTTTTTCTTTCGCTATCTGTTTTCTCTGGCAGCTCCCTTCTTTTTGGCATTTGCGCTGATTACCCTCCTGTATCCTGTGCTGGACCGAATGCAGAGAAGGATTCCGATCAAGAAAAAATTTCTTGCGGCGGGCATTGTGCTGCCGGTTCTGCTTCTCATATGCGCTTTGCTCTGGGCGGTTTTGACTTTTGGGATAGGGCAGCTGCAGGGTCTGCCATCATTTTGTGAAAAGGTTGAGCAGCAGGCGGCATTCTTTTTCCACCAGTGCTGCGGCCAGCTGGATGGGCGGTTTGGATGGGAGGGAGAGCGGATTGAGAGTTATGTGATCGAGCAGATGACGGTGGTTATGGAAAATGTGCAGATTCAGGTGGTGCCCCAGCTGCTCTCGTCCTCCTACAGTTGTTTTAAGGGGATTGTGTCTGCGGCCGGGTTTCTGGCGATTACCTGTATTGCGGTTTTTTTGTTCGAGAAGGATTACACGAAAATGGTAGAATGGGTGAAAAGAGAGGAAAGTTTTCGGTTTCTATGGTCCGTGCTGGAAGGGGTGCTGTCCTACCTTGTCACTTTTTTTAAGGCGCAGGGCGTAATTCTTCTGATAATTGCCGTGCTCTGCAGCGTTACTCTCACGATTGCCGGGGTGGAGGGCGGTATCTTTCTTGGCATGCTGGCCGGATTTCTGGATATGCTGCCCTTTGTGGGGACAGGTATTGTGCTGGTGCCCTTGTCGGTGTGGCAGCTTTTGAACGGGGCGTATGTACAGATGGCGGTATGCCTGGCGCTTTACGGAATCTGTGCGCTGGCCAGGGAATTTTTGGAACCGAGGCTGATTGGAAATAAAATTGGGCTGTCGCCGGTCTGGATTTTGTTTTCTATTTATGCGGGTGTGAAGCTTTTTGGTGTGGGCGGCATTGTGAAGGGACCGTTGGCTCTCATCGTTATTTCCGAAATTTTGAAGGGCCGGAAGGAGGTGTTTGACGAACCTGCCGATGTGTATTAACATAGAAAGCGCAAAAGAAAACAAAGCGGGGCAGAGGGAATCACAGCATATGAGTAATAAAGTGAAGAAAGCACAGAACAGGAAACAAGGCAAAAGCGTATCTGGGCAGGAAATGTTAGTGACAGCTATGGAATATATTGTGGCGGCGGCGATGGCGGCCATGTGCGTGGCGGTATCTTTTTACGCGGAGGATGGGTATCATCAGATCGGCAATGCGAAGTTTGCGGCATACAGAACGGTGATGACGGTTGGTTTTTCGCTTTTTCTGGCATCCGGCGCGGCGCTCCTGTTTCTGCGCCTATACGGAACAGGGCGGGAGCAGAAGTTTTCTGCGGCAGACTTTTTCGGACGCGTAAAAGAACGGCTGTCTGTGACAGACTTCTGTGTGCTGGCTTATCTTGTTTTTTCGACGATATCTGTAGTTTCCGGCGGCTTTTACAAGGACGCGCTGTGGGGGAGTTTTGGCTGGAATATGGGATGGATGTCCCAGCTTAGTTTTGTGCTGATTTATCTGGCAGTATCCCGCTTTGGGCGGCATTACCGCAGCATTCTGATCGTCTTTGGCGGGTCGGCGCTGTTTGTGTTTCTGATCGGGGTTTTGCACCGTATGCTGATAGATCCGATTGGGTTTTACGAAGGGCTGCAGGGCTATCAGATGGCGCAGTTTCTCTCCACGATGGGGCAGGCAACATGGTATGCCAGCTATCTTGTGGTGGCGCTTCCTGTGGGTGTTGCAGTGTTTCTCTTTTCTGAGAAATCTTTGTGGCGGGCTGCTGGCGGCGTTTATACAGCGGTGGGTTTTGCCTCTCTGGTGACGCAGAACAGCGACAGTGCATATTTTGCGCTGGCGGGTTTTATGTTGGTTTTCTTTTGGGTCTGTGTGAAAAGACGGGAGACGCTGAATCGCTTTGTGGAGGTATGCACGCTCTTTTTTGCGGCGGGTAAGGTGATGCATTTTCTGATGCAGATTCATCCCAACCCGGATTTAGAGTACGATTTCATAACAGAGCTGATTCTGGACAGTAAGGCGGCATGGATACTTCTGGGAATCTGTCTGCTCCTTTGTCTTTTGCTGTATGCAAGGAGGAACAGACCGTACCAGGCGGTACGCATGCAGTGGGCAGGACGGGCAGCAGTGTTTATGGCGGCGGCAGCCGTGATCGTTCTGGTGGGACTTGTCGTACTGCAGAGCAGGGGTGCGCTGCCGGACAGACTGGGCGGTGCGCTCAGCGCGGTGTCCTATTTTAACTGGAATGACGCCTGGGGAAATGGCAGAGGGCGGATCTGGAGTTTTGCCGTCAGGGTGTTTGCAGGGGAAAGCATATTACATAAACTTTTTGGAGTGGGGCCGGACTGTTTCAGCAGTTATGTGGAGGCGGTTCATGGAGAGGAAGCTTATCTTCTTTGGGGAGATAAGATACTGACCAACGCACACAATGAATGGCTGACAACGCTGGTGAATACGGGGATTTTAGGAGCCTTGTCCTATATTGGAATTTTTGTATCGGCGGTCAGAAGATATGTGCGGGCATGGCAGCAGGATTATCTGCTGGTGGGAGCGGCAGCCTCGGCGGTATCTTATATGGCATATAATTTTTTCTGCTACCAGCAGGTGTGCTGTACGCCGTTTGTGTTTTTGCTGCTGGGTGTGGGAGAGTATCTGGTAAGGAAAACAGGCAGGCAGGATCAATAAGCGCCTCGACATATTTTTGATGAATTAGCTTCTTTTGAGAAAAATTGCACAATACCAGATATGGTAGGTTTTTTGGTAGTCGCCTATTTGATGGTCTATATATGGATATCCTTGGAGGGTAAACGGTATTTCGTCTATTCGATTTCTACAAACTATTACATCGAAATTCTTTGCCTTTTCTATTTTTTTATGATATATCTGTTTTAACAGCCGGATGAGAAACGTCTCTATGACTCATTTCATTCGGAATCTTATTTCTTAGTTTCAATTCTGCAACGCTTCAATTCTTCGGAGCGCCGCTCCGTCATTCTTGTCTGAGAAAGGAAAACACATCTATGAAACAGTCTGCCCGCAGTTCTTCACATATACACAACAGCTCTTCTGCCGCTTTTAGCGATACAGCCTGTCAGACTGCGCCCATGCCGCCCGAAAACGGTCTCGGATTTCGGGATGCCAGCGGCCCCATTCCCTATAACATGACCAATGACTACATGTTTCGGGCTGTGCTGCAGTCCAACAATAAAGTCCTGCGCGGGCTGATCTGCGCCCTGCTCCATCTGTCCATCCAGGAGGTAGCCTCCGTTGAAATCGCAAATCCTGTCCTGCTGGGAGAAACGGTGACGGACAAGGAGTTTCGTCTGGACATCCATGTGGTCCTGAATAATCATACCTTGATCAACCTGGAAATGCAGATCGCCAACAGGCTCAACTGGCGGGAGCGGTCAGTCATGTACCTGTGCCGCTCCTACGACCGGCTGAACCGGGGACAGGATTATCTGGAGGCAAAGCCAGCCGTACATATCGGGTTTCTGGACTATACGCTGTTTCTGGAACAGCCGGAGTTTTATGCCTCCTATAAACTGATAAACGTTAAAAACCATCAAAAATATAGTGACAGTCTGACCCTATATGTGGTAGACTTAAGTCGTACAGATCTGGCAACGGAAGAGGATAAGAGATATCATATTCACGAGTGGGCCATGCTGTTTAAGGCCAAGACGTGGGAGGAGATGAAAATGCTGGCATCCAGGGATGAACATTTACAGGAAGCGTGTGAAACCATCTTCCGCATGAGTGCGGACGAACTGGTGCGGAAAAGGTGCCGCGACCGGGAGGAGTATTATCAGGATCTGCGCAGTTATGAGCGGAAGATAGAATTAGATCGGATTGAGCATGAGCAGGACCTGCGCAGTTATCAGAGAAAAATTGAACAGGATCGGATTGAGCATGAGCAGAACTGCATAGAATATGAGAGGGCGTTAGCGGAAAAAGAGGAGGAGATCCGACAGCTGCGTGCACAGCTTGCGCAGAAGGGTTTTGACAATAACAGTTGACAAAACCAGTTCATGCGTCTAAAATGGATGAAAATACAGCCGATCAGGGCTAATTCTATAGTAAAACGTGGCGAAGAAGAGAATAGTACGGATGGGAAACGTTGCAGAGAGAGAGCTGATGGTGGGAAGCTTTTACGCGAACTGTTCGGAACCGGCCTCGGAGCCCTGCGTGAGGAGCGCAGCGTAACACCGGCGATAACGGTATGAGAAGCAGAGTGCATGCAAATGCATTAATTAGGGTGGTACCGCCGAGATTTCGGTCCCTTAGGGATGGAAGTTTTGGCGGTTTTTTGCGCGCATAGGCAGAGTCAGAAGCGGCCGCGGACAGGATGCATGCCTGCATGCAAGACTGTCAGGGGAAGCTTATGACGAGCAACGCGAATGAGAAATGCGAAGCATTTCGAATCTGCATATGCGAGGAAAGTGGAGAGCAGAGTCAGAAGCGGCCGCGGACAGGATGCATGCCTGCATGCAAGACTGTCAGGGGAAGCTTATGACGAGCAACGCGAATGAGAAATGCGAAGCATTTCGAATCTGCATATGCGAGGAAAGTGGAGAGCAGAGTCAGAAGACGGAGAAGGAGGAAAATATGGCAGACAAAAAGTTAGTGGAAGCGATCACGGCGATGGAGGATGATTTCGCACAGTGGTACACAGATGTGGTCAAGAAGGCGGAGCTTCTGGATTACACAAGCATCAAGGGATGTATGGTGTTTAAGCCTGCGGGTTACGCGATCTGGGAGTTGATTCAGCGGCAGATGGACGACCGTTTTAAGGCGACAGGGGTGGAGAACGTGTATCTGCCTATGTTTATCCCGGAGAGCTTGTTGAATAAGGAGAAGGATCATGTGGAGGGCTTTGCGCCGGAGGTGGCATGGGTGACGCATGGCGGTTTGCAGCCTCTGCAGGAAAGACTCTGTGTCAGACCTACCTCTGAAACGCTGTTTTGCGATTACTATAAGAATGCGGTACAGTCATACCGTGATCTGCCGCAGATTTGCAATCAGTGGTGTTCAGTGGTGCGCTGGGAAAAGGAGACAAGGCCGTTTCTACGAAGCCGCGAATTTTTATGGCAGGAAGGGCATACGGCTCACGCCACGGCTGAGGAGGCTGAAGAGCGGACGATTCAGATGTTAAATGTCTACGCCGATTTCTGTGAGGAAGTATTGGCGATTCCTGTTATCAAAGGCCGGAAGACGGACAAGGAAAAATTTGCGGGAGCGACCGCGACCTACACAATTGAGGCGCTGATGCATGACGGCAAGGCATTACAGTCCGGCACCAGCCACAATTTCGGCGACGGCTTTGCGAAGGCTTTTGGGATACAGTTTACGGATAAGGATAATACTCTGAAATATGTGCATCAGACTTCCTGGGGAACGACGACCCGCTTGATCGGTGCGGTGATTATGGTACACGGTGACAATTCCGGGCTGGTACTGCCTCCCAGAATTGCGCCTACTCAGATTATGGTCATTCCGATTCAGCAGAAAAAAGAGGGTGTGCTGGACAAAGCCTATGAGCTGAAGGAGAGACTTGGTGCATTCCGGGTAAAGGTGGACGACACGGACAAGAGTCCCGGCTGGAAGTTTTCTGAGCAGGAAATGCGCGGTATTCCCATCCGCGTGGAAATTGGGCCTAAAGACATAGAGGCCGGCAAATGTGTGATCTGCCGCCGCGATACCAGGGAAAAAATAGAAGTTTCTCTGGATGAAATTGAGACAAAAGCCGGAGAAATTCTGGATCTGATGCAGAAGGAGATGCTGGAACATGCCAGAGAGCACAGAGAAGAGCACACCTACGAGGCGAAGGATATGGAAACCTTCCGCAAGCTCTTTGCGGAAAAGTCCGGCTTTGTGAAGGCTATGTGGTGTGGAGAGCAGGCATGTGAAGACCAGATCAAGGAGGAAATGGCAGTTACCAGCCGTTGTATGCCTTTTGAGCAGGAGCAGATCGGAGAAACCTGCGTGTGCTGTGGTAAGCCCGCGAAAAAGATGGTTTACTGGGGCCGGGCATATTAAAGGAAAGCCATCGTATTTTGCGGCGATGGGATGGCAAGTGCGCAGAGCTGTTGAAAAAAGTGCGTAGATGTTTTTGGAAGGGAGTCATTTATGAGCAGGAGAAGAAAGAAGAAAAAGGGGCTTATCCCGGTGATCTTTCTGGGACTTTTTCTGGGGGTCTGTATTGTTGTGGCGATAGGTTTTGCCAGCGGGTCACTGGCCGGAACAGGGGAGCATGCGGTGACTCAAAAACTTTCTGAAACCGTCAGACATGCGGTGACAAAAAAAGTTTCCGAAACCGTGATGGAGCAGGCGGTAAAACAGGCGCTGGAGAGCGCCGGCGATCCGCAGGCGGCCGAGAAAGCCCAGAAAATTGTGAATAATATGGACGAAACTGACAAACAGAAAGCCGAAGAAATTATCGACCGCTATGCGGACAGCGACACGATCTCTGATGTAATGGAAATTGTCGGGGATGGCGTGGACAGCGAGTCCTTGTCGGAGGTGCAGGAGTATCTGCAGGAAAATGTATCTGAACAGGATCAGGCAGACTTGGAGGAGCTGTATCGGAAATACAGTGAAGCTTATTGAGTGATGCGGGATTGAAAAATTTGGCTGCGCACAGGACAATGTTGATAAAGAAAGAGAAAGCAGGAAATCCAGTTGATGGGTTTCCTGTTTTATGTTTGAGCGCGGCTATAAAAAGGAAGAGTACAAAGAGAATTGAAAAAGGACATCCCAGCGGGAATAGATTTTCAGAATAACAGAGGGTTGACAGGCGTATACCCTTGCGTG
Source organism: uncultured Lachnospiraceae bacterium (assembly GCA_910579285.1). Classification (GTDB taxonomy): domain Bacteria; phylum Bacillota; class Clostridia; order Lachnospirales; family Lachnospiraceae; genus UBA3282. The sequence goes on along the minus strand of CAJTTT010000007.1, from coordinate 112,336 downwards.
TATGATACTATCAAAAGGTATACGTCCGTATACCAAAATATACCAAAAAGACTGGAAGGAAGCGGAAAGACGCAGGGGAAGGAGAGCAGAGTGGTCAATTTATCGGATGGGGAATGGAAAATTATGAATCAGCTCTGGGAGCGGGAGAGCACGATCACAGAGCTTAAAAACCAGCTGGGCAGTGACACGGGATGGGATAAGCATATTGTGATTACCATGCTTTCCCGCATGGAAAAGAAGGGCGCGGTTTCTCACAGGGAAGGCGGACGGGCAAAAATATTTTATCCGCTTGTGACAAGGGAGGAAGTGTCCATGCGGGAGACCCGGGGATTTTTGCAGAAGGTTTACAGGGGCAGTCTGGGTATGATGGTCAACGCTATGGTGGAGGATCAGGCGCTGTCTGAGGAGGAAATACAGGAATTGTACGGCATTCTGGAACAGGCAAAGAAGAGAAGGACGGGAAGCCGTCCGCAGGGAGAAGAGAAGGAACGGTAATTGATATGTGTGGATGGACATTTCGCAATCATGGAGGGCAATGATGAGAGAGATATTGATAACAGCAACCGTTCTGATACTGTGTATTTTGTTGATCCGGCGGATTTTCCGCGGAAAAATCGGCAGCAGGCTGCAGTATGCGCTTTGGCTTCTGGCAGCGCTCCGGCTGGTGATACCGATTTCGGCAGAGTTTGATTTGGGATCGTTTTCCGATTTCCGTCTGATGGATCTGGTGGGGGAAGATGAAAGCGGTATCGGAGAGCGGCTGGAAGAGACGATTCGGCTGGAGGAACCCATTCAGATGACGGTGAATTCGAGCAGTATTCTGTTTCGTCTGTTTACCACGGATGAGATCAGAGAAACGCTGGAAGCGATGCCAAAAGACGGGCCGACATCTGTGTTTATGGCGGGAAAGCTGGGCTTTTCCAGATTGGATGTGCTCTTGTTTTTCTGGGGGCTTGGCGGGTTTATCATAGGCGCGTGGATCATAATTACCAATGTGGTATTCAGTTATCGGTTAAGGAAGCGCCGAAAGCCTTTTGACTTGCCAGAAGAAGTGAAAACAGCAGTTTTTGGAGAAGAGAAAGTTTCGGGCGGGAAGGAAAAGAACAGCGGCCTTTTTAAAAAGAAAGGACGTCTGCCCGCTTTTTATGCAGTGGAAGGCATTTCTTCTCCCTGTCTGTACGGATTTCCGGGGCGCGAAGCGGTTTATCTGACGGCAGATGTGATCGGTGATACGGACAAACTGCGCCATGTCATTGTCCATGAGCTTGTCCATAAAAAACATGGGGACAGCTTTTGGGCGGTTCTCCGGGGCGCGTTGGTAACGGTATACTGGTTTCATCCATTGGTATGGGCCGCTGCGGTCTGTTCCAAACGGGACTGCGAGCTGGCCTGCGATGAGGGAGCGCTGGCGGCGCTTGGTGAAAAGGAACGGGTTCCTTACGGGGAGACACTGCTGTCCATTATCACCCGAAAGGGGCATATGTCTGATTTGGTGTGCACGGCGACAACCATGACCGGCAGTGGAAAGAGCGTGAAAGAGCGGATACGTTTTATCGCAGAGGAGCCGAAGGTTTTCTATACAGCGGCGGCTGGCGTGCTGTTTCTGATTGCGGTTGTGTGCCTCTTTGTCTTTACCAGGGATGCGCAGTTTCATGGAACAGTGGTGGATGCGCAGGAAGGCCTTCTGGTCACGGGCGGGGATATGCAGATACCGCTGCCTGCAAGCATCGGCCGCATAAGCGGCTGTGTGGCAGAAAAGGAAAGTGACGAGGTTGTCATTTATCATCTTGCGGCGCAGGAAGAGGTGGGCAGATTTGCCAGAATGCCGCTCAAGGATGCGCTGGGGCTGGTCGATGAAGGGCGGGAAGTTACGCCGATCGGGGATTACGGCTATAATTATCTGCTCAGAGCCTATCTGGGAGAGCCGCTGTCGAGAACAGAGCATACTTACACACCGGCAGAGGAAGCGGCCACAGATTACCAGCCCGGGATGGATGAGGCGGGAACAGCCGGGGAGACGGCAGGTGTGCCGGGCACAGACATGAACGACGATACCACCTATATGATAGATGACAGCGGTTATCGCACAGAGGAAGTGCAGGAGGCATATGAAGGCAAAACAGATTACCTGCCAAATGAGCAGATTGTGACGACAACTTACGAGCCGGAAGAAGTCAATGTGGATGAGCTGTACTCGGGGTGCTATGTTTACGTCAAAGCGGATTTTGATGGTAAGGTGCGGGATAAATATCAGGAAGAAATGGCGTATATTGACGAAGAATTAAAAACAGTGGTATATCAGGTGATTATTTTAAGTCTGAACCGGGAGAGCCGGGACGCCCTGTTTGACAGTCTGGCGGCGAATCGGACGCCCTACGTCGGGGACCACTCCAAAGTGGGCGCACTGCTGGAGGCCCTGCCCCTGCCGCCAACGCTGAACCGGGAAGGCGGGTTTTCCCTGCAGACGCTGGAAAGTCCCTACGCCCTGCGTTTCGATTATAAAATGAGCATGGACTATTTCACAAAAGAAGATCAGGATATGCTGTATTTTAATGCGGCTATGTTGTTTTATGCCATTGGGAATGTGGAAGAGATTGCCGTGGAAGTCAAGGATCCCTCCGGGGGAGGATCGGATATGATGATTTATCGCCGGGAGGAATTGGAAAAGGATCTTCCGGTGCTGGAAAAGGCAGATTACGGGGACGATCAGATTTTCCTGGACGGGTTAACGGAACTGCAGACGGCGGTGGAGACACACCTTTTGCAGACGGATGCCGGATAAAAATAAAGAATTATTAAGAATTATGTAACCTTTTTCTTAAGTTCCCCTCTCTAATATATAAATGTAGGAAAATCTTTATTCATTTTAGAGAAAATTTAAAGATTGACATACTACAATTATGTGTAACAGTACAAAAGAGGGGGAACAACATGGGGCAGGCACAGCGGAGCAGGACAAGAGACAGCATAAGCGTCATATCGGGCAGCAGTTCACGGAGCAGAACGGGAAACAGTACACAGAGGAGAAGAGGCGGCAGTGGAGAGAGGGTAAGACAGCAGAGCAAAAACAACGGCGGTCTGGAAAATCTGGAGCTATGGGAAATATCCAGGCAACCTGGCAGTTCCCGCATGATGCGCCTTGCAGATCAGGAGCAGGTTCGTTACGGGCAGCGGCGCGCTTCTGCAAAACCGCGGTCCGAACGGCGGGACGCGGCCGTGCGTCCTATCAGCCCCGCGAGACGACGCAGGGAAAGGAAAAGGAGGCGCAATCTTTACCGCCTGTCTGTGTTTTTTGTCATTGGAGTGTGTCTGATTTTGATTTATCAGACAACGGGGGCGGTTTACCGCATGATGCACGATACAAAAGAGGGAAAAGGCAAGGGCATTGTGAAGGTTATTTCCGAAAAAATAGAGGAGAACCGCATACAGCCGCCGCCGATTACCGTGGATTATCTGGAACCGAACGACTTTTCCAGACCCGGTACAAAGCTGAAAAAGATTAAAAGCGTTTTTGTGCACTATACCGCGAATCCCGGTACTTCGGCGCGGCAGAACCGCAGTTATTTTGCCAACCTTGCAGAGACAAAAGAGCGGTCCGCAAGCGCGCATTTTATTATCGGTTATGAGGGAGAACTGATTCAGTGCATTCCCCTGGAAGAGCAGGCTTATGCGGTCGCTACCAGAAATGAGGATTCCGTTTCCATAGAATGCTGCTACCTGGATGAGGACGGGATGTTTACACAGGAAACCTATGACACACTGGTACATACACTGGCATGGCTGAAACAGGAATATCATCTGTCAACGGATGATATTCTGCGGCATTATGACTGCGGCGGCAAAAAATGCCCGCTTTATTATGTAGAGCACGAGGATGCATGGGAAAAGCTGCTGGCGGATGTGGAGCGCTATGAGCCGGAAAAAACGAAGGAGGAGGAGTGATTTTCTTTGACAGACGTTTTCCCGGTGTGTTATGATCGAATTGACGGCTCTATTGACTACATGGAAACGCGCACAGCAATATAGCGCGGCGGCAGGGAAGAAGAGAAATGGAAAAAGCATACAAACTGGAATTTGCGGGGGAGCAGACGGGCAGTCTGTATATGAACTGCTGTGGTTTATCTCGGACGGAGCCAATGCACAGTTTTGGACCGGCCTTAAAACCTCATTATCTGATCCATTATATTTTGAGCGGCAAAGGGAAATTTTCGATTGGCGGGGAAGAGTATCCGTTGGAGGCGGGATACGGATTTCTGATTATGCCCGATGAGCTGGCATTTTACCAGTCTGATGAGGAGGAGCCCTGGACGTATGTGTGGGTCGGCTTCAGCGGCACGCAGGCGGCGGAGTATGTGGGGAATATCGGTCTTTCCGTAAGGCAGCCGATTTTTAAATCCGAAGCTTCGGAGGAGCTTTACCGAATTGTGAAGGATATGATGGAGCACAATACTTATGGTCTTTCCCACGATCTGCGGCGGAACGGGCAGCTTGGGATTTTTCTGTCTGTCATAGCCGAGGGCAGCAGGGTGGAAAAGCGGGGAGAAGATGACAGGGCAAATATTTATGTGCGGAAAGCCGTATCATTTATTCAGAATAATTATTGTAATCCCATCAAGGTAACGGATGTGGCGGATTATGTATGCATCAACAGGAGCTATCTCTATACGCTGTTTCAAAATTCTATGGGTATGTCACCCCAGCAGTTTCTGACCACGTTTCGCATCACGAAGGCAGCGGAGCTTCTGCAGCTTACTTCACTGCCCATTGAGAGCATCGCCTTATCCTGCGGTTATCACGATCCGCTGGTATTTACGAAAGCATTCCGGCAGATGAAGCAGATGTCCCCCACCAGCTTCAGGAAGGAGATGCAGAAAGGGGAGACCAGGCGCAACAGGGAGTATCTGCGGCAGGTGGAAGAGTTTATCGGCCAGATCAACAGTCTGAATCATATGTAACATTTTGACAGGTTTCAGTAACAAAGGACTATGTAAGGATGGTCCTTTTTTGCTATAATAAAGTGAAAAGAACTTCTAAATAACTAAGCAGCAAAGGCTGCTTCGCTAGGAAGTTCTATATTTCACTTAGAAAATGTCTAAAATATGACATTTTCTGTATGGCTTGCGGAAAGGGAAGGAGAGAGGGTATGAAAGAAAAGGTTTTAAAGAAGTTTGAGGAGCTTTACGGGGACGCTGACGGGGCGGGCGTGTACTTTGCGCCGGGCCGGGTGAACATGATCGGCGAGCACACGGACTATAATGGGGGGCATGTGTTTCCCTGTGCGCTGACAATCGGTACATATGCGGCGGTGAAAAAGAGAGCAGACAGGAAACTGCGGTTTTACTCGATGAATTTTGAAAAAATGGGTGTGGTGGAGAGCAGTCTGGATGATCTGAAGCCTTCCGATGCGGCGGGCTGGACGAACTACCCGAAGGGAGTTATGTGGGCTTTCGCTGAGCGGGGCATGAAGATGGACTGTGGTCTGGATATCGTGTTATACGGGGATATTCCGGGCGGTTCCGGCTTGTCATCTTCCGCATCTTTGGAAGTGCTGACAGGTTTTTACCTTCGGGATCTGTTTGGATTCGATGTGACCAATGTGGATCTGGCCCTGATCGGTCAGTATTCGGAAAACAATTTTAACGGCATGAACTGTGGGATTATGGATCAGTTTGCCTCTGCGATGGGAAAGAAGGACAATGCAATCTTCCTGGATACGGCGGATCTGACCTATCAGTATGCGCCCCTTGTGCTGGAAGGTGCAAAGATTATCGTCACCAACAGCAATGTGAAGCACTCTCTTGTAAACTCTGGCTACAATACGAGAAGAAAAGAGAGCGAGCAGGCGCTGGCTGATTTACAGAAGGTGATAAAGATAGAGACGCTCGGCGATCTAACGGAGGAGGAATTTGAGGCGAACAAGTCCGCCATTGCCGATGCGGTCTGCGCGAAACGTGCAAAACATGCGGTATATGAGAACCGCCGGACAATCCGTGCGGTGGAGGCCTTGAAAAACAACGATCTGAAAGCCTTTGGCGAGCTGATGAATGCCTCCCATGTTTCCCTGCGCGACGACTATGAGGTTTCCTGCGATGAGATTGACGTGCTTGCAGAGGAGGCCTGGAAGGTGGACGGCGTGATCGGCTCCCGCATTACAGGCGGCGGTTTTGGCGGCTGTACAGTGAGTATCGTGAAGGATGAGGCAGTGGAATCCTTCAAGGAAAAGGTGGGCGCGGCTTATAAGGAGCGTGTCGGTAAGAAGGCGGATTTCTATGTAGTTGAGATCGGAGACGGACCGTCTAAACTCTAGGGGAGGTTGAAAAAATGATTCAGCAAAATATCAGAAAACTTGTGAAGTATGGCCTGCTTACCGGGCTGATTGAGAAAGAGGATGAGATATATACGGTCAACCGTCTGCTGGAGCTTTTTGGACTGGACGAACTGGAGGAAGACGGCGATCCGGCGATGACCGTGGAGGAGCTGGAGGCAGTATTGAAAGAGATGCTGGACTATGCCTGTGAAAAAGGGATGATAGAGGACAGCATTGTATACCGGGATCTTTTTGACACGAAGATCATGGGATTACTTACACCGAGGCCCAGTGATGTGATCAGGACATTCCGCGAAAAGTATGACACAGACCCGGTGGAAGCGACTGATTACTTCTATAAATTGAGCCGGGATACGGATTACATCAGACGTTACCGCATTGAGAAAGACCAGAAATGGATTTCATCTACGAAATACGGTGATCTGGATATCACCATCAACCTCTCCAAGCCGGAGAAGGATCCGAAAGCGATTGCGGCGGCGAAAAACGCGAAGCAGAGTGGTTACCCGAAATGCCTCCTTTGCCGGGAGAATGAAGGTTACGCGGGGCGGGTGAACCATCCGGCGAGACAGAACCACAGGATCATTCCCGTTACCATCAACGGGAGCGAGTGGGGCTTTCAGTATTCGCCGTATGTGTATTACAACGAGCATTGTATCGTGTTCAATTCACAGCATATTCCCATGAAGATCGAACACGACACGTTCTGTAAGCTGTTTGATTTTGTGAAACAGTTTCCGCATTATTTTGTGGGTTCCAACGCGGATCTGCCGATTGTGGGCGGTTCGATTTTAAGCCACGACCATTTCCAGGGCGGACATTATGAGTTTGCGATGGCGAAAGCGCCCGTGGAACGTATTTTTACGGTGCAGGGCTTTACGGATGTGGAGGCGGGCGTGGTGAACTGGCCGATGTCCGTGATCCGCATTTCCCATGAGGATTCAGACAGGCTGGTGGCCCTTGCGGATTTGATTCTGGAGAAATGGCGGGGTTACACTGACGAGGAGGCGTTCATATTTGCCGAGACGGACGGCGAGCCGCACAATACGATCACGCCGATTGCAAGAAAGCGGGATAACAGATTCGAACTGGATCTGGTGCTGCGAAATAATATTACCACGGAGGAGCACCCGCTGGGCGTGTATCACCCCCATGCGAAGCTGCATCATATCAAGAAAGAAAATATCGGTCTGATTGAGGTTATGGGACTGGCGGTGCTGCCGGCCAGACTGAAAGGGGAGATGGAACGTCTCGCCGAGGCAATTGTGTCAGGCGCAGATATCCGCAAGGACGAGGAGCTTGCGAAGCATGCCGACTGGGTAGAAGAATTTCTGCCGGCTTATCCGAATGTGGACAGGGAACATATCATGGATATCCTTCATAAGGAGATCGGCAATGTATTTATGGAAGTGCTTGAGGATTCTGGCGTATACAAGAGAGATGCGCAGGGACAGGCGGCCTTTGACAAGTTTCTTTCGATCCTTTGACCATGTGAGAGGCGCCGCGAAGTCTCACACAGGACAAGAAATGAGGCGGGATTTTGCAATCCCGCCTTTTAATAGAAGCGTTATATAACGCATAGACCAGATGTGACAGCACAGGGGTTTAAGCATTACAGGGCGCTGGCAATCTGACTAGATATGCTGTTTGAGACACAAAAAGATATATGGGAAAGGCAAAGCGTCACCAGGCGGTGACAGATTCCGTATTACAGATCGTCGCTCGTGCCTAACATGCTGCACAGAAAATTATAAAAGTCGCCCTGCTGTTTCTGGGTCATTTTCTGGTAAATAGCAATAAGGTGCTGATATTTTTTGAGATTACACATATTATCTGCCAATAGGGAATCTGCTGCCAGACGTTCTTCGGAGAGCAATAGAATATAATCCGTGGTGACATGAAAGAAACGCGATAGATCGGCTAAAAGCAGAGCGTCAGGGGTGCTGGCTCCACATTCGATTTTGCTCAGACTTGTTTGGTTAATGCCAAGTTTTTTGGCAAGAGCTTGCTGTGTCAGTTTTTTTTCCAGTCGGAGTTCCTTTATCCTTGTCTTCATTTGTAATCCCTTTTTATCATTGTAGTTTATTTGGGGTTAAAAAATATTCCAATTTAACATAAAGATATTCAATACAGAATATTTTGGAAGAAAATCATGTCTTTTTTGTATGTTTTATAAAAAAACTACAAGATATAGTAGATTACAGTGATTTGAATACATAAATATAGGGATATGGAATGTGTTAATTATTTTCTGGAAACAGAATGGCCGCTTTATGGTGTGTTAATCTGCTGGCAGGCGGCGGAGGAAAGTGTGCGGCGCCGCAGGCGGTTTCAGGCTGGAGCATCAACGTGGAGGAGAAGATGAGAGAGTCTTATGTATGCATAGATCTGGAGACTACCGGACTTGACCCGAAGCGGGATAAAATCATAGAGATCGGCGCGGTCAGAGTAGACCGGGGCGAGGTTGTGGAAGAGTGGGGAACCTTTGTCAATCCCGGACAGAAGCTTTCCGAGCGGATTGTGGAGCTTACTGGAATCCATGACGCGGAACTTTCCGAAGCCAAATCCATACAGGAGCTGATGCCGGAACTTTTGGACTTTCTTGGGGATGATGTGCTTCTGGGACACGGTGTGCTTTTTGACTTTGCCTTTTTAAAAAAGGCGGCGGTGAATGAGAGGCTGCCTTTTGAAAAACAGGGAATAGATACGTTAAAAATTGCGCGGAAATATCTGAAGGATCTGGAAAGCCGCAGACTCGGCGCACTGTGCAGACATTATGGAATCCCCCATAACGCTCACAGGGCATTGGAAGACGCACGCGCTACGGCGGCGCTGTATCAGAAACTGGTGGAAGAATTTTATGGGAAAGACGAGGCGGCGGGGGAGAAGAGCATGTTTTGTCCAAAACCGTTACTGTACCGGGCAAAACGCGATACGCCGCTGACCACCGCACAAAAAGAACAGTTATATAAATTGTTGGACAGGCATAAACTGATAGTAGACTATGAAATCGAAACGCTGACCCGCAGTGAGGCTAGTCGGAAGATTGATCAAATTCTTGCAGAATACGGACGATAGGTTTCTGCATGGCGGAAGTCAGGGACTCGGCCACAGGATAGAGTGCGCTGATGTTCTCGGGAGTGCCGTTTTCCTGGTAAATCCGGCAGAGCAGGCGGTAGGTTGCGCTCACATCGGTGCCCGTGGATATGGCAAACTCCAGGAGCTGACAAGCTTCTGCAGAGAAACCGTTGTCATAGAGCGTCTGTGCCCACTGCTGCAGGGTACGCGCCAGAAGCGTATAGTTCTGGTCATAAGTGGTCAGCAGGGTGATATTGGGCGCACCGTAACGCAGTTTCAGATCTGTGTTGGAAAGTCCTGTGAAATTCACAATGGGCTGATCTTTCAGGGAGAGTATGATCTGCCGGTAATCTTCGACCTTGGGAATGTCCTGTAAAAGATTCATGGGAAAGATTTCCATTGGCAGCTTAATATAAGGCAGATCATCTAACGGTTTACGCCGGGTATTGTTTGCGGCCCGCTCCCGCTGCCAAAATTCCTGTTCCAGCGCGGCGGCGTTTTTTCGGCTTTTGGAAGAGGTGATGGCGATGGCTGCGGCCAGGACCAGAGTGCTTGCAATAATCAAAAAATTCATATATAATTCCTTTATGCCAAATGAAGGCATTCCTTATTTATATTGTAGTGCAGTAAAAAGCAATTGAGGTGATATTATGAAGTTCAACAGGAAAACCCGGAAAATCATTTCATCCATCATTATTATTATCGTCGTTTTGGCGATGGTCATTCCGATGCTTGCCTCTGCGCTGTATACATTTTAGCACAGTCGATGCATTTTGTGAATGGCTTGGGTTTTGACAAGGAGTGGCAGCAGTTATGAAAAAAGTATCTGTAATGGTTCAGGCGGCGTTTGCGGCCGCTGTGCTTATCGTTATGCCGGTGCAGGCCGGGGATGGAAAAATCGAGACGGGGATCTATGTGGATGACATAGATATCTCGGGAATGACAGAGAGCGAGGCGGCGGCGGAGATAGAAGCGTATGTGGCCACTCTGGGTGACGCGCAGATCACTCTGCATGCCCCGGAGGATGGTGAGATTACAGCTTCTGCCGCGGAGCTTGGCTTGAAATGGGGCAACCGCGAGATTCTGGAGGAGGCGGCCAGCTTCGGCAGGGACGGAGATATTCTGCAGTGCTATAAGAAACTGCGTGATCTGGAATACAAAAACAAAGTTTACCGGGTAACGTTTGACTTTGATAAGAGCAAGATCCGTGCGCTGATTGAGGAAAACGCCGGGCAGTATAACCAGGAAGCGGTCAATGCCAGTCTGCAGAAGACGGAGGACGGCTTTGAAGTTACCGAAGGGCAGACGGGTCATGTGGTAGACCAGGAAGGTACGGTTGAGAGCGTATATAAGTATCTGACAGAAGAATGGACAGGCGGCGCCTGTGATCTGGATCTGCAGGTTGAATCACAGGAACCCCAGGGAAAGACGGAAGATCTGGAGAAAGTGAAGGATGTTCTGGGAACCTTTACTACCAGTTATTCTACTTCCGGCGGGGCGAGAAGCGCAAATGTGGCAAACGGCTGCAGACTGCTCAGCGGAATCACCCTGTACCCGGGAGATGAGATTTCAACGCTGGAGTCCCTTATTCCTTTTTCGGAAGAAAACGGATACTATATGGCGGCGTCCTATTTGAACGGCCAGGTGGTTGACAGCCTGGGCGGCGGTATCTGCCAGGTTTCGACCACGCTGTACAATGCAGTGCTTCAGGCGGAACTTGAGGTGACGGAGCGTTACAATCATTCCATGATCGTTACTTATGTCGATCCTTCTGCGGATGCCGCCATTGCGGAATCTTCGGGGAAAGACTTTAAGTTTAAGAATAATCTGGACTATCCCGTCTACATAGACGGTTACACGACCCCGGAAAAACAGATTACGTTCACAATTTACGGGTTGGAAACCAGAGACAGCGGCCGGGAAGTGATCTACGAGAGCGAAGTTCTTGAGAGAATTGTGCCAGACACAGAAGTGATCTATACGGATGCATCCATGCCGGTAGGGTATTGCAGTGTGCAGTCCGCTCATGTGGGTTATAAGGCAAGACTGTGGAAGATTGTGAAGGAAAACGGCGAGGAAGTCAGCCGTGAGCAGGTGAACAGCAGCAGCTATATGAAAGCGCCCAGAAGCGCGACAGTGGGTGTGGCAACGGAGGATCCAGGCGCATACAACGCTATCATGGCGGCTGTGGCATCTGGCAGTGTGGATCAGGTAAAAGCAGTATCCAGCGCATACCGTGGCGGAGATCCCGCGGCAATACAGGCAGCGGCGCAGGCGGCACAGCAGGCGGCGGAGGCCAAAGCAGCAGCGGATCAGGCAGCGGCAGCGCAGGCGGCCGCGGAACAGGCAGCCGCAGAGCAGGCGGCGCAGCAGCAGCCGGAAGCACCGCCCCCGGCGGAGTAATTAATCCTACGAAGAATAAGGCGTACGGCATGAGACAGGAAATGTCTGAAAAAAGAAAATCGGATATACAGGAAATGGAAGATGGCGCAGGGCTGGGGAAAGACTGCGCCTTTTTATGCACAATGCCGCAGGTGGAGTCCCGGAAGGCGGGCGTTGACCAGGATATTGTGGTGAGCAAGTGGATTGGTCTGGAGGGAACGGCGAAACTCGCCAGGGAGAATTATGAGAGGCTGCGAGAGCGGTTCCCGGCGCGCATGATTGAAGAGGCTGCCGCCTTTGACAGGTATCTGTCGGTGATACCGGAGGCCGCCACCGCCATGAAGTCCGGCGTCTGTGGCGTACAGGCTGTTTCTCTGGGCGGCATTTTTGCAGGCTTGTGGGAGATGGCAGAGGAAGCCGGCGTCGGACTGGAAGCGGATTTAAGGAAAATACCTGTCAGACAGGAAACCATAGAGATTTGTGAGTTTTTTGGGGAAAATCCCTATGAGCTTTTGGCGGGCGGGTGCCTCATTATGACAGCCGGGGACGGAAACGGTCTTGTGACGGCACTGCAGCGGGACGGAATACCGGCGGTGGTGATCGGACGCACGACACGCGGCAACGACCGGGTGCTCTACAATGAAGGGAGAAAGCAGTTTCTGAATAAACCAAGATAGAAATAATGATGGAGGAGGATAATATGAGAGAAGAATTGTTAAAAATTATAGAGAGGAACAGCCGCATTGACTTAAAGGAGCTGGCGGTCATTCTTGGTGTGGAAGAGATTGATGTGGTGAATGAACTGCAGATGTTGGAGGAGCAGGGAATTATCTGCGGTTACCATACCATGATCGACTGGGAAAAAACTTCCATTGAGAAGGTGTCGGCGCTGATCGAGGTGCGGGTGACGCCCCAGAGGGGACAGGGTTTTGACAACATTGCAGAGCGCGTTTACAAGTACCCGGAAGTGACTTCTGTATATCTGATTTCCGGCGGATATGATCTGCTTGTCACGTTGGAAGGAAAGTCTTTAAAGGAGATTTCCGGCTTTGTATCCGATAAGCTGTCCACGCTGGATTCCGTGCTGAGTACGGCAACCCACTTTATTCTGAAAAAATATAAGGATCATGGCACGATTCTGACGAAAAAATATGAAGATACAAGAGAGAAGGTGTCACCGTGAGAGATATGTTATCAAAGCAGGCCGTTGACCTGAAGCCTTCGGGTATTCGGAAATTTTTTGACATAGTCAGCGAGATGGATGATGCCATCTCCCTCGGTGTGGGTGAACCTGATTTCGATACACCGTGGCATATCCGGGACGAGGGTATTTACTCGCTGGAGAAGGGACGCACATTCTACACTTCTAACAGCGGACTGATGGAGCTGCGGCAGGAGATCTGCAATTACATAAAGAGAAAACAGGGTGTGGTTTACGATCCACAGCATGAGGTGCTGATCACGGTGGGAGGTTCCGAGGCAATTGATATCGGTCTGCGCGCCGTGGTGAATCCGGGAGATGAAGTGCTGATCCCGCAGCCAAGTTTTGTGTCCTATGAGCCCTGTGCCATTATGGCGGGCGCTGTGCCGGTCATTATTGAACTGAAGGAAGAAAATGAGTTCCGTCTGACGGCGAAGGAGCTGGAAGAGGCCATAACGGATAAGACAAAGATATTGATTCTGCCTTTCCCGAATAATCCGACAGGAGCCATTATGGAGCGGAAGGATCTGGAGGAGATCGCGGAGGTCATCAGAAAACATGACATACTTGTCATGTCAGATGAGATTTATGCGGAGCTTACATATAAGGAAAAGCATGTATCCATTGTGGAAATGGAGGGTATGCGGGAGAGGACGATTCTGATTAACGGATTTTCCAAGGCATACGCTATGACGGGCTGGAGGCTCGGCTATGCCTGCGGCCCGAGAGAGATTCTGGAGCAGATGACAAAACTGCACCAGTTTGCGATCATGTGTGCACCTACTACCAGCCAGTATGCGGCGGTGGAAGCGCTGCGCAACGGGGATGAGGACGTGCGGGAAATGAGCATGGCCTACAATCAGAGAAGAAGGTATCTGATGAATGCCTTCCGCGAGATGAAGCTGTCCTGCTTTGAGCCGTTTGGCGCGTTCTATGTGTTCCCCTGCATTAAGGAGTTTGGTATGACCAGCGAGGAATTTGCGGAGCGTTTTCTGGCGGAGGAGAAGGTGGCTGTGGTGCCGGGGACGGCATTCGGCGACTGCGGTGAAGGATATCTGAGAATTTCTTATGCCTACTCTCTGGATAATCTGAAGCTGGCGATTGGGAAACTGGCGGATTTTGTGGAGAGACTGCGGCAGCAGGAGAAGAAGCACGAATAATCACGGGAGAGGCTGCTTTTTAAAAGCTTTCCTGTCTCGTGTGAGAGAATGTGAAATGGCGCATTCTCCGTGGAGGATGAGATGCATATTATCTTACATCAGCCGGAGATTCCGGCAAATACGGGAAATATCGGCCGTACCTGTGTAGCGACAGGTACGGCGCTCCATTTGATTGAGCCATTGGGGTTCCGGCTGGATGAGAAATCTATTAAACGGGCGGGCATGGACTACTGGGAGCATCTGGATGTGACCCGCTATATCAATTTTCAGGAATTTCGGGAAAGGCATCCCGATGCAAAAATCTGGTACGCTACCACAAAGGCAAAACGCCTCTATACGGAGGCGGTTTTCAGGCAGGATGATTTTATTATGTTTGGCAAGGAGAGCGCCGGGATTCCCGAGGAGCTTCTGGTGGAGAATGAGGAGACCTGCATCCGCATTCCGATGATGGACGAGATCCGATCTCTGAATCTGTCCAATTCCGTGGCAGTTGTGCTGTATGAGGCGCTGCGCCAGAACGGGTTTGCGGGAATGCAGAGGGAAGGAGAACTGCACAGACTGTCCTGGGGAAACTAGTCATCGTCCTCCACCTCGGACTTAGGCAGAGAGAAGATAAATTCGGTTCCCACGCCCTCGGTGCTGATCACATTGATGTTTTCTCCGTGCGCCTGAATGATTTCCTTTGTGATTGACAGGCCGAGTCCCGTTCCTTTCTTATCCTTTCCCCTGGAGAGGTCAGACTTGTAGAAACGGTCCCAGATCAGCTTCAAGTCGTCTTTCGGGATGCCGATGCCGGTGTCTTTTATGCTGATAAAAATTTTATTATGCTTTTCGGTCGTCTCGATTTTGATGAGGGAATCGTGATGGCTGAATTTGATCGCGTTGTCCAGGAGGTTGTAGAGAACCTGCTGGATTTTATCTATGTCCGCAACCACATACATTTCATCGCCCGTGAGCACCAGCTCGATGCCGATCATCTTCTGCCGGCAGGTGCCCTCGAAGGTGGCGGCCACATTGCGGATGACGGCGTTGATCTCGAAGTCTGTTTTGTTCAACATGATTCCCTTGGTGTTGAGGTTATTCAAGGTCAGAAGACTGTTTGTCAGTTTCGTCAGACGCCCGGTTTCGTTCAGAACAATGGTTAAGTATTTTTCGTACATTTCCGGGGGGATCGTGCCGTCCAGCATGGCTTTCAGATACCCCTCGATGGAAGTCAGGGGCGAGCGGAAGTCATGGGAGACATTGGCCACGAACTTTTTCTGGTCATCTTCCGACCGGGCGATTTCGCTGGCCATATAGGACAGCGTAGCCGCCAGATAGCCCATCTCATCCTCGCTCTCCACACTGAACTCATAGTGCATATTGCCGCTGGCGTACTGCTCTGTCGCTTCCGTGATTTTGCGCAGAGGAATATAGACCATCTCTGTGAAAAAGATCAGGATGATCAGGGACAGCAAAAAGAGAATGAGCAGCATAATGTAGGAAATGTTTAAAAGCTTGTTTGCCTCGGTCTGTATGCTGTTTAGGGAGGCGTGGATTACCACATAGCCCTTCACTTTATAGCCGGAAGTGATGGGTGCGAAGACACTCAGCATTTCCTCGTCAAACGTCTGGAAAAAGTCGCCGACCGTGTAGTAGGAGCCAGCGGTGATGGTGGGATCGAAATTTTCCACGACCACCTCGTTTTCCACATCCACCGGGGCAGAGGAGTCTAAAACCATACGCCCCGAAGGGTTGATGATCCAGATGGTGGCGTTTAGGTAGGTGTCCAGCGCATCCAGCTGCGTCTTCACCGTTTCCAGAGACACTTCGGTATTGTACAGGTCCGTGGCGTAGGTGTTGGCGATCAGCGTGGCTTCCCGGTAGAGGGCGTCTGCCTTTTCCTTGGTGAGATGGTTTATGGTCATGTCGGACACAAAGGTTGCTACCACCACAAAACCAAACAGCCCAAAAATGATGTAAGCCAGTATTAACTTTAAATAGAGTGTCTTCCGCATATCAATGTCTCCATGCCTAGAACTTCTTTTCGCGGACTTCAAACTTATAGCCTACGCCCCAGATCGTAGCGATACGCCAGTTTTCATGGTCGTTAATTTTTTCACGAAGCCGTTTCACATGCACATCCACCGTACGGCTGTCCCCGATATACTCATAGCCCCAGATCTGATCCAAAAGCTGTTCTCTGGAAAAGACGTGATTCGGTGAGGAGGCCAGGAAGTAAAGAAGCTCCAGCTCCTTGGGGGGCATTTCAATGGTTTTTCCCATATAAATCACGGAATAATTGGTCTGGTTGATGATCAGATCCGGGTATTCCACGCTCTTGATATCGGAGGATTTCGGTTCCGCCACGGCAGGCTTGTAACGGCGCAGCACTGCCTTGACCCGGGCCACAAGTTCCTTGGAGTCAAAGGGTTTTTCCATGTAGTCGTCCGCGCCAAGCTCCAGCCCCAGTACCTTGTCAAAGACCTCGCCTTTGGCGGAAAGCATGATAATGGGGAGCGTGGATTTTGAGCGCACCTCCCGGCAGACCTGATAGCCGTCAATGCCCGGCAGCATCAGATCTAGAAGCATCAGGTTTGGTTCGAAACTGTCCACCGCCGTCAAAGCGGACTCTCCGTCATTGACAATCATGGTCTCGAAGCACTCCTTTGTCAGATAAAGGGAGATCAGCTCTGCAATGTTGTTGTCATCGTCTACAATTAAAATTTTCTGTTTGTTAACCATGATACCCTCCTCAGTCCTTAAACTCGGCTATGGTAACGCCGGCATCGCCTTCCCCAAACTCACCCAGACGGAAATTTTTAATGACCCGGTTTTTGCGCAGGTATCCGTGTACGGCTTTGCGCAGAGCTCCGGTTCCTTTGCCGTGTACAATGCGGACGCTGGGCAGATGGGCCAGGTAGGCGTCATCCAGATACTTGTCAAGTTCGGAGAGCGCCTCGTCCACTGTCCTGCCGAGAAGATTGATTTCCGTGGACACAGAGTAGGATTTGGACATTTTTAATTTACCGGAAGAGCTGCGCTGCATTCTTTCGGTTTTTACAGTCTCCTCCTCAACCAGAACCAGATCTGACAGGGAAACCTGGGAGCGGATGATGCCGCACTGGACAAACAGCCTGCCGTTTTTGTCGGGAAGGGAGCTGACGCTTCCCTTTAATCCCATAGATACGACCTTTACGCTGTCACCCAGCCTGATCTGCGTTGGCTTGAGAACTTTGTGGGTGGGCGTTTCGCTTTTAAGCGCAAGCTTCTCGTTTTTCTCTGAAATTTTGTCGTGCACCTTGCGGCGGGACTTCTCCAGATCTTTTATGGAAGAGGCGGCGCCGGCTTTCTGGAAGGTGCGGATCGTTTCGTCCGCCAGTTCCTTCGCGTTCTGTAAGATTTCCCGGGCCTCCTCGTTGGCTTCCCGGATGATGCGGTCCCGGGACTGGTCGATTTTCTCCTGTTTGGATTCCAGACGCTCTTTTAAGGCCTGTACTTCCCGCTTGTAGGCTTCGATTTCCGCCTGCTCTTTCTCGATGGTCAGACGGCTGTTCTCCAGATTGGCGAGCAGATCCTCGAAACTCTCCTTGTCCTGTGTAATGTGCCGCCTGGCGTCCTCTATGATATGATCCGGCAGGCCCAGACGGGAAGAGATGGCAAAGGCGTTGCTCTTGCCGGGTATGCCGATCAGAAGACGGTAGGTGGGCCGGAGCGTTTCCACATTAAATTCACAGCAGGCATTTTCCACAAATGGCGTGGAGAGTGCGTAGACTTTTAGTTCGCTATAGTGAGTGGTGGCCATCGTGCGGATGCCCCTGCTGTGCAGATGATCCAGAACCGAGATGGCCAGAGCGGCGCCTTCGGCGGGATCTGTTCCTGCGCCCAGCTCGTCAAAAAGACAAAGGGAGTCCGTATCCGCCTCCTGCAGAATGGACACAATGCTTGTCATGTGGGAGGAGAAAGTGGAGAGACTCTGCTCAATGCTCTGCTCGTCCCCGATATCCGCATACACTTCCCGGAAAACGGAGAGCTCCGAGCGGTCCAGGGCGGGAATATGCAGTCCTGCCTGTCCCATCAGGGTCAGAAGGCCCACTGTCTTTAAAGCCACTGTTTTACCACCTGTATTCGGTCCCGTAATGATGAGCAGGTCAAAGTCAATTCCAAGAAGAATGTCCACAGGCACAACTGCCTTTTTATCAATCAACGGATGCCGCCCTTTGCGGATGCGGATCTGCTGATCTGTATTGAAAAGCGGCATGGTTGCATTCTGGTCCATAGCAAGGGATGCCTTTGCAAAAATAAAGTCCAGCATGGTCATGGATTTCTGATCTGTGGCAAGAGCATCCGTGTGAGCGGCGGCCAGCGCACTTAAGGCGGCCATCACCGCCTCGATTTCTTCCTGTTCCTTTATGGATAGTTCCTTCAGTTCGTTGTTCAGATTGACAATCGCTGCAGGCTCAATAAAAAAGGTGGAGCCGGTGGAGGACTGGTCGTGCACCATGCCGGGCACCTGTCCCTTATACTCGGATTTCACGGGAATGCAGTAGCGGTTGTCGCGCATGGTTACTACGGCGTCCTGCAGATAGGTGCGCAGGGAGCCGTTAATCATGGAATTTAGCTGGGAATGAATCCGATCGTTGGTGATCGCCATACTGCGGCGGATGCGCTTTAATGCAGGGCTTGCGTCATCTGCGATTTCCTCCTCGGAGAGAATGCAGCGGTTGATCTCGTTTGCCAGGGGCGTGAGCGGTTCCAGACTGTCAAAATACACGTCCAGAGAATCGCCCGGAATATCGTCCCGCTCTCTGCGCCCGTAGGCTTTGATGCGGTTCACGTTTTCCAGAAAAGAGGCGATGCGCAAAAGCTCTGCGATGGAAAGCACGCTCCCAACCTCAAGGGATTTTATGCTCATTCCCAGATCTTTGTTATTGCCAAAAGACGTGGAGCCTTTGGCGAAAAGACGCCCAAGAGCGTCTGCCGTCTGGATCTGTGCCGTCTTGATTTCCTCCAGATCTGTCATGGGAACAAGCGCCTGGGCGAGCCGCTTACCCGGTTCCGAGGATGCCTTTTCCGTCAGCAGGCTGATGATTTTATGGTATTCTAAAACCCTTAATACTTTACTGTTCATAATTACCTCATTTGATTTCGTATGTTTTCTATGCATTATCCTACCACAAACGCGGGGAAATTACTATGGTGTGAACGGCAACATTATGCGACAGCGCAAAATGTGCAGGAGGAAGGATGGGATTGTCCGAAACGAGGATACAGACTCCCGATTTCTTGTCATGCAACAGGGGGTATGGTATAATCAATCATATTTGGAGGGCAGTTATATGTCTGAACAGAAAATAGAACGGAATAGAACAGAGGGAGAACCCGTCAAGGAGCAGGCAGAGTATACGCCCTCTGTGCAGACAGAGTTTATGCGGGAAAAGATCAAGCAGAAACCTGTCAATAAGAAAAAGCTCCTTCGCAGAACGGTGATTACCGCTGTGATGGCGGTGGTGTTCGGTCTGGTGGCGTGCTTCACTTTTCTGGTGCTGGAGCCGGTGATCAGCAACCGCCTCTACCCGGAGGAGGAACCCAAGGAGGTGGCCTTTCCCGAGGAGACGCCAATCGAGGAAATGAAGCCGGAGGACATGCTTGTCAAAGAGGAGGACGTTGAAGCGCAGACGCCGGACCCGGTGGATCTGGAGATGGTGGACGAACAGATCCAGGAAGTGCTTTCCCAGGTGGACAGAGAGTTTACGCTGGAAGATTATGAGGCGCTTTACGAGGAGCTTCGGAAGCTGGCGGCGGACGCGGGACGGGCGGTGGTTACCGTGGCGGGTGTTACCTCGGATGTAGACTGGTTTAATAATATATATGAAAATGTGGCCTCAGCCTCCGGCGTGATTGTAGCCAATAATGAGAAAGCCCTGCTTATTCTGGTCAGTGCGGGGAATATAAAGGGAGCGGACAGCATAGAAGTAACTTTCTGCGATCAGACGCAGGTGGAGGCGGAGATGGTACAAAAGGATGAGAACACCGGGCTGGCCATCCTGTCAGTGCCGCTCTCCGCTGTCCGTGGGGAAACGATGGATCAGATTGACATTGCGGAGCTGGGCAGTTCCAACACCACGAATCTGTTGGGAACGCCTGTGGTGGCGCTGGGCAGTCCGCTTGGCACCGGCGGTTCCATCAGTTACGGCATGGTGACATCCACAGGGACGGTGATTGATCTGCCCGATGCGGCTTATAAAAGAATAACCACAGATATTTACGGGAGCCGAAATGCGACGGGAATTTTGATTAATTTAAAGGGCATGGTGATCGGCATTATCGACAATGTCAATACCGGCAACGACATGAGCAATCTGCTCACAGCCTACGGCGTGACAGAACTGAAACGCACAATTGAACAGATGTCCAACAATAAGGAGCGTGCATATCTGGGTGTGCATGGAGCGGATGTGCCGAAGGAGGCCATAGAAGACGCGCAGATTAACACCCCTGCGGGCGCCTATATCAGGGAGATTGAAATTGATTCGCCGGCTATGGCGGCGGGGATTCAGAGCGGCGACGTGGTGACCCGGGTAGGAAATACGGAGATTACGACTTACAGTGAACTTTTGGGAATTTTGCAGGCATCGAAACCCGGTGACGTGCTGACAGTCACGCTGACAAGGCAGGGCCATGAGATGAACGTGGATGTGACGCTGGGAAGCTGGTAATGAGCTGCGGGATTTGGATGCGAACGCAGATGTGACGGCCGAAGTGCGGCATATCGGAAAACAGGAAAGGACGAAGAGGATGAAATATATCAGAGATTACAAGGAAAGCGACAGAATGTTTGACGTATATTTGTGCAAGCATAAACAGTCGGCAGTTACAAAAAACGGAAAGCCCTATGATAACGTAATTCTGCAGGATAAGACAGGTACCATAGATGCGAAAATCTGGGATCCTAACAATGCGGGGATAGAAGACTTTGACAGTATGGATTACATAGAGGTGTACGGTGACGTGACCAGCTTTCAGGGAGCGCTGCAGGTCAATGTGAAACGTGTTCGCAAATGCAGGGAAGGCGAATATGATCCGGCGGAGTATCTTCCTGTCAGCAAGTTTAAAACTGCCGATATGATGAAAGAGCTTCTGGATCTGGCGGCTAGCGTCAAAAATCCGTATCTGCACGGGCTGTTGGAGGCATTTTTTGTGAAGGATGAAGCTTTTATCAAAGCTTTCCGGCAGTCATCGGCGGCCAAAACGGTGCATCACGGATTTGTGGGCGGTTTGCTGCAGCATACGCTGGCGGTGGCAAAGCTCTGCGACTATTTCTGCACACAGTATTCCGTACTAAACAGGGATCTGCTGCTGACGGCGGCGATCTGCCATGATATCGGGAAGACAAAAGAACTTTCACTTTTTCCGCAGAATGATTACACCGATGACGGACAGTTCCTCGGACATATTGTAATCGGCAGTGAGATGATCGGAGAGAAGGTCCGGGCGATAGACGGATTTCCGCCACTGCTCGCAAATGAGCTGAAACACTGTATTCTTTCCCATCACGGGGAGTTTGAGTTCGGATCGCCCAAGAAGCCTGCCATTGTGGAGGCGGTGGCTTTAAACTTTGCGGATAATGTGGATGCCAAGATGGAGACCTTTGCGGAGATTCTGGAGAACAGCACGGAGAAGGGATGGCTTGGATATAACAGACTGTTTGAGTCGAATCTGAGAGGGACGAGCCTGGAGTAGTGTGGGAAACACGGTATATTTCAGACGAACTTTCAATCATAGAACGGGGTAATTTATGGAGCAGGGGAGTTATAAAAAAAATGATATAGTCCGGCTTACGATAGAGGATATCGGAAATGACGGCGAGGGTATTGGCAAGGCGGAGGGATATACCCTGTTTGTAAAAGATGCCGTGATCGGGGACATCGTGGAAGCACGCGTGACGAAATGCAAGAAAAACTATGGTTATGCGAGAGTAGAGAAGGTGGTGACGCCTTCTCCTTTTCGTGTGGATCCAAAATGTCCTTTTCACAGACAATGCGGGGGCTGTCAGATTCAGGCCATGAGCTATGAGCGGCAGCTCGCCTATAAAGAGAACAAAGTGCGAAATCACTTGCAGCGTATCGGCGGGTTTTCGCCGGAGCAGATTGATGAGGTCCTGGAGCCGATTGTCGGCATGGGGGAGCCGTGGCATTACCGCAATAAGGCGCAGTATCCCGTGGGGTACGACAGAGCAGGAAACCTGATCGCGGGATTTTACGCGGGAAGAACCCACGATATCGTTGCCAATACGGACTGCCCGCTGGGGCCGCCGGAAAATAAAATTATTTTAGAGACCATTCTTTCTTATATGAAAGAAAACGGTGTGAGCGCTTACCGGGAAAGCACGGGGGAAGGACTGGTGAGACATGTACTGATCCGAATGGGATTTGCATCCGGGGAGATTATGGTGTGCCTTGTGATTAACGGGAAGAAGCTGCCCGGGGAAGACAGGCTGGTAGAGAAGCTGACGGGAGCGCGGTTAGAGGCGGCTTTTGCAGAGGTCGGCAGTTCGTATGCGGCGGCCGGAGAAGGGAAGATGCCGGAGAAAAGAATTGCCAGTATTTCTATCAATATAAATCGGGAAAAGACAAATGTGATTATGGGGAAGGAAACACGGGTACTTTGGGGCAGCGGCTGGATCGAGGACAGCCTCAGAGTGCTGGATACGGCAGACCTCAGAGAGGCCGTCAATGCAGGAAATGGGCGTGTGCACAGCAAAGAGAAAGTCACGTTTCGGATTTCACCCCTGTCTTTTTATCAGGTGAATCCACGGCAGACCGAAAAACTTTACGCGCTTGCACTGGAATATGCAGGGTTGACCGGGGAGGAGACCGTGTGGGATCTGTACTGCGGTATCGGGACGATCTCTCTTTTTATGGCAAAACGTGCGAAGCAGGTAAACGGTGTGGAGATTGTGCCCCAGGCAATCGAGGATGCGAAAGAGAATGCCCGCAGGAATGGAATTGTAAATGCAGCGTTCTTTGTGGGGAAAGCCGAGGAAGTGCTGCCGGGGTTTTATCATGGGCCGGAAGGAACTGCCTCTTTGGGAACGCTGGCAACTGGAGAAAAGGTAGAAGAGAGAGAAAATCTGGCCAGGGAGCAGATGCGCCACCCGGATGTGATAGTAGTGGATCCGCCCCGCAAGGGCTGCGATGAGAGATGTCTGGAAACGATGCTGGCAATGCAGCCGAAGCGGATCGTCTATGTGAGCTGCGACCCGGCAACGCTGGCGAGGGATTTGAAGGTGTTGTGTGGGGGAGGATATGAGTTGAGGAGGGTTAGGGCTGTGGATCAGTTTGGGCATACGGGGCATGTTGAGGTAATAATAATGATGCAGTATTGTGGAAAAGAGAAGAATTAAGGGGTCTAAACCACAAGATGTTGGTGGTTAAAGCCAAACAAGTTTGGCTTGGGCAAAAATTGGAGTAAAATTGACCAGTTTTTGCCCTATTTTTTTGCCTGTTTTTATAGATGCATAGTGCTCGCTTAACGGCCTGAAACTGACAGAGAAGGAAGGAGGGGACAGGGATGCAGTGGCATATGCCGATCGGATATAAAGTCGTAAACGGCAGGATAACCGTATATGAGGAACACCGTAGAATTGTGGAAGAAATCTTCCGGGATTACGACAGCGGGATATCAACATTAAAGATTGCCGAAGGGTTAAAGGCGGGGGGCGTGTGCAATGCCCATGACAGGGCGGCATGGACGCACGCTTCCATTGGCAGGATTTTAGAAAACCATAATTATCTCGGTACGGAATACTACCCGCAGATCATAGACAGGGAACTGTTCATGCGGGTGCAGGAGCGCAGGGAACAGGTGCGTGCGGAAAAAGGCAGGGGATGCCACAGGCCGGGCAGGGATGAGAGAATCCTGTTCGGCGGTGTCATAACCTGCGGAGAATGCGGGGAAACCTACAGCCATATCCAGCCCCATAATAAAACGAGAAGCGGCGGGACGGCGAAGTGGAAATGCAAAAATTATATCTACCAGAACCGCCTTTCCTGCGCCGGAGGATTCATAACGGATGAACAGGTAAAAGAAGTATGCGCCAGTGCCATCAACCAGATCATACAGGACAGAAAGCGGATGCGGCCGCCGACAGAAACAGAGAAGCAGGTTAGCGCGGAATACAGAAGAGCGCAGGCTGGAGGAGGCAAAAGCCAGACGAAAACAGGCCGGTGCAGAGCCAAAATCGAACGGAGAGGACATAGCGCCGGAAAGCACAGGCACAGATCAGACGGAACAGGGTGCGGATCAGGCGGATGTCATGGCGCTTATTTATGAACGGACGCAGGAGCGGTATCGGACACTGGAAATAAGGGATGCAGATTTCCGCACAGAGGAAATGCTGAAACTGCTTTCAGGCAGGGAGGAACTGACAGAGTTTGACGAGGAGCTGCACCGAAAACTGGTGAAAAAGATTGTGGTCTATAAAGACGATACCGCAGAGGTGATATTTTTGAATGGGAGCAGCATCAGAACAGGATACCGATAAAACGGTACCCGGAAAGGAGGAAAAATGGCAGAAACAGAAGAAAAGAAAAAAATATCCATGATTCCTGCCAAACCGCAGTATGACCGTAGCGTGAAGCTGTCGGATAAAAGAATGAAAGTAGCCGCCTACTGCCGCGTCAGCACAGAACTGGAGCAGCAGGAAAGTAGCTATGAGGCACAGGTGGAGTATTACACCAATAAAATAGAAGAAAACCCAAACTGGAAAAACGCGGGCATCTACGCTGACGATGGAAAGAGCGCAACCAATACCAAGAAAATGGACGATTTCAATGCCATGATAGGGGATGCGCTGGACGGGAAGATCGAGATGATCTTGACAAAATCCGTGAGCCGTTTCGCAAGGAACACAGTGGACGCGCTCATCACCATCCGGAAACTGAAAGAAAAGAACGTGGCGGTGGTGTTTGAAAAAGAAGGTGTCAACACCTTAGACGGTACGGGGAAATCCTGCTGACCATCCTGAGCAGCCTTGCGCAGGAAGAAAGCCGCAACATCAGCGAGAATACAAGATGGGGTGTGGTTAGAAGGTTCGAAAAAGGACAGGTCATCGTCAACCACAATAAATTCATGGGCTATACCAAAAATGAAAAGGGTGAGCTGGTCATCGTGCCGGAGGAAGCGAAGATTGTGCGAACCGTGTTCCGGCTTTATCTCGAAGGGTACAGCGCCGCTAAGATCAGCGCGCACCTGCAGGAGAAGGGCATCCGCACCACAACAGGGAAAGAAAAATGGCATGCCACCGTAGTGATGAAAATGCTGCGCAATGAAAAGTACATGGGTGACGCCCTGCTGCAGAAAACTTATACCGTAGACTTTATGACCAAAGAGAAAGTCATCAACAACGGCATCGTCCCCCAATACTATGTGGAAGACGACCATGAAGCGATCATACCCAAAGAACTGTTTTTCCGGGTACAGGAGGAGATTATGCGGCGGTTGGCCATGTGTAAATCCGCCGTCACAAGAAAGAAAAACCAGAAAAGCAAATATTCATCGGGATATGCCCTGACAGGCATCCTGCTCTGCGGCAAATGCGGACAAGAATACCGCCGGGTGACGTGGGCAAGGAACGGCAAAAAGAAGATCGTCTGGAGATGCTCGAACCGACTGACAAACGGGGTAAAGAAATGCGGGGATTCCGAAACGCTGGAAGAGGGCGCATTAAACAGGGCGGTCATGGAGGCCATCCACCGCATCACGAGAAACGAGGGCGATTTTGTAGGCGCATTCCGGCAGAATGTCATCCGGGTGATCGGCAGTTACGGAAGGGAACAGCAGCCCGATGAATACACCGGCAGGATAAAAGCCAAACAGGAAGAAATGGTTGCCCTGATTGCGGAGAACGCAAAGACAGGCGCCTATACACAGGAGTTTGATGAACGCTACCGCAGGATTGCGGAGGAAATCAATGCCCTGAAAGAAGAACAGACGGAGGCAGGGAAAAAGAAAAAGCTGGCTGAAAACTATGAACAGCGGGTGAAGGACATGGATGCTTTCCTGAGCGGAAACAGCGGCCAGATACCGGAATTTGACAACGACCTTGTCAGACGG
>CAJTTT010000007.1:82501-85992 GCA_910579285.1 uncultured Lachnospiraceae bacterium | reverse complement strand
CGGCATCGTCATGGAACAGGAGATCGGGAATGCGTAAAACAGGGCAGGGATGACAACAGAATAAAAGCGTTGTTCCTGCCGGCCTGCGGTAAGAATAAAATGCCCGTCGGGGACGGGTGTTTTATTGTTGGCGTAGGAAGAGATAAGGGAATGGAGAGGTGGAAAGATGGGTTTTGTAATGGGGTTATTGGGGAGGTATGTGATGTTTACGGTGGTGGTTTTTGCGGCTGGCGGGGTTATGGGGTGGTTTTTTGATGGGGAAAGTGAAGTAATGTAATAAGATTTGCTATCGCACATAATCTCATAAAAAGTGGTTTGCAGACAGGAAATAGCATCTGACTACAAAAAGTGATTGACAAGTTTTGCACGGCAGGTTAAGATTTAGAAAAAGTACCAGTGAGAATACATTCCAATATCTACGAAAGATAAGGCATAGAAGTATGTGCAGAGCAGGTGTAGATTTTGGAATTTTTTATTTGTAGGAATCATTATGAGTGAAAAAACAGTATCTGAAGAAAAAATGAGGCAGCTTGGACTTAATCTTTTTTATGGAGAGTTTGTTTTTTCCGACCTGTGGTTCACCAGCAGGCATTTTGAGCAGAAAAGCAACAGGGAACTTGCCGATCTGATTGTGTGCGTAGGAAAGGAAATGATCGCATTTCAGGTGAAAGAGAGAAATACGACTGTAGAGGGAAATTTTGATAAATGGGTAAATGAAAAAGTAGAAAAGTGTAAAAAGCAGTTAAAGGATACATACCAATACCTGCAACTAGATGATCTAAAGGAATTTGCAAATGAAAAGGGTGATACTGTCCCTTTTGGGGAAACAGAAGTTTTCTGGGGACTGGCTATATTGGATAAACAAGGACTGGCGGAGTATCCTAAATTAAAATTTTCTAAAACATTGATGGGATTTATCCAATGCTTTTCCTACGAAGATTTTAAGAAATGCTGCGATCAGATTGGAACGCCAAAGGATATGACAGAATATTTGGGATTCAGGCAAGATTATTTCACACTTGATGAGAAAGAAAAAGATTCAGAAGATGACTGTATCAGAAATTTCCTGACAGAGAAATATGGGGTGTCGACTCCTGACAAACGGGGAATGGATGCTTTTAAAGATTTTTTGTCTGTTTTTAAGGACAGGCGGGTATCTGATTTTGGAGAAGAAGAACAATATAGGGAAATCGTAAAATTTCTAGCTTATTTGAACAGGGTTGAAATCAGAGCATTTGTAACCTGCTTAAACAATACAATCTATGATGCGAAAAGAAAATGTCTGTCATATAATAAATGCATGGGACCTTTGAAAAATACTGACGCAGGGATAATTTTTATTGCATGTGAAGAAGGCATAACAGAAAAAATAAAAATGGTAGTGGATTTGTGCAGGTATAAGAAAAGGTTTGAATGTATCCTTGCGGCTGTTATCTATTTTGAAACTGATATCGATTTTAGGATAGACTGGTATTATCTAGAACGGAAGTGGGAGTATTCCGAAACTATGGAAAAGCTGACAAATGAGCCGGAGCTAGCCGCTTTGTGGAATGGTGGTAAAAAAGTAATTAACGTGTAAAGGAATGTATATATGTTTTCTCCGATGTATTTGATGATTGAAAAGAACAAATTGAAGGAAAGATTTAAAGGAACTGTTGCTTCGGCCATTATAGAAGCCTTAGATGAAGAGCAGGAGGAAAGATATCTTGAGGATATATATAAGGTTCTAAGCCGATTCAACAATACAATAAAGACACTGGACGAAGCGTTAGGTGGAGGGTTTGATACAAAGGATTGGGAGCAGTATGAAGAACGTTTGCATGACATGTATATTAATATTTTACTGCAAAATCTGAACGGGCTGTTTTTGAGGTTTGGGAAAATCGGATTTCATAAAAGATTTTCTGAAATTTATTGGGAACATACACAAAGATTTATATTGGAATTATGGATGGAAATGCCGGGAACAAAAAGTGTGGCAGCAAATGAAAGCAGTTTTATGAAAATATTTGAAGACTTCTTTTCCCAGACGATAAAAGCGTTTCCTGATTTTATTATTAAACCGCTGAAAGAGTATCATAACTTGTACAGAGCCAGCAGGCATGAAGTTTTTGATAATTATAAATATATCATGCCTGATTCGAAGTATTGTAAAGATAACCGCTGGAATGATGACGGGGTGGCATTTCTTTATTTGTCGTATGATAATGATGGAAGGAAATGCCAGAATTTGGAGCTGGCACAGAAAACATGTTTTGAAGAGATTAGAGCCAGAGAAGGAGATAGGCTTTCTGTATGTAAATTTAAAGCTTTGCATAGAAGAGTAAAAATATTGGATCTTTCATTTGATGGAATTGACTTTAATGAGCAGCTAATGGAATTGGAAAGATCTAAGGATGATTATGAAGAGCGAATAAAGCTGTTGATAAAAGATAATTCTAAAGTAAAAAACAAGTTAGAAATGTATGCAAAAAGTGATGACATGGAAGGATTCAAAAAAGAACTGAGCCGGATAGAAAAGAAACTTGGGATAGACAGTAAGATGAATAGCAAAATTCAGCTACAACTATCAAAAATACTGATTGGAAATATATGTGATTCTATTTTTTATGCAGTAGATAAAGAGGATGATCCTGCATTAGAGGCATATGTCCCTTTTAGGGTATTTAGTAAATATCTGATCAATAAGGGCTTTGGAGGAGTTGCATATAGAAGCACAAGAATGGAGTTAGCAGGACTAAAAGGAAAATGCCTTACGCTTTTTAATCCAGAAGATGCAATTTATGTGCAGGGAGAAATGGAAGTATATGAGTATCATAAAGAGGGATGCACATTTTTGAAGAAATATTGAAGACAGATGGAAAATTTAGAAGATAAGATTTGAGAGTATACTTTTTTGGTAAAATCGGATATAATATTCGTATATACGAAGGGAGATGAGTGATATGGAAGTTGCAGTTAAGACAACAAATGAAGTAAATGAGAAAATTGCAATGGAAACTCTATTTTCTTATCTTGATAAAGGAATCGATGATATGAAAGCGGGCAGGATGCATACAGTAGATGAGGCGTTCCAGATTATCAGGGAAAGAATGAACAATGAATTATAGGGTGCTGATTGCAGATGAGGCGATAGCTGATATTTTTGGACTTGTACAGTATATTTATACAGAACTGTGCAATCCGGATGCCGCCGAGAAATTATATCATAATCTAAACCGGGAAGTGAAAAATATGGGAGATTTTCCTCTAAAGTTTTCAGATTCCGGAATTAAGTATCGTGGATATATCATACATAAAAAGGTTTATGAGTCATATCTGATTTTTTATATTATCAATAGCGAAAAACAGGAAGTCTATGTTTTGCGTGTTATCAAAGATTTGATGAACTGGGGAAAGATATTGAATAGGACAAAGATATATCATTTTTCTAGTTATAATGAATAAATGTGGTCGAATAATGCCTCCAAGTCAAGATTGATTTGGGGGTT